>CAZIXA010000030.1:0-25604 GCA_964543295.1 uncultured Clostridia bacterium | reverse complement strand
GACTAAGCCAATGAAGAACTTCAGATAATTTACACACTAAACTTTACACGACCATGACATAAGTGGTTATATTAAAGATAAACCTGCCTTAAAAGAACTCCTTAAAGATGCTAAGAAGAAGAGATTTGATTTAGTTTTGGTTTATAACCTAGATAGATTCAGCAGAAATCTTAAGGATTTGCTTAATCTTATTGATGAACTATCTTCTTATGGGGTTGGTTTCAAGTCTGCCACTGAGACTTTCGATACTGCAAAATCAGCAGGGAAACTAATGTTTCAGCAGTTGGGGAGTTTTGCAGAGTTTGAAAGGAATAGGATAGCAGAACGAGTATTTCCGGGTATGGTTAAGAGAGTGTGCAATAAGGTAATTGGCAAGGGGCAAGATATGCGCCTTATGGATACAAATATAATAAAGGAAGAAAGCTGTTGGAGATAGATGAAAAACAAAGAGCATAACTACAGCAAGAATTCTCCCAAAGTCTATATCAGGACTTACGGATGTCAGATGAATGAGTATGATTCTGAGATTATGGCTGGCCTACTGAATAATAGCGGCTATCATCTGACGGATAATCTCGAGGAAGCCAAGATAATTATTCTTAATACCTGCTATGTGCGGGAGAAAGTTAAGCATAGAATTTATAGTAGGTTGGGAGAGTTAAGGAAGCTCAAGGGAAAAAAGCCTGATCTTGTTTTGGGTCTATGCGGATGCTTGATACAGAAAGACCCAGAGGATGTTCTAAGGCGAGCGCCCTATCTAGATTTTATTTTAGGTACTTCCAACTTTTACCAGTTGCCCGAGGTATTGAAAGAAATTTCAGGCAATGATAATCGGGAGAAGCAAGTTAAGAAAAGATGTACTAGAGTAGTCAGGGCAGAGGAGAATAGAGCAATTCCTGAAGGTCTCCCCATACTGAGAAAGAGCAAATTCAGTGCTTTTATTTCTATAATGAGAGGCTGCAATAATTTCTGTTCCTATTGCAATGTTCCTTATGTGCGGGGAAGGGAAAGAAGCAGACTCCCCAATGATATCTTAAAGGAGGTTGAAGAACTTTCTCGCCAAGGATACAAAGAGATAAATCTTCTGGGACAGAATGTAAATTCTTATGGTAAAGATTTGAGTGGCGATCAAGACTTTGCTGACCTTCTGATCCAGGTTAACCGAGTAAAGGGTATAAGAAGAATAAGATTTACTACCTCCCATCCCAAGGATCTCAGTGATAAATTAATTGATCAAATGGCTCGTCTGGATAAGGTCTGCGAGCATCTTCATCTACCTGTTCAATCAGGGTCTAATAAGATTTTGTCGAGGATGAAGAGAGGCTATACTAGAGAGCATTACCAAAATCTGGTGGATAAGCTCCGTAAGGCAATTCCTGAGACAACTCTCACTACCGATATTATCGTAGGATTTCCCGGAGAGGAGGAAGAAGATTTCCGAGATACTCTGGAGTTAGTAGAAACAGTTGGCTTTGACGGCGCTTTTACTTTCTGTTATTCTCCTCTTAGAGGGACTGAAGCAGCCCAGTTAGAGGAAAGGATTCCTGCAGAAATTAGTGGGGAGAGATTAAGAAGACTAATTGAGCTTCAACAGGCAATTCTTCTTAAGAAAAATAAATCTCTAGTGGGGAGAAAGTTTGAGGTTATGGTAGAGGGAATTTCAAAAAAGAATCCTGATGAGGTTGAAGGGAGAACCAGAGGAAATAAGATAATTATATTCCCGGGAGGAAAAAATCTAATAGGCAGGTTTATCTGGATAGAGATAGATAAAGCTGGCTGTTGGGCTCTGAAAGGGAAAGTTATCTCTTGCTAGATGCTCTTTTAGTAATTGTGGGACCAACAGGGGTGGGGAAGACTGAGATAGCCGTAAACCTGGTGCAGAAAATCAAGGGAGAGATAATTTCTGCTGATTCGCGCCAGGTTTATAAGGGGATGAATATTGGCACGGCCAAGCCCTCCGCTGACCTGCTAATGAAGGCTCCCCACCATCTTATAGATATAGTTTTTGCTGATGAGATCTTTAACGTGGCTGACTTCAAATCCCGTGCCGCGGCTACTATTCAAAGACTTCAGACCCAGGATAAGCTACCTATCTTGGTGGGTGGCAGTGGGCTTTATATAAAGGCCGTGATTGATGGGCTGTTTGTCGGTCCGGGGACAGATTGGACCTTGAGGAGAAGGTTAAAAGAAAGAGAGAAAACCGAGGGCGAGGGAACTTTGTACCGAGAGCTGGAGCGGATAGATCAGGCGACGGCTTCTCGTCTACATCCACACGATCAAAGAAGAATTGTCAGGGCTCTAGAAGTCTACTACCTTTCGGGTAAGACTATTTCTTCCTATCAAAGAGAGTCTCCCGGCCCCTTAGATAAAACGGTTATAATTGGCTTGAAGAGAGAAAGGCAATCTCTCTATCGTTCAATTGACCTGCGGGTAGATGAGATGATAAAAGGAGGATTGATCGAGGAGGTTAAAAACCTTCTAGCTAGAGAGTATACGGAAGATCTTCCCTCCATGCAAGGGCTGGGTTACCGACAGATTGTGGAGTATTTAAAGGGAAAATGTTCAAGAGAAGAAGCCATAAGATTGATTAAACGGGATACCAGAAGATTTGCCAGGCGTCAACTTAATTGGTTCAGACGAGATGATCGAATAATCTGGCTGGATAGAGATAGATTTTCTTCTTTGTCCGACCTATCGGATAAGATTATAAAAATTCTTACTCGCCAGATACCGGAAGCTAAGTTCGTTTTGCAGCTTAATGAAAGGGAAAGATTATGAGTGCAGAAGCACAGCTTAAGCTAATAAAAAGAAATACAGTGGAGATCATTCAGGAAAGAGACCTCCTGAGGAGGATAAAGAATAAAGGGTGCCTAAAGATAAAGTTTGGGGTCGACCCTACCACTCCCGATATCCATCTAGGACACAGTGTTATTCTTCTTAAATTAAGGTGCTTTCAAGATCTGGGACACCAGGTCATTCTCTTAATTGGAGATTTTACGGCCAGAGTGGGGGATCCCAGTGGAAGGATTAAGACCAGAAGACCTTTGTCCAGTCACCAGATAATGGCCAATGCTAAAACTTACCAACATCAGTCTTTCAAGATTCTTGATCCTGCCAAAACTAAGGTGTTATTCAACTCTGAGTGGCTAAGCAGGATGAATTTTTCACGTGTCCTAAGGCTAGCCTCTCACTATACTGTTGCCAGAATGCTGGAAAGAGATGATTTCCATAAACGATATCGAGAAAATTATCCCATAGGTCTGCACGAATTTATGTATCCTTTAATGCAGGCTTATGATTCAGTGGCCTTGAAAGCGGATATAGAGATAGGGGGGACAGACCAAAAGTTTAATCTGCTTTTAGCAAGACAGATACAAAAGTCCTACGGACAACCTCCTCAGATTATAATTACTATGCCCATCCTTGAGGGAACGGACGGCGTGGAGAAAATGAGCAAAAGTCTGGGTAACTACATCGGGATCACCGAATCTCCGCAGGAGATGTATGGTAAGATTATGTCCCTACCCGATGATCTAGTATTCAGGTATTTCAGACTGGCTACCCTTTTAAGCGATGAAGAGATCGGGTTGAAAGAATCACAGCTTCAAGAAGGAAAACTTCATCCCAAAATTATTAAGAAAGATTTAGCTAAGGAAATCGTTAGCTTTTATCATGATAGATCCTCGGCAGAGGCTGAAGAAGAAAGGTTTGAGACTGTTTTTGGGAAAAAAGAGATTCCTGAAGAGATTCCTTTCTATTACCTCGATAGCCAGAAAATGAAGGAAGGTAGGATCTGGATAGTGAAGCTGCTCCAGCAAACCGGTCTGGCAAGAAGTAGTTCGCAGGCTCGTCGTCTGATTGAACAGGGAGGAGTAAGATGGGACGGGAAAAAAGTGGAAGACATTAATTTGGAGATCTGCCCGGGCGATAAACATGTCTTACAGGTGGGCAAAAGGAAATTTGTGAGAATAGTTATAAAAAGGAAAAAGGGGTCAGGTCTCAACATTTGACATTCAACCAAAGATTTTTGATTGACATGAGAAATTGCCAGAAAGTTCATCCGCAGAATAGGCGTAACGATGGATAGTCAAAGTGATTGAGATCTTGAGAAAAAAGAAAAAGAAAAAGAAAAAGATAAAGATAAAGATAAGATAAAAATCTTAAGATTATGGAAAATAGATTGCTGAATGTCAAATGTTGAGACCTGACCCCAGGATTTAGAAGATGATTAGTCATGAGATAAGGAGAAAGGTGGAGAAACTACGTGAGGAAATTCATCACCATGATTACAGGTATTATGTGGAAAACGATCCCGAAATCTCTGATTATGAGTATGATCAACTGGTAAAGAAGCTGAGGAAGCTAGAAGAGATGCATCCATCTCTCCAGAGTCCTACCTCTCCTACGCAAAGAGTTGGTGGTATGCCGGTGGAAGGATTTCCTACTGTGGAACATCCTATTCCTATGTTAAGTCTGGAAAACACCTATTCTGAGGAAGAGATCGGGGAATTTGAGCGCAGGCTTCATCGGGAACTTCCGGGAGAAGATTTTGAGTACGTAGTGGAGCTAAAAATAGATGGAGTTTCTATTTCCTTGTTGTATGAGGATGGGAACTTTTTAAGAGGCTCTACCAGAGGAGATGGTAGAAGAGGTGATGAGATTACCGCCAACCTCAAGACTATTCATACAATTCCTCTGAAACTACATAAAAAGGTGGCCGGAAGAATAGAGGTCAGGGGAGAGATCTATATGGCTAAATCGGGATTTCTTAGCGTAAATAAAGAAAGGAAAGAAAAAGGGGAGCCTCTTTTTGCCAATCCTCGCAATGCTGCCGCTGGTTCGCTTAAGCTGCTAAATCCCAGGTTGACCCATCAAAGACCTCTAGATAACTTCATCTATCTTTTTCCCTATTCTACGCGGGTGCTGATTCCCTCTACTCACATGGAATGCCTTAAAAAATTGAAAGAATGGGGATTTAAGATAAACCGCTACGTTAAGCTTTGTAAAAGCATGGGAGAGGTAATTGATTTCTGTAACTCCTGGGCTGAAAAAAGAGAAGAGCTGGATTACGACGTGGACGGGATGGTAATTAAGGTAAACAACATAGATCAGCAGTCAAGACTTGGCTCTACTACCAAGAACCCCAGGTGGGCCATTGCCTATAAGTTCCCAGCCAAGCAGGCTACTACTACCATAAGGGACATTATTGTTCAGGTGGGAAGGACAGGAGCTCTTACTCCAGTAGCTATCCTTGACCCTACTCCTTTGGCTGGAACTACCATTACCAGAGCCACTTTGCATAATGAAGATGAGATCAGGAGAAAGGATATCAGAATAGGGGATACGGTGATAATTGAAAAAGGGGGTGATATCATCCCTCAGGTGGTGAAAGTAGTGGAGAGTAAAAGAAAGGGCACCGAGAAAAAATTCTCCATGCCCAAGAGTTGTCCCGTCTGTGGGGCAGACGTGGTAAGACTGGAGGATGAGGCAGTGAGCCGATGCATTGGTTCATCCTGCCCGGCACAACTCAAGGAAAAAATTGCCCATTATGCCCAAAGGGGAGCTATGGACATTGAGGGTCTGGGGGATAAATTGATTGATCAACTGGTTGACAAAGGAATAGTTTCGGATGTAGCGGATCTTTATGGATTAAATCTGGACACTCTTTCCGGTTTAGAGAGAATGGGAGAGAAATCCTCTGGGAATCTTCTTTCTCAAATTGAGAAGAGTAAATCACAATCCTTGAGTCGCCTTATTTTTGCCATTGGGATCAGATATGTGGGAGTAAGAGGAGCTCGTATCCTGGCTCAGAACTTTAGATCAATCGAGGACCTAGCTAAAGCTACCCAGGAAGAGCTGGAGGTCATTCCTGAAATTGGCCCTAGAACTGCCCAGTCAATAGTGTGGTTTTTCAGAGAGAAGAAGAATAAAGAGCTATGGGAGAGACTAAAGAAGTGGGGAGTCCGCGTGAAAGAAGAAAAAGAGGAGAAAGGAGAGATTCCTCTGGCCGGGAGGAAATTTGTCTTTACCGGAGGTCTGAAGCATTTTAGCCGCCAGGAAGCAAAAAACCTGGTAGAAAGATTGGGGGCGAGGGCCATAAGTTCCGTCAGTAAGAGTGTCGACTATGTGGTGGCAGGCGAAAATTCCGGTTCTAAGTATGAAAGAGCCCGACAGCTAGGGGTAAAGATTCTATCTGAAGAAGAATTTATGGAACTTATCAAATGATAATTGGCGTAATGGCAGATCTAGATAAGATGCTGGCAAAAATCGTGCATCTTACTTGACAAAAAGAAAAGTTGGTATATGTTACAATTGACTTATCTCCTGGCAATATCTTGACCAATCTTGTAACTTAACATAAGTTGAGGTCATCTAGACTTTTGCTTTATGAAAAGAAAGCTAGATAAATAGTTTAAAATATTGGAATTTCAAAATTTACCGGGGGTGTTAGCGTAGGTAGACGTTTGCTTTCAGTGGTTCTTATAAACTCCTGCCTTTAGGTGTTGCAGACGGAAGGAGGAGAAAATTGAAGACAAAATTTATTTTAATTCCGCTAGGCATTATCCTCGCCGTGACCTTGTTTTTGTCAAATGTCGCCATGAGTAGTTTCTTCAAACGGGTATTTGGCGATCATTATGAGATTGGAATACTGCACATAGGACCACTAAAATTACCTGTATCAGTAGCCGATTATGGAACCAAACAGGAAATCTGGATCAGGTTTCCTGAAGAGGTGTGGCCCTCCTATAGGTTGTCCATTACTACTTGGGATCAAACTGAGGAAGATATTAGGATTCTTGATAAGAAGATCCAAGAAATACTGGAAAAGATAAGAAAGAGTGCCCCTGGATATAGCGAGGAAGCGGCAAGAAAATCGGTTGAAGAGATGAAGACAGTCCAAAATCGGAAATTAGACACGACATCCTGTTGCAAGCCTATGAAAAGGCGAAAGAGACGGGCGATATTAAGTCTGCTATTTTCCAATATAGACATTTGGCAGAAAAGTGGAAAATCACGCAAAAGCAATTAGATTTCAATGTGAGTGTTTTAGAGGGAGATAATTTGGTCAAGCGTGAATCTGAGGATAGTATAACGATTAGTTCTCAGGGCATACACTATATTGAAGAGGAGATATTGAGTCATTGAGATGTTTAACCCGAACTAGTTCTACATTTTTGCACTCGACTTAGTTGACTGTTTTGAAAGATTTGTTAGAATAGATAGTGAACTTGCTTTTTGACAAAGAAAAAATTGAGGGTAGAATTTGACAGAATTGAGATGGTAAAATATAATTTAAAAATAGGTTTTTTTCGGTTGACTTTCTTTCAAACATTTGATAAAATAAAAAAAATACTTTTCTCACCAGGGGACTTGACAGATAGGGAAGAAAGTGTTAGAATTGGTCTGGTACTTCACCAAGATATCCTTAACTGTGAAGTGATGAAAGAGAGGGTTGACAAATTATCGAGGATGTGCTAATAAAAAGAAAACGCCTGAGGAAAGGAGGTGGTAGAGAGGTAGATAATCAAAATCGATGAGGAAGGCAATGATGATAAAAGTTAAAAGGAGGAAGTGGAAATGAAGAAAGGGTTGATAGTAGCAATAGCGCTGGTGGTATCTCTCTTTATGCTTAGTAGCATTGCGCTGGCAGAGATAACTACCAGCGGAACGGTGCAGTGGAAGATATACGGGAGTGACGAAAAAGTGGGAGGAGCGGAGGTAGCCAGTCCGATCTTTAAGTACGGTGATGTGAGGATGCACTATGATGTGAAACTAACCTCCGGCGCCTGGGAGGCACTGTTTGCTCCTCGTGTCAGACTGGATAAGGCGGATCCCTTGGTAGAGGACGATGGTTCCTACCTCAAGGTTTACCTGGATAGTTCCAGTGTTACGATGCAGCCCCGGTTAGACTATGGGGTATTCGATGTCTATGCCTATGGACCAGCTGGAGTAATTGATGGAGCAGCCAACGTTCCCAAAGAAGCCGGGGTCAAACTCGATGTCCCCTTCAAGCCCCTGGATATGAGTCTGAGTCTGGTGGCAAATAGCACGGCGGTATATAAGAATACCGGTGGGACATGGGGTTGGGGAGATCAGGAGACCAAATGGAACTACGGAAGCGGCTTAAGCTTTAACGTAAAACCCATCAGTGTGGCAGTGCAGTTTGTCACCACTGACGTTACGGACGCTACCTGGTATGGCTCGTCCTACGGAGCCAAGCTGGGAGTCGATCTTGCTCCAGTAACCATAACGGCTGAGTTTGCCAGCTGGAGCCCTCAATACGCTGGCTATAGTGATGGTTCAGGTATGTATGCTAACGTAGCTTATGCTCTGGATGAGGGTCTCGGTAGCCTCGCCCTTGAATACAAGGGTTCTGACAAGGAATTCAATGGGGCTGGGTATGGACCTTCAGTTGCTGACTATTCCAGGCTTGCAGGAACATATACCTATCCTCTGGCGGAGGCGATGAATATGAGCTTCACCGTAGCTAGTGTAGATAAGGGTTACGGAGACGGAACTTTCACCGAATACGAAGCAAAGTTTGCCGCGGCTTTCTAGAAGTAAAAGAAGGTGGGCTCAAAATCACGAGCCCACCTTCTTCAAAAAAGTTTTTTTGTTAAGGAGGTGAAGTATAATGGCGGAGGTGCGCCTAAAGGGTGTAACGAAAGAGTTTGGAAAGGTAGTGGCAGTTAAAGATTTTAATCTGGACGTTCCAGATGGGGAGTTTGTTATTCTGGTAGGACCTTCCGGGTGTGGAAAGACCACTACTTTAAGGTCTATTGCCGGCCTGGAGGAGGTGACAGCGGGGGAGATTTATATTGGTGATAGAATGGTTAATGATGTTCCCCCCAAGAATAGAGACATCGCCATGGTCTTTCAGAACTATGCCCTCTATCCCCATATGGATGTATACCGGAACATGTCCTTCGGACTGAGGTTGAGGAAAGTTCCCAAACCAGAGATTAATAAAATAGTAAAGAGAACAGCCGATCTTCTGGGTATAGGCGAGCTGCTCGATAGGAAACCGAAGGAGCTTTCCGGTGGACAGCGCCAGAGAGTAGCTCTGGGAAGAGCCATCGTACGTGATCCCCATGTGTTCTTATTCGATGAGCCTCTTTCTAACCTTGATGCAAAACTACGAATTGCCATGAGAGCAGAGCTGTTGGACCTGCATCAGCGTCTTAAAACCACCACTATTTATGTTACTCATGATCAGTTGGAAGCAATGACCATGGGTGATAGAATTGTGGTCATGAATGAGGGGATAATCCAGCAAGTGGCTACTCCTCAAGAGATATATGATCATCCAATCAACCGCTATGTAGCAGGTTTTATCGGCTCTCCGTCTATGAATTTCCTTCCTTGCACCATTGTCAAAGATAATAGTAATATTTATGCTAGCGCCAAAGGCTTTAAACTAAGAATCCCTTCTGACCAGGCTAAGATGGTGAAGGATTATATCAACAAAGAGGCAGTGCTGGGAGTTAGACCTGAGCATATCGATGCTAAATCGACGGCCAGGGACTATGATCCAGGGAGTATCTTTGAAGCTTCAGTATGGGTAGTAGAACCTGTAGGCTCGGAAAAACTTGCCCACATAAAATGCGATCAATATGTTCTCGTCGCCCGGCTTGATCCTCATATTGATTTAAAGCCAGGTCAAACCGCTGAGTTTGTTGCTAAAATGGACTTGGCTCACGTATTTGACAAAGAGACAGAGAGGACAGTCCTTTAGTTAATCGAGACTTGGGTGTCATTTTCATTCAGGAAATTCGTAGGATTAAGGAAAGAATAAGAGGAGGGAGGATATTTAGTCCTCCTTTTTTATTATATATAGGTATGTAAAGCCACGGAATTTACAACAGCTTGATGAAAGTTGCTATCTTAGTTGATGGTTATAATGTAATTTATAGTTCTCCTTTGCTCAAGAGATTATTAAAGAAGAGTGCCTATCGGGCTCAAGAGGGATTAATTAGGCTTGCGTCTAATTATTTTTCCATCAAAGGAGTAGAAGGTTATGTGATTTTTGATTCCTATAGGCATCTCTGTCAAGGTACTAAAGAAGAGATAAGTACTAATTTAAAGATAATTTTTACGGGAAAAGGTAAAACAGCTGATTCCTATATTGAGAGATTTACGTCTCAATATAAATCTTACTATGACTATATCTATGTGGTTACGGCTGATTATTCTCAAAGGATGACTGTGGTTGACAAAGGAATTCTACTTCTCTCTCCTCAAAATTTCCTCAGAGAGGTTGAGACCTGCCAGAAAGATTTAACGAAAAAGTATTCATCTATCCCACCCGGATCTCACCTAAGAGTATCTGATTATTTAGAGGATGGAGTGAAAAAAAAGTTAGAGAGAATAACTAAGGAAGAAAACTAATTAACAGATTACCTCAACCTCTTGCTCTATTAACCCAGGAAAGCATAGTTCCCATTTTCTGCATTATTTCCAGGAATTTTCCCCTTGAAGATAAGAATTCTGGCCTCGGGAAGGGGTCCAGGAAGATAGAGTCAAGTTTATGGATGCAAAAATAAAGATAGATAATGGACGAGACTTATTCTTTCTCTGTGGAAAAAGAGACGAAAATTTAAAGATTATAGAAAAGGAGTTGGGAGTTAGGTTCATCCTCAGAGATAATTTTTTGAAAATTATAGGAGAAAAAGAAGCCATAAAACAAGCCGAACAAATAGTCGAGGAAATCTTCTCTCAGTTACATAAAGGATATTCGCCTCATCTGGAGGAGATAAAATCTGCCTTGGTAAGGATAAAGAAAGGAGAGAAAGGAAAACTGGAGGAAGATTCTTCGTCAGTTATACTTACTTCCTCTCGAGGAAGAAAGGTAAGACCCAGGACCGAAGGGCAGAGAAAATACGTCGAAGCAATGAAGAACAGTGATGTGGTTTTTAGTATCGGTCCTGCAGGGACTGGTAAAACCTATCTGGCAGTAGCCATGGCTATAGCTACTTTAGAGAAAGAAGAGGTTGTGCGGATAATCCTAACTCGTCCCACAGTAGAGGCGGGAGAGAAGTTGGGTTATCTACCTGGAGGACTGGAGGATAAAGTAGAGCCGTATCTGCGTCCTTTATACGATGCCCTCTACGATTTAATTTTTGCTGATAAATTTCAGACACTTTTAGACAGGAGAATTATCGAAATTGCTCCTCTTGCCTATATGAGGGGACGTACTTTGAATGATGCATTTATTATTCTAGATGAGGCACAAAACACAACCTATGAGCAGATGAAGATGTTCTTGACCAGACTGGGTTTTGGTTCCAAAGTTGTGATTACAGGGGATATTACTCAGATCGATCTTCCTGCCTATCGCTCCTCAGGTCTGGTTGAAGTGCAGTCATTGTTTAAACGGATAAAAGGAATAGAAACCGTTTATCTTACTCAGAGGGATGTGGTAAGGCATCGTCTAGTACAGGAAATAGTGAAGGCTTATGAAAATCATGAAAAAAAGACTAAAAATAGTTAAAAGATTTGAAAAAAGAGAAAAATCGAGGTTCCCTAGATTTAAAATTAGAGATATTTTTGCTAGATCTCATTTTTGGAAATGGGCCTGGGGAGTGGGATTGATATCGAGTTTGTCTTTAATTTTTCTTTTGCCCCCTACCAGTGAAATAACTTTTTTCAATAAGTTAGGCATGATCATTCTGATTACTTTTTTTGTCATTATTTTCTTCATTTACCTTTGGCGGTTCTGGGCACAATTTCTTATATCCAAACCTTTGAGTCTCTGTGCGATTTTGATTATCTCAATGGCTCTCATGGGTAAAATTATCATCCTCCTACCTCAGGTCCCCAACTATTTTATTCCTATTGCTTTTTTATCCATCCTTGGCTCACTTCTTTTTGCACCTTCACTGTCTATTGTAGTAACCTTACTGTTAGGTATTCTCTTCAGCATTAATGCGGAAAGTTTGGACCTTCTGCCGGTTCTGGTCATGGGTGGAATGATGGGAGCCTACAGCGCTACTTTCGTTCATCAGAGAACTGATTTAACTAAGGGTGGCCTTTATGTGGGTGTATCTAATGTCTTGATTATAATAGCTATGGGTCTACTTGCTAGCTATTCTTTTGTGAGGGTGGCCTCTTTTGCGGCCTGGGGAATGGGCAGTGGAATTTTCTCCAGCATTTTGGTTCTGACAGCTCTGCCCTATCTGGAGACCTATTTTGGTATTACCACTGATATCAAGTTGCTAGAGCTAAGTAATCTTAATCTTCCTCTTTTGAACAGACTGTCTATAGAAGCACCCGGCACCTATCACCACACCATAATAGTTGCCAGTCTAGCTGAAGCCGGAGCAGAGGCCGTAGTTGCTAATTCTCTCTTGGCCAGGGTGGGAGCCTATTACCATGATGTGGGTAAAATTCTTCGGCCTCATTTTTTCTTTGAAAATGCTGGGGCCGGCAAGAATAGTTATCATAGTAAGATGGCTCCTAATTTGAGTTCTATGATTATTATCTCTCATGTAAAAGACGGAGTAGAACTTGCCCAAAGGAATCGACTTCCTCAAGTCGTCATTGATATTATCAGGCAACATCACGGAACGGGACTGATAGCCTATTTTTATAGAGAAGCACTAAAAGAAAGAGGGAAAGAGAATGAATCAATACATGAAGAGAATTTCCGTTACCCCGGTCCCAAACCCCGAACAAAAGAGTCAGCTATTGTAATGCTAGCAGATTCAGTAGAGGCCGCCTTTCGTTTCTCTCCCCAAAAAACTTTAAAGGGTGTACACTGGCAGGTAAAGAAAGTGGTGAATAATAAATTGAAGGATAATCAACTTGATGAGTGTGATTTAACTTTAGGAGAAATAGCCAGAATATCCGATGCCTTCGTTAGGATCCTTGCTGGTGTTATCCATACCCGTGGAAGGTATCCGGAGGAGATGCTAAAGAGTCAATCGGTGGTCGGGTGAGCCCTAAGCACACACATGCTGAGGTTCAGATAAGAAGTCTTCTGAACCTCCGGGTAAACAGAAGGTTTTTAAAAAAGGTAGCTTCCGGAGCCTTATTTCATGAGCAGGTGCACAAGGATAAAGAAGTGAGCATAGTCCTGGTAGATAATAAAGTGATCAAACAATTAAACGAGAAATTTCGTGGTATTTCGGAGGCAACCGATGTCCTGGCTTTTCCCTTGGGTGGGGAGTTCTTCTCGACGGAGAATCTTTTGGGTGAGATTGTAATTTCGGTAGAAAGAGCTAAAGAGGCGGCAAAGAAAGGAGGGCATCGACTTAAAGAAGAGCTTGCTCTTTTGGTAGTTCATGGCATTCTTCATTTACTTGGGTATGCCGATGAGAAAAAAAAAGAACGAGAGATTATGAGGAATAAGGAAGGTAAAATTCTAAAATCTTTGGGAATAAAGATAGAGATTTAAAAGGAGACCACCAATGAAGTCGCTAGCCAAGGATAGGTGTTTACTTTTCGTAGCTTTTTTGCTATGCTTTCTTTTGGGGCTGGGGATTCGAGCCCCAAAAGCGGCATTAATAGCTAAAATGGGGTATATAGATATAAATAAGGTTTTTCAGGGATATAAAAAAACTGGGGATCTGGAGGCAAGTCTTAAGAAGGATCAGGCCGAACAGCAGCAGAATTTAGAAAAGTTAAAAGAAGAGATTAAAAAGCTAAAAGATGAGCTCAAGGGAGGGGAGTTAATACTTACTGAATCTGCCAAAAAAGAGAAGCAAGCTGAGATAGACCAGAAGGCCGGAGAATTGGACAAGTTAGCTCAGGATGTTACGAATAAGCTGGAGGGACAGCGAGAAAAGTACACGGATGAGATAGTGAAAGATATCTACGATATGACCAGGTCCATCGCTGAGCGCGAAGGATACAGGTTTGTTTTTCTTAAGGATGCCTTAATTTATGCTACTCCGGAGCCGGAGTTTGATTTGACGGAAAAGGTACAATCCGAATTGAATGAAAAATATAGAGCCGAGGCCGAATCCACCTCTCCCCCTCCCCCAACTCACTAAAAATTAGCAGGCTAAAGAATGGAAAAAAGTTTAAGAGAATTAGCAGAGCTCGTAGAAGGAAAAATAGAAGGGGACGGGAGGGTGAAGGTTAAAGGGGTGGCCAAGGTAGAAGAAGCAAAAAAAGGAGAGATTACTCTAGCTGTCTCCGAGAAATTCCTGCACAAGGCCCGCCAAAGTCAAGCTTCGGCTGTCATAGTTCCCCTGGGGGCTAAAGATTTCTCCAAACCTGTTATCCAGGTAAAAAATCCTAGGCTAGCCTTTGCCCAGGTACTGGAGCTATTTGCTTCTCAACCACCGAGACCTTCCGGAATTCATTCTACGGTTTTAATTGGTGTTAACGTAGAGATGGGTAAAGATGTTACGGTGGGTCCCTATACAGTCCTCAGCGATGGAGTTGAGTTAGCGGATAATGTCTACATCTCTTCTGAAGTATATCTGGGTAACAACGTAAGAATTGGGAAAGGTAGTTTCATACACCCCCGGGTTACTATTCTGGATAATACAATTGTAGGGGAAAAAGTGATCATTCACTCCGGAACTGTGATAGGTTCTGATGGCTTTGGTTTTGCTAAAAAAGAGGATGGATCCTACTACAAGATTCCTCAGGTGGGCAAGGTTGTGATTGAAGATGAAGTGGAGATAGGAGCCAATGTGGCCATAGATCGGGCAACTATTGGAGAAACACGAATAGGCTCAGGATGTAAAATCGACAATTTGGTACATATTGCACATAATGTCACCTTAGGAAGGAATGTAGCTATCGTTGGTTTAGTGGGAATCTCGGGTAGTTCAACTATAGGGGATGGGGTCATTCTAGCTGGTCAAGCGGGAGTAACCGATCATGTAAGGATTGGTAATAACACCATAGTGGCTGCTAAATCGGGAGTTACCAAGAATATAGGGCCAAATCAATTCGTATCCGGGTTTCCAGCAAGACCACACTCTAAACAAAAAAGGGTAAAGGCTATCATTGACCGACTACCTCAGCTTCTGGAACGGGTGAGAAAACTTGAGAGGATGAATAGAGGGAAGAAATAATGCAACTGCAACGCACTATCGAGAAGGTCGTTTCTTACAGAGGAACTGGCCTGCACTTGGGTAGAGAAGTTACTTTAACTTTAGAGTCTGCACCACCGGGCTCGGGAATAGTTTTTGTAAGGGAAGATCTACCCGGTAGTCCCCAGATTAAGACCAGCGTTAACAAAGTGGTAAGTAATGTGCGAGGAACAAGTTTAGGAGAAGGAAAGACAAGAGTTCGGACGGTGGAGCACATTTTAGCTGCTCTTGCAGGCCTCGGAATAGATAATATAAATATAAAAATGAATGAGGAGGAGGTACCTGCTGGTGATGGAAGCGCCCTTCCTTTTGTAAAATTGATTCAGGAGGCAGGCATTGTTGAACAACCCACTCCCCGGCGATTCCTTAAGATTAAAAAGCCTCTCTGGATAGAGGAAGAAGATAGAAGATTGGTTGTTCTTCCCCATGATGGACTCAGAATCACCTATACCGTCGATTTTCCTCATGCTCTTCTTAAGTCGCAATTTGCTGAATTTAACATTAACGAGGAGGTTTTCGCTCAGGAGATTGCTCCTTCCAGGACCTTCGGCTTTATGGAAGAGGTGGAGGAGTTAAAGAAACAGGGTTTAGTTCAGGGAGGGTCTTTGCAGAATGCTGTAGTGATTGGTGAGGAGGGGATCATAAATAAGGAGGGGCTAAGATTTCCTAATGAACCTGTGCGTCACAAAATACTTGATTTAATAGGTGATCTTTATTTGCTGGGCCAACCTATCCAGGCTCATATTATGGCGGTAAAATCAGGTCATCTTTTCCATGTGAAGTTAATCCAGAAACTTGAGGAGTTAAAGAATAAAGAAGGAAGTTTTTTGGACATAAACGATATTGAAAGAGTACTTCCTCATAGGTATCCCTTCCTTCTGGTAGACAAGATTCTAGAGCTGGGAGAAAGGGAAATAGTGGGAGTAAAGAATGTCACGGTAAATGAGCCCTATTTTGGCGGTCATTTTCCCGGGCATCCTGTAGTACCGGCTGCTTTGATTATCGAGGCTATGGCTCAGGTGGCCGGGGTTTACCTCTTGAATAAAAGTGAGAACCAGGGAAAGCTAGCCTACTTTGCAGGAATTGATAAAGCAAGGTTTAGAAGGCCGGTAGTCCCTGGTGATCAGTTGATCACCAGGGTAAAGGTGTTGAATTTAAGAAAAGCGACCGGACGGGTTCAAGCTACCTGCACGGTAGAGGACAAGGTAGTAGCGGAAGCAGAGTTTCTCTTCAGTTTGGTAGAAAGGTAGAGCCAGTGTCCATTCTTAAAGATAAACTCCCTCAGCATGTGGCGATTATTATGGATGGTAATGGTAGATGGGCCAAGAAGAAGGACCTTCCTCGGATGGAGGGACATAGAGTAGGAATCGAAAAGATAAGAGAGATAATTCAGGTCTGCTCGGATCTCGGAATAAAGATCTTAACCATATATGCCTTTTCCTGCCAGAACTGGAAGAGGCCTTCCTGGGAAGTAAATTTTCTCATGTCGAGGTTTGAAGCCTATCTTGATAAGGAAATAGATGAGATGAATAAGAAAGGCATTCGATTTCAGGTTATTGGAAGAAGGGAGAGTCTTTCGGCATCTATCCAAGAGAAGATAAGGAGGGCGATGTCTTTAACGAGAGGTAATGAGGATTTTATTTTTAACATGGCCCTTAACTATGGAGGACAGGAGGAGATTCTGGATGCGGTTAAGAGAATAGCTCAAGAGGTTAAAAAGGGAGATCTTTCTCCTGAGAAGATAGACTTAACTCTTTTTAAGCGATATCTGTATACTGATGATTTACCTTATCCTGATCTTCTAATCAGGACGGGTGGTGAGTATCGGGTAAGTAATTTTCTTTTGTGGCAAATCGCCTATACCGAGTTTTGGGTTACCCCTATTTTTTGGCCTGATTTTGGGAAGGAAGAGTTTACCAAAGCTCTTGAAGATTACGCCCACCGGGAAAGGAGGTTTGGAGGAATACGCGAAGATTAAAGTGTGGCTGAAGCGGACAGTTGTTGCTTGCATCTTTATTCCCTTTCTTATTCTCATCATATGGTGGGGAGGGATAGTCTTTCTGGGGTTGGTTTGTCTCATCAGTGGAGTGGCATTATTTGAATTTTACCAGGGAATTAAAAAAAAGGGACAAAAGCCTTTCTTAATTGAGGGTATCTCGTTAGGCATGTTTGTCCCGGTTTCTATCTATATCTGGGGGGACAAAATTCTACCTCCAGTTCTCATTTTGATCATCTTCTGCGTCTTTATGAGGCAATTTTTAAAATTTGAGACGGAGGATGCTTTTACCAATATTGCCCTAACGATGGGGGGGATTTTCTATATATGCCTCCTATTTAGCTATGCGTTAATCTTGAGGGGCGAGACCTCAGGGGCGAGGCTAGTGATAACTGTTTTCTTTGCTACCTGGCTGGGTGATACAGGAGCCTATCTAATAGGCAGACGATGGGGTCAACATAAACTGTGTGTCCGGCTAAGTCCTTATAAGTCCATGGAGGGCTTTATCGGGGCAGTCCTAATAAGTTGTATTGCTATGGTTATCTCCCGATTATGGTTTACTTTCTCTCTCTTTCATACTTTAGCTTTAGGGGCCATGATAGGGATGGTCGGGCAAATAGGGGACCTTTTTGAATCCATGTTAAAGCGCGAGATGGGGATAAAGGATTTTGGCAGAATTCTTCCCGGGCATGGAGGGGTCTTAGACAGGTTTGATAGCCTTCTTTTCACCATTCCTTTGTTCTACCACTACGTCAAATACTTAATAACACCGGGAAATTTCTCATGATTGTGACGGCTGTATTTGTATTAGGAGTCTTTCTTCTTTTAATTATCCCGCATGAATTGGGACATTTCTGGGCAGCAAAAAAATGCGGGATACGGGTTCATAGATTCTCCCTTGGTTTAGGCCCTAAATTATGGGGGTTTAAAAAAGGTGAGACTGAATATTCTATCTCAGCTTTTCCCCTGGGAGGCTACGTAAAGATAGCGGGAATGGAGCCAGGGGAAAGAGATTTAGAAAATGGCTTCTATCGTAAGCCTTTAAAGAATAGGATTTTGGTGTTGAGTGCCGGTTCGGTAATGAATTATCTTGTAGCTATCATTTTGTTCTCTCTCGTCTTTATGATGGGTTTTCAAACTCTTAATTTGAAAGAAGCAGTTGTTGGAGAGGTTAAAAAAGATTCGGCTGCAGCATTAGCTTCTCTTTTACCCGGAGACAAGATTTTAAAGATTAATGGACAGGAAGTAAAAGGATGGGAAGAGATGGCACTTGCCATAAAGGATAGTCAAGAGATGGTGCTTAAACTAGAGGTTCAAAGGGAAAAGAAAGTTTTCTTCATTCAGGTAAAACCTATTTTTGATCCCGAGCTGAAGAGGAAAATGATCGGCATTTCTCCCCCCAAAGTCTTTATCCGATACAGCCCTCTAATTGCTTTGGCTAAAGGGGTAGAGAGGACATTCTTCATAACTAAACTTATCCTTACTGCCCTGGGAGGAATGATCATGGGTAAGGTTCCCGCCCAATTTGCCGGGCCGGTGGGTATTGTTGAAATTATAGGGCAAAGTGTCAAAATGGGCCTAAGTCCTCTTTTTTCCCTGGCTGCTCTTTTAAGCATTAACCTGGGATTATTTAATCTGTTTCCCATCCCAGCCTTAGATGGGGGAAGACTCCTATTTCTGGCTGTGGAGGGGATTAGAGGCAAAGCTCTCGACTTAGAGAAGGAAGAATTAATCCATTATATAGGCTTTATTATCCTTATTGTCTTAATTCTGCTTATAACCTATCAGGATATCCTTAGGTGGGTAGTAGGTGCAAGATAAAAAAGTCTGAAAAGGTATTGTTTTCCGGTAATGAGGCCTTGGCTGAAGGGGCTCTCAAGGCTGGGTGTCGTTGCTATTTTGGTTATCCCATTACTCCTCAATCAGAAATACCCGCCTATATGGTCAGGAGAATGAAAGAAGTAGGCGGAGTATTTTTACAGGCAGAAAG
The DNA here is from genome assembly GCA_964543295.1 of uncultured Clostridia bacterium. Classification (GTDB taxonomy): domain Bacteria; phylum Aerophobota; class Aerophobia; order Aerophobales; family AE-B3A; genus AE-B3B. The sequence continues at coordinate 6,568 of CAZIXA010000030.1, read as the reverse complement.
TGAGATAGCTGCCATCAACATGGTCTATGGAGCGGCTGCCGCAGGAGCAAGAGCCATGACCTCTTCCTCCGGACCGGGAATTAGTTTAAAACAGGAGGGCCTGTCATATCTAGCTGGAGCAGAGCTTCCCGCCGTAATTGTTAATGTAATGCGGGGAGGTCCAGGATTGGGTAATATAGCTCCTTCACAGTCAGATTACTTTCAGGCAACCCGCGGGGGTGGTCATGGAGACTATCATCTCATTGTTCTAGCTCCTAATTCTGTTCAAGAAATGCTTGATTTAGCGTACCTCGCTTTTGAACTAGCTGATAAATATAGAAATCCGGTCATGATTCTTGCCGATGCCATTTTAGGGCAAATGATGGAAGGGGTAGAGTTCAAAGAAGAAAATAAAGGAGTAAAAAAGAAGAAAGATTGGATAGTTGGTGGAGGTAAAGGAAGAAAACCCAACATAATAAGGTCTTTGTTTTTGGAGGAAGGAGTTCTGGAGGAACACAACAAGAAGCTTCAAGAAAAGTATGCCCGGATACGCCGACTCGAAGTCAAATATGAATCGATACAAACGGATGATGCGGAGCTTCTTTTAGTATCCTATGGAAGTATGGCTCGTCTTGCCTCTGAGGTCGTAACTAGACTTAGAAAAAAGGGAATAAAAGCAGGTCTTCTTAGACCAATTACCCTATGGCCTTTTCCTTATAGCCCCATTAGGAAGCTAACCGACAGAGTTAAGTTTTTCTTGGTGGTGGAGATGAGCGAAGGACAAATGTTGGAGGATGTTAAATTAGCTGTGGAAGGGGCAGTTCCGATATATTTTTATGGAAGATTGGGAGGCGGAGTGCCAACCCCTCTTGAAGTAATGGAGAGGATAGAAGAGAAGGTGGGGGATGAAGATAGAAGGTAGAGCACTGAAATATGGAGACAACATTAATACTGATGAGATTATCCCTGGGATTTATCTTAACATCACTGATGGTAAAGAGTTAGCCAAACATTGTATGGAACCTATAGATAAGGATTTTTTAAGAAAAGTTAAAGAAAGGAACATTTTGGTGGCGGGGAGAAATTTTGGCTGTGGGTCCTCAAGAGAACACGCTCCTATCGCGTTAAAGGGAGCGGGGGTGAGCTTCATAATTGCTGCCTCCTTTGCCAGGATTTTTTTTCGTAATGCCCTCAATATTGGTCTTCCTATTGTAGAATGCCGTGAAGCGGCTCAAGGAATAAGAGATAATGATAAGCTTATTATAGATTGGGTTGAGGGGAAAATTCAAAACTTAGCCAAAAAGGAAAGTTATTCCATGGCTCCCTTTCCTCCATTCCTGCAGGAATTAATCAAGCAGGGAGGATTAGAGAAGTATATAAAGAACCGGATGAGACAGAAAAAAAATGCCTAGAATGAAAGTCAAGATTTATGATACCACCCTGCGGGATGGAACACAGGCAGAAGGAGTCTCCTTTTCCCTGTTGGACAAGATAGAGATTGCCGGGGAACTGGATAAACTTGGTTTTGATTACATTGAAGGTGGATGGCCTGGTTCTAATCCCAAGGATATGGAATTCTTTGAGAAGATAAGGAAAGTTTCCTTTCGAACCTCTAAAATAGCTGCCTTTGGAAGTACAAGGAAGCCGGGGAAGAAAGTAGATGCCGATCCAAATGTTCGGGCTTTACTGAAGGCCGAGACCGATGTAGTTACTCTCGTGGGGAAGAGTTGGGTTTTTCATGTGGAAAAGGCACTGAAGACCGACAAGGAAGAAAATCTGCGTATGATAGAAGATTCAGTCAATTTCTTTAAAAGAAAGGGAAAAGAGGTAGTGTTCGATGCCGAACATTTTTTCGATGGGCACAAGGCTAACCCTCAGTATGCACTAAAGACCCTGGAGGTAGCTCGTGATGCAGGAGCAGACTGTCTGGTTCTTTGTGATAGTAATGGAGGCTCCATGCCTTTCGAAGTAGAGAAAATCATTGGTGAAGTTGAGGAGAAAATAGAGGCTTCCCTCGGGATGCATGCTCATAATGATGCAGGCATGGCGGTGGCAAACTCGATAGTCGCAGCAAAAAAGAATATAAGCCACATTCAAGGAACGATCAATGGTTACGGGGAAAGATGTGGAAATGCCGATCTTTGCCTGGTTATACCTAATCTGAAACTGAAGTTAGGTATTGATTGTATCTCAAGGCAAAAATTAAAATCTCTTACTCGTATTTCCCATCTGGTTAATGAATTAGCTAATCTTATTCCCGATAACCATCAACCTTATGTGGGTAGATCCGCTTTTGCTCACAAAGGAGGGATTCATGTTAGTGCTATCTCGAGAGACAGAAAAACATACGAGCATATAGATCCTACATTAGTGGGCAATAAAAGAAGAGTGCTGATTAGCGAACTAGCAGGAAAGAGCAACATTATTTATAAACTAAAGGAAAAAAAGTTAGGATGGGAAGAAAAAAGATCTTTTAGCAAAAGGATCATCAATCGTATCAAGGAATTGGAGAATCAGGGTTATGAATTTGAAGGGGCGGAAGGGTCTTTTGAGCTTTTGGTCAAGAAAGCCAGTGGTAGTTATAAGAAGCTTTTTGACCTGGAAGGATTCAGGGTAACAGTGGAAAAAAGAGATGATGGTAAATTGATCTCCGAGGCCACAGTAAAACTGAGAGTGAAAGGAAAACTCATGCATACAGTGGCTGAGGGAAATGGACCGGTTAATGCTCTGGATAATGCTCTGCGAAAGGCCCTGGAACAACACTATCCTCATCTTCACCAGATGCACCTGGCTGATTATAAGGTGAGAATTCTGGATACGAAAGCAGGCACCCGGGCCAAAACCAGGGTTTTAATTGAATCCTCCGATGGGGAGGGTAGATGGTCTACGGTGGGGGTATCTCCTAATATCATCGAAGCCAGTTGGGAGGCTCTCCTCGATTCTATTGAGTATAAATTACTGAAGCATTCCTAACTCATCCTTTGATTACTCCCAGGGGACGTAATTTAGCCACTTTTCTGGAAAGATTAGCTTTTTCCACTATCTCAACTACATGATCAACATTTTTATAGGACTCGGGCATTTCTTCAGCTATAGTTCCTCGGCCTTTTGCCATCACCAGAATTCCCTTATCCTCTAACTCTTTTTCTAAGGCTCTTCCTCGAGCAGCTTTTTTTGCTTTTGAGCGAGACATCGCTCTTCCTGCTCCATGACAGGTGCTTCCCCAGCTTTCTTCCATAGCCTGGGGAGTTCCCACCATTACGTAAGAGTTAGTCCCCATATCCCCGGGAACTAATACGGGTTGCCCTACTGACTCATAAACAGAAGGCAGAAGTGGGTGATGGGCAGGGAAGGCCCGGGTGGCTCCCTTGCGATGAACGAAAATCTTCCCTTTTTTTCCATCGATCAGATGGTCTTCAAATTTACCGATATTGTGGCAGACATCATAAATCAAATCCATCCCTAGATCTCGCGGCGAAAGGTTAAGAACCCTTTGAAAAACTTCTCTCGTCCAGTGCATTATTATCTGACGGTTAGTCCAGGCGTAGTTAGCCGCAGCTGCCATTCCAGCGAAGTAGTCTTTACCCTCAGGGGAGGTTAGTGGAGCACAGGAGAGTTGGCGATCGGGAAGAGAAATGTGGTACTTGTCAACTGCATGGCGCATCCTGGCCAGATAATCATCGCAAACCTGATAGCCCAAGCCGCGCGACCCACAATGAATGGTTACTACAGCTTGGTTCCGGGCTAGACCAAAAACCTCAGCTACCTCGGGAAGATAAATCTCCTCTACTAGATCTATCTCCAGGAAATGGTTACCTGAACCCAAAGTTCCCAGTTGGTCATTTCCCCTTTTCAGAGCCTGCTGGCTAACTTTTTCTGAATCTGCTCCTTCCATTCTTCCGTAGTCCTCAGTTCGCTCTAAATCATCCTTTGAGCCATAACCTTGCTTTATGGCCCACTTTGCTCCTTCTTTCAAAACCTTTCTTAACTCATGAAAAGAGAGTTTAAGTGATGAGGTAGATCCCACTCCGCAGGGAATACGGTTAAATAAAGCTGCCAGGAGATAGCGCAGCTTATCTTTTATATCGGGAAGGGTGAGGTTTGTCCTCATTAATCTAACCCCACAGTTGGAGACGACGAAGTTATTAGTAATGAAGTTATGATGAGGATGTTCTACCGTGAAGTCATAAACATAATCATTGAAATTCACAAGCCGTTTGCTAATTATTTCATTCCAGAGCATCCCTGAATATCCCAATCCTTCTGTGTGTTTTTTTAAGAATTCCTCGAAAGAAAGACAGTCAAAACTAACTCTCGGCTCGGTCTTCCTTCCTTCATAAATAGAGCGCTTTATAAAACGCAAGTTAACATAAGGGGAGTCAATTTGTTTATGAATGGCCTTAGCTCCTATTCCCATTTCTTTTTTTAATTCTAGAGCTTCTATGGCTACCTCTTTTCTATTTTTTACTATAAGCTGTTTAAGCTTTAAGAATTGCACAGCTACATTTGCGAGAAAACGTCGTTTTTTGTTATATTCAAAGCCAACCTTGCTGTAAAGATTGATCATGCTTTCTGCTTGGTCAGAGAGGATTGAGCGTAGTCGGTAAGATATTTTCCCTTCCTTGTTTACATATTCAGTCCTTTGGCTAATCTTTTGGGTTTTTACGCCAAATTCAGCTAACAGGGAAGAGGCCTGCTCCAAAAATATCTTTCCACTTTCCACAAATCCTTCTTTTTTATTCATGGAAATAATAGGGCAGTAAAAATTATAATCATGATTGAGCATAGTCTTTGGCGTGGATAGTTCCGCCCCAAAGAAACCAGCTAAGAAGAGTCTTTTTTGCCAGAGGGGAGCCTTAAAGAGCCAATTGGGAAGAGAGTAATCCTGAGTTGTCTTTCTGCCCAGCGGGACGCCCAAGCTAATTAAAAGGATAGCAAAACTACTTGAGACAACTTTACAGTGGGTCTCCTCATTGGTAAACTCATACTTTGCATAAGAGGTGTTTATCTTATGATCTCTTTTTCTAAAATATACACGAGAGCAATTGTATCCGATAGAAGAAACATCTTTTTTTATTTCCTCAAGATCCTCAGGTTTACCATAGAAAGAGGTGACGCCTTTCCCCCTCTTTTTTACAAAGTGAATATTACCATCTCCAAACACATATCCCATTATCTTCAGTAAATAGGGGAGTTGAGGCGAATCATAGCGTAGAGGCAGGAGCTTTCTTTTCTTCAGGTGAGAAATAATCTGCTCTAAGCCTTGGCCACGAGAATCTTTACCCGTTTTCAAGAGAAGTTCTTTTATCTGTTTTTCGCTGACAATAACTTCATAGCCCGGTTTTTTGTATGGGACTCCTTCAAATGGATATATAGCTACTTCATTTCCTGTCCTTAGCTTTTTCAAAGGAATCATTCCATCCCTGGTATAAAAGGGATGATCTTCGGTGGCTATAATGTTCTGGCCAGTTTTTGTAGTTACTTTATAGACTCTATTTTGGGGAGTACGCTTCAAGAAATTAATAATAGCAGTAGAAGTTAAATTTTCGCTTTTAAAGTTAAAGCAGTCTATCTTTTCTTCGAACCATAATTTCTCAAATTCTTCAATCCTTAGAGTGTAGCCAAGGGGATGTAGAATTAGACTCTTTCCAGAGAGGCAGTTGATATCGTAGCCGATTCCTCCCGGGGAGATGACTCCCCCCTCATCAGGGTCAGTTGCAGCCACTCCCCCTATGCAAAAACCGTACCCCCAGTGCATATCAGGCATTGCCAGAGAATATTTTATTATTCCGGGAAGGTAGGCGACATTCTTAACCTGCAGAGGAGTACGATCTTTTTGAACAGTTTCGAGCATCTTCTCATCAGCGTAAAGAAGGCCCGGTACTTTCATTCCCTCAGATTTAGGTATCTCCCAGCGATAGTTATCAATCTTCTTTATGTTAAATTCTTCAGCCATTTCTTCCGCCTCTTGGATTTTTATACATCGAATATTATCCGAGCTTCCCACCTTCTATCAATCTTTTTAACCTCAAGGCCATGATAGGTAACCGCCTTTATCTCTCTTTTTAGATGATGACGGGATAAATCCATTTTTTCTCCTTTCACTTTTGCTTTAAGACCCTGAGTGTCTATGGTTTCCACCTTAAACTCTTTCAAAAGGTATCTGTCTCCATTAAACTTATAAAGTAGGTTTCGTAGCCAATCAGCTAATAATTCGTCAAGTTCTTCCTTTTCGATGCGTACTTTCATAGTTTTTTTGAGTTCCACGCGGTTAAGATCCGCCATAATGTCGAACATACTGTAGGCGGCATTTTTGAACAGCTCCTGAATCGATTCTCCCCACACCCTGATGCCCAAATCGGCTGTATGATTAATAAACTCATATTTTTTCATTATTTAGATAGTAGCTTTTTCCCCTTTAAAGTCAAGGATATCTCGGGACTCTTCTGGTACTATCAAATACCTCCTTGACATTTTATTTTGCTCTGGTTAACCTCTGTTCCTGCCTCTCATTTCTCCCAATCAAGGGCATGATGAAACTCCAGTTTCCGGAAAACTCGCTTTTTTGCTCGGAGACCTCCTTAAAGTT
>CAZIXA010000029.1:0-25705 GCA_964543295.1 uncultured Clostridia bacterium | reverse complement strand
TGAAATCCTTGTCTGATAAGGCATAGAGACATTAGCTGTCAAACTTAGGTTGAAAGTAAACTTAGGCCTAAAGGTATTTTCAGGAGAAATAAAAGAGATATTAATTATTCTACCTTGAACACACTCCTAAATACTCGTAATTATTTTACACTATGAGGAGTTTGTTTAGTCTGAAAATTTCTTTAGGGGCTAAATCCTATAACACGGTGGGCATTAAGAAAGAATGATTCTTCCCTTTTCTTTTGTCTATGAACAGAGCTTCTACGGCTGGTTGAGGAATTGGAGAATCAAACGGGAACACTCTTGGGGCTTCTGAAGGTTAAGATTATGAATACCGCCTTTAACGTCGACGATCTCAAGCTTCTTCACAGTTTTTTGAAGAACTTCTAGGGTTGGTTTGAGGAACTTTCTAAAGTCAGATTTTTTCCCCATTAAAAATAAGATTGGCGATTTTATCTGGGTATCCTCATATTTTACTTTAAGCTCATCTTGATCTAATTTAGCAAGGTTATGCCAGAAAATTCGAGTGGAGGTCGCATTGTTCCAATGAATTATTTGCCTCATTTCTTTCTGGTCCTTCCTGCTCATCTGACTATAGCTTTCGCCCATAACTAACCTGGTCACGGGCTCATCTAAAAGACCCGTCCGCAAAAGGCCAATCCACAAATCACCAACAACCGGCTTTCCCCGAAGGAACAAAAGCAATCGGTGATCTTTTACAAATTCCCTGGCGTCAAGAAAACCCTCGATAACCACGACTTTATTGGTGAGATTCGGATATGTCTTGGCAAATTGAAGGGCTATAGCCCCTCCATAACAAATGCCTATAAAATCAGCCTTCCCAATTCCTAACCTCTTCATAAACTTTTTAATCAAGTCGGCCTGTTCACCGAAGCTATAGTTGAACCTGAAGGAAGGCTTATCTGAGTCCCCATTACCTAAAGTTTCAATGGCTAAGACCCGGCGATGTCTTGAAAGGGAGGATAGCAGAGGATTCCAGACTCTATAGGTTGCCACCGACCCGCTAATTAAAATAAGAGGTGGGCCACTTCCAGATTCTACATAGTGCAGATTATAGCCATCAACCACTACAAATCTATCTTTACCAAATTTTGCAGCTTGTGCAACTCTATGAACATCATTTTTATAAAAGAAATATCTCGGTCTACCAAAACTCAAGCCAAAGTAATGAACGATGCGACCATTTCTTTCCAGCTCCGCCGCATAATCAAAATCGAGGATTCGGGAAAGTCCCACTGTACCACCAAAGGTGAGATGATCAACCTTATAGCCGACTCTCAAGGCTGACCGATTTAAAACCCTATATTCGAAGCCAAGGTGAAACTCAACCCCATCCCCCTGGAGAACCCCTCCCAAGGTGAGAAGATTCTTACCCTTTCCCCATCTCGTCGTTAGGGAAACGACCTCGTGGCTCTCAATTTTCTTGTCGGCCCGGACAAGGCTTTTCTGGTAGACACTGATGTCAAACCAATCACGAGGAGACACCAGAATTCCAGCGTTTATACTGGTCCCTCTTCTTTTTTTATCAAAATCAGAGCTCAGACCCCAGCCAAACCAGGGCAGAGGTCTAAATCCGTAGCCAATTTTGTAATTATTTCGATCTTCCTTTCTGAATCGGCTAATCCCCAGTGGACCTATATTTAAAGTAGCGGTGAGATTTGATGAGGGAACCGACGAGTTATATCCTTCTACGGACAACCCAACACCTTCCAGCCATCCCAGTCCAGCTGGATTGAAGAGAAGAACAGAGGGGTCCTGCACAGGAATAGGAAGAATCCCTCCCATTCCCATGGCTCGAATGCTTGGAAGTTTCTTATCTAAAAGGTTCTGGGCCAAAACAGAGGCATCCCAGCCCCCAAGAATCAACCCAAAAATTGCCAAACCAAGGCCAAATATAAATTTAGCGTCCAAATTTCTCATTGGCTAATTCAACGATTCCGCGGGCAATGTCCAATGCTGCCTTGGGCTTGACAAGCTCCCTGGCTCTAGCTTGCCAGTTTTCGAAATCAAAGGAGCCATCAAGAAATCTTTGGATTAATCTAACCATCTCTTTTTCTCTTTGCAGATTGAAGGCAATCTTCTTTTTGAGAAGGAACTCCTGATTTTTTCTCTCCTGCCCGGCTAAGGAATCCAGGATCCCAAGAGGAAGATCTTTCACCAAGGCTTCAGTAATGGTAAGGCCTCCTGGTTTACTCATAAGTAAATCTGATATTTCCATTAACTCATCAATTTTCTTGGTATAGCCCAAAATCTTGCTAGGGATACTAAGTTCTGATTCGATTTCTTGAAGCTCCTTCTTCAGCCCATCATTGGTTCCGGTAACTATCAAAAGCTGAACAGGTAGACATAATCCATTTAAGGCATCTACGATCCGGCGTAAAGGTCCCATCCCCTGACTCCCTCCCATCAAAAGAATGGTAAAAAGATCATGCCTTATTTGCCATTTATTTTTTAATTCCTCTCCATCAGTATCCTCAGAAAAAATAGGCGAGATAGGGATTCCGCAGACTTGAATCTTGGCCTGGGAAATTCCTTTTTTCCTCAGGCTATCTTTCATCTCCTCATGAGCAAGGAAATAGACATCAACATTGTTGTAAGTCCAGTAAGGATGAAGAGAATAGTCAGTAGGAACCGCTACCAACAAATAATCTAATTTTCTTCGTCTTTTTATAGTGGAACAGAGAGCAAGAGGTAGTCCATGGGTACATATGACCACCTGCGGATTAAAAGGAAGAATAACCTCCTTATAAAGTCGGAAGGAATTTAGCCGGCAAGAAAACTCTCTCAAACCACAGGTTAGCCAAAAAATTAGGTTACTGTTCCAGAGAAAATCCCAGAACCAGGGGGTTACTTTTATAGCAGCGTAATAGAGATCATCCAATATTTTCCTGGCCAGGGGATTTCCGTACCTAAAAAGATCTTCCTTCCGCACCTTTATTTGAGGATATAACCTCTCTAAGGCCTGTTCGATGGCCTCGGCAGCACGGCGGTGCCCCGATACGGGTGAGACATATAGAAGAAGGATTTTCATGATTTCGATCTTAGTACCTCCGGGACCCTGAAAAGAGCCCATTCTCGTCCGGTGGCTTCAGGATCTATCAGGCTGTTTCTCTACCATAAAATTTAGCCCCTCTAAAGTTAACACAGGATCAACCTCATCGATCTCGGCACATTCCTTTCCTAATAAGAGCCCTATCCCACCTGTGGCTATGACTTTTACCTCTTTTCCGAGCTCCTTTTTTATTCCGCTGATGATCTCTCTTACCCCACCAAGACACTGGTAAAATAATCCTGCTCTTAAACCATCTTTAGTATTCTTTCCAATTACGGACGCTGGTTTTTTGAAGTCTACCGGGAATAAAGCTTCCGTCTTCTCGGCCAGACTCTCCATAGCAGTCCTCACGCCCGGAGCTATAACTCCCCCCAGATATTCTCCTTCTTCCGAGATCACATCAAAGGTAGTAGCGGTTCCAAAATCTATGACAATGGCCGGAAGTTTATACAACTGTGCCGCAGCAACTACATTGGCTATTCTATCTGCTCCTACTTCCCAGGGATTATCACACAAAAGAGGTATTCCTACTTTCTCTACCTCTATTTCAAATGCGGTTACTCTAAAATACTTCTCTATTGCTTTCTTTAAAGGAGAAACCACCGAGGTAACTACAGAACAGATCATTGCTTTACTTATCTTAATTTCTCTGCCAGACTCTCCTATCCAACTGGAAAGTAAGATTCCCCATTCATCAAGCTCTTTTCTGGATTGGGTAGCAAATTCTCCGGTGAGCACTAGATTCCTTTTTTCAAAAACCCCTGCCTTGACTACCGTATTGCCGACATCAATAACCAGGTTCATGTCTTTGGGGGCCTTTCCTTGATATATCCTTCCTCAGGAAGGATCTTTTTGTGTAGTCCACTCTCTAATCTCAGGACCAGTCCACCGTCTTCGTCTAAATCCTGTGCTAGACCTTGAAACTTTCCCTCAGTAGTCACAACCTCTACCTGCCGGCCCAGTAAAGACGAAAATAAGCGAGCTTTTTCTAAAAGCATGCGAACATTGACTTGAGAGGAGTAATATAGATTTTCTAGCTCTTCTAACGCGCACTCAAGGAACCTTTTTTTTGAGATTGAGTCTCCGGTTTCCTTGATCAATGAAGTTGCTATAAAAGACAGGGGTGAAGGAAATTCCCGAACATTCAGATTAACTCCTATGCCCATGATGGCAAAGTTCACGTCGGATCTTTCAGCTCTCACTTTGACCAACACCCCTGCCACCTTTTTGTCCTTTATCACCACATCGTTGGGCCACCGAATCCTCACCTTAAGCGAAGAAAATAGTCTATCTATACTCATAGCAATTCCGGTGGCTCCCAGAATGCTCAGCCGACAAGCCTCGGAAGATATCATGCGAGGACGCAAAATAAGAGAAAACCATAATCCCCCTTGAGGAGAATACCAGTAATGATCCCCCCTTCCTTCTCCATGAGTTTGCTCATCAGCTACCACCACTGTCCCCTCTTCTGCTCCTTTTTTGGCAAGCAAATAAGCTACTTTATTGGTGGATTCTAAACAGAAGTAATGATGGACTTCTTTACCAAACACTGATTGTAACTGGCCAGCCACAGATTTACGCTGATATTTTTCTTTTATTATCATATACAAATCTTTTGAATTCTGGTTTTCTGCCAAAATTCAATAATAAGCCACCTTCAATAGTTGTTGCCTTATTTTTCAACTCAATAAACTCAATAAACCCAAACGTGTTCATCTCTGGGCACTCTGCGATCTTTGCGGTGAACAGTTCATTCCTGATAAGCTGTTTTATCAAATACATGCGGTGGGACGTAATCTCCGTATTTTGTTCTGGCAGCTTCTAGTCTCTTTTTCTGTTCTTCAAGGGTTTCAAACAAAACCTTGGGAGTGTCGGTAACCTTTGTTTTGTAGATTTTGACAATCCTTTCGATTTTTGCAAGATTCTCTGGAATTCTTAAGGTGAACTGCTCTGCATAATCTTCCTCAACATAATCTTTATCAAGGACTTCTCTAAACAATCTCTTAAGGTCTTTGTATTTCGGGATATAACCTGTTGGAGTTTTAATTGCACCTATATCCCCGTTAACCCTTAGCTCCATCCATTTAATCCAGACATATTTATCATTCATCGCATTCATATATTTGCCATTTTCATCCTTCAAGAAGTAGTTAACAGAGAAGATAGACGGTGGCTTATCTATAGCACTGCTGAATTCAAGATTATTATAGATAAATTTACCAACAGTAATTGACAAAAAATCAAGATTGGACATAGGATTGAACTTTCTTACACCCTCTTTTCCAAGAGTTGCTGCTGTGGTTTCTGACTCTAATGTTGCACCTATGGTCAATATTCCGTGGCTCCAATCAAAGGCCTGCTTCACAGGTACGAATGTGTCAGAATCTCTACCTCCGTAAATTATCCCACTTACTATTACTCCTCGAGGATCATCTAGCTTTGGATCACAATTTTTTAACCCACTTATACAGATGGTATATCTTGCATTCTTGTGGGACTGAGGTATCTGGTTACCATTTGAATCTTTTTTCCCTATAGTCCACTTTCCAGAATGATTAATACCCTTTTTGGGAGGATCCTCATCTTTTCCAATCCAGTATGGAATCCTATCATCAGTTACCAGAACGTTAGAGAAAATTATTTCTCCGGGAGAATTGAGAGCTTCCCAGATTAAGGGATCATCTTTTGAATTAACACCTCTGATAATTCCAAATATTCCCCATTCAGCATTTACAGCACGGATCTTTCCATTTTTCTTCCTCAAAAATGCTATATCATCACCGACAATGGTCTCACCTCTTAACATGGAAGTGGCAGTTTTACCACATGCACTTGGGAAAGCGCCTGTGAAGTAGCTCACCCGACCGCCCGGACCATGAACCCCTATAACGAACATATGCTCAGTCAGCCACCCTTCCCGCGAAGCCTTTTGGATAGCCAACCGCATAGCAAGTTTTTTAAGTCCGATAGTATTTCCGCCGTACTGGGTATTTGTGCTGAAAACTACATTCTCTTTTATATCTATGTATATCCTGCGCCTATCAATATTTTTACTTACCCCATTTTCCAGAACGCCTGCACTGTGAACAAATTTGAAAAATTCATGGGAATGCCCGATTTTCTTGAACTCCTCGTATCCACTTCTATAGAGAATGCCTTCGCTGTGGGCAACATAGCCTGAATCGGTCATCTGAACACATGGAATTGAGAACTCAGAGTTTGTTGGGCCTAAACAGAAGAAACAAACATATACCTCTTTTCCGCGCATAATATTTTTCAGGTATTCATGTACTTCCTTAAGCCCTTTTCCTCGATCTATTGCATTAATATGGGTACCAAGATCCATATCAGGGGGAAGAAGATATTTGGTTTTATCTTTATCCCTTGCCTGGTCATCATATCCGTCAAAATGGACTGTATGACCTTCAATGGCTAGTTTTTCCTCCTCTCTATTTTCTAATGCCTCGTTTCTAATATACTGAGCGTCTTCAGCAGAATCAGTGCGGACAAAAACAGAAGCAGGATTACAATGCTCCACATATTTTGCTACAAAATCAACAAGCTTTGGATTGTCCAACGCCATTAGCTTTTTGTAGCTATCTGCTTTACACTTTTTTCCAAGCAATTTTACACAACTTTTTTCCTTCATGAAAGACAGTTGAATCCCTCCAGAATCCTGTCTGCCTCTTTTCTATCTTTCTTTATTCTTTCCGCCAAGCCCGCAAAGGAGGCAAACTTTTCTATTCCCCGAATTTTGTCAACTAACTCGATTTTAATCGTCTCTCCATAAATATTCCCCTTAAATTTTATTATGTGTACCTCAATGCCAAAGGAACTATCACCAAAAGTCGGTTTAGCCCCCACGTTTACTATTGCCTTGTAACAATTTCCCTTTAAACTAAGTTTACCGGCATATACCCCCGAGGCAGGTAAAAGTTTATGGGGATGAGGTTCCAGGTTGGCGGTGGGATAACCAAGAGCTCGACCCCGTCTCTTCCCCCTCACCACCTTGCCAAGGATTGTGGGATGTCGACCCAGCCATTGGCTCACCTTTTCTATCTTTCCTTCTTTCAACCACTCACGAATCAAAGAACTGCTCAGCTTTTTCTTTTCTACTTTGAGAAGAGGAATTAGCTTGAGCTTGTATCCAAACTCATTTGCTGCCTCCTTTAGCCACCTCACATCTCCCTTTCTATCTTTACCAAATATAAAATCTTCCCCTACCACCACTTCTTCAATCTCTAAGTTACTGCTCAGTTGTTTCACAAAGGAATACGGAGAAAGACGCGCAAAATTAGAGGTAAAGGATAAAATCAACAGTAAGTCTATATCTAATTCGGCAAGAATCTTCTTCTTTTCTTCCCAGGTGGTTAGAAGAAGCAAAGGCTGGCCAGAGAAATGTTCCGAAGGATGAGAGACAAAGCTAATCACACAACTTTTTCCCCCCTTCCGCTTTGCCTCCTTAACTAGCTGAGTGAGAATCTTTTGGTGTCCCTTGTGAATTCCATCATAAAAACCAATGGTAAGAATAATGTGTGCCAGTTTTTCCTTGGGGAGAAATTTTCTTTTAACCTCCATCTTAAATAAGTACTCTCAGATATTTAAAGCCTATCTTATCTTTACAAAAATGAGATTCTTCTTGCAGACTTATGGCTACTGCTAGAAGCTCTCCTCCTTGGCTGCATAACCGAACCTTATCGCCTTTTCCCAATTCCTTGGGTAAGAAATCTAGATGAGATAAATATAGAGGCCTGCCCCACTTGACTATCTTCTCCACTCCAGATTTTATCTTGACCAAGGGCAGGTGCGGTAAAGAATCTTTCAAAGAACAAACAATTCCTTCCTCTTTGCCATTGGCTATCTTTTCTCCTAAATCCTTCAATCTCTTGGCTTGCTTTAAATCAAAAGGACCTACCTTAGTTCGGCAAAGCGCAGCCTGGTAGGCTCCAAAACCAGAAACCCTCCCTATATCGGCACATAAACTCCTGACGTAAGTGCCTTTAGAGCAGCGTATTTTAAACTTTACTCTAGGATGATGGTTAGAGACGAAATCCACCAGCTCAAGCTCATAAATCCAAATTTTCCTTGGTATACGCTCAACCTCCAGTCCATCTCTGGCTATTTCATAGAGTCTCTTTCCCTTCCAGTGAACAGCAGACCACATAGGAGGAGTCTGGATTACTTTTCCCCTAAAACGAGCAAAAAGCTCCTCTGCTTTGGCTTTGGACAAATCCGAGGCGTTTTTCTCCTCTACTACCTCTCCCTGACCATCAAAACTGGTGGTGGTCATACCAAAAATCATCTCGCCCTGATAAGTTTTGTCCAAATCCTGTAGAAAACGGCTCAGCTTGGTAGCCCGGCCTAAACATATCAAGAGAAGCCCACTTGCTTGTGGGTCCAGTGTTCCGGTATGTCCCACCTTCCTTATCTTAAGGAGCTGCCTGATTCTCTCCACAACATCATGAGAGGTCAACCCTTTCGGCTTATCTATCAATAATAGTCCATCCATGATCCTTACCTATTTTGGGAATCTTGGAAAATGGGGAGGAAAATGGAAAAAAATGGGGACGTGATTATTTTTTGGAAAAGAAAATAACTGTACTGTTAGAAGAACGACCTAGCAAAAAATAATCACGTCCCCATTTTTTTCATCACGTCCCCATTTTCTACATTATCTCCATCTTGGAATCTATGAGGGAGATCTTTTTATCTTCTTTGATAAAGTTAACAATCTTAGACAACATACGCTGAGCAAACCTTCCCTCGGTAGTCAAAAGAGCTATACCCAAACCTGCTCTTTGCCACAGATCCTGATGTCTGATTTCAGAGACAGAGACATTGAAATTATTGCGTATGCGGTCAGTTAAGCTTTTTATGATCCGCCGCTTATCTTTCAAAGAATTACTGGAAAATATCTTAATTTCCAGCTCTAAAATTCCTATGACCATTTTTGCTTAACGAACTCTTCTTGTTTCGTAAACTTTAATTAGATCACCTTTTCTTACCGCGTTAAAACCCTCTACATTTACTCCGCACTCTAGTCCTGTGAGAACCTCACTTACATCTCTGTCAAAACGTTTAAGACTGCTAACCACACCTTCTCCCACTATCTCATCTCCTCTAAAAACTTTGACTTTGCTGCCCCTAACTATTTTACCTGTGGTAACGTAAGAACCTGCCACAACTCCTACTTTTGGGATTCTAAAAGTATTCCGAACTTCAACTTCTCCTATCTCTACCTCTTCATACTGGGGTTCTAAAAGACCTTGCATGCTCTTCTTGATATCATCAATCATTTCATATATGACCTGATAGGATCTTATCTCTACTCTCTCATCTGTAGCTAAGCTGCGGCTCTCCGAAAGTGTCCCTACGTTAAAACTAATTACTATACCTTTTGAAGCAGCGGCGAGGAGAACATCGGATTTATTTACTTCTCCTATTCCCCCATGAACTACTTTTATCTTCACCTCCTCATCTTCTAAATTACTCAAAACATCTCTGAGAGCTTTTAATGACCCCTGAGTATCTGCCTTCAGGATAATATTAAGAGCCTTTTTCTCCTTCACCTCATCCTGGTAAAGACTTTCCAAAGTTATCGTATCTCTTTTGGTTAAGCTCTTTGCTCTTTCTTCTATCCTGACCTCTTCCGCTAACTGACGAGCTTTTCTCTCAGTTTCAACTTTTCTAAATATACCTCCGGGAGTTCCTATGTCGGAAAGTCCCAAAACTCTTACCGGTGTGGAAGGACCCGCTTCTTTTAACTTTTTCCCCTTCCAATTGATTAAAGCCCTTACCTTCCCAAAACTGGCCCCTCCTACCAGAATATCTCCTATTTTTAGACCACCCTCCTGAATCAATATGGTCGAGCAGGGACCTTTCTGACGATCCATTTCCCCCTCGATTACTACCGCCTTAAAATCCCCCTCAGGATCTGAGGTTAGCTCAAGCATTTCTGCTTCCAAAAGGATCATCTCTAACAATCCATCTAATCCCTCTTTAGTTAAGGCGGAGACCTCCACACAGATGGTCTTTCCTCCCCATTCTTCGGGAGTTAAATCATATTTATTGAGTTGTCTTTTGACCTGGTCTGGTTTGGCCTCACTCTTATCTATTTTATTTACAGCAACTACGATAGGAACCTTAGCTGCTCGAGCATGATCGATTGCTTCGACCGTCTGAGGCATAACTCCATCATCAGCAGCGATTACCAGAACCGCGATATCAGTAACCTGAGCTCCATGCGCCCGCATAGCTGTAAAAGCCTCGTGGCCCGGAGTGTCAATAAAAACTATTCTTTTCCCTTGAAACTCCACCTCTGAAGCTCCGATTCTTTGAGTGATCCCACCTACCTCCTCCTTAACTACAGCTGTCTGGCGTACAGCATCCAGAAGAGAGGTCTTGCCGTGATCCACATGGCCCAACAACGTCACTATGGGAGCCCGGGGAAAAAGTTTCTTTGCTTTAGGGGAGGGTTTTCTCTTCTTTAATGCCAATTCCTCTAGCTGTCTAACTTCTTTGGAGGATAGGCTGCTCAGGCTGCTTTTGGCTTCGATCCCTAAACTAGTAAGTAATTTTAAAAGCTTACCGGAGGATAAATTTAACCTTCTAGCTAATTGATATACCCGCATCATTTTCATTGACCCTTAAGATCTATTGACTAATTTCTTTAGCCCTGTTAAAAATTTTCTCGGCTAGCTTAGGTCCAACTCCTGAGACCTTGCACAATCCCTCAATCCCTCCTCTAATAATATCTTTATGAGTTAGAAAACCAGCCTGTTTTAAGCTAATCAAGGTCTTCTCACCTACTCCAGAAAGTTCTCTCAGAAAAGCTGATTCTTCGTCTATCTGGCCCAGAGACCGAATGTCAATCTGCCACCCCGTTAATTTAGCTGCTAATTTCACATTTTCTCCATTGCTCCCGATGGCCAGAGAAAGTTGATCATCAGCCACGATAACCTTTGCTTCCTTATTGGCCTCATCAAGCTTAACTTGCTTAACTTCCGCTGGCTTAAGAGAATTCTTTATAAAAACAGAAGGTTCCTCACTGTATCTTATTATATCAACTCTCTCTCCCTCTAGTTCTCGCAAGATAGCCTTAATTCGAGAACCTCGCAAGCCTACACAAGCTCCCACTGCGTCCACTTTCTTCTGCCCTGACTCTACAACCACTTTAGCTCTTCTTCCTGCATCTCGCTTTATCTGTCTAATTTTAACAATTCCCTCCTCTACTTCTGGCACTTCCAACTCGAAAAGTCTTTTCAAAAAAATGGGGTGGGTCTGCGAAAGAATAATACGAGGGCCTTTAGGTTCACGGGTGACCCTCAGGATATAAGTCCTAACCCGTTCGCCCTGTCGGTATTCTCTGTTTAACAGTTGTTCCCTTACAGGAAGAATTCCTTCCGTCTTACCCAGATCAATGAGAATAAAGTGATCAGCTTTATACCTCACCGTCCCACTAATTATTTCTCCTTCCCGCTTCTTAAATTCTTCATAAAGAAGATCCTTCTCCATCTCCACGATCTGTTGCATCATTACGTACTTGCCAGTACTGGCAGCAATTCTACTAAAATGGAAAGGATTAACCTCTATTTTCACTTGGTCTGCCAATTTTATCTTGTCATTGATTTTCCGAGCTTCTTCCAGAGAAATTTCTGTTCCAGAATTGGTCACCTTTTCTACTACCTCTTTGTCTACCAGAACTTGAACTTTTCCTTTTCCCTCGTCCAGAATTACTCTCAAGTTCCGAGGCGATTGATCATATTTTTTCTTGTAAGCCGAGGTTAAAGCCTCTTTAACGCTCTCTAAAAGGATCTCGGAAGAAAGACCCCTTTCTCTTCCTACACGTTCCAAAAGAAAGAAAAATTCACTGCTTTGCATCTTGGATCAGCTCTTTAATTCGCTGGGAAATCATATTTTTTTTGACTTTCTCAACCTTTGCCTCTCGACGGGTTTTAATTTCGATCTTACCTTCTTTTAAAAAGGTGTCACCGGCAATTACTTTAAAGGGAATACCAACAAGATCTGCATCATTAAATTTTACTCCGGCGCTTAAGTCCCGATCATCCCATAATGTTTCTACCCCCTGATCTTTCAGGTCCTGACAAATCTCCTGCGCTACCTTAAACATTTTCTCCAAGGTTGGTATTACCACGGTTTGGAAGGGGGCAATCTCTGGAGGCCAAATGATACCCTGGGAATCATGGTTTTGTTCTATTATTACAGCAGGAAGCCTGCTTACTCCAATCCCATAGCAGCCCATAACAAAATAGTTTTCCTTTCCCTTTTCATCTAAAAAGGTGGCTTTAAGAGACCGACTGTAGATTTCTCCCAGTTGGAAAAGATGACCTATCTCAATTCCCCTCCTTACCTCCATCCGACTCTTACAGACTCGACACAAATCCCCGGACAGAGGAAACCCTATGTCTCCAATTATAGTGGGTTGAAAATCCCTGCCGGCATTAACGTTTAACAAATGGGTATCCTTGCGGTTAGCCCCCGCAACTAAATTCCGACTTTTCATTACTGTATTGTCTGCAATTAGTCGGTATTTGTCAAGTCCGACTGGCCCAGTAAATCCAGGCTCTACCCCAATCTCTTCCTTAATCAAATCGTTCCCGGCTATTTCAAGTTTTTTTACCTTTAAGAGAGCTTGTAGCTTTGCCTCGTTTATCTGGTGATCACCTCTAATTAAGGCAGCTATCAAACCTTTCTCGGTTTGATAAAAAATGGTTTTTAAAATGTCGCCGGGTCTGCAATGGAGAAATTGACTTACTTCTCTAACGGTCATGGTATTGGGCGTGGAGACCTCCTTCATTGGTTCGAGTTCAACTTGAGTTTCCTCTAGTGACTCATATTCAGCCTTTTCCAGTTTTGCCACACACCCACAGTGCTCGCACAGCACAATTTTATCTTCACCCGAGCTAGCCAGAGCAATGAATTCCTCGGAGAGTTTGCCTCCTATAGGACCGGCATCAGCCTTTACCACTCTGCAATCCAATCCACAGCGAGAGAAAATTTTTTCATAGGCTTTTTTCATTCTCTGGTAAACTGAGACTAATTCTTCTTCATTTCGACAGAAGCTATAGGCATCCTTCATCAAGAACTCTCTTGCTCGAATGACTCCACCCCGTGGTCTTAGCTCATCTCTAAACTTCGTCTGAATCTGATAAAGTATTAAAGGAAGTCTTTTATAAGAACTTATCTCTTCTTTCACCAACTGAGTTATCATTTCCTCATGGGTGGGTCCTAAAGCAAACTCTGCGCCTTTTCTATCCTCAAAGCGAACAAGCTCTTCTCCGTAATTTTCCCACCTTCCGCTCTTTTTCCACAGATCAGCTGGTTGAAGAAAAGGAAGGAGTAACCTTTGCGCTCCAATCCGATCCATTTCATCCTCGATAAGGGAGCTAATTTTAGCTAAAACTCTGTACCCGAAAGGAAGAAAGCAATATACACCGGCAGCAAATCTCTTTATCAAACCCGCTCTGAGCATCAATTTGTGACTCAAATGCTCCGCCTCCTTGGAGGACTCCTTAGAGGTAGAAAATAGATATCGGGAAAGTCTCATTCATTACCTCCCTTTTGATGAAATAAAAAAAATAGCACAAAATTACCCCTTTTTTTAATTCACAGCTTAAGCACCTCTTTCACTCTTTATAATACATAACTGAAGAGGAATGTCAAGAAATACCTCAGGACAATTTCTTCCGTCGCTGTATAGTAACTTCTTATTCTTTCTACTCAGCTTCTCGTTTCGGGAAAAATATAAACTCGTCGCCTTGCTCCTCAAACAGTATATTTTTCTTTTTCCTCAACTCGAAGCTTCGTTAAGGTAGTTCCTATAAGGCTTCTTCAGAAAATATCCTTCGGTAGACCATATAATTTCCTAGTTCATCAAGAAATCAAATTACTAGAAAAGGTCGAGCTGTTTTTCTGAGCTTTTCTCTTCCTCGTCAAATACTCTTACCTCTCCGTAAACCCCGTCATAACCACATTCTATCTTTACCTTTCCCTTTCTGACCCGCATTATACCCTCTACGATTCTGGAAGATATTGATCGAGAGAGTTCGCTCTCTGGGACCTCCAACAATACTTTAAACTCACCCCCCAGCCGCTGAGTAATTCCCCTATATCGCTCCTCCACACCCTTGGTATCAACACCCTGACCCAGAGCTTCGGCGATGATCTCTGATAGAGGAATGAGATGTTTAAAAGGAATGTTATCTTCAGTTCCTCTGAAGCCCTCATCCCTATCTGCCAGAGTCTCCACTCGATGCATTACTCCTATGGTTAGAGGCTCGCCGCATTTAGGACACAGATTTTTATACTTTCGACTTTCTTTGGGAGAAAAGCAAAGGCCGCACCTGCGGTGACCATCATAATGATATTTTCCTTCCTGTGGAAAAAACTCTACAGTGTAGAGGAATTTTTCCTTATTTTTTTCCCTGAAAATCTTTTTGATACCCTCATAGCCTATTCTGTAAGAAAAGACATTGGCTTCTCGTCCTAATTTGGACGGAGAATGAGCATCAGAATTGGAGATGAGGGTGAATCTATCCAGGCTGGAAACTCGCCAGTTCATCTGGGGATCGCTACTCAGGCCTGTCTCCAGAGCATAGATATACTTTGTGTATTCTCCAAAACACTCCTCAATAGAATCAAATCCAAAATTAGCCCCAAACAAAGAAAACCAAGGAGTCCAGATATGAGCAGGAACAATGAAAGCATCCTCATCTATGCCTAGAACAGTCTCCACTAAATCCTTTGCTTCCATCTTCAAAGTAGGACGTCCATCGGAGTGCAAATCCCCAAAACTGGTCAGATTTTTATTTATTTTCTCCACCACATCGAAACTCGGCGCGAAAATCAAATTATGAATTTTGTGGGTAGTCCCATGAGTATAAAAGATATTGTTTACTTCTGTAGTTAAAATAAACAAAGTATTTCTGAATCGGTAAAGCCCGTCTTCTTCAGGAGAAAGAGTTCTCTTTAAACTGTCTAACCAGACCGGATGAGTAAAATCGCCCGTTCCCACCAGATCAATTCCCTTTAGCTTAGCCATCTCATCGAGATGGGGAATATCCATATCCTTTGAGGTGGCTCGACTAAATTTAGAATGAATATGAAAATCAGCAATAAAAGCCATTCTCTTAGAGTCCCTCAGGACTTTCTCCTTTTTTCCAATTTCTCTATTAATACTGGCAAAAATTTATGAAGATCCCCGACAATGCCGTAAGTAACGATGTTGAAAATAGGAGCCTCAGGATCTTTGTTGATAGCAACAATTACCTCTGAGGTTCTCATTCCTACCTGATGCTGAATAGCCCCGGAGATACCACAGGCTATATAGAGCTTAGGTTGAACAGTTTTTCCCGTCTGTCCTACCTGATGATAGGGCTGAATCCAGCCAGCATCTACTACCGCCCGGGAGGCCCCCACAGCTCCTCCCAAAAGATCGGCTAATTTTCTGATAAGGGAAAAATTCTCCGGTTTTCCCAGTCCCCGACCACCGGAGACAATGATCTCTGCCCCCTGTAGGTCAACTGCTTCCTTTTCTTCCCTGATAAGACTGATAATTTTTACTGCCTCATTGTTTTGGCTGATCTTGGGTTTAACCTCTATAATCTCTGCCTTTTTACTATGGCCAGGCCTGGCTCTTTTCATCACCTTGGGTCTAACGGTAGCCATCTGGGGACGATGATAAGGTGAAATAATCCTAGCCATAATATTTCCTCCCAGAGCAGGCCGGGTTTGAATTAAGTTCCTCTCTTTTTTATCTATCTCAAGTCCTGTACAATCAGCAGTTAAGCCAGTTTGGAGGCGAGTTGCCACCCGTGGTGCAAGATCCCGACCGAGACTAGTAGCTCCCATCAAAATAACTTCGGGTCTTTTGTGGCTCACTAAATCGACTATGGCCTGAGTATAAAGATGCGTCCGATAAGACTCAAGAAGAGGATCGTCTATCAAATAGATTTTCTCTAAATCGTAATTCAAAAGCTCTTCTGCTTTTCCTTTCACATCTCTTCCTAAAAGAACCCCAGAAAGTTCCTCCCCCAGATCATTGGCCAGAGCCCTACCCACCCCCAGGAGCTCATAAGTTACCGGCATAATCTGTCCTTCCCGTTGTTCGGCAAATATCCATACTCCTCGGTAAGAAGATAGGTCGACTCTTATCTCTTCTTTCTCCAGTACAATAGCCTCAAAGGGACAGGCATCTAGGCAGGCTCCGCAGAGATTGCAATTGTCCAGTATCCTCGGGATTTTATTCTCCATCTTGATAGCGAAGAAAAGACAACTGGATAAACATTTCTCACAGCCATTACATTTTTCAACTATTATCTTGATCTTTCTCATTGAATTATACTTCTTTTTTCTATTTCCGAAATCAACTTATCCACCACTTGAGAAATTTCTCCAGAAAGAATATCACCTTTCCTGGGAGGCTCAGGGATAAAAACTTTAACTACCTGTGTGGGAGATCCTTCTAGTCCAATTCTCCTCTTATCTAAAGGTAAATCTTCAGCAGTCCAGATGGGTATCTTTTCGGCCTTAGCTCTGAGAAGTCCTCTCAGGGAAGGATAGCGAGGTTCATTTATATCCTTGGTTACTGTAACCACCACAGGAAGCGGCGACTCAACCACTTCAAATACGTCTTCTAAAACACGCTCTACTCTAATTTTATCTTCATTAACCTCTATCTTCCGAGCGTAAGTTATCTGAGGCAAATTGAGCCACTCAGCCAGTCCCGGTCCAACCTGAGCGGTATCTCCATCAATGGCCTGTTTACCCAGAAGTATCAAGTCAAACGGCCCTATTCTTTTAATGGCCATAGCCAGAGTATAAGAAGTAGCTAGAGTATCGGAGCCGGCAAACAATCTATCTGACAAAAGCACCGCTTCGTCCACTCCCATAGCCAGAGCTTTCCTTAGAGAATCTGCTGCCTGCGAAGGACCCATAGAGAGAACATTAACCTTGCCCCCTTTTTTCTCCTTCAGTCTCAAGGCCTCCTCAATGGCATTTTCGTCGAATGGATTTATAATGCCAGGAACACTCTCTCTAACGAGAGTATTGGTCTGGGGATCAACCTTTACTTTTTGCAGCTCTTCTGTGTCGGGAACCTGCTTAATACAAACAATGATGTTCATATTTCATTCCTTTTTCATTCCTTAAGAATTTTGTTAGCGATTACACCCCTTTGGATTTCTGAGGTTCCCTCAATGATCTCAAAAAGTTTGGCTTCCCGCATATAGCGCTCAACCGGATAATCCTTAGTGTAACCATAACCTCCCAGAATCTGGACTGCTTTGGTAGTCACTTTCATGGCTATCTCCGAGGCGTATAGTTTGCCCATAGAAGCAAGTTTTTCAAAAGGTTTTCCTTGATCAAGAAGCCAGGCAGCTCGATAAAGAAGATACTTAGCTCCCTCTATCTCGGTAGCCATATCAGCTAAAGTATGCTGAATAGCCTGAAAATTGGAAATGGATCTTCC
Source organism: uncultured Clostridia bacterium (assembly GCA_964543295.1). Taxonomy (GTDB): domain Bacteria; phylum Aerophobota; class Aerophobia; order Aerophobales; family AE-B3A; genus AE-B3B. The sequence continues at coordinate 8,144 of CAZIXA010000029.1, read as the reverse complement.
AAACTGCACACGCTGCTTAGAATATTTTTTAGCTTCCTCAAAGGCAGCTTCTGCTACTCCCAAAGCTCCAATTCCCACTCCAATTCTTCCGGCAGCGAAGGTCTGCATTGCTACCCGAAAGCCCCTTTTCTCTTTGGACAAAAGGTTCTCTTTGGGAACTCTGCAATCATGGAAAATCAGCTCCACGTTGGGCAAAGCGCTCAGTCCCATCTTTTCAAAGTGCTGTCCGAAGCTAAAGCCAGCCATTCCTTTTTCCAAGATGAAAGCAGTCAGCGCCCGTGGTCCCAGGCTCCGATCCATGGTGGTAATTACAATATACGTCTGAGCTACTTCCCCGTTAGTAATAAAAATCTTACTCCCATTGAGAGTATAATGATCCTCTCCTTTTTTGGCGGTGGTCTGAACATTTCCCGCATCTGAACCTGCCTCTGGTTCTGTCAAAGCAAAAGCACCCAGAGCCTCTCCTCTAGCCAGAGGGGGAAGAAATTTCCTCTTTTGATCTTCTGTACCAAATACCATGAGGGGATAGGTACAGAGTAGGTTAGCTCCGAAAATCAAGCCGGTAGTAGCGCAGGCCTTAGAAATCTTCTCTGAAACAAGAGTCCAGGTGAGATAATCCATACCCAGTCCCCCGTATTCCCTGGGAATGGTAACCCCAAATAGGTCTAACTCGGCCAATTTCTTTATGTTTTCCCCAGGAAACTCTCCTTTTTTAGATATCTCATCAGCACGAGCACCAAACTCAGCCTGGCTAACTTCCTCTACCAACTCGAGAATCATCTTCTGATCATCGCTTAGACTAAAATCCACTTACTTTTCCTCCCATCTTTCACTAATGTGGCCTGTCAAGTTGACTATTAATGGTTAATATACCTGTATTAGGCGACTTGTCAAGAACTAAGAAAAATGTACTTAAGGGGAGTGATTACAGATTTTGAGAGGGAAAGATGGGAAATGAGACGGAGAGATGGTCTTGTCTGGCTACCTCATAGATGGAATTCTACGATATCACCGTCCTTTAAAGGGTGGTCTCGATCTACTTGCTGACCATCAAATTTGCTCGAGCCCCACATACGAACATATCTGAGATTATGAGCGAAATCCTTGTGAATAGCTTTAGCGGCGTCGAGGACTATACTTCCCTTTTTAAGAACAACAGGATCTTTGAGATCGGCTGGCTTTCCCGGCTCTTTAGTGTATACTCGAATAATATTTAAGGTCTGGTAAATATCTTTTTTGAGTCTAATCCCATTACCGGAATGCTTGCTGGATATGGAAATAATGGGAAATTTGTCAGCGTATAGATCTTTCAATGCCTCTAGATTTGGTCCAGCTCCCTCAAGATCGCTTTTATTTCCCAGGATTATAGTCTTCTTATAAGCATCGCCAAAAAGCCCCACTCCCTCGGGCTCACCAGATACAAGTTTGATTCTGGATTCCTCCAATCTTCTTATGACCCCATCCATCTCCTCCAGTACCTCATCGCTTCCGAGATCCACCACCAATAAGACAAGATCAGCACTGCGAATGATTGGCGGCAGCCAGGGTTGGATAAAATCATCCTTAATGGGAGGCGTATCTATCAGTTGAATTTTGATGTCCTCAAATTCTATCATCCCCACTTGAGGCTCCTGAGTGGTAAAAGGATAAGGAGCGACTTGAGGAGTAGCCTTAGTGAGACGAGATAGAATTTGAGATTTACCTACATTTGGGGGTCCAATGAGCACTACCTGAGCGGCACCCTGTCTAGGTACACGGTGACTGTGGGTTCTTCTACCTGCGGTGCGGGGTTTTTGCATTTCCTTCTTGAGCTCGGAAATTTTGGCTTTTAGGTCTCCCTGAAGTTTATCGGTACCCTTGTGTTTGGGCATTATAGCCCACATTTCTTTAAGGATAGCCAGTCTTTCCTCGTTGGTTCGGGCATCACGGTATCTTTTCTCAGCCTCATAATATTGAGGAGGAAGATTTGCCGGCATACTCTTTTCTCTCCTTAATTAGTCAAATTAAATTTTACTAAATTCTGATGAAAGTTCAAGAAATATCTCGGGAAAATCCCTCGATACGCGTATAAATCTCCTGGGGAATCAAGGAGGCCACAGGACATATTTACCTAACCATGACTGATCCTATGAACCAGAGGCCAAAGCCCAAAAGCATCAAACCACATATAGTAAAAATGGCTCGGTGGATTTTCTTACTCCAAAGATGATGAGTCTTGTAGATAACCATAGATACCAAAGAATACCACCCAAAATCGCAGAACCAGTGGACTATCGCTAGCAAAACAAATCCTATTAGTCCGAATATAGCAGACTTAAGGATGAGCGCCGACCCGATGGTTGCCCACCATAAAAAGAAATAGGGATTGGCGGTAGTGGTAATGAGTCCCCCCATTATTGAACTATAGGAAGGATCTTCATTTTCTTGCTTCACATTTATCCGAAATCTGATCATGTCAACTCCAAGGTAAATTAGCATCAGTCCGCCGGCTATACCTATGAAGATCTGAACCGGGGCCAATTTAAAAAAATTGGAAAGCCCAAAGTATATCAACATCATCAAAGGAAATTCTATTATTCCGTGTCCAACAGCTATCAATGAGCCAGCCATCCCCGATTTATGACTTTTAGTTATGGTTACGGCGAATACCGGGCCAGGCATCATCACCCCGGATAGGGAGATCGCTATCACCGTGAAGAGGAATAATATTAACATACCACTAATCCAAGAACATATTGAGGGGAGAAATAGGGCTTCGCCGATTCCTTCGGAATGCCCCCCTCAACGACCCGATCGGCAGAGCCGACTCTCGCTTCGCTCGAGCAAGTCGAGCCTGCTCCCCCCTTTTTTCTGATATCTCGTCTGCCGAAGTTTACTTGATAACAATTCAGTGAAATTATTGAAATTACTACACCTGCACTCACCAGAGAAAATAAAATCTTCCACCCTCGTCAATATATTAACTTTAGGAGAATAGTCAATTCTCAAATTGACATCTGTCTCGCACTTGTTACAATGAATAGGAGCAATGAAGATAGGAACAAGGATCGGATCAGCTATGGCAAAAGAGATTGTAAGACCCATACAGGAAAAATAAAGGTTGAAAACAAAAGGAAAGGGAAGCAAATTTTGATGAATCTTCCACCGAGATAGAAAGGAGAGCCAAGGATGATAATTACCGAACAAAAACCATTTGAAGAAATAATCGGTTTTTTAGAAAAGTCTAATGCAGTTTTCATCTGTGGATGCAGTGAATGCGCTACTCTCTGCAAGACCGGAGGAGAGGACGAAGTGAAACAGATGAAAAAAAGATTGGAAGAGGCGGGAAAAAAGGTTCCCGGCTGGGTAGTATTAGATCCTGCCTGTCATATCCTGGAGAACAAAAAGCATTTTCGGGAAAATAAAGCCCAGCTTGCTAAGGCTGACTCTATCCTGGTACTTGCCTGCGGTAATGGAGTCCAGGCAGTGAGTGAGTCCATAGATAAAATAGTCTATCCAGGAGTAAATACTCTCTTTTTAGGCGATATTATCCGCTTTGGCCAATTTGAGGAAAGATGTCAGCTTTGCGGGGAATGTCTTCTGGAGAAAACTGGAGGAATATGCCCTATTTCCCGTTGTTCTAAAAGTCTACTTAACGGGCCCTGCGGAGGCTCTGAAAACGGAAAATGTGAAATTGATCCTGATATTGATTGTGCCTGGCAACTGATAATCGATCGCTTAAGCAAGTGGGGGGAACTCGACAAATTGAAAGAGATAATTCCAGCTAAGGATTGGTCAACCTCCAGAGACGGGGGGCCAAGAAAACTGAATATACGCAAACCACACCACAAAAAGGTGGCTACTTCGGAGGAAAAGAAGACTAAAGAAGCTAAAACTCCGGTTTCCTCAGTAAAAGCCAATAGTAATCTAAGAAGAATACTAGACAGTGGTGAGTTCGCCGTGACTGGGGAACTCGGACCTCCCAAAGGAGCAGATGCCGAGGTAATTAAGAAAAAGGCCCTCTATTTTAAAGATTCTGTAGATGCGGTAAACATCACTGATAACCAAACAGCCATTGTCCGAATGTCCAGTATAGCTGCCGGTGTTATCCTTAGCCAGATGGATATAGAACCTGTCATTCAAATGGTCTGCCGGGATAGAAACAGACTAGCTATCCAGAGCGACATCTTAGGAGCAGCAGCTCTAGGAATTAAAAATGTTCTTTGTCTTTCCGGAGACCATCAGAAATTTGGTAGCCATCCCCAGGCAAAAAATGTCTATGACCTTGATGCTATTGGGCTCATTCAGGCTTTAAAAAGCATGCGAGATGAGAAAAAATTCCTCAGTGGTGACAGTTTAACCGTTGCACCTGAGCTTTACATCGGAGCAGTGGAAAATCCTTACGCAGATCCCTACGAATTTCGATCCATAAGATTAGCTAAAAAAATTGAAGCTGGCTGCGATTTTATTCAAACTCAGGGAGTCTTTGATGTGAAAAAATTTAGAGACTGGGTGAAAATTATAAGGGACAGTGGTTTAGACGAGAAAGTTCATATTTTAGCCGGTGTGATTCCCATAAAATCTGCCGGAATGGCCCGCTATATGAGAGATTATGTATCCGGAGTTAGCCTCCCTGATGAAATTGTAACCAGAATGGAGGATGCCAAAGATCCAAAAGAGGAGGGCACCCAGATATGCGTGGAGATTATTGAACAATTAAGGGAAATCGAAGGAATTCACGGGATACATATCATGGCTGTCGCCTGGGAAAATATTATCCCGGTGATGGTAAAACAAGCAAAGCTATGGCCCCGTCCTAAGGTTGAAAATATCAGAGCAAGCTAAGATATTAATGGCTGAAAGACGAGTTAAACCCAAAGAGTTAACATCCAGAATAAAATCTTCATCGAGAAAGGAGTGAGGTCAGTGTATCCAGAAGATCTAAAATACTTGGATACTCACCAATGGATTAAGGTTGAGGGAACCATTGGTAAGGTCGGAATTACCTGGTATGGACAGGAACAGCTTGGTGAAATTTTGTTGGTTGAGCTACCCAGCGTCGGCGAGAAGATAAGGCATAAGAAAACATTTGCTACAGTTGAGTCGTCCAAAACAGCCTTCGAGGTTCCTTCACCGGTAAGTGGGAAAGCAATAGAAATCAATACTCAGCTTGAGGAGGACCCTTCCTTGGTTAACAAAGATCCTTATGGAAATGGTTGGATGATTAAGGTCGAAATCTCCCATCCGCAAGAAATCGATTCTTTGCTCAACGCAGAGGAATATAAAAAGTTAGTGGAAGAATAGACTAGAAAAATTTATGAGTGTCGTACTTGACTCGGAAAAAAAAGATAGATGCTGCTGTGTATTGGATATGGGCCTCTTTATTCATTACCTTTCTCTTCGACTGCCAAATTACCGTGATAGGTATTTTAAAGGATTCCGGGCTTTACCATTCCTAACTACAGCAAAGAAGAGGTGGGGCCCGGTAGACCGCCCAGTATTGCCGCTCAAACCTATTTTTTGACCCTGACGAACATACTGTCCTCTCCTTACCAGCACCCGGGAAAGATGAGCATAGTAAGTATAAGAATTATCACCTCCTTTGATAACCACTAATTTCCCATACCCCTTGTTCCATCCCTTGCCCTGATAGGTCACTACCACTCGACCACCGTGAGAAGCCTTTATCGGAGTCCCGGTATTCACAGCTATATCAATTCCTCGGTGATATTCCCTTCCTTTTTTACTAAAAGGGTTACGCCTCCAGCCAAAACCTGAACTGATCCGGCCTAGGGCTGGCCAGATGAAGGTATACAGTGGTTTTATAGCCGGGACGAAGATCTTTTGTCCGGCTGGGATAAGGTGGGGGTTTTCAATCTGATTAATCTGCATAATTTCTTGCAAAGAGACATCATAGGTCCTGGCAATGTAGCTCAGAGTTTGGCCGCGCGGAACCTGATAGATAAATCCATCCATATTGTAGATCTTCAATTCTTGACCGGGATGGATGGGCTGCGAGGGGGAAAGATTATTAGCATGTACCACGGTACTAAGGTGTAGACCATGCTCCTTAGCTATACCCCAAAGGGTAGCTCCCGGTTTTACCACGTGGGTCTTGACCTCAAGTAGATTTTTTTCCTCAACTCTGTTTGAGTTTTGATTTACCCTATTTGAGCTTTGATGCAAATCACTAGCGGTCTCTATCGGTTCTGCTTTTTCCTTTTCCGGTAAACGCCGTTGGGTATCATCGGCAGATCCCAAATATCTTGTATCTTGGTTGCTGAGTGTGCTTGATTTCACCTGCCTGTCAGCCGGATTTAATGATGGGGCTTGACCCTGAGGATGTCTCACCCGTACTTTGAAGGCTACCAAGACCAGCACTAAAGAAACAAATCCTATGAAGCAAATTTTGAACTTTCCTGCCCGCCAATTCTTTAATTGAAACATTATCTTCCTCCCCATCTAGGTTGTGAGCTGGACCTTGAGATTTACACCTCAATATAATCCAATCCCGCCAGGATGTCAAGCATCGAATTAGAGCTTTATGAAGAACTCGAAAAATCAATTCGGCAAATCCATCCCTATGAGGTACCTGAGATATTAGCCATACCTGTTATTGTGGATAGTAAAGATTATCTAGGGTGGCTTGGTGGTGTAGTTAAGGAGATGTGATTTACCTTCTTTCCTATCAAATCATAGACGTTACTCACCGCCAAAATTCTTGCCCGAAAGATCTCGCCCGCTGGATGCTTTTCTTGAAGAAGAGTCTTTCCATCAATCTCGGGAGCCTGAAACTGGCAATGTCCCTCTTTTTCCCTATCTATCAGAAGAGGATAGGTTTTATTTACCCTTTTTTGGTTGAGTTTTAGGGTTATCGACTGCTGGAGTTTCATAAGTTCTCTATATCTTTTCTTTTTAACCTGGGATGATATTTTAGGGGTGATGGAATAGGCCGGAGTACCCTTTTCAGGGGAATAGGTGAATGCTCCCAGCCAGTCAAATTTTAACCTTTCCACATCCTTCAAGAGTTTATCAAAATGCTTAGTTTTCTCTCCGGGAAAGCCAACGATAACGCTGGTACGTAAGACAATCTCGGGAATTTTTTCTCTTAAATTCTCAACCAGCCTTTCCGTAGCTTCGAATTTAGGGCGCCTCATTAAGGCGAGGATCTCATCATGGGTATGTTGTAGAGGAAGATCGATATACTTACAAATCTTCTCTGAGTTCGCTATTATCTTAATAAGTGAAGAAGTAAAATGCTCAGGATGAGTGTAGAGAAGTCGAATCCATTTTATCTCTTCTATCTTCTCCAGTCCTTCCAGTAGTAACAAAGGAGATGATCTTTGGCCAAGATCCCAGCCATAAAAGGTGGTATCCTGAGCTATCAAAATCAGCTCTCGGATTCCCAAATTGGCCAGAGCTTTTGCCTCTCTAAGAACATCTTCTACCGGTCTACTCCGATATTTTCCTCGCAAACGAGGGACAAGACAGTAAGAACAGCGATTAGAGCAACCTTCAGCTATCTTAAGGTAAGCATAAGAACTAGGGGTAGTCAAAAGACGTGGAAAACTAGAGTTGTAAAGAAAGCAAGGCTCATTGACTGAAAAAAGATGGTGCTTACCCTTAAAAAGATCAGTAAGAACGTTATCTATACTGGGAAAGTCAGAGCTTCCCAGCAAGGCATCAACCTGGGGGTACTTGCGAAAAAGAGTTCTGCCCTCAAGTTGAGGAAGACAGCCGCAGACAATGAGTTTCTGGGAAGATCTTTTTTGAGAGGAAATCTGCCATATCACTCTATCAGCCTCTCTTCTGGCCTTATCAATGAAAGAACAGGTATTAACCACCACAACATCTGCCTCTTCTGGCAAAGAGGTAAGAGAATAGCCCCTTTCTCCTAATCTTCCCAGAATCACCTCACTATCTACCAGGTTCTTGGGACACCCCAAAGAGATTAAATTTACCTTCATATATTCACTACTTTCGAGTCTTTCTCACTACGGCACGAATACCAGTGTTCATTCCCGGCCAGTCCCCTCCACTGGTTAAAATAGCAATTTTATCCAATTTTTTTCTCCTCGGAACAGTGTCTCAGAGGCAAAAATTTGTCTGGCAAGATACTCGAGGGGGGAAATATCCCCCCTCGACGGCTCGATCGGCAAAGCCGA
>CAZIXA010000028.1:0-25948 GCA_964543295.1 uncultured Clostridia bacterium | reverse complement strand
TCGGCTTTGCCGATCGAGCCGTCGAGGGGGGATATTTCCCCCCTCGAGTATCTTGTTGGTGGTTTAACTATTTCTGGCATGAAGGACTGAATCTAATGACGTTACCCAGAGAGAAAATAGAAAGTAAAACAAAGCTTTGTATATTTGATATGGGAGGTGTCGTAATTAAGCGAGGATTTGATGTCTTGATTGATATATCAAAAGCTTTAAAATTGCAGCCGGATAAATTTCTATCCATTGGAAGAGAGAATCTACATCTTTTAATGATTGGAAAAATGGATTCTCGTCAATTTTGGAAAAGATTTTCCAGAGATTGCGGCTTTGAGATTGAGGACGATTTGTGGTCAAGATTTTTCAAACCTGTCTTAAATCAAAGGTGTGTAAATTTGATATCAAGATTGAAGAAATTTATAAGAATTGTAGCAGGAACGAACACAATCGAATCTCATTATTTAATTCAAAAGAAAAGAAAATATTATCATATCTTTGACGCTGTATATGCTTCATGCAAAATAGGTTTTGCGAAACCCGAGTCAAAGTTTTTTAACTATATTATGGAATCTGAAGGGTGTAAACCTACGGAAACTATATTTATCGATGATCAAAAAGAAAATGTTAGAGCCGCTAAAGAATTAGGTATAAAGGGAATTCTTTTCAGAACAGCTGAAATTTTAGAAAAGGATTTATCAATTACTCTGCCATACCAACTCCGGCAAATTTGGCGAATAGGATTTCAAGCGGAGGATCCAGAAAGGAAATGGGACAATGATAGTTGATCTACATTGTCATCTTTTGAAGGAGGAAGGATATCTGGAAAATCTGGTAAGGAAGGCACAGCGACTGGGAGTAAGTAAGATATGTCTCAATGGACTTGGTAGGCTTTATGATGAGCTGGGCAACGAGGAAGTAAAAGAGGCTTTTCTGAAATATCCGCACCTTATAATTGGATTTGGTCATCTAAGATTAGGGAAAGACTCAGTAGAAAAGATCAATGAACTTTATCAGGCAGGATTTCGTGGCTTGAAGGTGATTAATCCGACCAAAAATTACGACGATAAGGAGTTTTATCCTTATTATACACAGGCCGAGAAACACGGTATGCCTATTCTCTTTCATACTGGAATGGTTAAGCGGACGGCTGAAGATAAATTTTATGATATTTCCTGTGAGAGGATGCGTCCCATTTATCTGGATACAATTGCCAGAGCCTTTCCTCGTCTTACCTTAATTGGCGCTCATCTTGGTGGTCCCTGGTTTAGAGAAGCGGCAAATGTACTCAGGTTTAATCCTAATGTTTATTTTGATATCACCGGATCAATTCCTGGCTGGATAAGAAAAACTCCCGAGTTTTTTCAAAATTACTTCTGGTGGGGAAGCGCCTGGGAGAAAATAGTTTTTGGCTCAGATGTCCATTTTAGCCAGATTGAGAAGGTAATAGCTAATTACCGACAGGTACTGGAAGCTTTAAGGCTAGACAAAGCCACTCAAAATAAGATATTTGGCGAAACAGCCATGCAAATATTAAAGTTGGAAACAAGTTAATTAGGACGCAGATTTTCGCAGATCTGTGTCCAAAAAGGAAATTCCTACACTATTAAATTAAGAATGCCTTGTGAAGAGGTTTTGAAAAGGAGGAAAAGGTGAGGGTAATCATCGTCAAGGATTATGAGAAGAGGAGCAGAGTTTTATGTATCTTTGAAGATAAGAAGGTGAGAAATTTTTATCCTCTTACCCTAACCAGGCCAGTATATGACCTAAGATGTGGGATTAGCACTTTGTGGGAGAAGATTAATCGCATCTCGGAGGAGAATTTGCATCTTCTCTGCAGAGAGTACCTCTCCAGGTTTACCTCGCAGAGGATAAAGAAAGCCAGAGTTAATCAACTGGAGGATCTAAATGACGAGGATATCCTCTTTGTTAATGGAAGGTTGCTCCTCCTTGATGAGGAAATAGCTTTGGAGGGAGATGAGGAGATAGGTATTCAGGGGGAAGAGATTGTCTATGCCCGGTTGAATAAAAATACCCTAGAAATACTTTCCTTTAGCTCAGCGGAGAAGATTGAGGATATTCTGGCTCAGGCAAAACAGATGGTTAAGGTAGAAGAGGTCGAGGTTAATCTGCTACAATATCCCTGGGATCTGATAAGACTTAATGGTGAGGCTATAAGGGCTGATTTTAAGTTAATCGGGAAAAGAGGGATTGAGGGAAAGGTGGCCGAGGGTGCTTGTCTGATTAACCCGGACCAGATCTACCTGGCAAAAAGAGCAGAGGTTCAGTCAGGGGTAGTGCTAAATGCTGAAGAAGGACCCATTTATATTGGGAAAGAGGTAAAGATTCGCCCTCCCACCGTTATTGACGGGCCCTCTTATATAGGGAAAGGAACCATAATAGATGGAGCAAAAATAAGAGAGGGATGTAGCGTCGGGCCTGTGTGTAGGATCGCCGGGGAGATTGAGGAGTCAATCTTTTATGCCTATAGCAATAAACACCACGATGGTTTTATAGGACACTCCTGCGTAGGAGAGTGGGTAAACCTGGCCGCCTTGACCACCACAGGTGACCTTAAGAATACCTATGGCAAAATAAGGGTACATCTTAAAGGTGAAGCGATCGATACAGGCGAGATTAAGGTAGGCTCGTTCATTGGAGATCACACCAAGACAGGTATAGGAACTCTCCTTGAGGCAGGTTGTGTGATTGGGGTGGCCTGCAATGTCTTTGGAGGAGGTATCACTCCTAAGTTCATTCCCTCCTTTAGCTGGGGAAGCGAGGCTGGACTTGTGGAAAACCGGCTCGATAAAGTAATTGAAGTGGCCAGGCTGGTAATGGAGCGTCGGGGAGTAAGGCAAACAGAAGCAGATAGAGATCTACTAAAGAAGGTATACGAGCTTACGGCCAAGGAACGTAGGAGAAGGAAAAGCTGAAAATGACTGGCTATGAAAGAATGATAGCAGCCTTGATGATACAAGACTCACAACTAGATTGCTAAGTTCGGAGGGTAAAGCTCATAGGAAGAATTAATGAAAAAAAGTACATGTGATCAATTTTTCAAGGGTGGTGGATATATGCCTGCCAACTTTTTTGCACAAGGAATATGCGGTCAAGGCGGCCCGAGAAGGAAAGCATATCCTATGCGAAAAACCCATAGCCTTAACCACCGAAGATGCCGATGAAATGAAAGTAGGATAGAATTATTCGCTTTTAAGAATAATTTTCAAGCTTGGAGAAATGAAATATCAACAATTCTTAAGGGAGCTGGAGGCCGGAAGAGTTGCTCCGGTCTATCTTTTCGAGGGAGAAGAGAATTATTTAAAGAAAGAAGCCCTAAAAAAGCTTAAAGAGAAGATAATCCTTCCCGATTATGAGGACTTCAACTACGAGAAACTTTCTGCTCTTGATGTGCCTGCTACCCAGATAATAGAATCGGTCTCTACTCTTCCCCTTAAAGGACCAAATCGTCTGGTGGTAGTGGATGCCGTAGACAAATGGTCAGAAAAGGACCAAAGAACCCTGGCCAGCTATTTAGAAAACCCTGTAAAGAGTAGCTGCCTGGTTTGCCTCACCGGAAAATTTGACCGAAGAAGAAAACTATACCAGGAATTTCAAAAAAATGGTAAAATCGTCTCTTTTTATCCTTTATGGAATGAGGAGATCATAGATTGGGTTCAACAACGGATTAGAAAAGAGGGAAGAGAAATTGATCCCCAGGCCTCAATCTATCTAAAAGAGAGGATAGGAAACGACCTTCATAACTTAAACCAGGAGATAGAGAAGCTGATTATCTTTACCCATCCGGCACGAATAATAAAGAAGGAAGACGTAGAAAAAGTAGCAGGAGAAGGAAAAGGGGTGGGAGTATTTGACTTAATGGGTGCCATAAGAGAAAAAGATCTTGCCAGAGCTCTTCCTATCCTCTCTCAGCTCCTAGAAGTAGGAGAACCACCTTTAAGAATCCATTCTCTGATTGTCCATGAAGTGCGGAGTTTACTCCGAATTAAAGAGAAAAAGAGAGGGCTTTCTCCTCAAGAGGCATCCTCTATTATTTTTGGACCGAGAAACTATTATCCTGGATTTTATACTGACCTCGCCAACCATTATCTCCAGGCAGCTAAGAAGTTTAGCCTCTCTGAGTTAATCACTGACTATGAAGATTTAGTTGAGACAGAGGCATCAATTAAAACTGGAAGGGAAGAGCCAGATGTAGCTCTTCAGAGAATGGTGGCAAATCTTCTGGTTTCTCGATAAGGTTCGCTAGACTATTTTTGTAGTTAGAGTTTACTTTGCCTGTAGCTTTGCCGCCTCTACAGTGTTTTTGAGCAGCATAGCGGTGGTAACCGGGCCAACTCCTCCCGGAACCGGGGTTATGAAGGAGGCCCTTTCTTTAGCTACCTCGAATTCAACGTCTCCCACAATTTTCCCTTCCACTCTATTAATCCCCACATCAATAACTATAGCTCCTTCCTTCACCCATTCCCCTCTAATTAAGCTAGCCTTTCCCACGGCTACAATAAGGATCTCGGCCTTTCTTACATATTCAGGCAGAGTCCCCCTTTCGCCCGTGGCAATGTGGCAGACACTGGTGGTGACAAATTGGTCGAGCAAGAGAAGGGCGGCTGGTTTACCCACAATATCACTATGTCCCACCATGACAGCCTCTTTGCCGTAGAGCTTTACCCCGGTGGACTTAATTAACTCCATCACCGCCATAGCGGTGCAAGGTCCCAGAATTGGTCTGGCATAGACTACCATTCCCATGTTGGCCGGAGATATTCCTTCAGCATCTTTTTGGGGGTTAATCATCCTTTGCAGTCCTCGTCCGTCTATATGAGAAGGTAGGGGCATCTGCAAGATTATCCCGCTCACCTTTTTGTCCTCGTTGAGATGCTTAATAAAATCCTCTAGCTCCTTCTGGGAAACATCCTCTTTAAACTGGTGCAGGTTATACTCAATTCCTATTTTTTCACAGGATTTTTTCTGGGAACGAACATAAACTTTGGTTCCCGGATCCTCTCCTACTTGAATCGAGGATAGGGAAGGACTAACACCTTTTTCCTTTAGTAGCTTAATTTCTTCTGCTAATTTTTCCTTTATTTCACCAGCAATTTTATTTCCATCTATAAGAGTTGCGGTCATCTTAGCCTCCTGGGGTCAGGTCTCAACATTTGACATTGATCTCCTTTTAATCTTTTTATAAGCATCTTTTTTAGTTTTATCCTCAAAGCTCTTGACTACCTGTGAGATAGCAAATTAAAAAAAGAAAGGGTTTTATTTTTCCTTTACAAAAAATAATCACGTCCCATTTTTTCTCAAAATAGTCCCACGGTATTTCCGGCCTCATCAATATCCACATCAACAGCGGCGGGTCGGGAGGGAAGTCCGGGCATAGTAGGAAAGACACCGCAGAGAGGATAGAGAAAACCAGCTCCCACCGAAGCCCTAATATCTCTAACCGCCAGATTATAATTCTTTGGTACCCCCTTCCACTCGGGATTATGAGAAAGGGAAAGATGGGTCTTAGCCATGTTGATGCAGAGCTTGTCATATCCGAGATTGGTATAGAGCTTGATTCTCTGATTAGCCAGAGGAGCATAATCTACCCCGTCAGCTCCGTAGATTTTGGTAGCTATAGTTTCGATCTTTTCTTCGATCGATATATCATCAGGATAAAGAAAATGGAAATTGTTGGGCTTTTCACAGGCGGCCACCACTGCTTCAGCTAGTTCAATGCCTCCATCTCCACCTTTAGCCCAGACATTAACCGGAACTGCATCATCTGCACCGGCTTCTAGTGCCTTTTTGCGTACCAGCTCTATCTCAGCGGGAGTATCCGAGGTAAACCTGTTAATAGCCACTACGGCAGGAATACCAAAGGTTTTTACAATTTCTATATTTTTGGCCAGGTTCTGGCAGCCCTTTTCCAGAACCTGCATATTCTCAGTCTCGGCAAATTTCTTTATTGTCTCATATTTTTGTCCGGGCCGAAGTATAAAAGCTCCCCCATGCATCTTCAGTGCTCTGATAGAAGCCACAATTACTGCAGCATTCAACTTTAATCCACTCTGACGGCAAGTAACATCGACAATTTTTTCAAAACCGCAATCAGCTCCAAAACCGCTCTCAGTCACCACGTAATCGGCTAGCTTTAAGGCTACCATATCAGCTAAGGCTGAGTTATTACCATGTGCCACATTAGCAAAAGGACCGGCATGGCAGATGGCAGGAGTATTTTCTGTGGTTTGCACCAGGTTTGGCTTGATAGCATCCTTCATCAGAACTGTCATAGCCCCGGCCATTTGAAGATCTTCAGCCGTCACCGGCTTGCTATCATAGGTATAACCAACAACCACCCTGCCTAATCTTTTTCTTAAGTTATGAAGTCCTGTGGTCAAGGCAAGGATAGCCATGGTCTCAGTGGCTACGGTAATGTCATAGCCAGTTTCCCGGGGGTAACCATTGGCTCGACCTCCCAGTCCTACTATGATACTCCTTAATGCACGGGAATTCAGGTCAACACAATATCTCCAGGTGACATTATGAGGATCAATATTTAAGGGATTGCGGTGGAGGATACTTTCGTCTATGCGGGCTGCTAAGAGATTATGGGCTGTATCTACGGCATGGATATCCCCGGTAAAATGAAGATTGATATTTTCCATAGGCAGGAATTGAGAATACCCTCCGCCACATGCTCCTCCTTTGATCCCAAAAGTAGGGCCCTTTGATGGCTCACGGAAGGCATTGCACACGCGCTTTCCTATTTTGGCCAGGGCCTGCCCCAATCCACAAGCGACTACTGTTTTTCCTTCTCCTAGAGGGGTAGGAGTGATAGCCGTAACGGTAATGAATTTACCGTTGGATTTTTCCTTTAACCTCTCTAAAACATCAAGAGAGATTTTAGCTATGTACCTTCCATAAAGTTCAATTTCGTCCTCTTTAAGACCCAGTTCTTCGGCAATTTCTACAATCGGCTTCATCTTTGTTCTTTGGGCGATTTCCAGATCTGATAACATAGACAATCCTCCTTTTCTATTTTTTTTGTCCCCTAATAAAGCTTATTGCTTCGGCTCGCGTGGCTGGATTTTCCCTGAATATTCCTCTCACCACCGAGGTAACGGTAGTTGCCCCAGGTTTTTTTATTCCTCTTATGGACATACAAAGATGCTCAGCTTCTACCATTACCATAACCCCTCGGGGCTCGAGGGTTTCATTTACCACATCAGCTATCTGAGTGGTCAGTCTTTCCTGAACCTGTAGCCTTTTACTGAGAAGGTCAACCGCCCTGGCTAATTTGCTGAGCCCAGTCACTCTTCCGTCTTTGGGTATATAAGCAATGTGGGCCTTGCCCAGGAAAGGTAGAAGGTGATGCTCACAAATAGAATACAGGGGAACATCCCTTAAAAGTATGATCTCATCATGTTTTTCTCCTTTAAGGATGGTTAAAAATTTTTTGGGATCTTTCCCAATTCCTCCAAAGATGTCTTCACACATTGTGGCTACTCTTACCGGAGTATCCTTTATAGCTGATCGATTAGGATCCTCTCCTATCCCCTCCAGAAATAGCCTTACCGCTCTTTTGATTTTATTTTTATCCATGTTTGCCTCGATTGTGAATTTTTTCCCAAACTTGATTATTATATTAGCCCCCTTGAAGTTGTCAAATTCCTCCCCAAAAGTTCCGGAAAGTCAGCGCTTCTAACCAGAAATAGGCCTTGCGCCAATTTGTTGACGCCCCTAAGAAGTCTGGTATATTAAAGGTAAGCTATGATTGAAGGAGTGAGCTATGCAGAAAAGTAAGGTTTTCCAAATTTTGCCTGACGAGCCTTGGCCTAAGATAGATAGGTTATTCACTCGAAGTGGGATAAAAAAACAAATAAAGGATGATGATATTGTAGCTATAAAATTACACTTTGGCGAGTTGGGCAATACCCGCTATATTCATCCTATTTTTGTTAGAAAAATAGTGGAGTTGGTGAAAGAAGCAGGGGGTAGACCCTTTTTAACCGATACTACCACTCTTTACAAGCGCGCGCGACACAATTTATTCGACTATTTAGAGACGGCGGCCAAGAATGGCTTTACCAGAGAGAGCATGGACTGTCCCATTCTCATCGCTGATGGACTGCATGGGACTAATGGACAGTGGGTTGAGCTTGAGTCGTTTCATAAATTCAAAAGAGTAAAAATTGCTCAGTCTATTTATGAGGCAGATTTTTTGATTTCTCTGGCCCACCTTACTTTTCATCCAGACGCAGGCTTTGCCGGTAGTCTAAAAAATGTGGCCATGGGCTGTACCACCAAGGAAACTAAGCTGGCCATGCACTCCTCAGAGGCAAAGCCCAGTTATAACGAAGAAAAATGTACTCAGTGTCTGAGATGTGTTAAGATCTGCCCTGGCGAGGCTTTTTATGAGAAGAACGGCCAAATTCACTACCAGGCGGAGAAATGTATAGGATGTGGAGAATGTATTGCTGTTTGTCCATCTGGAGCAATAACGGTTCCCTGGGCTTCGGTTTTTGCCTGGGACGTACAGAGAGGATTGATGGATGGCTTTAAAGGCGTGGCTTCTGTCTTTAAGGAAAAAGTGGGATTTATCAACTTTGGCTTTGATATTACCCCCCATTGTGATTGTCCGGGGAAAAGTAAATTACCCGTGGTTCCTGATATAGGCATCCTTGCCTCCTGCGATGTTATCGCCTGTGACAAGGCAAGCTATGATTTAGTCATGAAGGCTCCTCTTTATCCTGGATCCGAACTGGAAAGAAAAGGCATCAAGGCAGGAGAAAACAAAGTTGAGTTCGTCTATCCCGATATAAATACCTCCAGATATTGGAAATTCTGTGAGAAGGCGGGCCTCGGAAATTTACACTACGAACTGGAGATAATTTCTTAAGATCTAGCCTTCCCTCCTCGTCAAGATTTCAGGCAGAAGGTTATTGTTCCGCTCATCCCGATATTGCACAACTCAGATAAGGTCCAGTGCCTTCTGGCGCTTGCTGAGTAGCATATCGATAGCGGCTATATCTTCTCTGGAGAGCATTGACTCTGCAGCGGTAACAGTTTCCTCGATCTGAAATGGACGTCTCGCACCCACAATGGCTGCAGTTACCTCAGGACGTCGCAAGACCCATGCTATGGCTAGCTGTGCTACGGTCCTACCGCTCTTCTCAACAATAGAGCGCAGGCCTTCAACCAATTTAAGATTAGCACTAAGTTCTGGTTCCTGAAAGTGTGGGTCTTCCCGTCGGTGATCATCTACGGGCAAATTTTGCACGCGTTCTCTGGTAAATTTTCCTGTTAGAAGACCCTTTTGCATAGGACTATATGCGATTACTCCGATATTGTTTGCCGAACAGTAATCGAGAAGTTCTTCCTCGATACCACGCTCGAGCATACTGTAAGGTGGCTGAAGAGAGGCTACAGGATGAATCGGTTGGACACGCTTGAGTTGTTCTGCACTAAAATTGGACACCCCGGCATAGCGAACTTTGCCTTCTTTTATTAAATCTGCTATGGTACTCCAGGCTTCCTCAATCTCCTCGTCAGGGTCTGGCCAATGAATCTGGTAGAGATCAATAACATCTATTTCGAGTCTCCCGAGGCTCCCCTCAACTTCAGAACGGATACTATCTTCCTTCAGGCAACCGGATATACTCCCATTTTTATCCCAGACCCGGCCGCACTTGGTAGCAATGATCAGTTTATCCCTTAATCCTTTGATCGCCTGGCCCACAACTTCCTCAGAGTGGCCCAGTCCATAAACTGGGGCTGTGTCTATCCAATTGATTTTCTTTTCCAGTGCATGCCGGATGGTGGAAATCGACTCTCTGTCATCCTGGGGACCCCAACTGTACTCCCAACCTCCACCTCCAATTGCCCATGTACCCACTCCAATAATTGATAAGTTAAGATCTGTCCAGCCTAATTTTTTTGTTTGCATAATCTTACTCCTTTCACAGACACTATCTCACTTAACATTCCGAGGCTAGAAGAAGTCCTGAGTAACGTCAAAGGCCTGGCCAATAAAGCCTCTCTTTCAATCTTTCTGCAACCCGTTTGGGCTTTTTTCTTAGCCTTATATTCTTTCGAACAATGGGCTGTGATATTTATTTCCCTTTTTAGCCTTTTTTTCTAATTCAGCAATCTTTTCATTCAGATAAGAAATATCCGGGTCTCCTATTATCATAAGGTCTATATCATAAGTAAATCTTGTCTAATTTTTGATTTTGTAATACACACACTTTCTAGCACACTCAAAACTCCTTTTTGAAGACAATTATACTCAATTTAGCGTACAATGTCAAACACTGTCATTTTCAAAAACTCCCCTCCCTATAGGCTTGGGAGGAATGAAAATAAGAAGGACATGGGAAAAATTTTCAGTATATTTTAGTTAGTTCGAGTCCTGCCCGGGGAGCCAACGTCTTAAGTGCTGTCATAGAGAGGGTTTCAAGTTGTTGATTGGGACATGGTTTCCTGTGTCATGCTCAAATAGTAATTCTATCCGGCTCAAGTTCTATGAATAACTTAACCTTCCCAATCCTCACCCCACCGTATTCTCTTCGCCATCGATAATAGGTCTGTTCGGTGACTCCTATCTTTCTAGCAGCTTCACCCACAGTTAGTCCTTAACTAAGGAGCACTTCGGCTTCCCTAAGCTTGTTGATGATTTGTTCAGGCTTGTAGCTTCTTCTCATCATTTCAATCCCCCTTTTTTCGATCCCTATTGTAACATAATAACTGGACCGATTCTAGGGGGGCAGGTCACAACCATGCAGATATTTTTGGTTTCTCTCATCACTACCCCTTTTTATTTTAAGAGAGCGAAAATAAATCAAAACTACCTTGGGCTATATTTTTCCATAAATTTGAATAAGTTAGTTATCACTTATTGTGATAATAAACGTCCCAATTGAGGTAGTTATGTATAGCTTCAAAAAGGACATTTCCTGTCAGCGAGTGACTAACCGCTACATGATGTTCAAATCCCTTGCTACATAGCAACTGAAGAAGTTCTTGCAGTTTGTTTATCTTTACTACACCAAATCCGCCAAATGTTACAAGTGGGTCATCAGTAAATTCGCCTTCTCCAACGCAGGTAATAATCCTGCCCGTAGCCTCATCCGTAGAGATTCGGACAAACGTCATTGGACCAGACTTTACCCTTCCGACACAGGTGCCGTATGAATTCTCTGATGTATCACATGCTCTGGTACCTATCGCATTATACTCCATCCGGATAGTCCTTAACATAGTCTTAGGGATGCTACTACAATGGAAAAGCACAAGTTTATCAGGGTCATCGCCATAATTATTATTCCAATCAAAAAGCCCTGAGGGAAGACCACTTGCCAGTTGCAATGCATACATCGCTATTGCACCCATAACGTCTGCCTCACAGGCACAAGGTAAAAGAGAATTATTCATCATACTCATCACTGCACAGGGGTAGATCCCAAGATAATCCTGCAATTCTGGCCAACACCTGATCGCACAAGCATTGATCTCATTTTCTTTTGTCCATCTATCAAGAACAAGAGATAATTTTGCCATCTTCAATAGAGCTGAGTTGGGCACTCCGCTCGGTGGACAGTAGAAGGTAAGTACCTTCAACTTATCCTGAACCTCCTTATCAGAATCTTTCAATTTTTCCACTGCCATAATTATTTCAGAAAGGTCAACTGTCTCTACTGAAACGCCACTACCTTCAAGCAATTTTTCACTAAAGCGTAGCGTTTTGAATGGAGTTGTTCTGGCACCGATGATTCCAATCCTTGCCTGACGAAGTCCTTTCACTACACTACATACACCCATAAACCAGTCAAGGTCCCAAAGAAAGTCTTTTAAAGAAGGAGACACTGTATGGAGCCTTGTGAGTGAAAAGGGGATTCCATATTGTTTTAGACAACTACACGCAGAAAGTTTTCCACAAAAACTATCTCGCCTCTTCTCTACATCCATTTTTGTGAGCTCATCAGGATAGGCCTGAATGAGTACCGGAACAGAAAGACCTGACATTCTGATGGTATCCGCTATTGCTCTCTCATCACTAAAGTTTGGAAGACTTACAAGAATACCATCAATCTTATCACGGTTTCTACGGAAAAGCCCAGCACACTTTTCTGCCTCTTTTAAATTCTCAATAGCACCATACTTTGTCTCCTTACTCGCAGTTAAGATGACTTCGATTTCTTGTTTTTCCAAAATATCAACTATTTCCTCCCTGCCCTTCTCTGCTAAGTAACCTGGAAATACGTCTCTATTTCCTATAATTAAACCAAGACACCCTTTCATATTACCCCCCTACTTATATCTCTCATATTCCTTCATAAAACTTTTGATATCACCTTGGGATGCTTCCTTGAACCTGACAATCCTTAACAAAGCTTCTTATTATTACTGAATACTGCTCTCTGAACAGGCTCAAGGCCACTCTCCAAATTTTTCTCATATGTCGCCTTAATGCCGATTTCTGTAAGGTTTTTGCCATTCTCATATTCCCCATTTAGCTGCCCCATACAGTACAACGAGGTAATTTTTTATTGGCACATAATTGGCAACGGAGGTTTCCAGAAGGAGATTTGAACTCATTCTTGAGATAGTTTTTGCCAAAGTATTGCTCCTCCCCCCTTTAATTTATGCCTACTCGTATTCTCTAACTTTTCTCTGCTGAACTAGTTTCCTTCTCAAAATGCTTTTTCAAAAAGATATTTTACGTCTTTCCTTTCAACTTGGTTCTGAAATATTACCATAAGCCTTCGCTTCACTCGGCGCCCCTTCGGGGTGTCCCCATACTCTTCGAGTATGGGTACCTCTGGCACTATAGTAAATCGCCTTATTCTCTAAAAAACCTGTTTAAAGTAGAACGAACAGTGTCCTTATTCACCACGAATTTTCCCCGCAGGCCATCTTCTATTAAGCTTCCATGAGCATCACTTGCTCGTGGATATCCTGAAATATAAGATAGCTTTCCTTTATATTTCTTTAAACAATTTCCCAGAGCAATCTCATTACCTGTTCCTTGCATTTGAGCTTTTGTTCCAATGAGTATCCGCACCTCGAATGTTACCTGTTTCACAACATCTTTAGGAAGCCAGGCATGAAGGTAAGAGGCCAATCCGACAATGCAGTTACTGCATGGTTTACCAGCTACTATACGGATTTTTTTATATAGGGAGATATTCCCTCAATACTCGAGGGAGGTTTTTCAAAATGTTCTGGTATAATATCTTCTAAGTTTTCCCCTATTATCTCAATTTCATCAAAATCAATTGTTCCCAAGCCGGCCTCTGCTGCTAACCTAATATGCTGTAGGTTAGCAGGTTCAAGACGTATTATCTTTGCACAAACTGCATCCACAGCAACAGGGTCTTGTCCACCGATCAGCAATCCCAGACTAATTGGTCTACCAGGATTCCCCGGGCCAATTCCTTCTAAACCGATAAGCCCGTCCACTATTGATAGCTTTGGTTTAAATACTCTGTTAATATCCACTAAACACTGATTTACATCTAGTAGATGAAATTTTAATCGTTCTTTTTCAGAAGCCATCAGTCCCTTCATGTTTTTAAGGGAAAAACTAGCTACAGTCTCACAGTGAGTTTTCAACTTGGCTATACTGATTATGAAGTCACATTCAGTAACTATCCTATGTACAGTGACTGTCTTTGTTATTTCCCATTATTAATCTTGATTTTGACTCTTTCACCTTTTTTAAAATCGTAAAGTGGTATACCTAACTTTTTCGCTAGTTTCCTTGCTTCAGTTTTCTGAAAAGTATCTTCACTAGATGTTCCAAGGCCGGCTCATTCTCCCATTATCACCTTGACCCCAATTTTTGGATCATTTGCACTAATTTCACTACCAGAGTTAAGCTGACTGTTACTCCTGTATCCCATGACATAGGGTAAACAACGTTGGGTTTTATTAATATTTTCCTAGTATTTGGTGGAATGAGTGTTTTTATACCACCGAGGTGATTAATAAGCTTCTTTATTCCCTCTTCAATTTTCTTTTTAGTGTATTTATCTACCTGACTAACCTACTCTTGACTGATCCATCATTCCATATGTCTTTACCAGTTTTATCTTTATATGCAGTGTTCTATTTCACTGAAACTCTGGAATAGGACTATATTCGTAATTTTCTCGTTTACAGATTCGGATTATCTCTTTCTCCAGTTCTTTCTTTACATCCTTCTCCAAGGGAGGGGGATAATGTTTCTCTAGGATGTCCTTTGCCAGTTGGCGTGCCCGTTGACGTATATCCTTTGCTCCTTCACCCTGCCACGTCCCCAATACGTTTTTATCAGCCAGGTTGGGCATATAAAGCTCATCTCTGAAATACTTCAATGTATGCTCATATGTAAGGTAGTTTCCTTCCGCGTCCACGCCGGCAATGACATCGACGGCGAGCTTATCTTCAGTAACATCGATCCCATCAAGTATCCTTAAGATATTGCCAGCGATCTCATTATCGATAAGGAGCTGCTCGAAACTTGCTATAGAAGCAAATCCGATTAAACCGCCAAGATGTGTTGCTGCACTTGCTCCCGCTAACGCAGGGAGGAGGGCCAGCATCATCTTCTCGTAGCCAGCTTGAGCATCAGGAACCTTGGAGTCGCTTGTTCCGGCAAGCACATCATTCGGTATCTGGTAAGATTTACAGAGTTGGCTGAAAGCAGCATTCATGAGTGCTGCTTCCGGACAGGCAAGAAGATCATTCCCAGCTTGCATATTCATTATGCCTCCCCAGAAAGCACAGACAACCGGTGAACCGGGATTAATCGACTGGGTAAGAACTAGGGCGCTCAGAAATTCACTATTTCCCTGTACGATTGTTCCCGATAGACTTATTGGAGCAGAAGAACCAGCGAAGGGCATCGGCATAATTTCTAATGGATTTTTAACATTAGCTGCCTCGATGATCATCGGCAGGGCATCGCCCCAGGTAAGGGGAGTATCAGGACAAACGGTTATAGGATATGTATTCTTCACAGCTATTTCATCTTCTCCTCCCGAGACTATGGAGATAAGCCGAATAAGGTCTTCAGCCATAGTCTTGTTCAATGCATCTCCTCCGAAGGCAGCCTTTCCAGTATGTTTTACGACCGCCTCAAAATAGATGGCATGCCAGACACTTTTCGGATAATCCGGAACCCAGACAAGTCCATTTCCTCCCGCAAAATTGTCCAGCGCATCTCCTAGCCTAGCGAGTTCACAGACATCCTTCAATGTCGGTCTTCGATACTTTCCCGTATCAAGGTCAATTACCCGAGTAGCCGAACCCGCCGGTCCCATGTAGAACTTATCAGAACCCATCTTGATTTTTTGGTAGGACTGGTGACGCGGATATCTGGTGAAAAGGTGAGGTGCTTTTCTTATAGCATCCTCAACTATATAGGGAGGGAATTTAACTATCCCTTTATTATCAACCTTTAAGCCATGATCTCTGAATATATGCTGCGCCTCAGACCAAGAGAATTTCACTCCCGTATTTGCCAGGACATCCAGCGTAGCATAATGAATCCTCTTTATCTCCTCATCACTTAGTATCCTTAGGTATCCTGCTTTGCGTTTCATCTTCTTCGATTTTGTCATTTTCAATAACCTCACAAATCCTCAACAATTTTCTCCTGATCTACGCTTCCATAACTACCATCTGATGTCCCTCTATTTTAGGGTATACTGTAGGTTGTATAATTTCCCTCAAAAGCAAAATCTAATTTGTCCTTCTGTTGTACAAGATAAACTTTGGAAGGCTCCCTCTCTGTTTTTATCCTCACTTTTGTGTTATAAAGTGGGATAGTATCTTCTATTATCTCCAGCTCCTGAGATCTTTTTTCCAGAATATAATGGAGAATATGCAATATAAAGGAGTTTCCCTGGCGATTTAAGGTAACCTCAGCAGTAGAGGGAAGGTTGCTGGGGACTAATTTTTCCGGAAGAAGTAGGTTTATGCAATTTTGAACGATTCTCTTGTACACAAGGACTCCATGGATTTTATAGGCCCGGAAAATTGGGCTTGCTATATAAATTATATTATGTTTCCTCACAATATCTGGAATATCTGTAATTTCCTTAAAAGGTGCATGGCGGTGGGAGGTAAAATGCCTCCGGCTTCGATTAAAGTAAGGCCTGCCAACCCAGGCAAGAATTTCTGTTTCGTTCATTGCTTCGACTCTCACCCCTCCATCATACATTACGTAATCCATTTTTGGAATATCCTCACCTATTTTCTCCTCCACTCGTATAAAATAGGGACACCAATCACCTTTGGCTATGTACTCTACCCCTATCTCAGAAAGTAAGAACCTTTCATTATGTTTTGCTAATCCCGAGCGATAGGACACCAGGATCTTTCCTTCCTGTTTGAGGTACCTTTGTATTTTGTGGACAAACTCCTCATCTAAGGAGACCTTATCAGGGAGGATGAGGAGACTATATTTTTCAAGGTCAGACTCTTTACCTAAACACCGAACTGGTAGTGAGACTCAAGGAGCATGCGCATGGCTCCTTCGTCACTGCAAGGTAGAGAAAAGGTTTCCCCTTTCATATTTTCATCCAAACAAACAAGACCAATCTCTGCCAAAGGCGTTGTACCCTCACACCACTTCTCCTTCTCCTTGACAGAGGAGTAAACCTGTCCTATTCTTCTATAAGTCGAGGTTTCCAGCTTTCCTCTGGGATGAAGTTGATCTCCTACGATGCACTTGGCTCCATAGGCGAGCCCTCGAAAACACTCGTACTCTAAGGCAGATATATTTTTTAAAGAACCAAAATCTCCCCACGACTTGCGAGACTTGCCTGTCTCAATTTCAATTTCTTTCCCTAGAGTTCTATAGTAGCGGGCAAAGTAAAGAAAATGGGAGTATCCCCCATTTTCCAGAAGGCAGAGACTCTATTAGAAAATGGGAGAAAAAGCTTGCCTCAGGACGAATACCTGTCTCAGGAGTGGGTGAAATGCGGAGTCTACTATTATAGAAGACAGATGCTTTGGGAGAGATACCCCACACTAATTTGCTCATTTTCTCCATAAACTCTCTTTCTATTATCAGGCTGTGCCTGCGAAGTTCCTCATCTTTTTCTGGATCCAAATCTATCTTTCCCATTCTGTTCAGACAATGATTACAGATACATCCGGGCCTGGTCTAGCGCACAATATCAAACATAACCCCATCTACCTCATAATTTTCCAAAATCTCCCTTGTCTGCTTCTCAACATAACTAGCATAAGGGCTCGCCAAGCAAAGACTACGCCATCCAAAGTCTCTCAGAGGATGTCTTTCGGCAAGTTTGCCTTCCTTGTCTACCTGTACCCAATCATTGTGTCTTCTGGCAGCATCCTCATCCCACCCCACACTTATATAGACTGGAGCTTAGATTCCTTCTCCATGGCAGGCATGGATCATCTCTCCTAAGAGATCTTTCTTCAGGTGAGGATGCATCACTCCAACCTTTGTCGGGTAGTGGGACATACCATGGCGACATTTAGCAAATACAAAAAGGGAGTTTACATGTGCCTCTTTTAAAATCTTAACAAATTCTTCTGCCTTAAAGTCTTTTCCCGCGTCTTCAATTAAAGGTGAGGTGTGAAAATCAAGACAGATTTGACGAAAAGGTATATTGTTCACTTTTTGTCTCCTTCCCTTAGTCCAACAGATTATCTCCGTCTTTCGGAGGGTTTTATTAGAATTTTTATTCTCGAATCGTCCTCTCTATAACACTCCATTGCCTTTTCCAATTGACTTAAAGGAAAGCGATGTGTAATTAAGGCGGTAACATCAATTTTCTTTGCCAATAGCACCTCAATAGCACGACTATAGGTATAGGGATTAATAAAAGAACCTTTTACAGAGAGTTCCATTTTGTAAATATCAAATGGGTTTATGGGGATATTCATATTAGGGTCGGTAACCCCAAACCAGACCACTGTCCCTCCCCGTTTAGGCAATTTTAAAGACTGCTGCATTGTCTCATCTTTTCCTACACACTCAATAACTATATCCACCCCCTCTGGAAAGAGGCGTCTTATTTCTGAAACAATATCTGCCTTTAATGAATTAATAACTAGGTCTGCCCCCAATTTTCTTGCCAAGTCTAATCTTTTCTTTCTCTTTGCGGTCAAGATTATTTTACTTGCACCCGAAAGTTTGGCTAATTGTGCCATGATAAGTCCAGCAGATCCCCCCCCAATTACAACTACAGAATCTCCCACCTTTATTTTGGCTATATCAATCGCGTGAATACAACAAGATACCGGCTCACTAAAGGATGCTTCCTCCAATGACAACCCACTGGGTATCTTGTACACAACTGTATCTGGCGCTAAACAGTACTCTGAAAACCCCATATCTTTGGTATTTCCTAAAAGAGGACACAGGTGTATTTTACCTACTCGGCAATAATGGCACTTTCCACAGGGAATATTAGGATCGATAATAACCGTCTCCCCCTTCTTAAAACCCTCGATATTTCCTCCTACCTTCTCGATGGTTCCTGAAATCTCGTGACCAAATGTGGTTGGGAAAGTTGTAGGAAACGTTCCCTGGAACATATGAGCATCTGTGGCGCAAAGACCGCACGTGTCAATTCTTATTAAAACATCATTTCCTTTAACCCTAGGAACTGCAATGTCCGCTATGGTAATTTGTCCTACTCCTTCAAGAATAGCGGTTTTCATCAAACTCTCCTTCTGTAATCTGATATTTTTTAGGTCATTATATTTAAACTCATTCAAAACATGAATTTCTACCTTATTTTGATATTGGTGACTGTCGTCTTAACATCAAGAACAAGATAATTAAGGGGAATCCTTCCCCTTGAAATCCCCTTTTCTCTCCCTTAGTCTTTTCTGATATATACTGCATTCATTTATTGCCTTCCCAACGCTCCTGAATATACTGTTATTTATTATGATATAGAGCACCTAAGCTCTTATCGCTTCACCATAAAACAGATACTCAAGGAGCATTGGAAGAATTATTTATCCCAGCATAAAGATTCTCTTCGCCAAGATGTCATCTGGACAATAGAGAAGATGCTTTCCTGTCAGAATCCTGAAAGACTAGCGCAAGTTTACTACGTTAAATTTGAAAATGCTTAATTACAGTGGATTACAGACGATTTTTGCGTATATACTAAACGTTAATTTTTTCTACAACGTCAAATAGCCTCTTTTCCGTTTCATCTATCTCCTCAAGTTGTATCTCACCTCGAGGTCTGCCTTTCTTTCCCGTGGAGAGAAGGAAGATTGATTCTCTAATATTCTTTAAATGATACAGGGTATCATCAAGACTCATCTTTATGCCAGCATCATGTACCTTTTTTCTCAAAATTTCTGCAAGTAATAATCCCAAAAGGCAGATGAAGGTGTATACCTTTATCTTTTGATCTGTCCAGTGTAACTGGGGCCTTACCGCAAGATGATATGGATTTTTTAAGTGGCGAAATACCTTCTCTATCCTGCTTTGTCCATGATAGGCCTCTATTATCTCCCTATCGGTCCACTCATGTTTGTTGGTAAAGAACACCTTTTTGCTAAAGATTGTATCTATTATCCTTTGTTTTTCTTCCTCATCTATCTGGTAGTCTAAGGCAAATCCACTTTTATTTTAGTATCCCTTTTAATCTTTACCTTAATGGCATCTTTTACGAAACTGGCCGGAGAGGATACCATCTACTTACTTTTCTAATTTTTCCCTATTTCTCCTTTTAGTCTTTGGCGATGCCAACTTCTTTTTTAATTTTTCTAAAAGGGAGCTCTTTTTGTTAACCGCTTTTAAAAATGCTCTTATCTGGCCTTCCTTTAACTCATCACTTATTTTTATTATACAGAACGTAATAAATACTTGCACAAATTTAGGTTTATGTTATAATTGGAACAGTATAATTACGAATGGAGGCTGTTCCAATGAGAAGGCTCGAGATTCCTGATGTAGAAACATTTATTGCTGCAATTCAAGATGAAATATCCCGTACCCCTGAGGGTAGATATTATCATCGATTGCATGTTACACTTCATGCTTTAAAGACAGGTGACTGTTATGAAGCTGCTCGTATCTATGAGCATTCTCCCCGCAGTGTTTATAATTGGGTCCATCGTCTCAGCACGAGCGGCCTGGCCGGGTTATCAGAAGGAAAACGCCCAGGCCGTCCCCGGAGACTCTCTCCATCCCAGGAGCAAAAGTTGTACAAGGACCTGTTGCTTTCACCTCGGGAACTTGGCTATAATCAGAATATCTGGGATGGACCATTACTCTCCTACCACCTTGAGAAACAGTATAGAGTGCATCTTGAAGTTAGACAATGCCAGAATGTTCTCCATCGCTTGGGCTTCACTTTACAAAAACCTCGGCGACAGGCAGCCGAAGCTGATCCTGAGAAACAGGAAGCATTTAAAAAAAATTCCAAGAATGGATGAGAGATTCTCAGATCGAGGTATGGGCAGAGGACGAGGTTCATTTTCAAAGAGCCAGCAGTCTCACTCGGATTTGGGCTCCTCGAGGGAAGCAACCACGGGTACTTTCTGCTTCCACTCGAGAGAAGATTGGTTTCTTCGGAGCAATAAGTCTGGCAACTGGCCAACTGGTGACCCAAACAGCTCCTACTTTCAATGCCGAGACCTTTCAGCGCTTTCTCTGTCATCTGCTCCGCTTTACTCACAGGCCCATTCTGCTGATCTTAGACAATGCCAGATATCACAGAGCTCGAGACTTGAACCCTTTCTTTACCAAATATCAGGCCCAGCTCCAACGAGCTTTTTTGCCTCCGTATTCACCCGAACTAAATCCCATCGAGCGAGTTTGGAGGATCACCCGTCGAAAAGTAACCCACAACCGTTACTTTCCAAGTATAGAAAATCTCGAAGAAGCTCTTGTGAACCAGTTTACCCAATGGGAACATCCTAATGGAGCACTCAAAGTTCTATGTGCAACTATTTAATGCGTTACACATAAGATAGTCTGCTCTTTTCCCTACAGAGTCTTTTTTGTTCTAAAGGCAAGGATCTTTTTTGCCGCTTAAAAGCTTTACCTCATAATACCTACTATAGGGTACACCTATCAAATTCTTATGAGAGGTAATGGACAGGGAACCAACATAACCAACCTTCTCCTCTTCCAATATCTGTACAGCTTTTGGGCAGTTGTTTCCTTTGTCAAAAACTAAGGTTACATCCTCTATTTGAGAGATTATATTTTTGAGTCTTTTAGCATCATTCTAAGATAATCTGGAAATATGGATACATCGTTTTTTTGCTCCTCATATATGTGGTGTAGAAGGGGAAGAAGAAAATTCTTACAGGGTAAAAGAGCAAGGTTGAACTGTTTTAAGTCATGCCTTTTCTGCTTGTTGTGGCCTCTTTGTGCAAGGGATGATCTTTTATTCTTTGTTTGTATATAGGTGTAGAAGTTGGTGGTATCGTAAAAGAGGACCGAGTATCCAAGGTTGTACCTTCTTACAATCTCTTTTATGATATCATCTTCTATTTTTTTCAATATCTTTCTCACTCACATTATCCATCTGACCCCAGAAATGCTTAGACGTCACCTTCCTCGCATCAAATCCATACAGCTTGGGAAGAGTCGTTACCTTTGCCCACCTCTCAAAGCGGCTTTTACTCCTAGGTTCTAAGGCCCGATAAATTGCACCAAGCAGGATAGTATCTGCAACTGATAGTCCACCCCCTTTTGCTTTTGGCAGATGTGCTTTAAGAATATCGGGCAGTTCTATCTCTTTGGCAACTTTCAAAAGAGCAAATACATGTCCATGGGAAAAGCTTTTTACCTTCCTTTTGTAGCCTTTCTCCCTTAATCTTTTCAGCAGTGTCCCCGGAGTTCCAAGGTACTCTAAAACAAAGGGCCTTGGTTTCCCGTTTACCCTCCTGCACTCCACTATATACCAGTACTCTTTCCCATAAACTTTCTTTTTCTATAAGGATGCCATTTCTATTTAGTATATACATATATGATCTCTCGAAATTGTTATCAGTTCTTTATTTCCGCAATTTTTGTGCCAAAATTTAGTAAACTTACGCCAGACATCTTAGAATCTCCCCGTATCTATGGATTAAGTATGGCTTCCATTGGAGCAACCATGGCCTGTATCACTACTCTCCTAAAACGGGTAATTCCCATAACAAAACGCATTATCCTTTAATAGCTCCTCTTGTCATTCCTTTTATTAGATACCGCTGTACTAATAAACCAAAAACCAGTACCGGCATTACACAAACCGTACCTGCTGTCGCAAATCCACCAAAGTCAAGACCATAATACGTTTTATAGCCTGGTATTGCTACAGGGAGGGTTTTTGTCACTTCTCGAGTCAGAGCTAGAGCAAATAAGAAATTATTCCATGCGGAAATAAATGTAAGGATCCAAGCAGCAGCTACCCCAGGTGCTATTAGAGGGAGGGTTATAAACAGAATTGCCCTTAGACGAGAGGCTCCATCTGTCATCGCAGATTCCTCCATTTCTTTTGGAAGATCTGCAATAAATCCGCTTATAAGCCACGTTGAAAAAGGTGTTTCGAACGCGGCGATTGCAATAATTAAACCCAAATAAGTGCCGACAAGACCAAGAGAATAAAACAACAAAAAAAGCGGAATAATCACTGCTATAGGAGGGATAAGTTGAGTACCAAGTATCCATGTTCGAAAGAATTCTCTCCCTCTAAATGTAAATCTCACAAGGCTGTAAGCGCAAAGTATAGCAAAGACTGTACAGATAGTGGCAACGCTAACGCTGATTATTAGGTCATTAAGTGCATACCTATGCAAAGGCATCCTCTCAAAAGCTCGTTGGACAGTACTCAACACGGGATGAAAGAATATAACCGGAGGAACAGCGAAGGCCTGATCGAAATTTTTGAATGCAGTAGTTACCATCCAGTAGATGGGAAACAAAAAAAACAATAAAACGACACTGACACCACCATAAAAGCATACTTTCGCTATGTATTTTTGCCTCCCGAGACTCACATACCTCATTCTCTGTCTCGCAAACGGGTCATTGGTTACTTACCATAAGCCCGTGTGAAAATTGGGATAACTATTAAGGAAGTCAAAGCAATGATAACAATAACTAAGGCTGCAGCCTCCCCAATTTGGAAATGCACAAACGCTTTCTCATATCCTAATAAATTAAGAACTTCAGTGCTTGTTCCTGGTCCTCCCATAGTTAGTACAAATACTTTATCAAACACACGTAGGCTCATAATGAGCCTTAAAGCCAAGGCAACCAAGATAATTTTTTTTAAGAGAGGCAAAGTTAAAAATCGAAAAATTTCCCATCTATTTGCTCCATCTATTACGGCTGACTCGAATGGCTCCACTGGCAAGGAATCTAACCCAGCCAATAGAAGAATAATTATGACAGGTGTCCACTGCCAGACATCGCATAGAATTATCGAGAATAGAGCATATCTCTTGTCAGATAACCAGCCAATAGGCTTAAACACTGGTAGAAGCTGTAGTAAGTAATTAGCAATGCCATACTGCTCGTGGTAAATCATCATGAACATGACCGCTACTGCAGCCGACGCTACCATCATAGGGATAAGAACAAGTGCTCTAACAACCTTAGCTCCAAAGAAATCTCTATGAATAAGCAGTGCTACCCCTAAGCCAAATAATAACTCCAGAGGAACGGCAACACCTGTGAACAATAGAGAATTCTTTAGCGCTGTAAAAAATCTCTCCTCTTGAATTAAGGTCGAATAATTCCTCATTCCTATAAATTTAATAGCTTCTCCCCCCAATTTGAAATCGAAAAAACTTATTACTCCTGCATAAAGAATTGGGTATAAAGTAAATATTCCTAATAATAAAATAGCAGGCATGAGAAATAAATATGCAAGGACCTTGTCTTTTCCTAACACTTGAATAAAGTTTAAACCTTTCTCTTCCATAACTCTTTCCCTCTTCGAAGAATTTCTTCAAACACACTCACAAGGCTTTTGCAAAAATTAGCTCTGCCTTAAGCTCAAAACGTCGTTAATAAAGGCTTAGAATGTTAAGGATGTATAAGCTTGTGTTGAAAGCCCTCCATACCAAGGTATGGAGGGCTTTCATTTACGAAAATTGAGACATACTTCCTTATCTAAGCAAATCCCCGCCAAAAGACAGATCCTCTTTTGTTGGCTTTTGAACATTCAGAAGTCATTTTTTAATCTCACCAGTTTCTACTAAGGCATCGTACAGTGCTTTTTGACCTCTGCGCATAGCCTCCTCTGGACTCAACTCTCCCGTAAAAGCTTGATTGAGTCGCAAAGGAGTGTCCTCCATGAGTACATCTTCGGGTATAAGTATCGGATGGCCTTTACACGCAGCATATGCCTTGTCAAGGAAGTCGAACCCAGGAAAGAGAGCTTGCATTCTTGGATTTCTTAATGTTGACTTCCGAGTAGGTGCACCAATCAGAGAATACTCGATATCTCTGGTTGCAGCGAACTTTATCCACTCCAAAGTCGCTTCTTTATGCTTACTGTACTTGCTTATAGCCAGACCCCAATCACTACCCATGACACTATGAGAACCGCCTTTATCCCCCTTGGGAGGTAAAGCAAACCCAACATCGGATGGATCGAGGGTGCATTGTTCAGGATCTCTAATACGAGTTACTACGTCTGCCCATTGAAGAAGAAAAACATACCCTCCGTGGAGAAAATTCATAGTAGCTTCATCAGCTGACTGAGCATAAGCGCCTGGACCAGCGTAGTCAAGCAGTTTTTTATAGTACTTGACAAACTCAATGGCAAGCGGAGTATCAAGTTGAGGAACACTGTTCTTATTTAATAACCTCTCGTTATGTGTATACATCCACGTTGTTAAGTAATTATTCAGAACGTCATCTCTTTTCGCCCCAGCTGCTATGCCATAAAGATGCTCCTTTGGCCGAGTAAAAAATTCTGCCATGTCGAGTAACTGACTCCAGGTTTCGGGACACTTAAGTTCATATCCGTATTTTGCCTTAAATTGTGCCTTATTTGCTGAGTCTTCAAGAAGATCCTTTCTGTAGTAGAGTATTACAACACCACCGTGAAGTGGTAGACCCCATACATGGCCGCCGTAAGATACTACATCCCGTTCATACTCGTAGTAGTCATCCCAACCAACTTCATCTAGGTCCATAATTGTATCAATGGGTACAATATGTCCATCAGTTATTACTTTGCGCATATACTCCGACATAAGGTGGATTCCATCATATTCTCCCGCTTTCACCATAAAATCCAAGTAAACTTTTTTGACCAGGTCATCATAAGGTACTGGTTCCACTTCAACTTTTATACCAGGGTGAAATCTGTTAAAACTCTGAGCAAGGTTTTGAAGACCGTCAGCAAGTTCTCCCGTGCAAGCCATATACCTGATTGTTACACCTTCCGCAAAAGCTGCCCCAGCATACCAAAAAGAAAAAACTGAGACAACAAGCATGAATATACTCAAATGTTTTATACCTTTGCCTCGACTAAAAACCATTTTAAACCTCCACGAAATAGATTTTAACCCAGATCTTGATACCATTGAGCATGATCCATTTTCCCCTCAAAGCTCCCAAAAGACAAACTAATCTCTTAACACTTCTTTTTGAAAAGCTTTCCTTTACCTCAACTAATAGCCATATTTGATCTCCCACCTCCTCCTGGCCTTATTTTTAGCTTCTCAATTTTTCTTGAGTAAGTGAGCCTGTGAACCAGACTCTCCATAAATCTGGGTTGAAAACACACCTCTATTTTCCATCCTAAATTGATACATAACACTTAATTCTCCAAGAAAATTAAATTAGGGTCTTGCTCATATTTTTGGAAATAGATACATAGATATATCGTTTATTTTGTTCTTTGACTTTACCTGATACATTTCATTCCAAAAAGGAGGAGGTTATCAGGTGACCAAAAAGAAATGGATTAAGATTATCAAGCCTCGTATGCCAAAGTATTGTGTTTGTCCT
>CAZIXA010000027.1:0-26117 GCA_964543295.1 uncultured Clostridia bacterium | reverse complement strand
CCGGGAAAGAAGAGGAGGAAAGGCAAGAAGAGGAGAAAATCCTCAAAGAAGGGAAGTTATTCGGATTCTGGCTAAGAAGGTCTCTAAATTTGTGCCGGGGAAGGGTTTGAGGGAGAAGGTAAAGTAAAGAAAAACAGTAGCATAGCTTGAGGAGAATAACAAGATAGCCAAAGGATGATTATTATGAACTACCGCAGGAACTTTCCAATTCAAATTCACTCAAAATTTCTCAAACCCAAGACATTCAACGGACCCGATGGCCAACAAGAAGGGGTCCCGCTGGAGAAAATTTCCCCTCATGATGAATAAACCCATTGTTGGACTTACCCTTTTCTTCATAGCAGGAATAGTCTTAGGAAAGTATCTCTCTTTACCTTTTCTTTCCCTCTACTTAACTTTTCTCTTATTGTTCGGCTTATCGGTTATTTTCTACCTTAAGAGGAAAAGAAGTTTGGTAGTGTATCTTTTGTTTTCTCTCATCACTTTGACAGGTAGCCTCTATTTTCGCTATTCCTATTTTCCTCATTCTCCTTCTCATATTATCAACTTTACCCCTTCTAAAGAGGCATTGCAGATAACCGGAAAAGTAATTAATCGCCCCAAATTAAAGGGAAGAGTCATCAGATTCATAATGGAGGTAGAAAAAATAGCTTCTAAAAATGGATCCCTGAAGATGGATGGGGAGAAAGAGGAAGCTTTAGAAAAAATAGAAAATGAAGCAAAAGGAAAGGTCTGGGTGAGAAGCTATTTTCCCCTCATTAATTATGATTATGGGGATGAGGTCAAGGTTGAAGGAAAGCTAACTTTACCCAAAGGAGAAAAAGAAGAAGGATTTAACTGGCAAAGATATTTATCCTATCAGGGAATCTGGGTTGAGCTGAGTACAGGAAAAGTAGAGCTCATAAAAAGAGGCCGAGGAAATCCTTTAATAAAGTGGGCCTACAGGAGCCGAGACCGGATGGTAAGATTAATCGAGCACAGCTTACCTCAGCCAGAATCTTTTATCTTAAAGGCTATCATGCTGGGAGATAAGGATTCTCTTCCTGCTGAGGTTAAAAATACGTTCCTTAAAACAGGTACCGGCCACGTCTTACCCGTGCAATTGGGGTAAATCAAGTCAAACCCTTTTCAGTATTACCATCAGGCCAGTTTTTGTACCCAAAAGACTTTCATCTAGCTCAACGAAAAGTGAACGAAAAAGAATGGTCCGTCCCTTTGTGCAGATCTCACCGGATCAATATGAACAGCTTGATAGACTAAGGAAAGAGAAAGAGGAACCATTATCAAAATTGATTCGACAAGCCTTGTCATCTTGGCTGAAAAAGAAAGAACATTCCATTAGCGTGCTTCCCTCTTTTCTGCCAACCTCTACCAACAAGCAGTATAAGACAGTTACTGCTTATTTTCGTCGACATGATTGGAACTTGCTCGAGAGAATCTCCAAAAGTACGGGGAGGTGCCAAACTGAGCTGGTTAGAGACGCCCTAGATGATTACTTGAATGGGGTCAATTCGGCAAGGGATAGAATTCGTATGGGGAAAACGTAAGGATCTAATTCCCTCAGTGGAAAGAGGTATGCACACTGAGTAACTTGCTTTTTTAAAGGAGGGCGTACACATTGGTCGGAAGGCAAACCTAACAATACAAATTCTTTCCTCATTCCTTCCTTAATTGTGAACCTTCCTCATGGCTGGCAGGGTAATTTTGTTAGAGCAGATAATATAAAGTGTCTAACCTTATATCCTTCTAAGGATGAGTTAAATCTCCTAAAAAATCTTTCAAGAAAAAATAGACAATCAATATCGGCTCCAGTGCGAAAAGCGGTAGGTAGCTACTTTCAAACCAAAAGCTGGGGCGTAAATATATTTCCTCAAACTATGTTAAAGGATAGATCCTGCAGACAGCTAAGTATCTATCTATTTGAAGCGCAAATCAACAAATTAAAGTATTTATCCTCTCAAACGAATCGTTCTGTCATCGATTTGGTAACTGAAGCGATAAGCGAATACTGCAGCCAATCTCGCCTCTATTCGACTAAAAAGGCCCTTGATCTTTTTTGAAATACTGGCTTGGTTTATGCTAGGGTTTCAGGATCTTTCTTCATAATTGCTTTACACTTTTTTCTTGACAAACTCTTTTTTGCCGACTATTATCCTCTATAGAGGAGAAGAGAATGAGAAATTTTATGTCTATATCTATCAAGGAAAAGATTCTCATAGTCTGCCAAGTAATAGCCGGAGAAAAGATTCAGAGAGTAGCTAGAAAGCACGGAGTAAGTAGACCTTCTGTCTATGCCTAGACAGAAGAAAGCTTTAGATACCCTCCCAAAGGAATTTTCAAACCGGAACAAACTCCTCGTAGTGTAAAATAATTACGAATTATTAGGAGTGCGTTCAAGGTAGAATGATTAATATCTCTTTTATTTTTCCTGAAAATCCCTTAGGGCCTAGGTTTACTTTCAATTTTTCAGGGCAGAGCGCGAACTCTTGACAAGAATGGTAGATGTAATATAATAAATGCGGAGTAAGATATACGATGTCCGAAATCGCTGATCATACCGAACTTACCGTTCTTCGTTATAAAATAGCTGAC
The DNA here is from genome assembly GCA_964543295.1 of uncultured Clostridia bacterium. Taxonomy (GTDB): domain Bacteria; phylum Aerophobota; class Aerophobia; order Aerophobales; family AE-B3A; genus AE-B3B. The sequence continues at coordinate 23,525 of CAZIXA010000027.1, read as the reverse complement.
CAGGTTTACGATATATTGAAAGCCCAGATTACGAAGGGCATATTCGTCCCGGGAGAGGAAATCTTGATAGATCAAATCACCAAGAGATTAAATACTAGCAAAACACCAATTAGAGAAGCCTTAAACAGACTTAAAGGGGAAGGACTGGTTCTGGAGACAAATAGAGGTAGAATGAGTGTCATAGAGCTCTCTTCCGAGGAGATTGCTCACCTCTGTGATTTGCGTGCAGCCTTAGAGACACTTGCTCTCAAGTGGGGTTTTAAAAATATACCTCGAGAAACGCTCCAAGAGAATTTAAGAATGCTAAAGCAAGCTAAGAAGGATCTGGAAAAGGGTGATTCTGAATCTTTCCGTAAGGCAGATGCTATTCTACACGACCTTATCGTAACCTCGGCTGGCAATAAATGGTTAGTCCAGGTAATCTCCCAACTTGGAAACCTGATTGAGATGACCAAGAATATATACACGTCTCTGGAGCGATACAGAGAATGCCTACAGGATCACATAGGCATTGTTGAATCTCTTTTAAAAGGGGACAGAGATTCGGCTGTGCGAAATCTGAATTCCGACATAGAAAATGTTAAACGACAGCTAGTAGCTTCATTGCAACAAAAAGATAGGAGAGATACTCAGTCCTGAACAGGTGGGCAGGAAACTGAACATTTTCCACAGACATACCAAGGAACTCAGAAAATAGGGGGGATGGGTGACAGCGAATTCACGCTCTGATATGAATGCAGAGAACGCCCGGAGCCGGGGAAGACCCACTCTTACATGGTTTCCCGTTCGTTTCATACGAGACATCGTTCGTGGTAAAAGATCGGTTGATTCATGGTTACGTCAGGCTCCAGAATTAGGCTTCAGTTGGGTTGAAATTTATCACGCGTTGGTTGCCGATAGGGAGGGGCTCAACACAAAACTCAAAGAGTTGGGACTGAAGGTTTCCATGCTAACATGTGCTCCAGATTTCACCAATCCAGACGCCAAGGTCCGGAAGAGTCAAATCGAGGATATGAAGAGCAAAGTGAATACTGCTTGCTATTTGGGAGCGCCCGCCGTCAGGGTGACAACGGGTATGAGCTACCCGGAGACGAGCATCGATGAGGGAATCAACTGGGCCTCCGAGTGTCTATTGGAACTCGCAGACTATGCTGAACCTAAGGGAGTTAAGTTGTGTCTAGAAAATCACTATAAGGACAGGATGTGGGACAGGCTCGATTTCGCTGCAAAGAATGAAATATTCATACGAATCTATGATCGATTAAGACCAACTCCAGTAGTGGTCAACTTTGACACCTCGCAGCCTATGGTTATGAACACTGATGAATTGACACTCCTAGAATATGTGAAGGAGAAGGTCTATAATGTTCACGTAGGGGATCGATTGCGTGGCCAACGGCCACATGTGGTGATCGGCGAAGGGGAAGTAGATTTTGACGGTATATTTTCAATACTCAAATCGGTCAACTATAACCGTTTTTTTTCCGTGGAGGATGGGAGTTCTGAGGGTGATGAAGGGCTCCGAAGAGGTCTTTCATTCTTAAGAGCGAAGGCTAGTAAGTATTGGGGCCAGGCTCCTGGCTAAACTGCAAAGGAGTTGGGCTTCGTATTGGAGCTACCTATTTTGTTAGAGAAGATGCTGCAGATAAATTTTCTCAAGGCTAATACTGGATTGACAGTCGATGAAGAGCACATATTTTAGAGAGCGAGGTTTTGCAGGTGAGATTTTCAAAAAAAGTGGCACTAGTTACAGGTGGTAGTCAGGGAATTGGGAGAGCGGTTGCTATTGGAATTGCTAGAGAGGGGGGTTCGGTAGTAGTATGCGCTAGAAGAAAGAAAAATCTCGGTCGCGTGGAGAGCGAGATAAAGGACATGGGTGGAACCATAATAGCAAGATCCATAGATGTATCCCATGAGGATGAAGTAAGGTACCTGGTCGAGGAGACAGTCAGCGGTTTCGGAAAACTCGATATTATGGTCTGCAACGCTGGAGTAAGAAGTACTATGCCATCCGAGGAAATTAATGATGCTGAGTGGAACCGTGTGCTGGATATCGATCTGAAAGGTACCTTTTATTCCTGCAGGGCGGCGATGAATCAGATGAAGTCCCAAAAATTCGGAAGAATAATAACTATTTCTTCTATAGCGGGAGAGATAGGGGGGACGCTCGTAAATGTTCCTTACAGTGCAGCGAAGGCAGGCATCATCTGTATAACTAAGGTTGCGGCTAAAATGATGGCACCCTACGGTGTTACGGTAAACTGTGTTGCTCCTGGCACAATTGATACCCCCTTCATCGAGGATTATGACGAGAGAAAGCGGGAGTTACTGCAAAAACTGATACCGTTAGATCGTCTAGGAACTGCCGAGGATGTAGCTGGTGCTGTTTTATACCTCGCATCAGATGAAGCAGGTTGGATTACCGGTACAACCTTGGACGTTAATGGTGGTCAACTTATGAGGTGAACGGTACGCTGCGAAATTGCAGCCTCCCGAATCGGCTCAGCGGCGTACGTCGGTCCGTTTTAAAATGAAGGAAAGAGCATGTTGCCCTAAATTCCACATTGTAGATTCACATCACCACATCGGTACGAAAAAGGGCTCATCGGGTGAATGGGAGTTTACCGGAGCCGACCTGGTACGCCAAATGAATAGAAATAGAATTAAAAAGGCAGTGACGATTCACTTTGTCTCAGTCTTGCGGACGTTGGAGGATTTTGTGGACGCGAATAGTTATGTTGCAGAGGCTGTGCAGAAGTTCCCCGATCGCTTGGTTGGAGCAGCAGTTGTCAATCCATTGATGGCCGATATGGCGCTTCGGGAAATCGAAAGGTGCTATCATCTGGGTTTTAAGGCTATCAAGCTCCACCCTATCTTCCACGGGAATTATCATCTTGATGGTGTGGTGGATTCTCTCGCCCGCCTAGCGGGCGATCTTGGGCTCCCTGTTTTGATCCACAGCGATTTCATCAGCAGTGTGTGCAACCCGTACCAAATTGCCCATTTCGCTAGAAGGTTCCCCGGTACTGTCTTTGTATTGCTTCATTTTGGTTTATATCCAGAGCTATGCAAGCACGTCCCAGACATTGTGAAAGACGTCGAGAACCTTCTGCTGGATACTTCCCAGACCCCTGACTTTCCGTATGACGTCTACGTCCGGCCTGTGCAGATTCTGGGTGCCTCTAGACTCCTGTTTGGCTCAGATGGTCCCGAATGTGATGTATCGATAAATCTAAGAAAAATTGAAGTGGCCATCGAAGAATATGGTCTTAAGAGTAAAGAAGCTATTCAGATCCTGGGTGGTAATGCTTGCAGAGTTTTTCGGCTTGACAGAGGTGAAGAATAAGGAAAGCGATAACTCTAATAAGCGGTGTATTAGCACGAAGCCACAGAAAACACCGACCTCTGAGAGGTTAGACAAAGAGTAACAGGACGGGGGGGCATCAACATGCGGATCAGAGAATCAGGGAAGGGATTAATAACGGCTCGAGATATCAGACAACAGCTTCCGGCTCCGCTCAGCCTAGCTATCATATTTATGTTATTTGCCTCTCTTTCGCCCTATTTTTTTACTGTTGGAAATATTCTTAATATCGGCCGACAGGCTGCTATTAATTTGATCATCGCTCTAGGGATGACCGTGGTTATCGTTTCCGCTGGAATTGACCTCTCGGTTGGTTCCATTTGTGCTCTCAGCATGTGCACCATGGCGCAATTATTTGGACTTGGTTATATACCCAATATATGGCTTGCCATGATTGTCGGCATCGCAGTGGGAACCCTGACTGGGGTTTCGAACGGTTTGATAATTCATTTTGGTAATATACCACCCTTCGTGGCTACTCTCGGAATGATGGGGATAGCTAGAGGCTTAACTCTTGTTATTACCCGAGGGTCTCCTTGGGTTTATTTTCCAAAAAGTTTCCAATGGATTGGAGGAGGTGAAATTATTGGTATACCGTTCCCCCTTATACTTGCCTCTGGAATTGCTGTGGTCTTCTGGTTTGTTCTCAAGTTCTTTCCGTTGGGTAGACACTTTTTTGCAATAGGAGGGAATGAAGAGGCTGCTCGAGTTTCAGGTGTACGGATTGGATATACCAAAATCCTCGCTTATACGATATCTGGTCTCTGCTCTGCAATAGCCGGTATTGTACTAGCATCTAGGATAAATACAGCTCCGCCTAATTCAGGTATAGGTTATGAATTAACAGCTATCGCCGCTGTTATTATTGGTGGGACTAATTTATTTGGAGGGGAGGGAACGGTGGGAGGGACCGTTACCGGTGCTTTGATAATGACGACGATAGGTAACGGCCTACACCTTCTTGGCGTATCTCCATTCTGGCAGCAGGTTGCCATCGGAGCGATACTTGTTCTGGCGGTTCTACTACGCACCGTGTCTGGTAGACGACGGTAGTAGGCATGTCATGAGACTGTTCTTTCCAAACCTCATAACAGACTCAAGGAAAAACTGAGTTTTGATAATTAACTCCACGAGAGTTTTACGAAGTAAGCTTAAAGTAAAGAAAGCTGCATCCTATTCAGAACCAAAGGCGTAGGAATTTTTTTGCGCCTACGGTACAAATTTCAGTTTTTTCACAGATGCAAAAATAAAAGATTAAGCTTTGGGGTTAAAAAAAATCAGACGAGATGTCGTATGTCAATCGAAGTTAAAAAAGTTCTTTCTTACTTCACAAAGCAGCTTTTTAAAAAAATTTCAAACATGACTTCTTCTCAGCAAGGGTAAGGACTACTTTGTAAGAAGAAGGTATCTTTATCCACTTTTTGTTTTATAGCTCTTTCTCAAAGAACGGTTAAAAGTAGAGTCCGCTGTGAAAAAACTGAATATTCTTTCGGTTGTGACATCACATACTCTAATTCATCTCTCATCAAGCGTAGATGGTATCGCAGAGTCTTCCTTTGGGATAGGTTAATCGCTTGCTTTTTGGTCTCCCGTTCAGCGAGCTTCTTGAGGTAATAGGCTCTTGCCAAGGATCCTGTGGTTTTCTCTTGTGCTCAGGCCAATCTAAGATTTATCGATGCTGTGAAATGAGTAATTAAACTGACGCTGACCTCTGTTGGTTGTCCATGTTTTCTCCCTCTTTCTAAAGGATTCTCACAAGTAGCGATGTTACGGAACTTGACTATCCTATCACCTAGCAAAAAAAGGCTAGCATCCTAAATGACGCTGATGGTCTTAGTTTCGCTGATAAAATCTGCCTCGGGTAAGGTGTTGAGTTTGCCCCCAGTGTCCTCCAGCAGCTTGTTTTAATTGAGAGAGCCGTTGATTAGGAGTGCCTAACTGAGGGTTGACAAGACTCAGGATCTCCTCTGCTTTGCGGCAAGATAACCTATCACTGCTCAATTCTTGAAGGCAGGTACCTAACCCCTATTTATCTCAGCTACCGGACGGTGCGGGACGAGCAAATCTTTTCCAAAAACTCAGAGTAGATTTAGAAAATGGGTTACTAAACGTTCTTTTTGTAAAAGGATACCTCTGGTGAATAAGAAGATGAAAACGATTTCTAGCTCTTGCGGATTCTCTTCTCAGATTATCTCTGTAACCCGTACGGTCCTCTATAAGGCCTTTTGTTGCTACCATAAGATCATTGTGCCTTGCATCCGGAAGCGAAAAGAAACTCTTGTACCAACGCTCTCGAAATACAGAAAGCATCCTAAATATTACACTTATCCAACCCACAAGTTCTATCTCTTTCGCGATCGATCTTAGCTCCACTGAGCTCCTTATACCTTGTGTTTACATTCAAGAAGAAATTGAGCTAAAAGTCTTCCCTAATCATCCACGTCCTCCAAACCGAAGACGAGAGTGACTCCTTTTGAGACAGTTTTTACTACCTCTTCCAGAAACTTCTCAAAGAAGGCTGAATCATTTCTCAGTGTTCACGTTTCCAGAATCCGGTGTCGGCTGCTGGTAATACGGGCAGTACGGTCTTCCTTATGGGTATCCACTCCTACAAAGGCGCACTTTGTGAGGCTCTCTTTCTGACCAGCGGAACCTTTGTTAGGTAACGTTCAAAGCGCAGGATCTATACGCCGCCGGTGGGGAGACGCAGGAGCACGTGAGCGTCTCGTGTAGAGGGTGTGCCTAAAGGTATGGGTCCGTGTGGAGGTGAGATAACTTTAGCTAAACCACCGAGAGTATGTGGTGTTAATACTATCTTTGGGTTAAATTCTACCATAGGAGGTAATGAAGATGAGAAAGATTAGACTGTGGATGTTATTTATTCTAGTGTTTAGCCTAGTGCTTGCGGGCTCCGGCAGTCACGTCATGGCCAGCAAAGAAAGACCCACAATTGGTGTGATAACTCTCGTTCTAACTGGTAGTTATTTCCAGGTCAAGATAGGAGAGGCTGCGAAGGCTGCAGGTGAGGCACTCGGGGCAGAGGTGACACTACATGCCCCAGAATCCTTTGGAGATTACGAAGGACAGGTCGCGATTGTTGAAGATCTAATTGCGAAGAAAGTCGATGCAATTGTACTTGAGGCAGCTCATCCAATGGCTCTTGTTCCTGCTGTCGAAGCGGCGTATAAAGCTGGTATACCCGTTATAAGCGTCGACAATAAAGTGGAGAGCGATAAGATAGTTACCTATATAGGAACCGACAACGTGAAAGGAGCTTATCTGGCAGGCAAATATATAGCAAAAAAGCTTGGTGGTAAAGGCAAAATTGCTCTCCTTTTGGGTGAAGTTGGGACTCCAAATGAAACGTATCGAACAGATGGTTTCAAAAAGGCAATTGCAGAGTACCCGGGACTCAAAATCGTTGCAGAACAGAACGCTCACTGGAACGCGGCTGGTGGACTGACAGTAATGGAGGATATTCTACAGGTTCATCGCGATATAGATGCAGTCTTCGCGGAAAATGACGAAGCAGCCTTTGGAGCTGCGGAGGCATGCAAGAAGAGCGGTATAGACCCACTCATTGTCGGATTTGATGGGATCCCTCAGGCTATTGAGAATATTAAAAATAGGACGGGTGCTCCTGACGCCACGGTTGCACAGTTCCCTGGTAAGATGGCTGAAATAGCAATGCATCTCGCACTAGCGTATATCAAATATCTTAAGGATGTAGAAGGCCTTATTAAGGAGCCTCTCGTAAGGCCGGTAATAGATACGGGCGTGGAAATCATAGATGAGACGAACGTAGAACAGTTTAAGGGTATATTTGGAGTGAAATAAGTAACACAAATTCCTCTTCACTGATTCAATCAAACAGGAAGACATATCGAAAGAAGACCGTAGGCGAGATTTCCTTTCGGTCCAGAACAAGAGTTAAGCAGACGGGGATGAGAGGGTTACATGATTGCCTAGAACATAAGAGTGCGGGAACTACTTAGTTCCCGCACGAAGACTAGATGCATATGTCCTTGTTGTGACTCATTCTCGTCTGTACGAGGCAGCTCCATCGTGGCAGTCGCCAGAAGCGTTAGAGTGTTAGTGCCATTTCAGACAGTGGATATCTTACGATATAGGAAATTCAATAATTCAAAGGAATAGATATGATAGGTATAAAACATAGGGGTCTCTACTTATATTTGGGTGACGGCAGAGCAAAAAGACTATAAGTGATAAAATGGAGGAGATAAGGAAAGCCTGAAAGTAAAGGTGAAATCAGCAAAAAGATGGAATGGTTCCAATCAAATGAAAATAGGCATTTGGTCTACAATTTTTAAGATGAGATTTGTTCTTTGATCCAAATAAGGCGATTTAAGAACTCGATTTGATAGGAATGAAACTGGTCCAAATTTCTAGAAAAATGCAGATTTTTCACAAGGAAAGGTTAAAGAAGAGAGGAAAGTTTTAAGAATTTCTTAAAAATAACGGGTGATCTTTGATAATTCAGAAAAAAAGCTGTACCTCTCCTTTAAAGAGCTGAGTTTCTTTTCCTAAAGGCGAGTGGATGTGTGGTGGGTTTTATTCTATTTGAACAATTCCCTTAAGGTAACCCGGAATAGGTGAGGGAAGAAAAAGTTCATCTTTTGAGCGCGCCGTTAGAGGCAAATAACTTTCTTATCCTCAGGCTTACATTGAGGATGAATCGAAATGTTCTTTTTAAAAGACAAGTTATTGCTGCAATCTGGGAAAGCATAGATGCCCTTATCTTTCCTCTAACCTTGGGATGCGAGAGAACTCCATTATCCTCATCTAAAACAGGATGAGTTTATTCATCTTTAGGAAGGACGAAGATCAAATAACTTCTCGTATCTTTCACTTTCCCTTGGTATCTTCAGGATAAGGCGGGGGTGATCCTCGATTTTCATATGCTGGGTAAAGCCAAATTTGTTCCTCCTCCCGTAGGGACAGGATGATCCTTCTTCAAAGGATAGTGTATCTTCACACTGTTTAAAACAGGCAAAACAGACACTATTTCTTTTTTCATCATAACCATTAGGTTTACATAAAATACCGCAGAGGGCAAAGGGCCATCCATTTTGGTCATAGCCTCTTTTTCTTAAGGCGACAGGGGATAGATCCTCATTTCTTGGATTGTAGGGAGTGATTAGGGATCTGGTCATTTTCTCTTATATAGCTGTAGTTTTCCAGTACATCGTGTTTGGCATCAGCAAAAGTAATTTTGGGATGAGCCTTTGGATGATGCTCTTTGATCTCATTCCTAATAAGTGGAAGGTAAGAGCCTTCATCAGCAAATCCTTTTGAGGTGAGGCAAGAGATAGGGATCTCAAGATGTAGGTCAGGCTCAATACCTGTTCCAAAAATAGCGTCGTAGCCAAAGATCTTTTCCTCTCGGTTAGGATCACGCCTGTCCTAATCTATTCCCTATCCTTGCATCAGGATCAGACGGAAAGCGGGGACAGCGGATAAAATAGCTTGTGCTTTTCCCTTCAAGTTTTACCAGATTTGTGTTGGAGCGAATAATCTTAAGGGATAGTCCAAGTTACCTGAGTCTATCCTCTACTCTTAGAACCTTTGCTATACTGTCAGATGCCTTGCAAGAGTTTGTAGCTTTTGCCTCAAGGCAAAAAGATAAGACTTCGATCTTTGGCTATATCTTTCTTTGGGGAATTTATCTGAGGGGCAGGTTACAAAGATTCTCATCTCTTGACCTAGCTTTATCTTAGAAGGGTTTTCTAATCGGTAAAGGATTTTCTGTTTTAACCTTGCTGAGAGCTTCTCTACTGGGATAGCACTACATTCCTCACAGAATCTGTTACATCCTTTATAGCGAGAGTTGCTGGGGAAAAGGGTTCCATCTATAGAAATGATGTTGAAGCTAACAAGACCTAAAAGATAGAGGATCTCTACCAGAACATGTAAAATCTCATTGTAGCGCTCTTTACCTATTCTTACTCTGAGGTTTGAAAAATCTGCTTCGCAGGGGATACGGTAATTACTTATTCCAGTATAGTAGCGGTAGGAGGCACCCTGATACTTATCCTCAAGTATGTCACAGAAGTCCTTCATAGTGTATCCCAAAAATGTACCTGAATAGATCAAGAAGAATAAGAGATACAGGATCATATAACAGGGGCCTCCCTCGGAAGAGTAGGCATCAGCTACAAGAGAGCGGATAAAGCTAAAATCAACAAGGCACCAGATAAGACGAGGAAGACCACCTACGAGTTTTCTTTTTTTGATCCGGATCTTTGCTCCTTTGTACTCATAGAAGGATAGAAGCTTTTCTTTGGGTTTAGGGAACGATCTTTGAGATCTTAAATTAATCTGAAGATTGATCTTTTGCATTTTCCGGGAGGTCTCTCTTATGGAAAAGTCTGCAGGTCTTCTGGAAGTGTACATGTTCTCCCCCTATGGTGTCATTTTGGCCTCCTTTATAGGTTTTTTGGGCCATTATACACACCATAGGTGAGAAGGCAAACTAGATAAGGGTTTAACGAACTGACAAGCTTAGGAGTTGAAATGAATTTTGGATGAGTTGAAAACTCACTCATGATAAGCAAAGTTAGTTCTTAAATTGGCTAATTCGAATGGATTGTTAACAAGTAGGTACAGTGGATGGTAAAAGCCGAGAGAGACTAATCTGCCTCAGACATAGGCAACTTCCAGTAACTCTCTTTTCCTCTGACAAATGGAACAGCGAAGGAAATCTTCTCCGGCGAAGGCAGTTATGCGTTCTCTCCAGTGCTAATTCTAGTGATCTCTTTCATTCTACGAAAGAGTTACCTCATAACTTTCTCAAGCAAAGTTCTGGCGACCAATGCTTCATAGTAACGTTCTCCTCCAAAATGTATCGGGGGAATACGCTGGGTGAGAAGGCTGATAAGTTTGTCTGTCGGAACAGTCCATTTTGCCTCCGGATATTCTGTTTTCTCGTAGAACAAGACTACCACGTGTTTACGCCAATCACACTTTTCCCTATAGTCAAGGATTGCTCGTTCTACCAGAAGCGGTCTTGTCGCAGAACCACCGACATAGGAGACAGTAAAGTCTTCCCGAGCCAGGCCGGTAAAACCGTGGACATACAAGTCGGAGAGAGGGAAGAGGGCTGCAAGGAGAAGGATTTCCTTTGATTATCTTAAAAACACCAATTCTTCACTAAATCCAATTGTATGAGAAGGTATCGAGATGATAAGAGGATTAAACAACAAAGTTGTTGTGGTGACTGGTGGAAGTTCGGGAATTGGGAGAGCTTGCGCACTGTTGTTTGCCAAAGAAGGAACAAAAGTCATCATTGGTGACATAGCCGTTAAAGGTGGCGAAGAGACACTGGATATGATTAAGAGAGCCGGTGGTGAAGCCATGTTCGTCAGAGTCGATGTATCGAAAGCGCAAGACGTGAAGGCGCTGATCGATAAGGCAGTGGAGACATACGGGCGATTGGACTATGCGACCAACAATGCCGGAGTCCAGGGGGTCGAGACTCCCACCGCCGACTGCACCGAAGAGAACTGGGACCGTGTCATCAACATCAATCTTAAGGGTGTATGGTTATGCATGAAATATGAGATTATCCAGATGCTCAAACAGGGTGGTGGAGCTATCGTCAACATGTCATCGGTAGATGGGTTGGTCGGTTGGCAAAATCTACCTCCATACGTTGCCAGCAAGCATGGTGTGGCTGGGCTCACTAAGGCAGCCGCACTCGAATACGCAAAAGCAGACATTCGGGTTAATGCGGTATGCCCGGGCATTATATGCACGCCAATGAACGAACGCCGTATTAGTGATCCTCAGATCAAAAAACAGTTCATTGCGTTAGAGCCGGTGGGACGCATGGGGACCCCAGAAGAGGTTGCTGAGGCTGTGGTGTGGTTGTGCTCGGATGCTGCTTCCTTTGTCACTGGTCACCTCATGCTCGTGGACGGCGGCTTCGTGACACAATAAACTAAGGATTGTTTCCCTTGTTTCGAGGGGTTTATTGGTGAACCCGGATGAACATGTCAAAGCACCGGTCTTACTCGCGATACGCTAGACTTGATTTCTTCGACCATTTTTCCGGCATCACGAGATCAAACTTCGCTCTCTCGGTCTTGATTTACACAGGACATCTGATGAGTTGTCACTCTCTCCTCATTTCCTATAGTTTGAATTAGTCTGTTATGTTAATGGAGAGAACAATATAAAGAGTGCTAGTTCTTTGTTTGCATTTTTAAATGGGTTATTCGGCGACGAGCTCCTAAGGAAAGTTACTCACAAGCGTTGGTAGAGATATTAACGCGGAGACAAGAACTGAGAGCAAGCTCAGGCTCCATCCCCGCCACAGCAAACCAAAACCTTGATCTGTATTGGAAAGCCTGTAGGGGAACATACGAGGGTTCTTTTGTAAGGTTGAATTCGGGTAGGCACTGGATAGGATGGGGGGTGGAGTGAAAACCCCGGCCTAAGTGTGAGGGTTCCAAGGCATGTGAAAATTGTAATTGATGGTGATACTAGGGATACACGACAATTGATTGAGATCGGCTTTCCAACCTTTGTTAAGTTCGTCGGCTCAGATGGAGGGATGATGGGCACATGTTGCTTTCGACGTGCCCATTAGGCAGCCCAGACATACATGCAAAGAAGTCGTGGTAGACCGGGAGACTTGATCTTAGGCGACACCGACAGCGTTGTACTGATGCCAAGAAAACGTGTGAAAACTGTGATCATGGCCGCTCAAGAAGTCTCGCTCGTATATCGTTTTCCCGTCGATTTTATAAGAGATATTGTATGCGAAAAAAGATTGGTTGATTCGTCGTTATGCCAGGCTCCAGAATTAGGCTTCAGTTGAGTTGAAATTTATCACATGACTGGTCCAAAAGGAAAACAGCCACAATGAGTCCGCACAAGGCTGACAGACAAAATTGAATAGAAACTTGCTCAAGTTTGTGGCGACTTTTTCGCTCTTTCCCTTGTCAGATACTAATTTGAGCGGAAAATTTTTGTTTTAGATTATATTTGCCCTAGATATTTCATCTTTTGATAGAGCTTCAAATGATCCTGAAGACCTTTGGTGGTTTTAAAACCATATCTGGGATTTTCCCAGGATCTAACCAGTTTAATGGAGTTCTCTGAATTGCCAGAACTTGGGACGTCAGGCTCTTTGAGATAAGTAAACATATACTCACAAGTAGGAACACACATAAATAGCTTAATGATCTTTTTAAAGTGATGATTTTTCTTGTACCAGCCTTCAAAGTATAGTTTGTTCTTTTTCTCATAAGCCTCATCTTTTGATGAGCTATTTTCAAAGATATCTCTTATTCGATCTTTCAAAACAAGGACGTTTACAAGAAGATCCTCTTTACAGAATAGGATAATCTCATCCATTATTTCCTTATCCTTCTCGGTGTCCCTTTTAGAGAGCCCAAAGGAAAATTCTCCTATAAGACCACACTCTTTTGAAAAGCTTGAGGAAATCCTGTATATTTTAGATAACGGGAGTACTCTTTCATAGCATTATCCAGGTGGCGATTTATAGTTTCCCAAATGTGAAAGTAATCGTACTGGATCTTTGCCTTAGGATAGACTTCATATACACCTTGCGGGAGAGATTTCCACATGTTCACAATGAAGCAAGTAACCTCATCTATTCCTAAGCTTTTAAGGGTGATAAGGTATTTTACTACCTCTTCTTCACCTTGACTTAAAAGAGCACCAAAATAGAGGATATATCCTCTTATCCTCGTCTTAAAGGTGATAAGGTGCTTCCGAGTGGATCTTTCAGGATCAAGATCATCAAGACAAAGTATTTTTGAAGGTTTCAGCTTCTCTATAAGATCCTTGAAGTTTAGCTTATCAGCTTCTTTGTGTTTCCAGCGATCAAGAGTTGGCCGGGAACCAGTAACGTTAAAAGAGCGGGCAAAACATCCCTTTATCTTCTCTTGAGGAATATTATCTAAGATATTACTGGCTATCGCCTCTATGATGAGCCGAGCAGTTGCTTTCTAATATTTACTGATACCTTTTATAGGTAGAGAAAAAGAGGCTCTTTCGCAGCTTGGATTTAAACACTTAGCGTAGACTATCTGGACTTTAAGTAAAACCGGTCCATCTATATTAATTTCCTTAACGGTTTTCCAATGTTCTTTCTTTTTCCTAAAGCGCTGTTTCCTGTTACAGAAAGGGCAGATACAAAATTTAGGAATTCGAGGTTTAATGATTTTAACTCTCGTCTTAGCCGAATCTTTTGACATCTGGTAGTTTCCTCCTTTTTAGAGGAAATCTACCATCTGTTTTCAAAGAGCGGGAGATTAAAAACAGAATCTTACATTATTCTATAATCTTGCCACAAACTTGAGCAAGACCCTAAGAAATAGTTTTTAATAGGAGGGGTATCAAATAATGGAGAGAAGACCGCTGGTGCGAATGGTGAATATTACCAAAACTTTTGGCGGTATCCGTGCGGTTGATGATGTAAGTGTCGACATTTACAAAGGTGAGGTGCTGGCTATTGTGGGAGATAATGGCGCTGGAAAATCAACCCTAATAAAAGTTCTCTCCGGAGTTTACCCTCGCGATAAAGGATCGATTTTTCTAGATGATAGAGAAGTGAAGATAAGGGATCCGCGTGATGCAAAAACCTTAGGAATAGAAACAGTCTACCAAGAGTTAAGTCTTGTGGATACCATGGATGTAGCGGATAATATATTCTTAGGCCGTGAACCTTGTGTAGGATTTAGACCATTAAGGGTCATACGTAAAGGGCAGATGATGACGAAGTCTGTGGAACTACTCAACGAACTAGGTGTTCAACTTCCCTTTCTTAAAACAAAAGTGAGAAATCTGTCTGGAGGTCAGAGACAAACAATTGCGATAGCGAGATGTCTTCTTACACGTCCCACCTTACTTATCTTGGATGAGCCAATGGCAGCACTAGCGATTGGAGAGGAAAGGAAAGTTATTGCTCTCATTCGTCAACTTAGATCAGAGGGAATGCCTATTTGCATAATTGTTCATAACTTAGAGCACGTCTTCGCTGTATCTGATAGGATCGCAGTCCTTCGGAGAGGGAAACTAGTGGGGATTAGGACTAAAGAAAAAACCGATAAAAGTGAGATTATAAGACTCATAGTAGGAGAGGAAATTTAGCTGAGGGGTGACCATATCCAAGAAACCTTTGTCGACCGTCTTAAACATTCGTGTGTAACACGTTCAGCGTATTTTCTGTATAAACACGTCCCAGACATTGTGAAAGACGTCGAGAACCTTCTGCTGGATACTTCCCAGACCCCTGACTTTCCGTATGACGTCTACGTCCGGCCTGTGCAGATTCTGGGTGCCTCTAGACTCCTGTTTGGCTCAGATGGTCCCGAATGTGATGTATCGATAAATCTAAGAAAAATTGAAGTGGCCATCGAAGAATATGGTCTTAAGAGTAAAGAAGCTATTCAGATCCTGGGTGGTAATGCTTGCAGAGTTTTTCGGCTTGACAGAGGTGAAGAATAATGATAGGCAACAACTCGAATGGAAGACGTATTGGTGCCGACGCTCTAGAGAAATTGACATCCGATATCCTTCAGAAAGTGGGCGTACCGGAAGATGAGGCTTGTTTGGTGGCTAATGCATTGGTTTGCGCCGATGTTCATGGCATGAATTCGCACGGTGTGATGCGCCTTCCTGTCTATGTGAAAAGGATTCGTGCCGGGGGCATCAAACCAGGGAAAAAGGGGAGGATTATTCAAGAAACTGCTTCCACGGTGCTGTTAGATGGCGAAGACGGTATTGGTCAAGTCATTGCTACTAGAGCTATGAGAGAGGCCATTCGGAAGGCAAAGAAAGCAGGAGTGGGAGCAGTCGGGGTGACTCGAAGCAATCATTTTGGTGAGGCTGCTTATTATGTTCTCCTGGCAGTCAAACAGGACATGATTGGTTTGATAACGACAAATGGATCACCAAACATGCCTGCATGGGGAGGGTTAACCAAGTTGACGGGCACTCTACCAATTGCTGTGGGGATACCCAGCGAAAAAGAACTCCCAATAGTACTGGATATATCTCTAGGCACCGTTTCCAAAGGCAAGATACTATATGCAGCTAAAAAGGGAGAAAAAATCCCTTTGGGGTGGGGGGTTGACTCTCAAGGTAAAGTCACTGATGATCCTCAGAAAGTTGTCGATGGAGGTTGGACGCTTCCCATAGGTGAATACAAGGGTTGGGGCTTGATTCTGATTGTTGACATACTTTCGGGGGTACTCACTGGAGGCAGAGTTGGAAGAGAAATCACGGATCTTTACACCGCCCCATCATCTCCCCAAGGATTAGGACATTTCGTAATGGCTATAAATGTGGAAGCTTTTATTCCAAAGGAAACATTCAAGCAACGTGTGGATGTCATGGTTCGGACGATCAAACAGTCGCAGTTGGCATCTGGATTTAGGGAAATACTCATACCAGGAGAACGTGAATTTAGGACGGAGACAGAGCGGCGTAAAAGGGGTATTCCTTTAAGCGTGGATGTCTTAAACGATATTGAGTTATTGGCAAAAGAAGTGGGCGTTAAATTCGCGTTTGAAGAATAATGGAAAAACGAACCGTGTCAGCGAACTACTGTCGAAAGTAATGCGAGACACGTGCAATGAAGACAAGATTTAGAATCTGTGACTACTACCTTATCAACGTACCGGCAATGGCAATTGGAGCTTTATTTTTTATTTATCCCATAGCACAGGTAGCCCGTTTGAGTTTTTACAACTACAATTCTGGCTACGGCTTGGCCAAAAGTGGCTGGGTGTCTACTATTCTTCAATTAACAGGACTGGAAATTCGTGACAGTGTGCATGGATAATCGGTCATCCTCTTCTGAAAGGAAAAAAAGAGGTTCTATGCGACTTTGCAGTCATTTCCTGGCCGTTATCTAAAATTGGCGAAAAGAAAACAGCCGTTGATGGCGCAGAACGTACAATAAAAGAGATACTATCCAGTTCCATAAGTACAGAAGAGCGGCTTTTTCTTTAGACGATAGAAGATGATCGGGCGGGACTATATGATCTAGAAAGCGACCCACGTCAATCTGAGGACCTTTCTTGTAAAAATCCAAAAACCTGAAAATCTGCATTATCGTTTGTTGAGTTTTTGGAACGAATAGGTAGTAACGAACGTTACATTGGCCCCAGGGGACAATTAAGCAAATTGTAAAAGGTGAAGGGGGAAATGGAAGAATTTCAATTTTTTGGTCCACGCCAAGCAGTGTTTGGTATTGGTCCGTTGGAAACAATCGACGGTTACGCTGAGAATCCAGGAACCAAGGTAATGGTTGTGGTAGACCGTTTCGCTAAAGAGTCTAGGCTAGTGGACCGCCATTGATCTCTTAGAGAAAGAAAATTGGACACGCGCGGCAGTAGTTGATAAGGTAGAAACCGAGCCCTATTGAGAGAGAGTGACGGAACACACAGAGGTTTGCAAAGATGATAATATCGAAGTTATCGTAGTAGGAGGGGTGGCAGTTCCGTTGGCACTGCCAAGAGAGTTCTGGCAGGAGCTACTCATACAGGCCATATGCCTGATTACGTTGTCGGGGGAGGTAAGGAGATAACTGAGCGGACTCCTCCCGCGATTGCCGTGCCTACTACGGTAGGCACTGGGAGTAAAGTCAACACCGCCGCGGTTATTGGAAACAAAAAAGGAACCAAAAAATGTTCTTCTGACACCGAATGTAAGTGCCAAGGTAACGCTGTTAGATCCTGAGTCCGCGAGTACTACGCCTACGAGGACAAACTTAATATCAAAACCGTGCCGTTCGGCGTGTTGCCGAGAGTTCCTGATGTCTTAGAAGTTGATGGTGGAGTCACTGTCATAGGCAGTTGTGCCCTTAAGGATGTTAACTGTTTGGTGCAATAAATAGGGTAATATGTCTCGACGGTGCCCCATGTTTTCATTGTATGCAACGTTCGACAAACTAGAGATAGATGCCCGAAGGTTGCTAAGTAACCCAGAATCTTGAGGGAATGGGTAAATCTTTCTGAAGCAGAATGACTTCAGGGCTGAGTGCACTCATAAAAGGCATGCTGGAAAGAAAAGGTTTTGAGTTAATGCCAGATCAAGACTTGACTTATAAATAGGGAGATGATAGATATGGCAAAAAACATAGTAGAGCAATCCATGCGACCTGAGTACAGGAATAGCGCTAAAGTCCTCTACAAGATGACTCAGAGTCTCGGGGCGGCGGACAGGATTACTCAATCTCAGGTGGGAAAGCTTCTGACAGATAGTATTGATATGCACGTACATGGCTATCCAGAAGCATTGATCGAGACAGGTTGGGATTTTGCTGATTTGGCGAAGCAGGCCTATGATGCTGGGATGAGAGGTATCGTGCTAAAGAGCATGTGTTGCAGTACTGTACCGATGGCTTACTTTATCCAACACATAATTGACAAGTATGCTGAGGAAAAGCGGCAACGAGAGGGTATTAACGCTCATAACTTCCACGTTTATGGGGGTGTGGTTCTAAACTACCCCGTCGGTGGTCTTAATCCAAAGGCAGTGACGACTTGCGCAAAGCTAGGCGGGAAGGTTGTTTGGCTCCCCAGCATCGACGCGGCTCACCACAAGCGCGTACTTGGAGAGCCCGGTGGGATTGAATTACTTTCACCAGACGGTAAAGTGTTGCCCGAACTTCACGAGATAATCGAGATCATAGCCGAACACAATCTTATCCTAGCAACTAGCCATTCGTCCACATTTGAAAGAATGACTATAATCGAAGAAGCTAGGAAGGCTGGTGTTGTAAAGATTATAGTCACCCATCCCCAATTGAATGTTACTAGAGCTACCGTGAGGGAGCAGGTGGAGATGGCAAGACTGGGGGCTTACATTGGATTATTCGTTTACGCTGCTCTGCCGCATTTCAACAATCCTACGTGTGATAGGCTCGAGGCGCTGGAGATTATTAAGAAGGTGGGGAAAGACAGAATAGTGATTGCGACCGATTTCGGGTCGGCGCTGCTTCCGCCACCAGTGGAGGGACTGAAGCTCTTTATCAGAACTTTACTGACGTTGGGAGTGAACCAAACTTCCATTGAAGTCATGCTCAAGAAGAATCCATCGTATCTGCTCGACTTGGAATCTTAGTGGCAGTTCGACACTGTGGCAACCGGATCAGGCTAGTGTACTATATGATGCAATGCTGAGGCTGGATAGATCCCCATAGGACTAATGAGAAAGTACAGAAGTCTAGAATTATAAGATCAAACCAGCAGAGTAAAATAGACCAGGCTGGCTCGAACAGCGAAACAGATTGTGCCTATCATCTGCTGGTGTTAGTTCTTTCGCGTATTCCTCTGCTCGAGTATTACTCTTGTGGTGCCGTTTAGAATATTACTTCAATAAGAACAATTCAGGGGGGTTTAAAAAGATGACGGGGATCACAACGGACGAATATCGAAGCCGGGTCAAACGTATACAAGATGCAATGAGAGATAGCCGCTATGATGCGTTGATACTCTTTGCGGATTCGACGCGGAGCAGCAATGTCAGGTATGTGGTTGACTTTAAACCCATCGATGGTTATTCAGACATAAGTATGGCTATTGTTCTCTTACCAGTAGAGTCCGATCCCACTTTATTCGTATCTCAAATGAATCTACTGTGGGCAGAAGAGGTGTCGTGGTTCTCTGCCCGGCCTTTTCGGGAGATGGCTGGAGAACTTGTGATATTACGCTCAAAACTGGACAAAGGGAAAGTAGGGATCACTGGTCTGAACTTTATGCCAATCGGGGTATACGAGGCAATAAAGGGTGTATTTGGCATGAGTTCTATTTCTATCGCCAATGCCGAGACGCTCCTTGGGAGAATAAAAGCGAAAAAAAGTGCTACGGAAATTAAGTTGCTGCGAAAGGCAGGGGAACTTACGATGGTAGGCCTAGATGCCATTAAGAAAGCGGCTTGCAGCAAAGACCCGAGAACGGAACGGGAGATCGCCTTTTTTGCTACTCAAGAGATGCTAGCAGCCGGCGGAGAGGGTCCTTCATTTGATATCCAGATTCAGTCTGGCCCTCATTCGGCGTACAATAACATAAGGTCGACGGACCGTCTTGTTTCACCCGGTGATTCCATTTTGATTGAGATGGGAGCTAAGTACCGAGGATATGTAACTGACATTGCCCGAGGTGCCACCATAAGCCCGGTGGACAAGCGGCAGGTGGAGATAATCGAAGTTGCTGCCGCTACTCTCAATGAAGGTTGCCAGGCTATAGCGCCTGGAATAACTGCAAACGAGCTTAATACCGTTATTGAAAAAGCTTTAACCAAGGCCGGCTATTTAGAGTATTCGGACGAAGCAAGAGGTTATGGAACTGGACATGGGATTGGCACCGATATCGAAGAAGAGGAACCCTGGATTAAACCAGGATCTGAGTTTGTGCTTGAGGAAAATATGGTGTTCGCTTTTAAAGCCTCAATTTTTATACCTAAACTGGCAGGGGTTAGAATAGAAGACGTCGTGTTGGTTACAAAAAATGGCTACGAGAACCTTACTCCGTACCCACGAGTTCTAACTTGGTAAAGATTGAGACTGATCCATTCCTTTTCAGTGATGCGATGAGCAGCTAGAATAATTGACGGGTAGAAAAGCCGATTATTAAAAATGCTCAGGTGAGATCGAACGATTGACCACTTCCAGTATGTTGTGAATATGGCAAAGATTTGAGAAGGAGATGTCTATGGAAAAGGAAGTTGCAATGCTCTGCGATAGACTAGTGCGGTTGCAGTCAGCCACTGTAGGTGACGTTCTTGATGAGATGGGCTTTAGAGACCAGGTACTATCCCATGAGATTTGTGGACTTGATCGCAATATGAGAGTCGCCGGTCCCGCTTTTTGCATAAAAGGTGAGAACGCGGAAGACTCAACTGTAGAGGCAAGCGGAGACAAACCTAAACCAAGTTTTGAGATGTTTAGGGAAATGTATAAGGGTTGTGTTGTCGTCTTGGACACAGGTGGGCACGACATAGGGGGGCCATGGGGCGAAAATTCTGCACTCAGCGCAAAAGTTCGAGGCTGCGTAGGAATAGTAATCGATGGCGGTACGAGGGATAAACAGCAATTGATTGAGATGGGATTTCCAACCTTTGCTGAATACGCCACCCCGGCTCGGGTCGAGGGAAGATGGACGCATGTTGCTTTTCAGGTACCCATTGCGATGCCGGGGCAGACGGGTAAAGAAGTGGTAGTCCGCCCTGGAGACTTAATATTAGCCGATACTGATGGTGTTGTGGTAGTACCAAAAGAGGTTGCGGAACAAGTGATTGAAGCAGCCGAGAAGGTCACTGAAATTGAGGAACAGATTCGTCAGGAACTATCGAAAGGAGTGGATCGGGAGGAAGTTTATCGAAAACATCGTCGCTACGCACACATCAAGAAAATCAAAGAATAGCGGCGGAAGTTTGACAGCAAATTCACAGATGGAGAAGGGACGGTATTTACACGGGCGTGAAGGTTGACAAGCGTGACTCCTGCGTGATTTCTACACCCTTTTAAAAGAGACATTGTCCTCGGGAGGAGAGAAAGATACTTGTCAGTAAGGGAGATATGGAAAGGCGCATTATTTATGGAAATCGCGTGATAAAAACCGAAGAAATTGAAAAGCTAAAGCCCGGACCTCATGAATCTGTAGTCAGGGCTCCATATTGTTGGAGTTTCCCCAGAATTTCAAATAGTTTTTCGTAAGATGCTGAATTAAAGAATGATAGAGGAGATGTGAAAGTGGAAAATAGCTTTCTGCGTGGCAAAGACTGATGTTTCAAATAGAATTTGGGGAACTCCCAGTCATGGCCTAAAAGACTCCCGAGGGTTCGACGGGGGTTGCCTTACTCGAACCGTAAGGGGATTTATCTATTCAAAGTTATTCGCTGGTGAATCTTGTAAGGATGAAAGATAGGCAGATTTGAATTATGGCTTTGGTCGTGGCTCACCTCGGCATAGCAGGCAATCCCCGTACAATTGGGGTAAAAGAAATCAAACCTTTATCAACATTGCCATCAGGCCAGTTTTCATACCCAAAAAACTTGCATCTAGCCCACCCAAGAATGAACCACAAAGAATGGTATGTTGTCTTGTGAAAATCTCGCTGGACCAATATCAACAATTGGATAGACTGAGGAAAGAGCGAAAAGAATCCCTATCCAAGTTAATGCGGGAGACTCTGTCCCATTTCACCAAAAAGAAAGAGCATTCTATTAGTGTACTTCCATCTTTTTTGCCAACCTGCACTAAAGAGCAATATAAGACAGTTACTGCTTATTTTCGTCGACATGATTGGAACTTGCTCGAGAGGATCTCCAAAAGTACGGGGAAGTGCCAAACTGAGCTGGTTAGAGATGCCCTAGATGATTACTTGAATGGGGTCAATTCGGCAAGGGATAGAATTCGTATGGGGAAAACATCAGGATCTAAAACATCAGGATCTAATTCCCTCAGTGGAAAGAGGTATGCACACTGAGTAACTTGCTTTTTTAAAGGAGGGCGTAAACATTGGTCAGAAGGCAAACCTAACAGTACAAATTCTTTCCTCATTCCTTGATTGCGAACCTTCCTGATGACTGGCAGGACAATTTTACTGGAGCAGATAATTTAAAGTATCTGACGTTATATCCTTCCAAGCATGACTTAAATCTTCTAAGAAAACGATCGAGAAGAGACAAAAAATCAATATCGATTGCCGAGAGAGAAGCGGTAGACCGTCACTTTTAAAACAAAAGCTGGAGGGCAAACATACTTCCTCAACCTACCCTAAAGAGGAAATCCTACGGTCAGTTAAGTCTCTACCTAATCTGAACGGCAACTCAACAAGCTGAAGTATCTATCCTCTCACACAAATCGCGCGATCAGTGATTTAGTAACTGAAGCGATTAGCAAATACTGCCGTTAGAGATATTTCTTTTACGTTGTGGCCACAATTCGACATCGGAGTTTGAATTAGTTAAACCTCTCGCCTAAATTCAACTTACACTTAGCCAATCTTCTTTGTTCCTTAAATAAAATCTTACCCAACTCTCTGCTTTCCTATCAAAAAGCCCTTGATCTTTTTTGAAATACTGCTTGGTTTATCTTAAGGTTTTGAGGATCCTTCTTCATGATTGCTTTACACTTCTTTCTTGGCAAACTCTTTCTTGTCGACTATTATTGTATATAGATATAGAGCAGAAGAAAATGAGAAATTTTAGGTCTATATCTATCAAAGAAAAGATTTTCGTAGTCTGCCAGGTAATAGCTGAGGAAAAGATTCAGAGAGTAGCTAGAAAGCACGGAGTAAGTAGACCTTCTGGTTATGCCTGGACAGAAGAAAGCTTTAGATAGGCTCCCAGCAAGTACTAAAACTTAAAGAGGCGGGGACCTAAGTGCAAAAAAGGCAACGTCGATGCAAAAGATAAGGTCATTGAGAAATAATTCTTTTTAATGCCACCCTCTCACGGGACTTACCCTCCCAAAGGAATTTTCAAACCGGAACAAATTCCTCATAGTGTAAAATAATTACGAATTTTTAAGAGTGCGTTCACGGTAGAATAGACAATGTCCCTTTTTTTCTCCTGAAAGTCCCTTAAAGCCTAAGTTTACTTTCAATTTTTCAGACCAAAAATGAACGCCTTGACAAATTTGAATTTTTCCCTATTCTATATCATATAATAAAACTCTAAATAGAACAAGATTCTATAATCTATATCAAGTCAGGTGAATAAGGTGGCAAAAAGACAACCCAATTATCCTATAAAAGTTTTAGATAAATCCCTTTCTATCCTGGAGATTTTGCTCCGGCAGAGTTCGCCTATGAGCGTGAGTGAAATCGGCAAAAAATTGAGAATTTATCCGAGTACTGTTCATCGTATGTTAGATACATTAAGATATCGAGGATATGTGGAACAAGATTCTAATATGCACAAATACCGACTTGGTCTAAAAACGATAGAATTGGGCATGGGTAAGCTTCATCAAATGGATCTGGTAACGGAATCTTCCCCTTATCTAAAAGAGTTGGTAAATCAATGTAATGAAACTGTTCATTTAGGTGTCTTGGAGGAAGGAGAGGTTCTTTACTTAGCGAAGGAGGAGTCTTCCCAAACGAGGTGGTATACTAATAAGTGTGTAAATTCTTGAAAGCTTGACCCATAAAGAAAA
>CAZIXA010000026.1:0-26188 GCA_964543295.1 uncultured Clostridia bacterium | reverse complement strand
AAGGATAATAAAGGATTTTAGAATCCTTATCCTAATATTTCGGGAAGTTGGGTTTCACACGAATCTTGAATTCGCAACTTTAAGTCCAAAAGGTAATTTTTGGTGGTTCCTATGCCTATTAATCTATCTGTACTTTGCCACAAATCATCTTAAAATGAGTTTAAATCCGTACGGGTAGAAGGTTGGGATGTTACATCTTACTCTCCTTTACAAAACAAAGTCTCTTAAGAAATTGTGATACTCCTTCTTCGCTCTTAACATTCTTCCCAAAAGCGAGCCTACACTTGGTTGTTTAATTACGTAAAATCCGTAAACTGCCCTGTTAAACTCAATGCCAGGCTCAACCAGTATTGATTTTAGACCGGCTGAGCCTGGCCATTTTCTCTGGTACTGCCATTATAAAGACCAGAGTTGTTAAAAGGACCTCTTTAAACACCAACCCTTCGGATTCTACTCACCAAACAAATCGCTTTAATATTTGTAGCTTCTGCCAAATATGGGACCGTAATCTCTTCCCTCTTTGACCAATCTATCATGAACCTTTTGGACTGCTTCAAGTGCCTCCTCGGGAGTGGTTTCACCCAGAAATACTTTTTGTATTTGGATTTTGAATTCTTCCGTAATTTCTGGTTCCCACTCATGGTCCATGATATGAGCTATGGGTTTCCCTTCCAACATCTTAATTACTTTGCTTAGTATAGGGTCTCTAGGTGGAAATCCTCTTATTGAGCTAATGTAATTCTCTGATGCATACTCGGCAACCTCATCACTTGCCAAATAGTCTAGCAATTTGGCTGCATCGGTCATCAAGGTACTTTTCGCATTTATACCTACAAGCACATCTGTGCAGCCTACTACTTGTCCAAAGCCGGGAGCAATTGCAGGAGGCATAAAAACGTCCAACTCAAATCCTGATGGAAGATTTCCCTTTAACTGTTCGGTGTAAAACCAAGCTCCTTGATGAACCGCAGCTATTTTACCCTGCAGGAAGAAGGTCGCCAACGTATCGTAGTCAAGTGCTAGTGATTCTCGTGCTATGATCCCGGTGTCCATTTGCCATTTCAATAGCTTCATGGCCCTTATGTAGAAGGGTGATGTCCACTTGATGTCACCTCTGATTGTTGCCTTGGTAAATTCGCCTGCGTTGTTATTCATCACCATAGGCAAAAGAGTGTAGAACATGAAGGGATTCCAGAATATCTGTTTACCAGGATAGGCGGTGGGCATAATATTTGTGCCAGTGAGCTTCTCTTTAATTTGCAACATCTCTTCGAAGCGCATAGGAACAGTGATCCCATAGGTATCAAAAATACCCTTGTTGTACAGGTAGAAACCCATGTACACATTATAGGGAATGGCATATGTCCTCCCAGCTACACGTTTGAAATCCAAAGCTCCTTCTTTGAATCTTTCCTCCCGGAGGTTGGGATATTGCGGGTCTCCAAGCATATTGGTCAAATCCGCAAGAATACCCAGCCTAGTGTAATCCAGTATAAATTGAGGGTCAAACGCGATTACATCTAGCTGACGACCAGAGGCGAGTCGTGACTTCAGAAAAGCATCGAATTTATCTCGAGGGATAATCGTTAATTTTACCTCGATACCTGTTTTTTTCTCATATTTGGGCACAAATTTGTCATAGAGTATTTTCCCTTGAGGAGTTGCTACCATGACCAGCGTTTTACATCCTCCCACGCCCGTGAAACCACCAATCAAAAGAGTAGCCACTCCCAAGCAAATAAGCACAAATCCGACAATTCCTCTCTTCATTGTCTCCTTTTTCGTACCTCTTTCCGTTCGTGACACGTGTTTTGCTCTTGGTCTTGCCATTATTTTCCTCCTCGTTTTAGATGTTAGGACAGTAGTTAGCATTTATACTCTACCTGAGATATGGTTCACTTTTTTCGTAAAAGCTGTCAACCTACATCGGCCATCGGCCTACCTACCCTTCATCACCCCCTTTTCGGCCCTTTATTTCTATGTTTTTCTCTTTAAGAGAAAAATCTAAGTTTCGTCAGTGCACATTTATTTTTCTACAGCGTCTCGCTCACTTAAAACCTCTAGGCAACTACGAAACACACCAAGCTGTAAGTTGATAAGATTTCAATTACCTGAAAAATTCTATTACCAAGCCACCTTATTAAATTTGCCAATCGAACTGTCTACATCTTGAATCAAAGTGAAACTATGATCACCTATCTTTAAAGATAATTCCTCGCAACGAATAAGTATTGGTCATTTAGCACATTTCTCCTTAATAGACCGACACAGCGTGGATTATTGACGCAATAAAACTCATCATCCGTAAACCCTCTATCTTTGCCCATGCATTCTCATATCTAAGTTGCTAGGCAATGTTAATATCACCAACATTTTCCCGGGAATTGTTAAGATTCCGGTATTTCCTCGTCATTTCTGCGTGTCTCCCCTTACTACCGACGATCCTCTAACGATTAGCTTTGGTGGAAAAACAATGTGTTCGCCGGTACCAGTATCACGTTCTTTTATGGCTTTTAGCAAAAACTCGGCTCCCCTCCTTCCCATCTCTGTACTGGGTTGTTGCATCGTAGTTAAAGGAGGGCAGAAGTGAGCAGCAAAGGTAATATCATCGAAACCAACTACGGCAACGTCCTGGGGAACTCTTAATTCCCTATTTCTCAATGCCTTTATGACGCCGAATGCCGATCTATCGTTGAAAGCAAAAACTGCTGTGGGTCTCTTGTCTTTCTGCAACACATGAGTCATGGCTTCATATCCACTTTCTACAGTATCACCACCTTTTTGAATCCAACATTTGTTTGCTAAACCATACTTTTCCATGGCACTTACGTATCCGTTAAGTCTGTGTTGGGCATCTGGCCTCTGGTAGGAAGTTGTTATATGTGTGATATCGCTGTGTCCCAAGCTGATAAGATGCTCTGTAGCTAAGAATCCCCCCTTGAAGTTATCCACCTCCACTGAACTTATGTTCAGAACGGGAGCCCTGTGCGCAACCAATACAATAGGGATTTTACTCCTCGAAAGTTCGCGTATCATATTATTGGTAAATTGCATCACTCCACTCAGAACCAGGAGTCCATCTACCCGACTCTTACGCAATTTGTTTAAATATAGCTTCTCTTTCCGAGGACTATTGTGGGCACTCATGAGGAGAAAATAGTAACCATTTTCTTCTAGAATTTGCTCTACCCCATCCACTATCGCATTAAAATAAGGGTCCTTGATGTCCGTTACTACGACCGCCACAATTCCTGTGATTTTTGTTCGTAAGGCCCGTGCAAAAATATTTGGATAATAGTTAAGTTCCTTCACGGTCTTCAGAACTTTTTTCTTCGTCTCATCGCTAATGGGAACTTTGGATGGCCTATTATTCAGAACACTCGATACAGTTGCTACAGAAACACCTACTTTTTTTGCTACGTCTCTTAATATTACCATAAGTTAATTTGTATGTCGATATATACTAAACGTTTTAGCCATATCGATAAACATTATAGCCTCAAGAAAAAAATTGTCAACCCCCCGCATTAGATCTGAAAAATTGAAAGTAAACTTAGGCCTAAAGGTATTTTCAGGAGAAAAAAAAGAGATATTGTCTATTCCACTATGAATGCGCTTCTAAAAATTCGTAATTATTTTACACTATGAGGAGTTTGTTTTAGTCTGGAAATCCCCTTGAGAGGTAAATCCTATAACACGGTGGGCATTAAGAAAGAATGATTCTTCTCTTTTTCTTTTGTCTATAAACAGAGCTTCTGCAGTAAGGACAGATGAACTGTTATTTGGTAAACTATGAGAATCTTTTCCTTGATAGATATAGACCCAAAATCTCTCATCCTCTTCTGCTCAATATACAGTAATAGTCCAAAAAAAAGATTTTGCCAAGGAAGAAGTGTAAGGTAATTATGAAGAAAGAGCCTGAAACCCTAAGATAAACCAAGCGGTATTTGAAAAAAGATCGAGGGGGCTTTGACTAGAAAGTAGCAAGAGGAGGGAGGGGGTTTATTCGATATTGGGCACTTGGGAGCGAATGGCAAGAAAAAAACAACACCTATTCATTAACAAACTCCTTTATTCGATTATATGTTCTTTTTGAATTCTAATCTAGGTTGAAGTTTAATAAGGAAGGTGAAAGGAGTGAAACGGGTTTCGGAATGTTCTGTCAAACTTATTCGCTGACCTTCCTCGATGAATATAACAAAAAAGACCATTTTGGTCAAGAAAACCGAAGTCCTTTTCACTGAAAACTGTTTTTCAGGGTTAGCAAGTTAAGTGAAGAGCAGCGATTGTTTTCTTCGTTTTACAGAGCTGGTTATAGATTTGGCAGGCTGATTGGGTAGGTTTTACTCTTATTTCTACCCCACGTGACTGAACCCATTGTTGGGTAGTAGCTGGAACTTTCATCAATCCAGGATCTCCTGTACCGATAACCAGAACTTCTGGGTTCCGCTTTACCACTTCCTTTAAATCTTGAGCTAGAAGCAGATGTCCCTCTTTTCTCCACCAATGGGGATCTATTTTATCTGGATAGATGATTACATCAGAAGTATATCGCTTTCCATCTATGACAATGTGTCCAAACTGGTAAGAATCAATCATTTTTGACTTTCCAAGATTCTCTTGAAAGGAGCTAAGAGAGTGAAATAATCTCCCTTAGCTCCTCAGCGATTTTTGTTATGCTACCGCTTCTCTCAAACTTCTTCCCGATTTAAACTTAGGTACATCTTTGGCCGGAATACTTATCCTGGTTCTAGTCTGAGGATTCACACCCTGACGGGCCTTTCTCCTCTGCACCAGAAATGTACCAAAACCAACCAAAGTAACCCTCTCTCCTCTAGCCAGAGAGTTAGTAATTGCTGAAGTCATGGCATCGACAACGTTATTTATATCTTTCTTAGTTAGCCCCACCTCAGCAGCCACCGTCTCTACTAATTCGGCCTTATTCATCCTATCTCACCTCCTTTGCACATTTTCAATTTTAAAAAAAATTTCAATCAACCCAGGCAAATTGCTTCTAATAAAGGATTATAGAGATGGTATTTCTCAGTTTGTGAATATAGCACAAGGAGAGAAATTCGTCAAGTCCCTCCGGTTGAATCAGTGCTAACATTGGAAGTTGACAAAATCAAGAACATACAGTATTTTGAAACTGTTGACAATAAATAACCGGGCAGGGATTTTCACGGATGAAAAATCGCCGAAAGGCTAGAGAACTTACTCTCCAAATCCTCTACCAGGTGGATATAAGAGGGACTCCAGTAGAGGCGGCATTGAACGTTGCCTTTTCCCGTTACCGATTCAGACCTGAAGTAAAGGAATTTGCCGAAAGACTGATTCGGGGAACCTCCCAACTTCTCCTTCTTATCGATTTTCTAATAAAAAAATACGCCAAGAACTGGTCTCTGGAACGCATGGCTACTGTGGACAGAAATATCCTTAGATTTACCATTTACGAACTTCTTTTTTTAGAAAATGTTCCTCCTATAGTCAGTATAAATGAGGCTGTGGAAATAGCTAAACGCTATGGAACCATTGATTCGGGAAAATTTGTTAATGGTATCCTGGATAAAATTCGTCTGGAAAGAGGTCCGGGAAGCTCCTTAAATTGGGCTTATCTCAAAAACAGCCTCCAGAAGGATACCTATCTCAAGGAACTCACCAGCATAAAAGGAAAGGAAAAACTCTGGTTGGTAGGAGGATGCCTCCGTAATCTTCTGCTAGGTAGAGAAAAAAAGGATCTAGACATAGTGTTGGACGATCCGGAATTTAGAATTGTCCATCTTTTTGTGAGTCACGTGAAGGCAAGTCTGGTTGTCTTAAATTCGACCTTGAGAAGAGTTGTCCTTCCTGGAAAAACCACCATAGACTTTATTCTTAAAAAATCTCAGAGTCTGAATGCTGATCTTCTTCAGCGCGATTTTACCATTAATGCCCTTGCCCTGGATCTGGATTTCCTTGATATGCCTTGCTTAGCTTTGATAGATCCTGAAACAGGGCTGGAGGATCTGATAAATAAAAAAATTAGACTATTGAGAGAAAAATCCCTGGAGGAAGATCCTCTTCGTATGCTGCGTGCTTTCCGCTTTGCCTCCCAACTTGACTTTGAGTTGGAGGAAAAGATTGCGCATCTTATTTCCAGTAAATCTTCTCTTATTAAAAAAGTAGCCGGGGAGAGAATAAGAGATGAACTATCTGTTTTTCTGAAAAATCCCTTTTCTCACAGATGTCTAGTAAATTCTTCAGCAGAAGTCTTACTGGAAAAAATATTCGGACAAACTCCAAATTTGGAAAACCTGAAAAAATTAGAAATTTTGTTGTCAAACGAAAAAGTGCTGCCCAAGGATCTTAAAGAAAAAATTGATCTACATTTGGAGAAAGATGAAAAGGCGATGACTTCACGCAGGGACCTATTGAAAATTATGGCCCTGATTTTCTTCCCTGTACAGGAAAAACTCACTCTGTCTTCTGCGGGAAAGCGATTAAAACTTAGCCGGAGTCATATAAAAATCATGCGAAGAGTTGAACAGCTCTACCCTAAATTAAAAAAGATTATGGGTAGGAGAAAAAATGCCCAACTTATGGCTGAGTTCCTAATAGAAGCGAAGAAAGAGTTGGTGGAAATTTCTTTACTCCTTCTGGCGGTAAATCTTAACAAATTAGCCTCTTCGAGGCTTGTGATTCAACTGCTGAAAGAATATTTTAAAAAATCTTCCCTTATTCTTCATCCACCCAAGTTGATTGGGGGAGAGGAACTGATGAAGTTATTGAGAATCCCCAGCGGACCTTATATATCTTATCTATTAAGTCGGATCCACCAGGCCCAAGTAATGGAGAAGGTTAAAACAAAAGAAGAGGCCGTCAAATACACTGAGAAAATAGCTCGTGAAATCGATAAAGAAAAAGACCAGGATCATATAAACTTTAAGTTACATTAAGTAGGGAGACGAAAAATTGAATTGTACCAAAGGAGGAATTTTCATTTTATGGCTGACATTGACATAACGATAATTGGCGCAGGTGTCGTAGGTTTGGCAATTGCTAAGGAGCTTTCCGAAAAATACGAAAGTATTGTCATGGTAGAAAGGCACAGCAGTTTTGGACAAGAAGCCAGTAGCAGAAACAGCGAAGTCATTCACTCTGGTATACATTACCCAGCAGGTTCTTTGAAAGCTAATTTGTGTGTTGAAGGTAATAGAATGCTCTATGATATTTGTGAAAAGAATGGGATTGGTTATGAAAAATTGGGCAAACTCACTGTAGCTACAGACGAGGAAGAGATCGGTATATTAGAAGACTTGAAACAAAGAGGCGAAGAAAACGGTGTGGATGGCCTTGTACTTTATGAACCAACTGAAATTAAGAAAATAGAGCCTTGTGTACACGCTAAATTAGCAGTATATTCTCCCAGTTCAGGAATCATAGACTCTCATGGCTTGATGAAACACTTTGCCGATGCGGCAAAATCTAAGGGTGCTCTTCTCGTATATAATTCAGAGGTCACTGATATAAAGAAAGAAAACTTTGGATTCAAGTTTAAAGTAAAGAACTCAGACGGAACGACAGAGGATTTTACTACCAAAATTTTGATAAATTCAGGGGGTCTTGACTCAGACAAAATAGCAGAAATGGCCGGCATAGATATAGATGAGGCTGGCTACAGACTACATCTTTGTAAAGGAGACTATTTTTCCTGGAATAAAAAATCTTTAAATCATTTGATATATCCAGTGCCTGGAAAATTCTCTATTGGTATACATGCTGGGCTGGATTTAAATCACGACATTAAATTCGGGCCAAATGCTTATTTTGTAAATAAAATTGATTATGGCGTAGAGTCAGAAAAGGAAGAATTTCATAACTCTATCAGGAAATATCTCCCCACCATAGATATTAATGACCTCTCACCGGCTATGTCTGGTATTAGACCAAAATTACAAACACAGGAGGAAGACTTCAGAGACTTTGTAATTTGTCACGAGTCTGAAAGAGGTTTAGCTGGTTTAATAAATCTTGTCGGGATAGAATCCCCAGCTCTCACAGCCGCCCCTGCTATAGCAAAATATCTTTCAGAGATGATAGATGCTATTTACCATAATTTGTAAAATGTTTAAGAACTTGAAATTGCAAATATTCAGCGAAGGACGTTCTATGTTGTTGACTGTAAAGAGCAAGATAAACCAATGCCTTATTGCCGTGAATATCGCTTGTGGCAAAAATTTTCATAAGTTATGATATTCCTGAATAGATTTTATCTCTATCTCCCCGCATTTTGCTGCTTCTATTCCCTCCACAATTGCCATAGCTGCAGCAATTGTAGTGATGTAAGAAATTTTATGCTGGATAGCAGCTTTTCCGCAGTCTTTTTCATCGCCTTTTCCTCCGGCACAACCAAACCCTCCACTAATGTCTCTTCCTTATCGGGAAGTACTACCTCCATAGAGGCTGCTGCCGGCAGTAGATAACCCTCTGGCCCCACAAGAACTCTATAATCAGTTGGCATTGTGTTTTCCTCCTTTTTTCTCTAAACCATCTGTCTCTTTAAATTCCCTCCGACTTTTTCCATCAAATACGGTAATATCGGCTTTCTTTTCCAATTAAAAACTGCCTTGCTTCTCCTACCGTATATAAAGAACCTGTAACGCAGATTATATCATCTTTTTTCGCCTCGATCAAAGCAGCTTTTACTGTCTCTTCTACCTCTCCTGCGACGGCAACATTTGGGTTAAACTTTATTGTGGCATTATAGATATCTTCTGGGCGAGCAGCCCGAGAAGTTCTTGGTGCAGTAACCACCACTTTAAAGGCTAAAGGAACAAGTTCCCTCACAATTTTCTCTATCTCCTTATCCTCAAGAATTCCCATAACCAATATTAGCCTCTCTTTCTTCTTAAAAAACTCCAAAAGAGTCTCTCTAAGCTGTTTTGCTGCCGGATGGTTATGAGCACCATCTAAAATTACCAGGGGAAAACGTCTCACTATCTCTAATCTACCTGGCCAGCGTGCCTTCTTTAGCCCTCTTCTTATATTCTCGTCTGTAATTCTTGTGTTATGTAAAACAAGAACCTCTATTGAACCAATGGCACAGCAGGCATTAGTTAGTTGATGTTTGCCCAAAAGGGAAATTTTCAAATTTTCAATTTCAGAGAATATCCCTTTTATATTAAAGGACTGCCCTTGCAAATTTGACTGTAGGGGTTTATAACTTATATCCTTGCCTACCTGGTATAGCCTTGCTTTCTGTTGCTGGCAGACTTCCTTAATAACTGTAAGCGCTTCTCCTTGGGCAGCCGTAATTACCAAACCATCTTTTTTGATAATCCCGGCATGTTCTCGGGCAATAGAAGTAATCTCAGAGCCTAATTGATCCATATGATCATAGCTGCTATTGGTTATCACTGAAACCAGAGGCTCAATCACATTTGTCGCATCCAATCTTCCCCCTAAACCCACCTCGCATACCACAAAATCCACTTTTTCTTCAAAAAAATAGGTAAGGGCCATCGCGGTCACTACCTCAAAGAAAGTCGGATGGCCAAGTTCAGGAGCAACTGCTATCTTTATGATATGAGGCCTAATTTTAGTCAATAGTTCTGCTACTTTTTCTTCTGATATTTGACTGCCATTTATAGCTATCCGTTCAGTAAAGTCAGTTAAATGAGGAGACGTATATGTCCCTACTTTGTAGCCCGCCTCTTTTAGTATGGAACTGATAAATGCTACGGTGGAGCCTTTGCCGTTTGTCCCAGCAACATGGATGGCTTTCAGCCCAAGGTGTGGATTGCCTAAGAGTTCAAGAAGACCTTCCATGTTAGCCAGCCTCAACTTGATGCCAAACCTCTCTAAATCATATAAATAAGCCAAAGCCTTTTTATAAGTCATGGGCTAAATTTAAGTAGTATCTTTCTAAAACTTCTCCAAGGCCTTCTTTCTGGTCCATTTTTAATGCCCTGCCCACACCGATAATCTCAGGAGGGATTCCTAAGGAATATGGGGATTTGGCTATTAGAGTATTTACTATCTTTTCCACCTTCATCCTCTATCCTACAATTTCATCTGACTTAAGGAAATCAAGCCAAGATTTAGGGAAGAATTCATAATTTATCGGACAGGGAAATTCTGGACACTCAAAGCAAAGCTTGACTCCTTTTTCTTTAGCACATCCAGGCATTCTGCAAACAGGATTCACCCCGCACCCCGAACAGTGCTTTTTAAGAAATTTCGGACATTTTTCACAATAGATACCGCATACTCCTATCTTCATACATCTACCTCCTTTTTCATCCATTGTTCTGGTGGATAATCACCTTCAGGGTTCCATCTAATCATTCTTACTCCATCAATTGCCTACTCATTATATCCGCTCCTTTCTAGAGAAATTAAAAAAGCCAACATCCCCTTCCGCTCTCTTTCAAGAGAACTAGAAAACTTGATGTTGGCTTACTTTGCAACAACCCGGAGAATTCGGGATTCTTACTTAGTCTTCCAGGATACTATTTTTAGTGACTCTATTCTACAACAAAAAGGAATTTAGTCAACTATTTTTTCTTTTTTTTCTTTTCCTCCCTGTGATGTTTTATGACCTCGCCTTTTACGGTAAAAACGACATCTTCAGCAAT
The DNA here is from genome assembly GCA_964543295.1 of uncultured Clostridia bacterium. GTDB lineage: Bacteria > Aerophobota > Aerophobia > Aerophobales > AE-B3A > AE-B3B. The sequence continues at coordinate 15,572 of CAZIXA010000026.1, read as the reverse complement.
GTTGGTCGCCAAATCTGCCACTCGTTCCAAGTTCCTCGCTATGGAAATTAATTCAATAGACCGTTCTATCGTTGAGGGATCGCTTATCATATAAGTTATGAGCTCTCTGACGATTTGATCTCGAAGAGAGTCAACTTCTTCATCCTCTTTACAGACCGAGATCGCTAGGTTCACATCTTTTCTAGCAAAGGAATCAAGACTTCCCTTCAACATCTCCCTTGTAGTTTTGCCCATTCTCGGAAGATCGATTAAGGGTTTAACAAGGGGTCTGGGAATTAGAAAGAGTGCCCTTTCGGCAATATTAACCGCATGGTCTCCTATTCTTTCCAGGTCATTATTTATTTTAATCATAGCTATTACAACACGAAGAAAAGAAGCCTCTGGCTGGTATAAAGCTATGAGCTTTATACCTGAGTCCTCTATTTCTATCTCTAAGTCATTAGCTTTTGCTTCATCTTTATTAATGACCTCTCTGGCAAGCTCTTCATCCTTGTTGACAAGCGAGTTTACACTTTTTTCAAGCATTGATTCCACCAGAGAAGCCATGATAAATAGTTTCTCCTTGAGTTCAGTAATTTTTTGTTCTAACATCTTATCCCCCTTATCCAAATTTACCGGTTAGATAGTTCTCTGTCCGTTCATCCTGAGGAGCAGTGAATATTTTTTCTGTCTTATCAAATTCGATAAGCTCTCCCAACATCAAAAATGCTGTCCAGTCAGATATTCTTGCTGCCTGTTGCAGATTATGAGTAACTATGACAATAGTGTAGTTTTCCTTCAGCTCTCCAAGCAACTCCTCAAGCTTTGCCGAAGAAATAGGATCCAGAGCAGAGGCAGGCTCGTCAAATAAAATAATTTCTGGTTCTACCGCTAAAGCCCTGGCTATACAGAGTCTTTGCTGCTGACCGCCGGATAGATCAAACGCTGAGGAAGAAAGTCTATCTTTTACTTCATCCCAGAGATTAGCATCGCGCAAAGCCTTCTCCACTTCTTCAGAGAGTTTTCCCCTATCCCTTATCCCATGAATTCTGATCCCGTAGGCTACATTTTCAAATACTGATTTCGGGAAGGGATTCGGCTTTTGAAATACCATACCCACTCTCTTGCGTAAATCAAAAACATCTATACTATCGCTGTAAATATCTTTTTCATCTATAAGAAGACTACCCGAAATTTTAGTCCCCTCAATCAAATCATTCATTCGATTAAGACAACGAAGAAAGGTAGACTTTCCACATCCAGAAGGTCCCATAATGGCTGTTATCAGTTTCTCCGGAACAGAGATATCTATATTCTTTAATACATGATTTTCTCCAAACCAGAGATTTAAATTTCTTATGATTATCTTATTTACCATTTTCTTTTTCTTCTCGACTGGGATCTTATAACTATGGCTACCAGGTTTATGATAAAAACTAAAAGAAGGAGCACGAGGGCAGTTCCATAAGCGATGGGAACTTGAAACTCTGGCTTTGTTCCCTCAGTCATCAGGGCATATATATGATAGGGAAGGGCCATAACTTCCCTAAATGGAGAGACAGGAAGACGGCGAGTGTAGAAGGTAGCAGCGGTAAAAAGAATGGGTGCGGTCTCTCCTGCAGCTCGGCCTATACTTAAGATAGCCCCGGTTAAAATACCGGGTAGAGCATTAGGTAAAACTACCTTTCTTATTGTTTGCCACTTCGTTGCCCCCAGGGCAAAAGATGCTTCTTTAAAAGAGGAAGGTACCGAGCCAATGGCCTCCTCGGATGCTCTTATTATCACCGGTAGAATGAGTATTCCCAAAGTAAGCGAGCCCGAAAGCACCGAGACACCAAAACCAAAAAACTTGACAAATATAGCTAACCCAAAAAGGCCGAAGACTACAGAGGGAACGCCAGCAAGATTATTTATGCCGATTCTTATTATTCTTACCCACTTTTTTGCCCCGGCGTACTCCTTCAAGTAGATTGCCGCCAGAACACCTAAGGGTAAAGCGAATACAATAGCTCCGATACATAAGAGAAGAGTCCCTATGAGGGCTGGGAATATTCCTCCTTCGGTCATTCCTCTTCGAGGAAATTCTAAAAGGAAGGATAAACTCAGCATCTTAAATCCTTTTAAAGAAATAAACACAACCAGAGATAAAAGAAAAAGAGAAATAATAAAGAGCGAAAGTCTCAGGAGAGTAAAACCGAGTCTTTGTTTAAATCTTCTCATCCTTTTTCCTTGAAGATAACCACTCGGCCGAAAGATTAAGTATTAGAGTGAGAGAAAAAAGAACTAGAGCAATGGCAAAAAGAGCATGATAATGGGCACTACCCATCGGTGCTTCTCCCATTTCAGCAGCAATCGTCGCTGTCATAGGACGTATCGGCTGAAAGATAGACTTTGGGAGCATAATCGCTCCTCCAGCAACCATTAAAACGGTCATTGTTTCTCCTATTGCTCTTCCCATTCCTAAAATAACTGCTGTGATAACTCCTGAAGAAGCACCCGGAACAACTATCCTCGTAATTGTCTCCCACTTAGTCGCTCCCAGAGCCAACGAGGCCTCTTTCACCTCTCTCGATACAGCCGAAATTGAATCTTCAGCAAGACTGGTAATAGTAGGAACTACCATAATGGCCAGAATTATGGAGGCAGTAAACCAGGTTAAACCGGTGGGTAAATTGAATATCTCCTGAACCAGAGGAGCAAGAAAAATCATACCGAAGAAACCATAAACTACAGAGGGTATCCCCGCCAAAAGTTCTATTATCGGTTTAAAAATTTCCTTCATCCTTGGTGAGGCAAGTTCAGATATGTATATAGCAGATCCGAGACTAAGAGGAATAGCAATGGCTAAGGCAAAGAGAGTCACTCCTAGAGAAGCCAGAATAAGTGATAATATCCCAAAGTCCGGTGGCTCAGAGGTGGGATGCCAGGAACTGCCAAAAATAAATTCAAAAAATCCCACAGTTTTAAAAACAGGTAATCCCTCGGTAAATAGAGTAAGGGTTATACCAAGAAGAAATAGACAGGAAAGTGAGGCAAATACAGGAAGCAATTTTTCAATAAAATTCTTTTTCATAAATTATATTATAAACTCAATTGTTAAGGAAATATAAGGAAATTGCTAAGAATATGTTAATTTTGGAAGGGGGGAAAGTGAGAGGCGGGAGTAAAGCCAAAGCCTACTCCCGCCAGGTGTAATTTACCTTAAAGGAACAAAACCTACATCCTCGACTATCCTCTGGCCAGCCAGAGAAAGCACAAAATCTATGAATTTCTTGGCTAAACCCTTGGGCTTTCCATTGGTGTACATAAAAAGGGGACGGGAGAGTTTATATTCTCCGCTCACTACCGTTTTTTCTGAGGGCTCTACTCCATCAATCTCCAATGCTTTTACTTTATCAGATAAATAACCTAGGCCCACATATCCTATTGCTCCTGGTGTTTTAGCTACTGTGGTGGCAACTGCCTGATTTGAAGCAAGCATAAGGGCATCATCTCTTGCCTTCTCTTCCTTCAGGGCAAGTTCGTTAAAGGTTTCAAAAGTTCCTGAAGCTGTATCCCGGGAGATAACTACTATAGGTTTTGCTTCCCCACCTACCTTGCTCCATTCGCTTATTTGACCGGTATAAATCGCTTTAAGGTCCTCCAAACTCAATCCCTTCACTGAATTAGATGGATGAATGATCACGCAAATCCCATCCTTAGCTATCACTGTAGCGAATGGCTCAATTCCTTTTGCCTTTGCTTCTTCAATCTCCTCAGACTTTATCGCTCGTGAAGCATCGGCAATATCTATGGTTCCGTCAATAAGGGCAGCAATGCCTACTCCTGAGCCTCCACCTCTAACGGTGATATCTGCTTCTGGTAAAAGACCCATATCGGCGAGGTCCATATACTCCTCAGCTGTTGGTTGAGCTATGGGAAGAACAGTGGTTGAACCCTGTATAGAGAGACGATTACCTTCTTTTGCCCCGGCCAGTCCGCAGATACAAACCTGCGTGGCCATTCCCAGTGCCGCTGCGAGAATCATAGGTCCCCACAATCTTCTTGCCTTCATCCTTTCCTCCTTTTGGACGCAGAGAATTTTTGTTTTCCCTCGTCCTTACTATTTTGCAGTATTTTACAATATCACTGTTAACTCCGTATAAGGAAAATGTTAATTTTTTGTTAACTCATTGTCTTTCCTCGGGTATTTATTAACTGAACAAGAATTTCTGTGGTTGGCTTTTATAATAGTTAGCTTCTCTAAGATTTTCCTCTTTTTTATCATTAGGTTGTGAAGCCTATTTTGAGATTGCTTCGCTTACGCTCGCAATGACAGGCGAGGAATCTCATTTTTTTAGAAAGATTTATCTATTATGTCATAAATATAAACAAGGGATGTTAAGGAAATATAAGGAGTGTGTTAACTCAGGATTAAGAAAAAAGGAAAGGCTAACTAGGGAGAATAATGGTAAAGGTAGTTCCCCTACCTACTTTGCTATCGACGGATATTTCACCGTTGTGGAGAAGAACAATATGTTTTACTATAGAAAGACCCAACCCTGTTCCACCGAGCTGTCTTGAACGAGCTTTATCTACTACATAGAATCGCTCAAATATCCTGTTAATATGTTCCTCTGGTATTCCTATACCCGTATCAGAGAATCTAATCTTTACCTTCTGATTTTGAGGGATAATCTCTACTTTCACCTCTCCTTTTTTTGTATATTTTACTGCATTATCTATAAGATTTATAAATAGCTGCTCTATAAGAAAGGAATCTGCTTTTATTAAGGGAAGCATACCAGGTGTAATAAGTTCCAATTTCAGGTTCTTTTCCTTCGACTTATTTTCAAAAATTCTTAAAACATCTCTGATAACTTCCTTTAAGTTGACATCCTCCACTTCTAGCTTTTTTCCTCTCTCCTCTATCTTTGAGAGCAAAAGTAAATCAGAGACAAGGTTAATCAAACGGCCTGTGTGCTTCTTAATGATTCCTAAAAAATGCCGCTGCTCTTCACCCGCTTCTTCCTCCAGGGTTTCTACAAAGCCCTTGATAGCGGTAAGTGGTGTTCGTAATTCATGAGATACATTGGTAATGAAATCCGCCTTTACTCTTTCCAGTTGTTTAGTTTCAGTGATGTTATGGAAGACAATAAGAACCTCATTCTCTTTTGTCCTGGATAGCAAAGTAGCATTCCCCAGATAAACTTTATCCTGGTATCGAATTTCAGAAGTTTCTGCTTTGCCACTTCGAAGAGTTCTCTCTATCAATTCGTCAATGTCTACGTTTCTTATTATTTCCCAATAAGGTTTCCCTGTAACAGATTGGGAGGAAAAATCACACATCTTCTTAAAGCTCTCATTAGCAAGGATAATTCTCTTTTGGGAATCCAATACAACTACTCCCTCAACCATTGCCCAAAGAATTTTTTGAAGCTCCTCTCTTTCTACAGCAAGGGTAGTAAATAATCTTCGAAGTTCCTGGGCCATTTGATTGAGGGAAGAGGAAAGTTCCCCTATTTCATCCTTAGCCTTTGTGGATACTCTAGCGTTAAAATTCCCCTTAGCTATTTTCTTAGCCACAAGGGCCATTTCCTTAATGGGTTTTGTAATTGACTTTGCTGAGAGGAAGGACAATAAAAGAACAAAAATTGCTAAAATAAGGGCGAGGTAGATAATCTTGCTATTTACATTCCATACAAGTGCTTTTATTTGACCAAGGGGGAAGCTGGTTCTAACAATTCCTGTAGCTCTCCCATTCTTTCTCACCGGCAGTGCTAGATACAGCATTTCCTCTTTTAAAGTAGTGCTATATCGAATGCTCTTTCCCATTCCCTCTCTTAAAGCTTGTTCAACCTCTGGCCTGGTCAGGTGATTTTCCATCTTCCTGGGATCCTTTTCGGAATCTCCTAAAACCTGTCCATCTAATCCGATGACTGTAATCCTGGTGTCTATGCGCTTTCCTATCCTTTTGGCAAGCTCATCAATTTCCCTTATTTCTCCGTAAGGTAAGAGATTTTTAAGAAGTTCTTCAGTTAATTCAGCCTGATGTTTAAGATTAACTTCTATTGTTTTAAGATAATGCCTCTCTATTTCTCTTGAAGCAAAGAAAATGAGGGAAGGAACTATTAAAGCAATAATTAGAAGATAATAAAAGTAATGTTTCCACATCATCCCCCCTCTAGGCATCTTTACTCCTCTATTTTATAACCAATTCCCCGGATGGTCTTAATTAATTTGCCTGCCTCTCCTAATTTTTCCCTCAAGTTTTTGATATGGACATCGATAGTTCTATCCAGAACAATCTTCTCGTCCTCCCATAAATCATCGAGAAGTTGATTTCTCGTAAGAACCCATCCCGGCTTTTCAGAAAGACTGGTTAAAATTCTAAATTCTGTTGTGGTAAGATTAACTTTCTTATTCGTCACTCTTACCTCATATTTTGTTAAATCTATTACTAAATCTCCTACTTTAAGTAGCTTTGTCTTCTTTTTTGGCTGTGCTCTTCTCAGGACAGCTTTTACCCGTGCTATAAGCTCTCTTGGACTGAAAGGCTTCACTATATAATCATCTGCTCCCAATTCCAGACCTACAACTATATCGGTTTCTGTGTCTTTGGCGGTAAGCATTATAATAGGAATAGAGGATGTTTTTTCGCTCATTTTAAGCGTTCGACAAACTTCCAGTCCATCTATTCCTGGTAACATTAAATCCAAGATTATGAGATCGGGAAGGGCATTCTTGACAAAAGCAAGTACACTTTCGCCGTCATAAAACCCCCTCACCTTAAAACCCTCTTTATTAAAATGGTGAGTTATAAGTTCCACGATATCCGGTTCGTCATCAACAACAACTATCAGCTTGTTCATCTTGGTCTTATCTATCACCACAGGAACTCCTAAATACTATTTTTTACTGCTCCTCCCTGTCATTTCCCACTCTATCCCCTTTTGCGGTAATATATGATATTGTGTTGAACGCTACAAGTCAAGTGAAATTCGATCAATGATACAACATGTGGTAAGAATAAGATGAGAATTATTGGAAGTGAAATGTTTCAGACCTGATCGCTTTGTTGAAGTTAAGAGAATAATCTACAATCCTAGAACAAAGCTCGTTTTTTCCCCATTGGTTTATACACCTAAGGAAGTAAAAGGAAGAATTTCTCTAGGAGATGATTTTGTAGGAGAAATATTAGAAAAGGGAGAGGTACTTTATGTTAAACAAAAAGAAAATAATCGAGGAAATCAAGATAGACTCTGAATGAACGCAATCTCTATATAAGCAGATTCTCACAACCTTTATCCAACCTCCGTACTTTCGACGATAGCACTAATAATAATGAAGCTCTAATTTTTCTATTGATGAAAATCAGGTTTAACTATTGGAATTTTCCGATAACCTCGCAACAAAGTCGGAAAAAACCTTTGATTCGGGATTCTCAGTAATATTAAATCCCAATTTGCGATAAAGATTGATTGCAACTTGGTTGTTCTTCTGGACTGCGGATACTATTCTATTGAATTTTTGTTTCAGTAAGTCGTTTTTGGCTTCTAATAATAATTTAGCTGAGAGAAAACTATTTCTATATCTTTTCTCAATTTGCAATGAAGAAATATAGATGTCATCTTTTGAGTCCCAACTTCGACAATGCTCTAAATAACCAATTATTTCACTTCTTTCGTTAAATGCAACTGTAAATGTGGAATTTATTATAGCTTTGAGGCCTTTTCTTCGTTTCTCTTCCAGAAAAGGAATATTCGCTTTTTCTAATATCTCTTTCATATTCCTTTTATCAAAGACGATTATTGCATCGTCAAGTTTTTCCTTAAATAATGCCTGGGAATCAATTCTTCTCAAGAAATGCATATTCCCACCCCTGTTTTCACAAGTACCTCGCCTATGGGTGACTATAGCTGACCCACCGCTTATTCAAATAGTTTCTAATACCATATTCTAAGTCTAAACTAGGCAAAATCCCAGCAATTGTCAATCTGGATGGAGGATTGCCATAAGTAACAGGAGCACCCCCCTCACACTAGACCTCGATCCGTGCGGCATCAGTCAGAGGTAACTGCCCGGACCGGAGACGTACCAGAACCACGAGTTCCCCCGAGAGGGCGAACAGATTCTAATCTTACCCAGAAAAAGTCGTTACACTATCGCCAGCACAGCCAATAGGCAGAGAACAAAAACGGTGACGATCATCGCTGCCGCTATTAACCTAAGCAGTACTCCCAACGGTGTACGAACGGGGACGAAAACTGGTCCCACAGGCATGGGAAACATAACGGCCTTTCCCTTTTGCGGAAGAGGCTTGGGAAAAACGTCTCTTGGTCGGAGACACAGGTAAACCAGTGCCCCCGCGGGAGGGAACACAAAAGCCACAAGTGCGTAGAGAAACCCCAACATGCCGTTGACCCGCCTCCTTCGAGAATTGACGAAGACCCAAAGGGCGCCCAGGAATGCGAAAAAGACAGCCAAGAGAAGATAATCCGCTGCCGGGGAGACGAGGCCGAAGCTACTCACCAGGACCAGCGCCGACCAGAATCCGAGAGCAGCGAAAAAGAAGTGATCCTTCTGGAAAACAAGAGAATCAAACCTCGTTTCTAGTTGGTAGAAAAGAAAGACTGGCGATCTTCCTGGAAACATCTCGGTGTACCTTTCCCCCCTTGGATCTCGTGGATGTTCTGCTGCCTCTGTCAACTACTCGATATTTGTCATACTAGCTCTTTTAGGCTCGCACCAGCTGGGGGGGCCTCTTCTGGCTGGGCAAACGCTCGGCCCGCTAACTAAGTGGGCCGCGTCCCTAACGTCAATAGGTTCTAGCTTTAACGTAGATGGTTCTTGAGCCTCGTAAATCTGCTTATACACAAGACAGTTCTTGAGTTTTCTCTTGATCTTGGATTTCATTTCTTCTTTGTCGGGAAGATGGTACTCTTTGTCGTAGAATGACCAGGCCTCGTTTTCCTTTCCCGCATAGATATAGCGGAGAACTACCTGAAGCACTACCGAAAGATATTCTCCTCCACTATCGTCATAGGTTGTAAAGTCAGTCCTCTCATTAAGCTCTTTCACCGTTTGGATATCTTTCTCAATTCCGTTGAGTAAATACTCAGGAAAAAGGTGGCTGGCCGGTAAATATTCAGTCGTGTTCTCCTCAAACTTGAAGACTACAGTTGGAATGGGCGAAAGGGCGTGACACAGACGATCGAAATAGTCAAAGGTGAGAATCCCTTGGGTAAATTCAAACACTCCATCTTCATCAAGATCCATCGGGACCAGATCATAACCCACCGGATATTGCTGACTCTCGTAAAGGACTTTAAAATCGGGGAAAAGCTTGAAGATCCAGTAGGACCAGCAGCAATGGGCACCACCTGAGAATTGTTCTACGATGAGCTGTTTTGTATCTCCCCCCAGAAAGGGAAATAAACCAAAGTTGGTCCATTCCTTCTTATTGTACCCCCTCTTGAAAGTGGCGAGGACTTTCCCCTCTTTCTTCAAAGTGGCAAACCAAACGTCTCCTTGGGAGTCGTAACATTTCATCACTTCATAACCCCTGTAGAGCAGTCGGTCTTCTTCGGTGAAAACCTCACGAAGCGTCTGGGCATAGAAAGGCCTTGCGAGAAATAGTCCCCCCAGGAGAAAAACCAGAATGATAGTCGACTTCACGAGATGGCTCCTCTTAAGAGTCCGATATCTAGTAAACCAACACAGCTGAAAACGAGTCCACCACTCATCCCAAAATACTTAAAACGCCTCCTCTAGATAAAGATGCAAAAAGGGCTTCGCAGTTGTTAGCGAGTCCTGGCCTATTCTGGTTTGACGTCTGAAGCTTCTATCAACCCTCTAGACTTGTTAAATCGTCCTTGGACCACTACCTTTGTGTCTTCTCCATAGTAGACTTTGCGGTTATAATGCACCCTAAGAAAACTTTCTGTCCCTCCATAGAGATCGAATGAGGTATAGCGTATCCCAAATATGAGGCGGTGCCGTCTTATGTTTCTTATTGTACCCACCACTAAAATGGTCTCACCTTCGAGGAGTTCCTGTTGCTCTAGAATCTGTTCAACTGACCATGGCCGAGAAGGAACCCGTTTGAGCTGACTAAGGAGAGTGATTTTTTTATCTCCCTCATTGACCAGCTCCCCGAATTGATGCCACCCCTCCGGGGTTAGGTAGAGGTTGAAGGCCATCTCAGTGCCTTTAACGGAGACAATGACAGTACCGCTTTGTTGAAGCTGAGACCACTTCCAACTCGGCACTTCCGGAGGTGCACTAAAACCTGCTAGATCAGATACGGTAACTATGAGCTGATAACCCTGAACATCGGTGATACTTCCTACGCTTATTTCTTTTGCCTGACTGTGAAGAGAAAAAAGAAATCCAACTGCTATTGCCAGGACAAATCCTGAGATGGAGAGCACCTTCACATTTTTCCTCCTGAGAACATATCACTTGGGCTATTGAGTAGCAAAGAATTATTTAAGCATTGATCAGAAGTCTCTCATTGCATACCATGGACTCATATTAGGATAGACTTCACTGTTTGTCAATTTGTTTGGAGGGCTATGTTCTGGGTTGGATAACAGGTATTGTTTTCCTCCTGTTAGAGAAGGAGAACAAGTTTGTTCGATTTCATGCCTTCCAGTCCTTGTTAACATTTCTGACATCAACCTCATACCTCACTAGTGAAGGAGGTCCTCCACCTCAAGATACGCCTCAAATGAGGCTTGTTGACATGCCCCCGGACTTTCGCTAATATCCCAATACCATGTTAAAGTCATTCGGAGAAGGAGATGTGTTATGAGAAGGCGAATGATAGTAGGTTTAGTAAGGTTCATCCGGTGATGACCGACGTGGAATCGGGGGTACTCTGCCGCAGCACTTGTCTAGGGATCACTGGTCTTCCCGAAGAGAGAAGCGTCATCCTCAGCGCTGACAAGTCACACACTATAGTTATGGTTGGTGCCTTCAAATATGGTAAGGGACACATTTACTTTAACACCCTAACAAACCCTTACGGAAGAGACCTCGAAAGATTCCAGCTCAATCTTAGGCAGTGGCTCATTGGGAAAGAAGTTCCCGGATCAGCAACTACCGAAATTTTTGGATACACCTCTCCAGAGGTTTCCCGAGAACAAGTAGAAAGATATGATCTCCTGACCCTCAGAAACGGTGACACCTTAAGCGGAATCATTCTCAACGAATCCTTTACCATTGAGACAACGTACGCGACCTTGTCCTTCCCCAAGGAGGAGATCAAAAGAATTATTTTTGAGAGTGAGAGAGCAGAAATTCAAATCATGGAACTAGGAAGGGGGGATATTCTTCGAGGGGTAATAAGAGATGAGGTGATAAATATCGACATCCCTTCAGTGGGTGAGAATCCCATTGAACAGGATAAAATTCGGGAAATAGACTTCGTCAAAAAGGAAACAGCAGACTAACCGAAGAACCTCAACATCTGAGAGACTTTTCCTCCTCAACCTCTAAGCTCCTCAAATTTAGCCCTCTATCACTTCATTTTAACTTGCGGTATCGCAACTTTTCAGGTTCGCGACCAGACTCCTCCCTTGGACTATAGGCTACAAGAGCCTTCAAAAGGATTTTTTGACCGGTATTCCTTTTTCCCTAACAAAAAAGGGTCAAGCTTGAGTATTAATTGATGTAAAGAGGTGGGAGGTGAAGTGAAGGGAGTCCAGGGTAAAGAAAGGCCATTTTTCACAAATTAGACAAAACTAAGCCAGATAAGGAGGTAGTAACAATGCAGGAAGAAAACCTAGTGAGAGATTATCCTCCCAGAGGTCGAGTAAGAGGAATGAAAAGGTTGGTAAATGAGATCCTTCGGAACCTCACCTTGACAGGAGCGAAAACGAAGATGGGATCTCTGCACCTCGGGCTTATACCCTCTGTGAGACGTATTGGACTAGGAGTGCTGATAGCTACTGTCTTACCTCTACTCTCTGTTGGATATCCGGTGATGCAGGCTGATGCGAACCAGTTCAGTGAGACTGTGACCTACAAGCCGAAGAAGAATTGGAAGGAGATTACCACTACTGTGACCATGGATCTCTATAGCCCGGGGGAGGCAAAGCTACCGGCAGGTCTGCAAAAAAAACCAAACCTGTACTGGCTACAGATCTCGGTGAAACCCACAGTCGAGGTCGATTTCGAATTTGATGTCTATGGCCACAATGTCCTGAAAAAGGGTAAAGGACATTGGATCTCGGCGAGGTATCCCGGCGAAATCATGATCGCCGTCGAGGACCAAAAGGCATCTTTGGGAAGGCTTCAGAAGCTCTACTATCGTGAAACCGAGGGATATTCGGACACGAAGTTTAGGGACTACGATGACTTAGCTACCTCAACAGAGGAATGGCCCACCGATTATCACAAAAACTTCGGTCGGTACCACGACCCAGACTTCAAGACTGTCACCGATCAGCTCCAAGACTTCTGGGGCAGTCTGAAAAAGAAGATTCCCTTTTTGAAAGAAGCGGCACCTACCGCAAACTACCTACTCGGTTATCATCCCGTGCTCGGTCCGGCCCTCAGTACCCTCCAGATGTGGCCCCTGGTGACCGAAGTCATGAAAACCACCCCGGAGTGGGTCTTCACGACCAAGATTCCCGGGGTCTATGCGGACGGTTCTGATGAAAAGTTGAGAGAACCACTGCCGGTCTTTTCTGACGACAAGAACTTTGACATCCACACCTACAGCTGGCTCTTTCTGCTTCGTTCGGAGTCCAAAATGGCGGGAGGCTGGGCTCCGAATCAAATTCTGAAGCTCAACTACTTCTTTGAAGTTCACCGAGAGAAGCCGAAGGAAACCTTGCTCTACATTCGTGCGATCATTCCCCACCACGTGGTGGCCGCCGGAGGCAGCCCTGAAAGCTGGATCGAGATCGAATGGGAACAGCTATTGCCCGCCCTGAAAGAGATACCCGCAGAACAGGAGCGATATCAGCTTATACCAAGATGGAGAACCTGGGAAAATGCGAAAACCGACTGTGAGAAACGAGGGGGTCACCTGGTGACGATAGACTCGGATGAGGAAAACGAGATAGTCACTCAGCTTCTCACGGATGGTAGTTATCCCCACGCCTGGATCGGTCTTAGTGATAAGGGCAAAGGTAAGACGAATCGTAAGTGGGAATGGGTCACCACCACGAACATGAAGAGTACGTCCTATCGGAGATGGGGTGAGCATCAGCCAGACGCATTGAAAGAGTACTACGTGGATATCCGGTCAGATGGAACCTGGAATGACTGGTGCCAGAACCCTAACGAGGACCCTAACACTACAAAATACAAGATGCCTTACGTCTGCGAATTTGAACCAATGAAGCCCGAAGAAGAGCTGGAGCTAGCTAAAGGAAAAGAAGTCGATACAGAGCCTGAAGAAGCCGAAGGCAAACCTCCTGAGATCTTTATTTCGGTTACTCCGGAGGAAGTTCGGGTGGGAGAGACCTTTACAGTATACCTCAAGGCAAAAGATGATGTGGAGCTTGAATCCATGTGGTGGTGGGGGAAAAACACCGGGATTCCCGAGCTCGACAAAGACCACACGGCCAGACTCTTTGGTACGTATGCTACCTCGAACTGGCCGATTACTGCTACCGAGGAGGGTACCTTCACTCTGGTAGCTGATGCCCGGGATCGTGAAGGTTATCAGGCCTCTGAGGGTAAAGGGACAGCTAAAGCCACCATTACGGTCAGGGGCATGACACCTTCTGCGCCCTCTAAGCTGACCGGTACTGCAGTTTGCTTCAGGCGGGTAGACCTGACCTGGGAGGATGATTCAAATGACGAGAAAGGTTTCTACGTCTACAGAAAAACAACGGACAAATACACCAGGCTAGCAAGCCTGACCTCCGATACTACCACATACACCGATACCAATGTCGAGCCAGAAACAACTTATCTGTACAAAGTCGCTGCCTATAACGAGGCTGGTGAATCGGACCCATCGAACGAAGTGAGTGTGATGACACCCGCAGTTCCGGCTCAAGCAACCTTGACTCTTGCGAGCGCTTTTGACGATCGTGATGGAGACGTGTCTAAATATCACGTCGAGATCGAGCTTAACGGTCACCTGATATACAGTGGCTATCCCGGCGTCGGTACCTCTCCACTCGAACACGGGCGCTGGGGCAAGAAAGCTGACTCAGGTTTTCAGAACCTGAAGAACTTAGAAATCCCGTTTGATCGGAAGCTGCTCGGCGGGGGGAAGAATGATCTCAAGGTTACGCTCTCGGGAGTTGATCGCCTACACTGGTTCTGTTGGGAGTCTCTGGCGGTAGATTGCATTGAGCTTCCTTATGAGCATTACAAGCACAGGGCTCGGATTCAGGATACGACTTATCAGAGCTTCGTACATGGAGGAGAAACCTACTCGAGCACTTTCACGTTGCCGTAGAAGTGAAAAAGGCTTTTGGTGTTCGCTTTCCCTAAGGAGTATGATACTAAATTTTGGTTAGATTTTTAATGGCACAACCAATACCCTTTCGGTTAGACTTTAGATGACTTAACGCGGGCTAATTTGATATGATCAGGTCGACTTGTTTAAGATCTAACAATCACATCCAGCGGACAGCAAAAAGCGGCTATTGGTCAATTGACCGGTTTTATCCACTATGTTGAAGGGCTGCAGAACGGCAACCAACTGACACAAGTGACCTGCCCCCCTGGAATCGGTCCAGTTATTGTGTTAGAATAAGGATCGAAAAAAGGGGGATTGAAATGACTAGAAGAAGCTGCAGGCCTGAGCAAATAATTAACAAGCTAAGGGAAGTAGAAGTCCTTCTCAGTCAGGGCTCAACGATAGGTGAAGCTGTGACTTGCCCCCATTAATTGTACCACTTGTTAAGTTAGAGTAAGGATCAAAGAAAAGGGGGGGAAAGAATGGCGAAAAGAAGCTACACACCGGAGAGAATCATCAGGAAGCTCCGCGAAGTAGCGGTTCTCCTCAATCAGGGAACAACGACACATGAAGTTACTAGGGAAACAGAGGCAAGCGAACAGATCTATTACCCCTGGGGGCGGTAATACGGTGGGATAAGGATTGAGCAAACGAAAAGGCTAAAGGAGCTTGAGCTGGCCAGACTTATCTTTTAGTGGGATATAGGGAAGTATTTCTCAATTAAGAACGTCACAATGCTCTCACGCAAAGTGCTTCAGACGTTGGTGCACCTGGCAGGACTCGAACCTGTGACACATAGTTTAGGAAATCTATGAGCCGCGATTCTGATACTACCACCAAATGAGCAAATCCTAACTCCAGACTAGCTTCCAGCTTTTTTGTATTCCTACCAATTTATGTGAATTTACCGTTTGAAATGCTCTCTAGTAAAGAATCTTCTGGTGCGCCTGGCAGAACGTTGTTCGAACTTTTTTGGAAAACTTGGAAGAAGAAATAGAGATTCCGATCTATGATATTCCAGTACAATCCAGATGAAATAAAGGTAAATCTCAGCACTTGTTAATTGGGGTTTTGGGTGTTGTAGTAGAGATTCAGAGATTCAAGCGGTATTACAATAAGGCCTTTAACCCCAAGTTTGACAGTAAAACGCTATTTTCGGGCCTTTGATTCTCTGTAAGGTGTG
>CAZIXA010000025.1:0-27055 GCA_964543295.1 uncultured Clostridia bacterium | reverse complement strand
TCCCGAAATGGGAATTCTACTTACCATCCTTATGGGATTTCTGTTTACCATTACCTTGGGAATTCTATTTACCATAGTACTGGGAATTCAGTTTACCATTTCCAACCCCAAAAAAACTATCAATGTTCTTGTGGGGGCGAATTCTGGCCTGTCACTTAACAATAGGCTACATCCTGACCGTACTCGCCCAGACGAGCTGGACTCATAAGGCTGTGCAAGTGAACAATATGTCAGCAGGTGAGCTTCAAAGTTATTTAGAATTTTAAACAAAAATGAATATACCATAACGTCGCACAACACAGAATATACGCTTCGCTACTCCTTGTCCTTCGGGACATTTTGCTATCGCAAAACGTCGTATATGCTCGAACCTTTGTGCGTAAGAACGATTAGAAGTTAAAACCGTAACTGTTGGAGTAGAACATCCTGAATAAAGTCCTAAGTACTATCCGACAGTACTTTCTTTGACATAAATCTCAAAAGTATTGTTCCTTAGCCTTATTCTGTATATGCGTGATTTTGGGATCCAGATTTTCATGCCGTTATCAACCAATACAGCCTTATCAGTCTCGTATAGGATACGGACTTGAGCCCAGATGTATCTTTCCTTTGGATGTATTAGCCTATAAATGCTAAGTAGCCAGAACATAAGGTTACCTCCCTTTATATTTACAAGCTTTTGTGGCAGTTTCTCTATTGATGTTTAAGTTTTTTGCTATTTGCTCGTAGGACATTCCTAATAAGCGCAGTTGGGTTGCTTTCCTGGATAATTTCTGATATAAATAGGGTTGGGAAACAGGAAGTATTTTGATATGTGCGGTTATTTGGCCAGTGGTTCGAATTGGTTGCAATTGCGTCCGCCCCACAGTATCTCTCGTTATGAAACTGGAACATCGCTACCACCCATAAAAACCTTGCTTAAAGTTGCCAAAGTTCTCAAAAAATGAACTGGTATTTTTTGGATGAGTAGAGAGGATTGGTCTCTGATCTCCCTCACAATAACATTCATGGAGAGTTATAGTTTGAGGTTTCGCCTAGAGTCGTGAATAAATGAAGTAGCTCACAAAATATTTCAATTTGGCAACACAAAGGAAGGGTTTTTGATTTGAAGGCCTAAGAATGGAAAAGCTTAAGAACAAAATAAAAGAATTTGCACTTTCTAAAGGTGCAGATCTTGTTGGAATAGCCTCTGCTAATAGGTTCGATGGAGCTCCAGATAGCCATAAACCAGCGGATATCCTACCCCATGCAAAAAATGTTATTGTTTGCGCTAAAAGATTTCCCAATAGTATAGTTATGGAGGGGCCAGCCACCTCTTATCATCATATGATGACTATTCTCAATAATCAGCTTGATCTCATTGCCTATGAAATAGCCATTTACATTGAACGGCAAGGAGGAGTGGCCATTCCTGTGCCATCTGATGAGCCTTATTACGAATGGGATCCAGACAAATTGCGTGGTCGCGGTGACCTATCCCACAAGCATGCGGCTCAGGCTGCTGGATTGGGTAGATTGGGCAGAAATTCATTACTCATCACCCCTGAGTTTGGAAACAGAGTCCAACTGGTTTCGGTAGTAACGAATCTAAATTTGGAACCCGATCCATTAGTTGAGAATGAACTATGCCCTTCAAAGTGCATGATTTGCATTAGGTTTTGTCCTG
The DNA here is from genome assembly GCA_964543295.1 of uncultured Clostridia bacterium. GTDB lineage: Bacteria > Aerophobota > Aerophobia > Aerophobales > AE-B3A > AE-B3B. The sequence continues at coordinate 25,389 of CAZIXA010000025.1, read as the reverse complement.
TGAAAGCAATTACCGATGAAGAGCAAGTAAACCAGAGAGTATGCCGCTCATATATGTTTCTGAAGCTACCAAAGGGGCAAATTATCGAGAGTTGCCGAGAGTGCAGGAAGCTCTGCCCAATAGGCGTAAAATAACCTTTTAGAGGAGAAAGCTGCTAAGATATTCAAGGAGGTGAAGGTAAAGAGATTGCCTGGAATAGAGTGTAAAGAATCCGGAAGAGCAGCAGAATTATTCATAGCCTGGCTAAAGAACCCCCGGCAAGCGGGGGTCTTTACTGATGTTTAGGCCTTTGGCTATTTGTTCATAGGACATTCCGAGCAAGCGCAGTCCGCCCCACAGTATCTCTCGTTATGAAACTGGAACATCGCTACCATCCATAAAAACCTTGCTTAAAATTGCCAAAGTTCTCAAAAAAACCAGCCGGTTATAGACGTGGGCTTTAAAACTTTTATATGGAGAATATGAATGAAACAAGACTTAAGTTTAGTGGGCTATTGTGGTTTATATTGTGGTGCTTGTAATCATTACCGTGCTTCTTTTTCAAAAGGTAAACATCTTTTAGACGAGGGAGTAAAACAGGGAGAAGATCCAAATGGATTTACTTGTGGAGGTTGCCGCGGAAATGCAAAATATCTCCACTCTGGATGTGATGTATGTCAGATAAGATTATGTAATGAAAAAAAGGGATCAGTCCATTGTGGTATATGCACAGACTTTCCCTGTGAAGTGCTCATTACCTTTCAAAGCGATGGCCATCATATACATCATTTTGATGTGATTAATAATCTAAAGGAAGTAAAATTAAAAGGGCCTGAGCAATGGTTAAAAGAACAGGAAGAGAAATGGAAATGTGACTGTGGTATGAGCTTCAGTTGGTATGAAAAAGTATGTAATAATTGTAGTATTGAATTAGTTTCATATGCCACAGCACCAAGAATCAATAAAATTTAGAATAATTAATGCAGAATCTATTTCTCATCGCCACGTCTTACGGCGTATAATAGTAAAATAATAGCACAAAATGTGGTAAATTAAAGATGAAGTGGAAACCATTTGAAGGGAGAAGAAAAGAATGTTACTCAAAAAGAAACTTATAATCGGCACGGTTTTATTAATAATAGCAGTAATAATCTATTCTTTTTTATGGGGGCGTCTCTTCCCTTTTTCTCCAATTATTATAGGTTTCGAGCAAAAAGAATTTAATAAAGCAATAATCTATTATCGTAAGGATACAGATATTTCAAAATTTATCATAATTGATAGTCTTGTAAATGAAGTTGAAGACTTTCACCAATTGAAATTTAAAAAGAAAGTAAAAATATTTATCTTCAATTCAGACAAGGAATATACCAGACATACTGGGAAGAAAACTCGTTTCGTTGTCTTTCCCCTATATGGAAGAATCTTTGTATCAGGCAAAGCAAAAAAAGAATCCGAAGAAGGAAAGATTCATTTGGATGTTTATTTAAAACATGAGTTATCACATTCATTGTTATATCAGAACATGTCTCTTTATCATTCATGTTATTATCCAGGCTGGCTAATGGAGGGAACTGCTGTATATAGTGCAAATCAAATGGGTGTGGACGGATATTTTACTAAAGAAGAGACATTTGATAAAATCAGAAATGGATATTTTCTCAATCCTGATGATTGGGGAACATTATTAAAACCACAAAAAGAAAGCGTGAAAAATTTTCCACTACCAAACAAGTATTGGTTTATTTATTCTGAATTTGCATGTTTGGTAGATGACATGATTCAAAACTATGGAAAGGAAAAATTTCTTCAATATATGACTGGACTTTTGAAAGAAAAAGATGATAAAAAAGCATTTCAAAGGATTTTTGGCATAGAGTTTAATAAATATGTAGATGATTTTAAGAATCAAGTCGGATACAACAGTGAATGAAACTGATTATTTCAAAGGGCGATCCCAAAACTTTCTACAACAGAGCAGTATAGCCGACTCCGCTTCGTGTTAACCAAATCAGCTATCGCCGACCTCGTATATCCCGATACCGTTATATGAAATTCCGAACTCCGCCTTCAGGGACAGGAAAATGTTTAAAAAGAAAAAAGTCAAGTTATGGGGGTGAAAAAATATGCCTACAACTCGCAAATCTTGGCAAGAAAAATTGGCAGATAGTAAAGGTCTGCCAAAAGTCGAAAAAATCACCGATAAGATGAGTAAGAGATGGGGGACTGGTACGGTAGTTATTCCGGCGCCAAAAGAGGTAGATGCAATCATGAGGAAGGTTCCTGAGGGCAAACTTACCACCATTAATGAAATTCGAGAAAAGCTTGCTAAAAAACACGGTGCTACAATTGGCTGTCCAATGACTACTGGAATTTTCGCTTGGATTGCATCTCATGCAGCAGAAGAAGCAGCAGCAGAAGGGAAGAAAAACACCACCTCTTACTGGCGGACATTAAAAACAGGCGGAGTTATAAACGAGAAATATCCTGGTGGAGTAGACGCCCAAGAGAAACTTTTAGAGAAAGAAGGGCATAAAATAATCAAAAAAGGCAAAAAATACGTCGTTGTAGATTTTGAAAAATATTTAGTATGACTATAAGTATGGATCGCCACATATTTCGCTCAAATAGGACTAAGACATTTGATGATTCCTACAATGAGTATTGCAATGGGGTATTTGGTTGAAATCAAAAGGAAAGGCGAAACTAAAGAGTAGGAATAAAATGAAGCATAACATTTTCGGTGGGGTTCAGAACTCTGCCTCCCTTCGCTCATCCAAATTGTTCCGCTTTGCTCCGCAATGACAGGAAAATGTTAGGCCAGAACATTGACTTACCTCCCTCCATGTTTACAAGCTTTTGCGGCAGTTCTCCTATTGATGTTTAAGCTTTTGGCTATTTGCTCGCAGGTCATTCTGAGCAAGCGCAGTTGGGTTGCTTTTTGGGATAGTTTCTGATATAAATAAGATTAGCGAACAGGAAGTATTTTCATATCGGCAGTTTTTTCAGCAGCGGTTCGACTTGGTTGCAACCAAGTCCGCCAGACCAAAATTGCGGGAGAGGTGACTGAGTGGTTGAAAGTGCACGATTGGAAATCGTGTGGGGGGCTAAAACCTCCTCGAGGGTTCGAATCCCTCCCTCTCCGCCAGCCTAAAAATATACTCGTCTCACTATAACAAAGAAAAGCACTCTGCTTGAGTTACATCAAGGGATTCGAAGCCGAGCCGAGCGCATCCGGGGGATAGTTGCTGCGCGACGAAGAAGGGGCGCGTGGGTAGCAACGGGTGGGAGACGGTGAGCACCCTTAATGAGCGCAGCGAATGTCAGCGAGGCCGGCCGGCTCAGGATTCCAATGGATTGTAGGACTCTCTTAAATAGACCCTCAAAAAACGCCACAAAAAACGCCGCACGTTGACAAATAAAAAAATTATGCTAACAATCAGTAATGAAGTTGGGTCCTTAAGAAGGGAAAGGCTGAAAATAAGGCCGGAAGGGGGTGAAAAAATAGGAGGCTGTTAAAAAAGCTTCCTGAAGAAGAGAGTGTTTAAGAAACAACTTCTCTTCTGAGGAGCTTTTGTAGAGAATCAAACCAAGTCCAAAGGAGGACAATAAGATGAAAGTTAAAGTTTGGAAAGGTATGCTGGCATTAGCATTGTTGGTTTCTTTGTTGACAGTTCTCTTGTCTCAGGTAACTCCGGCTACGGCTAAAAGTTATGTTTTTGCCTGGATTCCCAAAGCTCTCAACAACCCAGTGTTTGCTCTAGGAAGAGACGGTTCTTTTAAGAAAGCCTCAGAAATAACTGCGAAGGGGCCAGATAGTGTAGACGTTATTTACACAGGTTCAGTAGCTTCCGATGCTGCTGAGCAGGTAAGAGTTATAGAAGACATTATAGCTAAAGGAGTGGATGGTATTGGAGTTTCCTGCAATGACCCCACTGCTCTTGTCGATGTGATTGATATGGCTATAGCCGCTGGTATTCCGGTTATGACCTGGGATTCCGATGCTCCCGACAGCAGAAGATTCACCTATTTGGGAGTAGACAATTACACCGGAGGTAAAGCAGCAGCAGAGCTTTTAATTAAATACATGGGAGAGGAAGGTAAAGTTGCGCTTCTAACAGGTGTACCTGGTGCTTTAAACCTGGAGGAGAGAATCCGTGGTTTTAAGGATGGTATCAAAGACTATCCAGGGATAAAAATCGTTGAAACTGTTGCCTGCTACGATGATATTAATCAGGGTGTTCAGGTAGTAGAAGAGGCTATGCAAGCACATCCAGACCTTGACGGATGGTTCTTCGTGGGACTATGGCCCATGTTTGCCGGTAGAGGTGCAATGCCCCTGTGGGAGGAAGCTTCTCTTGCTGGAAGATGCAAGAATGTCGCTTTTGACACTTTACCGGTAGAACTTGAGTGGATGAAAGATGGTCTTGTATCTGGATTGGTAGGACAAAAATACTGGGGTTGGGGCTACGATACGATCCAGATGTTATACGACTATGTAGCTCATGGGAAAAAATTCCCCGATTGGGTTGATTCGGGAATGGATATTGTAACCGAACACAATGTCGATGCTATGATTGAAGCCTGGGAAACTCACGACTTTACCAAACCTTTACCTCCTCCCTTTCCTGAATAGTAGAATTAGCCTCGGAAGTTTTCATATGGACGAGGATAGATTGAAAACTGGCGAGGATAATTCCCTCGCCAGTTTTCACTAATCGACGCTGAGAGTGCGAAAATCAAAATAATAGATCCAAAGCTGGCTTTTTTTAAGAGAAAAAAGGAATGGAACGAAGAGTCAAAGGCGGTAAGATAAAAACCGAAGGTAGCCAGAAGAAATTTTCTGGATTGATAACTAGATTAGTAGGAAATCAAGTAATAACTATTTTGTTGGTCCTCATAGCGCTGGGTGCGTACTTAAGCATCCACACCGGAACTTTTTTAACCTCTTACAATATCTTTAATATTTTAAGAGCTTTTTCCTGGATTGCTATCAGCGCTTTTGGCCAATCAATGGTAATTATAGGGGGAGGCATAGACCTTTCTCCCGGCTCTGTTATGGCTCTTTCAGGCATCATCACTGCTATGCTTCTGGCGTGGGGAGTGGATGTTAGTATATCTGTAGTTGCTGGTTTGGCCCTGGGAGCCTTTACAGGATATATAAATGGTGTCTTGATTAGTAAGACAAAGCTGCCTCCTTTTATCGCTACTTTAGGAATGATGAGCGTTGCTCGTGGCTTCTGTTATGGACTTACCAGCGGATGGCCTATTCGTCATCTCCCTCCTGGTTTTCTTTTTTTAGGTCAAGCAGATATCCTCATTCTTCATTGGAAAGTTCCTTTGCCTGTTATCTTCATGATAGTATTAGCCATCATATCTTTCATTTTTTTAAACAATACTAAATCTGGGTATCATATCTATGCTGTGGGAGGAAATGAATACTCTGCTTCTTTGACCGGCATAAATGTTGGAAAAATAAAGATTTTGATATACACTCTTTCTGGTTTCTTTGCCGCCATCGGCGGACTACTGATGACCTCTCGCCTTGGGGTTGCTGCTCCTACGGCTGCTTCGGGCTATGAGCTTGATATAATAGCAGCGGTTGCTATTGGTGGTATCAGTTTAAGAGGGGGAGAAGGGAGTATCTGGGGTACTTTAATTGGAGCGGCAATTATGCAGGTAATTCGAAATGGTTTGGTTCTTATGGGCTTTCCTGCTTACTGGCAGCCGGCAGCCATAGGAGCCGTAATTATTATTGCTGTTATGACAGATCAAATTAAGAAAGCTAAGGCCCAATGATTTTAACTGAGGAGAAAAGAGGACTTGGAAGATAAGGTTGCCTTGAAAAAAAATTCAGGTACTTACCCAATATTAGAAATGAGAGGTATTTGTAAGTATTTTGGAGGAGTTCATGCCCTGGAAAATGTGGATTTTGAACTTTATCCCAAAGAGATACTGGCCTTGGTTGGAGATAATGGGGCGGGAAAATCGACTTTGATAAAGATAATTTCCGGAGTATATATTGCGGATCGAGGTGAAATCTATCTTGAGGGTAAGAGAATCGAGATTCAAAGTCCTTCCGACGCAAGAGCTTTGGGTATTGAAACAGTCTACCAGGAATTGGCCTTGGTGGAGACTCGCGATGTAGCCGCTAATTTCTTCTTGGGTAGAGAACCTACTAAAGGGAGATCGGGCATTTTTATTGACAAAAAGAAGGTGGAAGAGGTAACTGTTCGTACTCTGAAGAAACTGTCTATTACATTACCATCTCTGCGGACAGCTGTGCGTTATCTTTCTGGGGGTCAGCGTCAAGCACTGGCTGTAGGACGAGCTGTAGCCTGGGGAAGAAAGATAATTATTATGGATGAGCCAACAGCAGCATTAGGGGTGGAAGAATCACGAAAAGTACTAGGTCTGGTAAGACAATTAAAGGAACACGGGGCTTCCGTTATTGTTATCAGCCACAATTTGAGACACGTCTTCAGTGTAGCGGAGAGAATTATAGTCCTCCGAGGAGGAAGGAGAATAGGATCAAAGTTAAAAAGTGAGACTACCGGCGATGAAATTGTTAAATTAATTACCGGAGCAGAATTAATTTAACCCAAAAAGCAACTCTCATGGCATAATTGAAACTAATGAATGTAGAAACCTTTCAATTCAGCTTTTTAGGCCTTTGCGCTTGTAGTTCAATTGGATAGAGCGCCGGATTGCGGATCCGGAGAGTGGGGGTTCGAGTCCCCCCAAGCGCACCAGACAAAATGGAGAGGTGGCTGAGTGGTCGAAAGCGGTCGCCTGCTAAGCGATTAAGTGCCCATAAAGGTGCTTCGAGGGTTCGAATCCCTCCCTCTCCGCCAGTTATACCAACTCGAATCCATGTGCCTATCATCTAATAGTGCAAAGTATCTCTTGTTATGAACCCGAGGCAACGCTACCATCCATAAAAACCTTGGTTAAAATTGCCAAAGTTCTTGAAAAGAGAGCGGGTTATTTTTGGATCAACAAAGAGGAGGTCAGAATGAATATTTACGTAGGTAATTTGTCGCGCCAGGTCACCGAAGAGGATTTGCGGGAAGCTTTTGAAGCCTTTGGGCAGGTTGCAACCGTCACTATTATTAAGGATAGGTTCAGTGGCGAATCAAGAGGATTCGGATTCGTAGAGATGCCCACTAAAGATGAAGCCCAGTCCGCGATCACCGGCTTGAACGGCAAGGAGTTGAAGGGACGAACACTTAACGTTAATGAGGCTCGTCCTCGCTCCGAAGGCCGCCGAGGTGGAGGAAGAGGAGGTGGTGGTGGGCGACGCTCCTGGTAAGCGGCACTCAGAAATAATAGAGTCATAGTAGAACTTCGCCTGATCCCCACTTAGCTCCTTCATCCAGCATAGTGAGATAATTTTCGACCGGGATATAATTGGTGATGGAATTTCCAGAGCCTAAAGCATAACCTCCACCAGGCATACATTTATCTAAAATATCTCTTACATAGCATCGTAGTTCCTTTTCTTTCAGTTGGCTGAGCTTACCCACATCTACTCCACCTAATACTGCAATTCTATTCCCATATTTCTTCTTGAATTCGGCAGCCGACATTATAGCATCTTCAAAGGAGTGTTTGGCATCTATCCTTACATCCTCAATCAGGTCTTCCATTATGGAATCACAGTAGCCACAGTTATGAAGGATGTAGAGGAGTCCATTATCATGAGCAAGTTTAGCAAATCTTTTATGCCAGGGTAGAATATACTTTCTTAATATATCTGGAGAAAGAAGTGTGGCTGTCTTGAATCCCATATCATCTCCTTGAAAAAAGCCAACTAAATTATCCAGACCAATGATCTTTTTATATGCTCCATAGATTAATTCTCCTACCCTATTGCTGGCCGCTTCAACTAAATCTGGGCTGTCGTATAGAAGATAACTAAGCGTCTCAAGTCCAAATAACTCGTTGAAAAGGACTTCAAGGACCCCTGGAGAAAAGGAAGCAAAGATTCCCATCCCCTCAGGTAGATTCTTAGAAGTAAATTCAAAAGGCCACAGGTCTAATTTTTCAAGGGAAGGCCAGCTATACCTTTCAAAATCCTCCCACGAGGTTATGATCCCTTTTCCTTCCTCAACCCAGAGCCTCTCTCCCCTAGAAAGAAAAGCGGTATCCTCCCCTACCCTCTTTTTAGATGAAAAAGATAGACTCCCTGAGAAGCGGAAATCACTGATAAACCGCAAGCAATCATAACCAAGTCCATACCAGCACTCAATATAATTGGTGAGAGATGCCTCTTGAGACTTTTTATCTTTGGCTAAAGAGGGCTCTATCCAGGGTCGATTAGATTTTTCCGTAAAATACTTGATGACCTCTTTATCGATATGGAGTTCGACGAAATGAACCTTAGAGGGAATTTTCTTTCTCAGAATAATCTCTTTAAATTCTTCTCTATCTGGTTTTGGATGTTTCATAATCAGCCTCATTTTAAAAAGGATTTTATTCTCTCTTATTTCCAGCTCACCGGAATTCTCAAAGTCCTTTTATTCCTGTCCTCAAAGAGAAGATATCCATTTTCTTTACCATACTCATAGAGCTCCTTAACTACCTTGACATCATGCTTGCAGTAATCGGTGAGTCTATCCATCCTGCCTTCTTTAAACCAGCGCAGAGCATCCAGGCCAGTTCCAATTTTCCCGGAACCCAGAGTAATCCGAGATAGATGATCCAGACTTAAACGGAAACCTAAATGTTTCCTCACAACTTCCAGGATGTCCAGGGTGGGAACTTTCCCCAGATCGAAAGGGGTATAGCGAGAAAGCACTACGTAGTCGAATCTCTTAATATTGAAGCCTATTATCAGATCTGCCACCAAAAGCTCCTGTAAAAGATCCCCTATCTTATCTTCGGTAAACACATCAAATCTACCCTTTCTCAGGTTATAGGTTACCGCAACCGAGATCCTCATGGCCCTCTTATTGTCCCACCCTCCCACTTCTTCTGCACTTCTCTGAGTTTCCAGGTCAAAGAAGATAATGTCTTCTGGATTTTCAGCCATTTTTCTGGGAAGGATTTTTTCTCTTCCGAGGAGAGAAAGGTGCCTTTCCTCTTCAGGTAGAGCTCTTGGTTCGGCTGATAAAAGAGATCTTAAAAGTAAAATAGCTCCTCTTTTGTCCAAGGGTCTATTTCCGCTCCCACATTTTGGTGAATGACAACAGGAAGGGCATCCATGGTCACAAGGACAGTCTTCGATCAATTTAAGGGTGGTTTGAAAAAGGTCTTTGGCTATCGGGAAAGCCTCCTCTGCCAGGCCGACTCCTCCGGGATAGCCATCGTAAATGAAAATAGCGGCACTCTGAGTTTGAAGATGAAGGGGAAAAGAATAGCCTCCCACATCTTGCCGGTCACAGGTTACCTTTAAAGGAAAGATAGCTATGGTGGCGTGTTCAACCGCGTGAAGAGCACCGGCAAAGTCAAGACCTTTTGCGGTTAATCTTTCATCTACATCAGAAGGAATCTCCAGCCAGAGAGAGACTGTCTCAAAGCTTCTCTCGGGAAGGCTAAGGGAATGTTCACTAATCAAGCTTCTATCACCTTTTCTCCTTTTCTCAAAGCCTGTTACTTGTTCAGTCACCCTGACCTTTCCCAAAAGGACCCTTGATGACCCGAAATCTTTTTTCTGCTGTGACTCGAGAATTTCTATCTTTTCCCAGGAACTCACTTGAGTATAATAATCAACATCCCTTCGACGAGCATAAACGCATCTGGTAGTCTCATCGAGATGGAGTATTTCATATTCTTCTGCTCGGTGAAGATAGATAGCCCCGGGATAACATTCATGATAAAGTCTGGTTTCATCTATATCTCCCATTACCTTGCCGGTTTTAAGGTTGATGATGGTGTAGGTTTCCCCAATGGAGCGAATATTGATATCTCTCTGGGGATATTTTTTCCGAGAAAACCATCTCCTTCCCTCTCGATCCCGAAAAAGCTCACCCATTTTTTCCAGTCGGTCAAGACAGAGAGAAAAATTTTCCGGATAGACTGATGTATCTTTTTCTAGAGACAAGGGATACTCAACTGCCGCACAGGGAAGATGCTCGCAGGCAACGGGCTCATTTTTAAGACTGATTATCATCCGCTCCCATTTTCGAGAAAAGAAATCCTGGGGATGACGAAGAAAGTATTGGTCCAGGGCATCGTTTAGGGCAACCATGATGATAAGAGCATCTTTTTGACCTCTACCTACTCTTCCTCCCCTCTGCCAGGTGCTGATAACTGTGCCAGGATAGCCTAAGAGAATGCAGCAGTCTAGAGCTCCCACATCGATTCCTAATTCCAGGGCACTGGTCGAGATGACTCCGGCGAGTTTTCCCCTAAAAAGATCAGCTTCTATCGCTCTTCTTTCTGCCGGAAGATACCCGGCTCTATAGGAGGCAACCTTTAAGAACAGATCAGGTCGATCTTCCTTAATCCAGGAGATAAGGAGCTCAGTTATCCTCCTGGCCTTGGTGAAAAGAATAGTCTTCAAGCCTTGATCCAGACAGTTTAGAAAAATTTCAGATGCCTCGGTATAGGGACTTAGCTCACTTTCCCAAAGTACAAAATATTTCTTACCCGAGGGAGCACCATCCCGGCTAACTCTAACAAACCTCTCTCCGGTTAAATCTTGAGCAAACTCTTCCGGAGTATCTATGGTAGCGGAGGAGGCAATAAACTGTGGCTTGCTCCCATAAACTTCAAGAATCCTTTTTAATCTTCTTATAATATGAGAGGTGTGAGTTCCAAAAATCCCTCGGTAGGTATGAAGCTCATCCAGGATAACAAAGCGAAGTCCAGTTAAAAAATCTTTCCAGGCTGAATGAAAGGGTAGAATCCCCATTTGCAGCATGTCGGGATTAGTAAGGAGAATATGAGGTAGATTCTTTTTGATCTTTCTCCTTTCATAGGCGGAAGTGTCACCATCATAAATTTGAGCGCTAATCTCTCCGGGCTTGCCAAAGGCAGTAAATTCCCGGATGCTGTCTAGCTGATCCTGAGTTAAGGCCTTGGTGGGGAAGATATAAAGAGCTCTAACTTTTGGACTTTTAAGGATTTCCTCCCAAACAGAGAGATTATAGATAAGAGTTTTTCCGCTTCCGGTAGCAGTAGTGACCACTACATTCCTGCCGCGTCTGATAGCTTCTATGGCCTCGACCTGATGAGAATAAAGCCTGGAGATCCTCTGAGCTCGAAGATAATGATTGATGGCTGGAGGAAATGGCCTTGTTAATTGGCTAAACTCAGCCTCATGAGCAGGAATCTCTTCCACATGGGCTATTTTATGAGAGTACCGGGGATGATTTCTTAGAAATTCAAGAAAGCTTTTTATTTTGTCCACCTGGATTTTCCTAGTCTTAATAATGGTATGTTAACCTTTTGCCAAAAAAAGGTCAAGAAATACCTCAGGACAATTTCTTCCGTCGCTGTATAGTAGCTTCTTATTCTTTCTACTCAGCTTCTCGTTGCCTGCGGCACTTACCAGCCGGGAAAAATATAAACTCGTCGCCTTGCTCCTCAAACAGTATATTTTTCTTTTTCCTCAACTCGAAGTTTCATTAAGGTAGCTCCTACAAGGCTTCGGCTGCGTCTCCTTCGGACCAGAAAATGTCCTTCGGTAGACCATATAATTTCTTAGTTCATCAAGAATCTATCAAGCCGTAAAAGCTAGGGCCTACAAATTCTAGCAGGAGAGTAGCCGGAGGCTAGAGCCTCCTTTCTGGTTTTAAAGATAATCTGGTTTTCAGGCTACATTTTCCTTAGATCAAAAGCTTTATTGGCTATTACCGAGACCGCTGGGCCATGTTTTTGCACCCAGCCTTCTATTAAAAGAAAATCGGCCTCAAAGATATCTTTAGCATAAAACTGTTGAGCTGAGGGAAACACAGTAACATCAATGAGACCCTCCTCATCCTCCAGGGTAAGGAAAATCACCCTCTGGCCGCTTCTGGTGGGAGGAGTGTGCAAAATAACCTTGATGCCTGCCACCTTTGCTATCGTGCCTTCAGCCATGGTTGTAAGCTGGCTACTTTTTACTCTTTCTATTTTCTTGAGGGTTTTCCTAAAAATAAGAAGCGGATGAGAGCTAAAAGTTAAATCCAGAAGGTCCATTTCCAGAGCGACTTTTTTCTCCAGACTAAAGGGAGAAGATCTTAGTACTTCCCCTCCTGATTCACGGCCATTCTTCTTAAATAATTGGAAGAAAATCTGGGAAACCTTGAGTAAATGATCAGCATTTTCCCCATCAAGAGAGTTAAAACAGCCCGAAAGGATAAGGTTTTCCAGAAGAGGTCTTTCGATCTTAACCCGAAGGTAAAAGTCCTCTAGACTCTCAAACTTTCTTTTTCTTCTCTTGCTCAAGGTCTCTTTCAATGAGGAGGGTCCCATTTCTCTTACCGAGGAAAGACCAACCCTTATGGCATTATCTTCTAAAGAGAATTTTCTCTGGCTCTCATTTATATCGGGGGGAAGAACCTTAACACCAAATCTTTTTGCTTCATTTAAGATTATCATTGGTGGATAAAGGCCGGGCTCATTATTAAGAAGCCCTAAGAAAAACTCTCTCGGATAATAAGCCTTAAGGTAGGCAGACTGATAAGCAATCTTGGCAAAGCTCACCGCATGAGCCTTACAAAATCCGAAAGCCCCAAAAGAGGTAAGCTTTCCAAATACCTTTTTTGCTATTTTCTTTTCCACCCCCTTTCTTTCGCAGCCAGAGAGAAAGTCAGCTCTTAACCTTTCCTTTTCTTCTTGGCTGATCTTCTCAGTCATGGATCTTCGGAGAAGATCTGCCTGGCCTAAAGAAAAAGCGGCCAGGTCTTGAGCTATCCTGAGGACCTGTTCATGAAAAATAATGACTCCATAGGTTTCTTTTAAGATTGGCTCCAAAAATGGATGAAGGAAGCTTACTTTTTCTCTACCATGTCTTCTCTCTAGAAAAGGAGTAATCATGTCAGCATGCATAGGTCCAGGGCGAAATAAAGAGATGTTAGCAACGATATCACTAAAGTTGGTTGGCTGAAGCTTTCCCAAAAGCTGTCTCATCCCTGGACTTTCCAGCTGAAAACATCCCACGGTCTTGGTGGATCGGAGAAGCTGGTAGACCTTCTCATCATCAAGGGGAATCTTTTCCAGGTTCAGATCGATGCGACGCATCTTAAGATGTTCTACTGCCTCACTAATGGCCCCCAGCATTCTCAAGGAAAGAAGATCGGTCTTAATTAGACCCAGTTTTTCCAGATCGTCCTTATCATACTGGGCTACAGGGAACCCCTTGGCTGATTTTTGAACAGGTACTAGATCTTGAAGAGAATCTTGGGAGATAACTACTCCTCCCAGGTGGCTAGATAGATAACGAGGAAATCCTCCCATTTTCTCCGAAACACCTAGAAGCTCCTCATAATGTTTTTCCCTGAGTTCATTTTCTTTAAGCTCGGGAAAAATCTTAAGGACAGAGCGGATCTTATCAACAGAAAGATAAGGAAGAGCGTTGGTTAGACTCTCTATTTTTTTATAACTCAGTCCAAAGGCTCTAGCTACTTCCCTTATAGCTCCTCGTGCTCTAAAGGTAGGAACCGTAGCCACCAGCGCTGCCTTGGGGGAATATTTTTTCAGCACATAGCCGGTTACCTCATCCCTTCTTCTAGAGTCAAAGTCAAGATCAATGTCAGGTAAATCAAGCCTTTCCGGATTGAGGAATCTTTCAAAAAGAAGACCGTGTTTAAGAGGATCAACACCCGAAATACCTAAAAGATAGGCTACTAGACTTCCGGAGGCCGAACCTCGAGCCGAGCATCTTATCCCCTCTCTTTTAGCAAAGGAGACAATGTCCGCTACCAAAAGAAAATAAGAAGAAAAGCCCTTTCTTCTTATTATTTCAAGCTCTCTGGTCAGAGTTAAGGTTACCTTTTTATTGGGAGGATGATATGCGCTGGGTAAAATCTTAAAGCACTGTTTTAACAAGTATTCATGGGCCTTCTCGCCTTTAGGTAGAGTAAAAGTCGGAGAAACGATTCTTCCCAGATCTAGTTTTAGATTGCATTCCTCCGCTACCACAGAAGCATTGACTATGGCTGCTGGATACTTACCAAATAGGCGAGCCATCTGCAAGGCAGTTTTTAGATAATATTCCTCATTGGGAGTGGGCCTGATACTTCGGTGATGCACTATTTGGCTGCTCCTTACCAAAACCTGGTGTAGTTCATAATCTTCCCTGTTTAGGTAATGAGCATCATTGGTGGCCACCACTAAAAGACCCAATTGACAGGCGAGGTTAAATAGAGCCTCGTTTAAGATTCTTTCCTGGGCAAGAAGATGATTTTGAAGTTCGATTAAAAAATGATTTTTTCCAAATATCTCTAAATAACGGCGCACCTTTTTTTTAGCCAAATCAGGCCTACCTCGAAGGATAGAGGCCGCTAGCTCTCCTTTAGGTCCAGAGAGAGCAAAAAGATCCTGAGAATACTTTCTCAAGAGGTCGATTTTTAACCTGGGTTCATCATCTGAAGATAGATGCATCTCACTAAGGAAGTGGCAAAGGTTAGAGTAGCCCCTTTTGCTTCTGGCTAGAAGGAGGAGAGAGTAACCAGACTCTAGCCTTACTTCGGTTCCGATGATAGGTTTGATACCGACTTTCCTTGCTTTCTCATAGAATCTCACCGCTCCGTAGAGGCCCTCTTTATCGGTGAGAGCAAGCTCTTTCATTCCCATTTTTTTAGCCTTTGAAACAAGATCATCAACCCTAGAGGTTCCCTCGCCAAAGGTAAAATTAGAATGTACATGTAGATGACAAAAGCTCATCTTTAAATTAGCCTCACTTCATTTTTCAGATTCTCGAAAACGAAGACTTTCCCCGGACAACTCTTAGCACCACCGCTACCTTGCCCAGGATTTTAAACTCATCATCCTCACTCAAAACAAGGCTCTCAAAATCGGGATTGGCTGATCTTAGCACCACCCTATTTTTTTCTGGAAAAAAGTATTTTACCGTAGCCTCATCACCAATTAAAGCTGCCACAATCTCTCCCTTTTCCGCGAGGAACTGGGGCCTTATCAATACATAATCACCGTCCAGGATTCCGGCTTGATTCATACTCTCTCCTTCGACTTTTAGAAAAAAAGCTCCTTCCCCGGCAGCCAGATCCTCATCCAAAGTTAAGGTTCTCTCAATGTTTTCCTCCGCTAGAATTGGCTTTCCCCCAGCTATACTACCTACTACTGGAATAGATCGCCCTCGAGAAAACCCCAGGATCTCAATACTCCTTGCGCCCGGAAATCTTTTGATATATCCTTTCTTCTCCAAAGCCTGGAGGTGCTTTTCTACTCCCTTAGTCCATTTTATTCCGAGGTTCTGCGCAACTTCCCTCAGGGTAGGAGGATATCCCCTCTCGGATATATACTCTTTCAAAAACTCGAGAACCTCCCTCTGCCGTGGAGTAAGAAAACTTTTCATCTTTACCTCCTTAGTAGACATTTGTCTACCTTATTATATAAAATTCTAATGAAGTGTCAACCTTCCCAAAAATTTCCACATGGTTTTTCCCAAGATGCTGAATTAAAGAGGAACTCTGAAGATAAGAAAGCAGACGAGGACTTTCTGCGTGACAAAGCTTAAGATTTTAGATAGAATTTGGGGAAACTCCAAAAGAAGATTAATATTGACACTTATGTATGGTTCGATAAACTAGAAAAAAGTTAAGTCCAGATTTCAGGCTGTTGTTAAACTGGGAAAAGATGGTGGAGTGATACTGGCAGCACATTCCATTGGCCCTGATATCTCCATTGAAAACTATGATTGGGCAATCGAAGTTTATAGGAGATGGAGAGAAGCTAAAACCGTGAAAACCAATTGATCAGGAATAAAAAGGGGCTTAGGATAAAGACGTCTATCTGGAAATGAAATTAAGGCAAAGCGGGAAATACTATTTATGAGGATAGGAGGATAAAATGGAAAAGAGATGGCGAGTTTTAGTCACCATAAACATTCCAGAAATAGGAGTAGAAATCCTGAAAAAGTATTGCCAAGTCGATGTAAACACCAAAGAGATGAATCTCAGTAAAGAAGAAATAATGGTTAGACTTCACGATAAACAGGCCCTGTGTTGCGGGATAGACAATATAATAGATGGTGAAGTTATGGACTCCGGGCCAAATCTAAAAGTTATAACTAACTATGCAGTAGGATATGATAACATAGATATAGAAGCAGCTACTCGACGGGGAATATTAGTCACCAATACCCCTGGAGTTTTAACCGGCGCTGTGGCTGAAATGACCTGGTGTTTGTTGCTCTGTGTAGCCAGGCGTGTTGTAGAAGTGGATAGTTTTGTGAGAACAGGTAGATACAAAGCGAGCGGGCCTAGATTTTTCTTAGGAAAAGAAATAGGGGGTAAAACCTTAGGGATTATCGGAGCCGGAAGAATTGGGGCAGCAGTAGCTAAGAAATCTACAGGATTCAACCTGGAGATTCTCTATTATGATCTGGTAAAAAATGAGAAATTAGAGAAAATGGGAGCTAAGAAAGTTGAGTTAGATTATTTACTCCGGCATTCTGATTTTGTGAGTCTTCACGTTCCCTTAACCCGTGAGACTACTCACTTGATAGGAGAAAGAGAATTAGATCTTATGAAGAAGACAGCTTATTTAATAAATACCTCCCGAGGAAAGGTGATTAATGAGGCTGCATTAGTTGAGGCTTTAGAAAAGAAACAGATTGCTGGAGCAGCTTTAGATGTATATGAAAATGAACCTCGAATCAGCAGGGAACTTTTGGGTATGAGAAATGTGGTATTAACCCCTCATATTGGTAGCGCTACCCGAGAAACACGGGATAAGATGTCTATCATGGTAGCAGAAAATTGTATAGCTGCACTAAAAGGAGAAAAGCCGCCTCACCTTCTCAATCCCAAAGCTTTAGCATAATCCTACCCTGCCCTCTGTAACCCTTTATCTGTCTTTCAATTATCAGTTTCTCCCAATCTCATTTCAAATAGCAAATTTGCTTATCTACATTTTGACACTATCCAGAGGACCGCTATAATGTTATCAAGAATCAAAGTTGATACGTAAATGCTCTGTAAAGCCGTGTCATTGCGAGGGACAAAGTCCCGAAGCAATCTCGGATTGTGAAGTTTATCCCGAGCGATCTAATTGAGATTGCTTCACTCCGTTCGCAATGACAAGCAACGGACCTTGCTCACAGTGACGTGGTTGAGTGAATACTTACAAGCTGGGGATGGCAACTACAGCTCTATTTGCTTTCCTTTTGAGCTAGAGTGAGTACCCCTTTGGTCTGGTTTTACTAAAAACTCAATCAAAGCACACAGTAGCAGTTGGTCTGGGGGCTTTTTTGTGGGAATTTGATGTTTTCTGGAACGAGATGGCTACCGCCACAGTCATCATGAGTCTACCTCTCATCATTATTTTCCTTTTTGTGCAAAAATTCTTTGTTAGAGGTTTAACTGAAGGGGCCCTCTCTGGATAAGCCTGGGGAAATCCGGCTTTCCTGGATAGATGACTGAAAAATAAAAGGGAGCAGTGGTTAACTACTTAATTGCTACCGTGTTGAGAGGGAGAAAATGAAAGATGAGCCCAAGGGAAAGATTCTTAACCACCCTCAATCATAAAGAACCTGATAGAGTCCCCACATTTACCAATCTTACTCCCCAGATAGCAGAAAAATTGGGTAAAAAGATGAACCTACCCTGGGAAGCTGAGGATTCCTGGCTCTCTACCCGTATATCCCACACAGAGATTCTCCTCGAATTAGGAAATGATGCGGTGGGAGTAGGGCCTCTAAGGGCTAAATACGCTCCTACTCGCTGTGAAGATGGTAAATTAATCGAAGAGTTTGGTTTTGTAGATAAAAGAGTGGGTTTGTACGATGAAATAATAAAAAGACCCTTGGCTGACGTTGAGACTGTAGAAGAAGTTAATAAATTTAAAATGCCCGATCCATTAGCTCCTGGGAGATGGGATCTTGCTGAAAAACAGATAAGGCGCTACAAAGAAAATTTTGCTATAGTGGGAGATCTGGAAACTACCATTTTTGAATTATCCTGGAATTTAGTGGGAATGGAAAAATTCCTTATGGATTTGGTTATGGAAAAACCTTATGTTTTTGCTCTCATGGATAAGGTGCTAGAATACCAGCTCACCTGTGGCAAGAAAATGGTAGAATTGGGGGTGGATATGATTTGGGCCGGAGATGATTTTGGAACCCAGAAGGGGATGATGATTTCTCCAGAGCTATGGGGCAGAGTATTTAAGACACGCATGCAGTACGTTTTCGAAGAGTTGAAGAGAATAAACCCCAGAGTAAAAATAGCCTATCACTCCTGTGGTTCCATCCTTCCTATAATCCTCGATCTTATAGAGATAGGTTTAGACGTTTTAAATCCTATCCAACCTCAGGCTAATAATATGGATCTTGGAAAACTTAAGAAAGAGTTTGGAGATAGATTGGTCTTCTTCGGAGGGGTGGATGAACAAGGGGTTTTACCTTTTGGAAATACCGCAGAAGTTAAGGAAGAAGTAAAGTTAAGGATAGCTCAGGCGGGAAAGGAAGGAGGATTTATTATCGCTCCTTCTCATAATATCCAACCTGATACTCCCCTGGAAAATATCTATGCCTATTTTAAGGCTATCAAAAAATATGGAACCTATCCCCTTAGCCTTTAACGGCACCGAAGGTGAGGCAATGAAAGATTTGGATGTGGATGTTGTCGCAAAAGTGGCAGAAGATATTTTCTTTTCCTTTCGGCTTCAATTCCTCAAATTCTTTCTTTGAGACCAGATGTTTCCTGAGGTTCAAGCAAAGGTGACATTTTGAGAGATAACCTTCGGGTGATTCCCGGTAGCCAAGAATTTGGAGAATTAGAAAAAAGATAGTTCGATGGATTAGGTAGATAGGAGGGAAAATTGAGTGAGAAAAAGAATTCTAAGCAGGAAGTGATAGACAAAGCGTACCAGCTTGGATTTGAGTATGAGAAAGAAAAACACTATTGTTCGCAATGTGTCCTGGCGGCCCTTCAAGAAGTCTTCCAGATAAAGGATGACCAGATAAAGGATGATAAGCTATTCCAAGCGGCCTACGGTCTTGCTGGAGGAGTAGGGAGCAGTACTAATGGCTCTTGTGGTGCTCTCTCTGGAGCAGTTATGGCAATTAGCTATTTATACGGGCGATCCCGAAAAGAATTCGAAGAAAATATTTCAAACAAAAAGGCTACTGAGCTTGCTAAGAAAGTTTTTGATCGATTTGTAACTGAATATGGAGGCTGTTTGTGTAAGGAGATCCAAACAAAAATTTTTGGACGAAGTTTCGATTTCTGGAATGAGGAAGAGGTCAAAGCTTTTGAGGAGGCTGGCGCTCACATAGATAAGTGCACCAGTGTTGTTGCTAAAGCAGCCGCCTGGACTGCAGAAATCCTCTGGGATGAAATGCATGTGAAAAAATAATCGAGAATCAGCAGTAACTAAAAATTTTTCACGGCTTCGAACATGGCAACGACATTTTCTGGAGGAGTCTTTGGCTGGATATTGTGTATGGCATTGAAAACAAAACCTCCCTTCCTCCCAAATATTCGGCAGCGTTCGGTAACTTCCCTTCGCACCTCCTCGGCAGTGCCAAAGGGAAGGGTCCTCTGAGTATCTACTCCACCACCCCAGAAAACTAATCTTTCTCCGTATTTCTCTTTCAACAGGGTTGGGTTCATCCCTGCGGCTGAACATTGGACCGGATTCAGGATATCTACCCCCGTCCCTACTAGATCATCCAAAAGAGAGACAATAGAACCACAGGTATGGTAGAAAATCTTCCAGGGGGTATTCTTATGAATCCATTCATTCACCACCTTGTGGAAAGGCTTATATATATCTCGATACATATCAGGAGAAATGGAAGATGCATTTTGAGTCCCAAAATCGGTTCCACTGACAGCAATGACATCGATCTTATCCCCTACGGCTTCACGATAAAGCTTGAGGTTCTGGACCACTATCTCACACTGGAGGTTAAAGATCCCCTTGATATATTGAGAATGGAGCGCATGGGCCATGATCCATTCCTGGGGATCGCGGATACCCTTAGGGTGTTTAACGTTTAACCCTGGCACCAGAGCAATATCCCCAAATCCTCCTTGCCAAAAAGACCCCACCAGAGAAAGATCGGTATTTCGGTAAAGATTCTCGCCTGTTTCTTCTAGATATCTCAAATCCTCCTCGGTATAGACAGAATACTGATCCTTCACCCATTCGTGAGGGTCCAGACGACTTTCATCAATGGCTTCCTGGCGAACAAGGCCATCAAAATAGTATCCTCCTTTGGGCATCTTGGCACTGGGAGGAGCAGAGGCATCTCCCCTGGGATAAAGCAGGAGATTCCCATTCTTATCCTCCTTGGTGATGAAAAGCCCTGGTACGAGTACCTCGGTACCATCAAATAACCTCCAGGGCTTCCAATTTTCATTCTTAAATCCGAACATAGTGGTCGGAAGCTGAAGGCCGATAGTGTCTACCCCGAGCTTGTCTATTACTTCCAGTTCAACTTCGGCCAGTATCTGAAAGGGTTCGATCACTTTAACCGGGGATCTGGCCAATCCTAAAGCCTGTCTTAATTTAGCATAGGTACTTGCGGCAATGCCAGTCACCGGAGTACTTCCCAAATCAATGGGAATACGGTCGGGCTTTTCATGGTTTATGGCTCTTCTTATCCTTTCTCGTGAAGTCATAATTAGCTCCCCGCTAAATTTCCTTTGGAAACTTTCAGAGAAGTTTTAACCACCTCTCAACTTCCTTCTCTCCAGATAGAGGCTCGAGACTACGGAAGAAATTATAACCAGGCCAAAAACTATGTAGGTCCAGAAATAAGGAATTCTTAATAGGACCAGTCCATTTTCTATAACAGAGATAGTAAGTGCTCCCAAGAAAACTCCCACCATACTTCCTATGCCTCCCATGAGGGAGATTCCCCCAACCACGGAAGCGGCGATTGCCTTGAGCTCCCAACCATCTCCTGCTCGGGAAGAAAAGGTGCTAACTCGAACAATTTGCATCACTGCTACAAAGGCACATAAGATCCCTACAATCATAAAGCAGATCGTCTTTACTCTGTCGGTGTTTATACCCATGGCCCTGGCCGCTTCTTTGTTGTCTCCGGTAGCGTAGACCCAATTACCAAATTTATGGAAATGAAGCAATGCCCCCAGGATCAGTCCAAACACTACAAACCAAACCACCTGTGCGGGGAGAACCCCTCCGATTTTACCGGTCAAAACGCTACCAAGCAGCGGTGAAACTGCTCGATCAAAAGGCCTTTGGAACCCCTGGGACAGGATAAGTGTCATCCCCCTCCAGAGCATCATCGTTCCCAAGGTAGTTACGAAAGAAGGGATATGGGCCTTTGTCGTGATGAGACCATTTAAGAAACCCAGGAGAGCTCCTACCCCAAGGGTGATACCTCCGGCTAAGAATAAATTCATCCCCATCTCAAATAGTCTTATAAAAATGAAGGAACAGAATACCAGTATTGAACCAACCGAAAGATCGAATTCCCCAGAGATCATCAACAAACCAACACCCAAAGCAAGGATAGTGAATTCGGATCCCAGTGCTAGAAGAACTTCCATGTTGGCATGACTGACGAAACGATAGTGAGGAGAAAAGAGAGCGAAGAATAATATTAAGCCAATGAATACCAGAAAGATACTGGAAGATCTATAGGTAAAAAAATTTTTGACAAACCTTACCTTTGAATCTTGGGTCAAACCAGGTTTCACTTTCTGCCCTTTTTGGTTTGAAGACGGCTTCAATTATGAGAAGGCGGCTTTACTATCAATTCAGCAAGCTCATCTATGGAGGTATCTTTTTTCTCCACATCGGCTATCTTTTCCCCCCGGGTCAAAACGACAAATCTATCGGCACTGGGGAATACATGATAGAGGTTGTGGGTTATGAAGATGACTGAAATTCCCTCTTTTCTTAACTGTTTTATGAATTCTAATACTTGCTGAGCCTCTTTAACCGACAAGGCGATAGTGGGTTCATCCAATATCACCAGCTTAGCCTTAAAATGCAGGACTCTGGCTATGGCCACTCCTTGCCTCTCTCCTCCTGATAACATAGCGATGAGTGCATCGGGCGACCTAAGATGCAATCCGATGCTTTTCAAGGCCTCCATACTTCCTCTATCCATGGCCTTCTTATCCATAAATCCTAACGATCTAACTAACTCCCTTCCCATGAAGATGTTTCTTGATATGCTCATATTAGGTGCTAAGGCCTGCTCCTGGTAGACAGTTTCGATGCCTAATTTTCTAGCATGGAGGGAGGAACTAATATTCACTCTTTTCCCCTCAAAACTTATTTCTCCTTTATCTGCCAGATGGTATCCAGAGAGGACCTTTATTAACGTTGATTTACCCGCACCGTTGTCACCCACTAAACCCACGATCTCAGAGTGCCTGACCTCAAAATCGACTCCTTTTAGGGCATGAACTTTTCCGAACCACTTGTGGACACCTGCCATCTTAACCAGGCTTTTTTCCTCTTTCCCGCCTGCAGAGGAAGACGTCATTGTTCAAAACTCCTTTTTTTCTTGTTTTCAACCTGACCTACCCAAAAATCTCAAACAACCACTCGATCGACGCAGCCCATTTACCTTATCATCCTTCTTCTCATATAGGTATTCAAGACCACAAACAAAATTATAGCTAGACCTATAAATGCGGTAATCCCGAATACGGGGACCCTCATTAAGATGAGCCCATTCTCCAGGATTTGGATGGTAAGTGCTCCCAAAAAAATGCCTGCTATACTTCCTACACCTCCCATAAGGAAGGTTCCTCCCACCACGGAAGCAGCGATTGCCTTGAGCTCAAATCCCAGTCCCTGCGTGCAGGCAAATGACCCCAGTCGAAGGAGCTGCATCACCCCAACAAAGGCACATAAGATCCCTACAATCATAAAGCAAATCATCTTTACCCGGTCGGTGTTTATGCCCATAGCCCTGGCTGCTTCTTTGTTGTCCCCGGTAGCGTAGACCCAATTACCAAATTTATGGAAATGAAGCACCACCCCCAGAATCAGTCCAAACACTACGAACCAAACCACCTGCACGGGAAGGACCCCCCCGATCTCACCTGTCAGAACATACTCGAAAGATGATCCCGCCGGAAGGTAAGCTCTTATACCTATTGGCCACATGCGGGAATGAACGTACAATACCCCCCTCCAGAACATCATTGTCCCCAGTGTAGCTATGAAGGAAGGGATACGCCCCTTCACAGTAATAAGGCCGTTTAAGAGGCCAAGAAGAGCTCCCACCCCCATGGCTATACCCAGACTGAAAACCAAATTCATGCCTGCTCGTGACAACAACACAAAAATGTATGAACAAAATGGCAGCACTGCACCCACCGAAAGATCGAATTCCCCACAGATCATCAACATCCCAACGCCCAAAGCAACAATTCCTAGATCAGGGGTGAGTTTCCCTAGAGCTTTGACGTTTCTCGGGTCAATAAAAAGGCGGTGGGGAGTAAAAAAAGTAAAAATTAGGGCTAAACCAATGAAGACAACAAGAGTATCAGCCGCCCGATAAGAAAAAAATTTTGATAATTTTCTTGATAACACAGCTATGACCGCTTGAGAGCCTTTGTTTACCCTTTCCGTTTCTCACCATGGTCTTCAGAAGTGTCTTAAAGACAAAAAGTAAGAAAAATAGAAATACTGCACTCTTCCCGCTGCTTCTGGGTAGTTATGTTTTCCAGAACAAAATCTTCCAGAAGCATTGGGAAGAGGATTTTGCATTTTGATATACCTTTAGGGTTTTGCCAGGGCTGTTTTATCTTATCATCTTCGGTGACAGTTCTTTGATAAGTCCAATGGTGTCTTTATCTACCAGGTAACCTCCGGTGTCTATCTGAGGGGCAAAGCCGTATTTCTTCATGAGATAGAGCGTATAGACAGCGAAGTATCCTTGCAGGTACTGTTGCTGATCGATGGTCGCCTCCACGTATCCCTCGTCAAGTCCGGTGAGAGTACCCGGAGCGCAATCGAATCCACCGGCTAGGATTTCACCTGGTTTTTTGCCGGCAGCCTTCAGCGAATCTGTGAGCCTATCGGTGCAGATACCGCCGAGACCGAACATGAATGTGGTTTCAGGGTGTGCTAAGAGATAGGAGGTCTCTCGTGACTCCACCGTGGTCATTTCTAAACCACCGGCATCCATTATCTCGGAAGAGGTAATACCGTATTCTTTCATGGCATCCTGAATACCCTGTGATCTTACCACTCCATACATCGCTCCCGGCACCTCGACCGGCATAGCCACATGCGCTTTGCTCAAATCCCATCCAAGGTCCTTTGCCTTCTGGAAACACCTTCTAGCTATCATGTAGCCTGCACGCCTCTCGCTTTGACCTATATAACAGAGCCGAGCATTGCCCGCCGCTCCTTTGGTGTCATCGTTGTTCATACCGATCACGTTGACCCCTACCGCGAGCGCATCTTTCACAGGCTTATCCCAGGCTGTGTCGTCATTTATGACCAGAGCTATGCCATCGGGTCCCATGGCCACCGCTTCTCTGAATCTTTTTTGCTGCAAGGCAAGATCTCCTCCACATAGGTCAATATCAGCCTTACAACCTAGTTCTTTCGCTGCGTCGAGCATCCCTTTGTGCACCACAGCCCAGAAGGGATCATCTCCCCCGTGGGTAACCAGACGGAAATACATATCTTTGGCAGATTTTTGAGGATCTACACCAACTACTCCAGCTAGTGCAACCGAGCTTATTGTCCAAGCAATACCCAATCCCACGAGAAGAGCTACCCCCAATACTGCCGCAACCTTATTTCTTTTTATAACCATTGCCTCCTCCTTAATTTCTCTATAATCCCTGCTTTCAAGAATTTGCTCAAGGATTATAGTGAACTCTTTTGGGAAATCTTTCTTTTATCCCAAGCTAGACTAGCCTATCTATTTTCTCACCTCCCCTCCAGCCTTTTATTTCTAGCGTTTTTTCTCTTAATATTAATATAGCACATTTATTTTTCTGGTCAAGTGTCCGAGGAAATTTCGTAAATGCTCAGTAAACGCGGAATCACATTGAATTTTCAGGGTAGCCGCACCTTTTAGGGTGCGCAGGCTAAGGTTTTACGCAGGCTGAAGCCTGCGGCTACCGGCGACTACCAAAAATGACGGGGTTCACTGAATACTTACGAAATTTTTACCGGAAGAGGATTGACAAATCTCAGAATTGGTATCATATTATACACACCATTGAAGGAAGCGAATTAGTAAGAAAGCTAGAAAAAAGAGCCGGAGGTGAGATCCACGGCAAGACATTTTAAGGCATAGGAATTTCAATAATTTCTCTGAATTGTTATGAAGTAAACCTC
>CAZIXA010000024.1:0-27250 GCA_964543295.1 uncultured Clostridia bacterium | reverse complement strand
TTTTGCTCAACCATCTTACTCACTTTTATCTTTTCTTCGCGGTAGATTTAGTCAAAATCAAAGTTATTCATTGTGTAAGGGGAGTAAAAAACCCCCACCCTGAGGCATCCCTCATTCACTTAATTCATTTGCCGAGGTTGACATCTGATTCATTTCTTTTATAATATGTACAGTTTTGATAGGATTAATAAAGGAGTTAGAAAATGAGATTTTCTACCAAAGGCTGCTATGGAGCCAGGGCGATGCTTGACTTGGCCCTCAACTTTGCCAACGATCCCATTTTATTAAAGGATATAGCGAGAAGGCAGGAAGTGTCTGAAAAATATTTAGAGCATTTAGTGTCCGCCCTTCGCAAGCGCGGGCTGGTGCGAAGTATCCGTGGTGCTCGTGGTGGGTACCTCTTGGCCAAGCCTCCTTCAGAAATAAGGTTAAGCGAAATAATGGAGATTATGGAGGGCTCCATGGCACCGGTGGATTGCGTGGATGATCCCCGGGTTTGCCACCGGGCTAACCTCTGTGTAACCCGAGATATATGGGCAAAGGTGAAGGAGGCTATAGATAACATCTTGGAATCAATAACTCTACAGGATATGGTTGAGGAACAAAAAAAAAAGGAAAGTCCGAAGATTGCACCCTATGATTTTGTATAATTTTTATAAACCCTTGACAAAAAATTTTTTTTTGTAATTATGGAAGTAAAATGATTAACTTAATTAATATAATCGCCATAGTTCCCTTAAGCCCGATAGACATAAGTGACCAAAACTAGTGATTTGTGAGAGTAGTCACGTGCACAAACCAGTGTCCTCAAGGATAAGTAGATATCGAGATCCGGAGCTCTGTAGGCTACACTTCAGCGTTTGTCAATTTCCCTGAGGAGGATTAAGAAGGCTAGACGATGAAAAAATTCCCTTCTCTCAGAAACTAGCCGACTTAGTAGGTGACGGCTAAGCAAGATTGACAGTAGCTGCAGGAAACTCTTATGTATAAGACACTAAACTGTAGTGAGATCCACTGTGGCGCGGGGATTAATTATTATCACCAGGGAATGATAGAGGAAGCAATTGATGCTTATCATGTTCTTTATGCTAACAATCTTGCTGAGCTTCGGACGGTTAGAGAAAGTTTCTACGCGGGAAGCTAACTAAGTTTTTTTGTCGAAGCCTGTGACGATTTTCACGGACTCCCTGTCAATTTCCGCAAAAAGAGGCTACCCACATGGGCTGGAAGAAGAAAATTGCTAAAGTAGCCGTGACTCGATTGTGTACTTATAACCGAGTACTCAATGAGCTGGACGGAGAGGGAGTGGACGTCGTTTCTTCGGATAAACTGGGAGAAAGAGCGGATTATAGTGCAGCTCAGATTCGGAAGGATCTATCCTGCTTTGGCGAGTTTGGTAAGGTGGGAACAGGTTATTACGTCAAGGAGCTAAAAGAAGCCATTTCTCAAATTTTAGGGATCGATCGGACGTGGAATGTGGGTTTAGTGGGTGTAGGAAATCTAGGTTCGGCGTTGCTTGCCTATCCGGGATTCAGAGAGTGTGGATTTAAGATCGTGGCCGTTTTTGATAATGATCTACGCAAGATTGGAAAGAAATGGCAAGATATAATTCTGCGGGACATATCTGAAATGCGGGAGCAAGTTAAGGAACAAGACATACAAATAGGAATTATTGCAGTACCGGCTGAGGCAGCACAAGAGGTTGCTGATATGCTTGTCCTTAGTGGTATAAGAGCCATCTTGAACTTCGCTCCGACCAGAATTGTCATCCCCGAAGGTAAGGAATTGCGCACCGCCGATCTATCGAGAGAGCTAGAATGTCTCTCATATTTTCTGACTAACGTAGCAGCGGTTAGAACTGAAGCCTTCGAGGAGAGGAAAGCCACGAACAACGAGGAGGGCAAGGCAAGTGAAAGTGATCACTATCACTAAAACCAGCAAGACTGAGACAGTTGACCCTGGATTTGCTGAACTGGTGCAACAAAAAAGTGGCAAGGAATTACGCCAGTGTTATCATTGTCTGAAGTGTTCCGCTGGTTGTCCTATTAGCTTTGCCACGGACTGGACGCCTAATCAAATCATCAGGATGGTTCAACTTGGACTAAAGGAAAGAGTTCTTTCCAGTTCCACTATTTGGCTCTGTGCTTCCTGTGAAACTTGCACCACCAGATGTCCTAATGAAATAGACCTACCAACCATAATGGATACTCTCAAAGAGATAGCTATTAGAAATGGCATCAAGAGTGAACAAGCTAGTATCCAGATATTTCACCGAGTTTTTCTCAATTGCATCCGGGAATACGGACGTCTTCACGAGTTATCTCTCTTGGCTTCCTTAAAAGTGTTGACGTTAAATTTATTTGAGGACATGGGTCTGGGAATGAAGATGTTTAATAAGGGTAAAATAAATCTCTTGCCTACCCGCATAGAAAATATTCAGGAATTGGATGCCACTTTCAGGGCCCTTGGCGAGAGTAAAAGGAGTAAAATTTGAAATTATCCTATTTTCCCGGCTGTTCACTTGATGGTACCGCCAAAGAATATGGTTTGTCTACCCGCGCTGCATGTCAGCGGTTGGGGCTTGAACTGATTGAGATCCCGGACTGGAACTGTTGTGGAGCGAGTTCTGGTCACAGCACCAGTTACCTTCTCGGTCATGCTCTGGCAGCCCGAAACCTGATCCTGGCAGAAAAGCAAGGATTGGATCTAGTTGTTTCCTGTGCTGCCTGTTTCGCCCGATTCAAAAAGACGGATATTGTCCTGAAAAAGAATGCAGAACTGAACAAGAAGATGGAGGAGATAATGGGTACTTCTTATAAGGGTGGTTTCAAAATCAGGCATCTCCTCGATGTCATTTGTAACGTTGTTGGTTTGAATACCATCAGAAAAAAAGTCAGTAATCCCTTGAAAGGTCTGAGGTTGGTTCCTTACTATGGATGTGTAATTGTCCGGCCCCACGAAGTTACTCAATTTGATAATGAAGAGCAACCCCAGGCCATGGATAACCTAGTAGAAGCTATTGGGGCAGAGTGCCTCTCCTGGTCCGATAAGACTGAGTGTTGTGGGGCAAGTTTGTCTTTAACCAGAGTCGATATCGTGAAAAAACTTGCTGAAGTGATTGTTGATGAGGGCAAAGAAGCAGGAGCCCAAGCCATAATTACCGCCTGTCCGCTCTGTCAAGCGAATCTAGATATGCGCTATGGTGAAGATGGTCTGCCGATCTTCTATTTTACCGAGCTTCTGGGACTGGCTTTGGGAATTGACGGAAAGACTTGGTTTGACCGGCACATAACCGACCCTTTGCCGTTACTTGGCTCCCTTAATCTGATGAAAGGAGAATGAGTAATTTGTCTACCATGAACAAAAGAAAAATAGGATCGGTACTGGTCATTGGAGGAGGGATAGGAGGCGTTCAGGCTGCTCTTGATCTGGCTGGATCGGGATATAAGGTATATCTTCTGGATGAGCGTCCTGCTATTGGGGGAACCATGGCCCAACTAGACAAGACCTTCCCCACTAACGATTGTTCCATGTGTATCCTGGCTCCCAAGTTGGTAGATGCCGGAAGGCACCAGAATATCGAAATTATTACCATGGCCGACGTGGATAAGATTGAAGGTGAACCAGGCATGTTTAAGGTACGAGTCAAGAAAAATCCCCGGTTCGTTGATGAATCCAAATGCACTGGTTGTGGTAGCTGCTGGAACAATTGTCCAGTGAGAAACAAGCCTGAGGAGCAAGAAGTAATCAAACCTGAGTTGGAAGAGCAGGATCTGGAGAAGATTGCTAAACTGATGACGAACAACAAAGATGGCAGGGGAACCTTAGTGCCCCTTTTGCAGGACATCAACATCGAATACCGGTATCTGCCCGAGAATATCCTAAAATATGTTTCCTCTGAACTGGATATCCCTCTAAGTCAAATATACAACATTGTTACCTTTTACAAGGGCTTTAGTCTGACACCGCGGGGCCGGTACGTAATCAGCGTCTGTCTCGGTACCGCTTGCCATGTCAGAGGCGGTCGGAAAATAATGGATGCACTGGAGCGAGACTTAGGGATTAAAGCTGGCCAGACGACCCCTGACTTGAATTTCACTTTAGAAGTGGTGCGCTGCCTCGGCGTCTGTGGATTAGCCCCGGTAGTCATTGTTGGGGAGGATTTCTACGGGAAGATGAACCAGGTAAAGGCTCAAAAGACCGTAGGCAAATACAGGGACGGAGCACATGACAAAGTTAAAACCTGAAAACCTTGAACAAATCAGGGAAAAAGTGAGAAAAACACTTGAATTACGGGAAGGTGCCGGTCGAGCTAGAGTCACTATTCATATGGGAACTTGTGGTATTGCCGCCGGTGCTAACAAGATACAGGACGCTATTTTGACCCTAATTAAAGAAAAGAGAGCGAAAGATGTAATCATTGCCAGTTCCGGTTGTGCTGGGCTCTGCAGTCGTGAGCCCATGATGACTGTCGAATTGAGGGAGCAGGCCCCGGTCAAGTATGTTGACTTGACTGAGAAGAAGGCTCGGGAAATATTTACGGAGCACGTTATGGGGGGCAACGTCGTTACCAAGTATGCTCTGGCTATGGGTAACGAACAACTAGCTTAAGTATTCGAATCCCGTGGTTCGAAGTTACCGAGTAAATATTTCAAGTGTTTGAGGAAGGAAGCCCAAATGAGTGAATGTAGAATGCAGCTTATGCTATGTGGAGGGACCGGCTGTGTTTCCAATGGATCCCTGAGGATAAAGGAAGCTCTAGAAAATGAGATAAGGAAGCACACGCTCGACAAAGAGATTCGAGTTGTAATGACCGGATGTAACGGACTATGTGCCCAGGGACCGATTATGGCAGTTCACCCAGATGAAATATTCTATCAGGTACTTACCGAGAAAGATGTGCCTCGGCTAGTGGAGCAACACTTCCTAAAAGGTAGACCCGTGAAGGAACTGATGTATGTTCCTCCTGAAAAAAAGACCCCAGTGCCGAAGATGAGCGACATTGGGTTTTTCAGAGAACAGCGACTGATTGCCCTCAGAAACCGGGGATTAATAGATCCTGAAGAAATAGAGGAATATATCGCCCGGGGTGGATACAGCGCCCTAGCCAAAGCCCTTACTTCAATGAGTCCGGAACAGATAATAAAGGAGATCAAGGATTCTGGTTTGAGGGGAAGAGGAGGGGCTGGCTTTCCTACCGGACAGAAATGGGAATTTACTGCTAAAGCCAAAGGAGAAGAGAAGTATATTATCTGTAATGCTGACGAAGGTGACCCCGGTGCTTTTATGGACCGCAGTATCGTTGAATCTGATCCTCACTCAGTTTTAGAGGGTATGACCATTGGAGCCAGGGCTATTGGAGTCCATCACGGTTACATATACATAAGGAGTGAGTACCCTATCGCCGTGCAAAGGATGAGAAAAGCCATCAAACAGGCCAGAGAATACGGTTTACTGGGTGAAGATATACTTGGAACTGGATTTAACTTTGAAGTCAGTGTGCATCGAGGCGCAGGAGCATTCGTCTGTGGCGAGGAAACCTCTCTAATCGCTTCTTTGGAAGGGAGGTCACCCGAGCCCCGAATTAGACCCCCATTTCCTGCCCAATCCGGAGTTTGGGGTAAGCCTACCAACATCAATAATGTGGAGACCTGGGCCAACGTCCCCGAGATAATTAACCGGGGAGCCGAATGGTATTCGCAGCTCGGAACCGATACCAGCAAAGGAACCAAGGTATTTTCCCTCGTAGGAAAGGTGAAAAACACCGGACTGATAGAAGTCCCGATGGGTATACCCCTGCGTAAGATTATCTATGATATCGGCGGTGGCATTCTGGAAGACAAGAAATTCAAGGCAGTGCAGACGGGAGGACCCTCGGGAGGATGTATTCCTGAGAAACTCCTAGATTTACCGATAGACTACGAAAGACTAACCGAAGCTGGTTCCATTATGGGTTCGGGCGGAATGATTGTTATGGATGAGGATACCTGTATGGTAGATGTGGCCCGTTATTTTGTTGACTTTCTCAGGGGTGAGTCTTGTGGTAAGTGCACTTCCTGCCGGGAGGGCCTGGAGTCGATGTATCAGATCTTAACCGGAATCTGTGAGGGTAAAGGGAAAGCAGGTGATGTGGAGGTACTTGAAGAATTGGGGACCGCGATCATGAATGGCTCCATGTGTGCTTTGGGAGGAACCGCAGCTAACCCCGTCCTAAGTACCATTCGCTATTTTCGAGATGAATACCAGTCTCACATCAGAGACCGCAAGTGTCCCGCAGGGGTGTGTCGGGAATTAATCCGATATTTAGTGGACAGCGAAAAATGTACCGGATGTCTTGTCTGTGTTAAGAATTGCCCCAGTGAGGCTATCACCGGGGAAAGGAAAGAACCAGTCGCCCTGAACGAGGATAAATGCATCAAATGTGGGGTTTGTTTTGAAGTGTGTAAATTCAAGGCCGTAGTAATTGAGTGAACCGAGGATCGAACGAACCTAACAAAGACAAACAAGATAAAGGACAAGAAGAATGATAGACCTAACCATTAATGGTGAGCGCCTGAGCGCGGAGGAAGGGACGACTATCCTTCAAGCGGCCGAGACTGCCGGGATCAAAATACCTACACTCTGTTACCACAAAGCCTTGAGTCCGTATGGAGCCTGCCGCATTTGTTTGGTAGAGATAGCTAGGAACGGTAGTTCCGAGCTTCAGGCTTCCTGTCAATACCCGGTCCAGCCAGGAATGGTAGTTCACACCGATTCTGAGAGGGTCATAAGAACTAGGAAGATAATGGTGGAATTATTGTTGGCGCGCTGCCCAAATTCAAAAAAAATCCGAGAATTGGCTGATGAGCTGGGAATCAAGGAACCCCGGTTCCCTAAAAGGGACGAGGACTGTCTTCTCTGCGGCTTATGTGTCCGAATGTGTGAAGAGAGAATGGGTAGAAGTACTATTGGCTTTGCCAACCGGGGGATTGCTCGGGAGGTTGTTCCTCCTTTCGCAGAGCGCTCTCAAATTTGCCTGGGATGTGGAAGTTGCGAGTTTGTCTGTCCCGCAGAAGGAATTAAGCCTGAAGAAATCTGTAAAAAAGAGATAAGACCCCTCACTTCTGAATTTGATGAGAATCTAAGCCAGCGCTCGGTCATTCACATACCTTTTCCGCAGGCTATTCCCAACAAGGCAGTTATTGACCAAGAGAATTGCATCCACTTTCTTACTGAGAAGTGCGAGGTCTGTAAGGAGTTTTGTGAGGCTGATGCCATAGATTTCAACCAGAAAGAGCAAGTGTTGAACCTTGACGTGGGGGCGGTGATCCTTGCTCCTGGACTCGAAGAATTTGACGCCCGACTGAAGGGTGAGTTCGGATACGGAGTGTATCCCAACGTGGTTACCAGTATCGAATTTGAACGGATCCTGAGCGCCTCCGGCCCTTATAAAGGAAAGGTACTTCGCCCCAGCGACCAAAGACATCCCAGAAAGATTGCCTTTATTCAATGTGTGGGCTCGAGAGATTCCTCTTGCAACAAAGGCTACTGTTCTTCGGTATGCTGTATGTATGCTACCAAGGAGGCAATTATCGCCAGGGAACATGAGAAGGAAATTGAGCCTACTATATTCTTCATGGACATGAGGGCCTTTGGTAAGGATTTTGACAAATACTATGAAAGAGCCCAGAAGGAATACGGAATTAGATATATCAGAAGTATGGTTTCCAGTGTGAAACAGATGCAACAAACGAAGAATTTGAAAATAAAATACATTAAAAATGAAAGAGAAGTTGTGCAAGAAGAATTTGATCTGGTGGTGTTGTCGGTGGGACTTAGCCCTTCGGAGAAGATCCAGCAACTTGGAAGAAGACTGGGTTTAGAACTAAATAAATACGGATTCTGCCAAACCGATGCTTTCTCTCCCGTGAAAACAAGTAGGGCTGGGGTATATGTCTGTGGGGCATTCCAAGGGCCCAAGGATATTCCGGAGACCGTTATTCAAGCAAGCGGCGCTGCTTCCTTTGCTCAGGGAGATTTAGCTTCGGCAAGAGGGAGCTTGGTTACCAGGAAGGAATATCCTCCAGAAATCGATGTGAGAGGTCAACCTCCCCGGATAGGAGCCTTTATCTGTCACTGTGGAATAAATATCGGTGGGGTAGTGGACGTACCCGCAGTGGTTAAGTATGCTCAAACTCTTCCCCATGTTGTTTACTCTATGCACAACCTCTATACCTGCTCCCAGGATACCCAGGAGATAATCAAAGAAAAGATCAAAGAATATAACCTCAATCGAGTATTAGTCGCCTCTTGTTCTCCACGCACTCACGAACCTCTTTTTCAGGAAACAATACGGGAAGCCGGACTTAATAGATATCTCTTTGAAATGGCCAATATTCGTGACCAGTGTTCCTGGGTACACATGCATGAACCAGAGGCCGCTACGGAGAAAGCGAAGGATCTGGTAAGGATGGCAGTAGCCAAGGCTGCCAGACTTGAGCCTTTGCAGAGGCTACGTTTGAGCGTGATTCCCCGAGGTCTGGTTATAGGGGGAGGAATTTCTGGTATGACTGCAGCTTTATCCCTTGCCCGGCAGGGTTTTGAGGTATATCTGGTAGAAAAGGAAAAAGAGTTAGGTGGACTTATGAATGAGATTCACTACACCCTGGAGGGGAAAGATACTCAAGAATTCCTAAAGAATATGATAAACGAGATAAGTAATAATCAATTAATTCGAGTATTTACTAATACTGAGCCAAAGGAGATATCCGGTTATATTGGGAATTTTAAGACTACCCTCACCTCAGGGGAAGAACTAGAACACGGGATTATTATTGTAGCTACAGGAGGGGAGGAACTCAAGACCGACGAATATCTCAACGGAAAGAACAAGAACGTTTTAACCCAGATGGAACTGGAAGAAAGACTTGCCCATAAGGACTCTGAAATTGGTAATCTCAAATGTGTGGTGATGATTCAGTGCGTAGGTTCAAGAGAAGATAATCGACCCTATTGCAGTCGGGTCTGCTGTAGTGAGAGTATCAAGAACGCTTTGAAAATCAAGGAGATAAATCCAGAGGCTCAGGTATTTGTTCTTTATCGAGATATGAGGACCTATGGGTTTAAGGAGGATTATTATCGGAATGCCAGAGAGAAGGGGGTAATTTTCATCCGTTATAACGAGCATGAAAAACCGCAGGTGCTAGAAGATAGAGGTAGCCTCAGAGTCTCAGTAAACGATGAGGTTCTGGGAGAGAAGCTTATCCTCCAGCCAGACCTGGTGGTGCTGGGTGTGGCTACTGTTCCCCACCAGGAAAATAAGTCTTTGGCCCAGATGCTAAAAGTACCCTTAAATGACGATGGGTTTTTCCTGGAAGCTCATGTGAAGCTGCGGCCGGTGGAATTTGCCACTGAGGGAATCTTTGTCTGTGGATTGGCCCATAACCCCAAGTTTTTGGATGAGAGCATTACTCAGGCAAATGCGGCGGCATCCAGAGCCTCGATAATTCTCAGCCAGGATGAAATTGAAGCAGAAGGAACAGTGGCTACGGTTAATATCAGTAGATGTAGTGCTTGTGGGATGTGTGAATCTCTGTGTGCGTATAAGGCAATAGAGGTGAAAACAGTCGATGAGAAAAGAGGAATAAGGGCGGCTGTAGTTACTGAAGCCATGTGTAAAGGATGTGGTGCTTGTGTGGCTAACTGTAGATCAAGCGCTCTTGATCTGAGAGGATTTACCGATGATCAAATCTTCTTAGCTATAAATTCATTTTAACAAGATACCGGAAAATTTGATGAGAGGTGTTTAGAAGATGAAAGAAGATCAGATAGTGGCTACCGAGAAGTCGGAATGGAAACCCCGAATTATAGCTTTTCTCTGTAACTGGTGTAGCTACGCCGGGGCTGATCTGGCTGGAATTAGTAGACTGCAGTATCCCCCAAATGTTCGAGTTATCCGGGTCCCCTGCTCAGGAAGGGTTAATCCCTATTTTATTATCAAGAGTCTTCAGCAAGGGGTGGATGGGGTACTAGTCTCCGGATGTCATCCGGGAGATTGTCATTATATTAGTGGTAATTTGGTTGCCAGGAGAAGGTTTGCCATCCTTAAGAGAATCTTAGAATTTGTGGGTATTGAAAAGGGAAGAGTTCAATTTAGCTGGATATCGGCCGCAGAAGGGGAAAGGTTTTCTCAGGTGATAAAAGAGATTACCCAAGAGATAAAGACCCTTGGTCCAAACAAAAAATTTGTGAAAGAGATTTAAGATGCCAGAAAATGAGAAACGGTTAAGAGAAGTGGCAGAAAAACTGCTGATCGACAAGAAAGTAGACTTAATCATCGGTTATGAAAAGGGAACCTTACCTCTTCGCACCAGACCAACTTTCATCAGAGAACCGGAGGAGACTAAAAAACTGGTCTGGAATTCCCGATGTGAGAATAACCTTTCTTTCTATCTAAAGACGGTGAAAGAAAAGGTGGGAATCGTAGCTAAAGGGTGTGATAGTCGGTCAATCGTTGGGCTGATCAAGGAATCTCAGGTTAAGAGGGAAGATATCTTTATTATTGGTGTTCCTTGTCCAGGAATAATTGACAAAAAGAAAATTGAAGACATCCTGGACGGCAGGGAGCTTTTGGAAGGTGTGGAGAGCGATAGCCAGATTCTTCTGAAAGCGGAAGGATTTGAAGAAACCTTGGACCAGGATAAACTTCTGCATGCATCATGCCGAAGCTGTAGGCATAGAAATCCGGTTCTATATGATACTTTGATGGGGAAGGAGATTTCCGAGCCACAAATCGATGAGTATTCTGATGTCGAGGAGTTTACCTCCAAGCAAGACAATGAGAGATGGGCCTATTTCAATGGTGAAACCAGTAGATGCATTAGATGCTATGCCTGCCGGAATGTGTGTCCAGCCTGCTATTGTCCGCAATGTTTTGTGGACCAGAGTCTGCCTACTTGGTTTGGCAGGACTCCTCATCTCTCAGATACGCTCATATTCCATATAACCCGAACGTTGCATACCGCCGGACGTTGCGTTGATTGCGGAGCCTGCAGCCGGGTTTGCCCCATGAATGTTGAACTGAGGATACTTAAGAAGAAGACTGAGAAAGATGTGAGGGAACTCTACGGATATGAAGCGGGGACCAATTTAGAAGAGCTGCCCCCAATGGCGACCTTCAAAATTGACGATCCCCAGGAGTTCATAAAATAGACTGCAGGTAGTAGGGGGCAGGGATAAACTTCAAAATTTGCCAAAGGTGATAAATTGAAAGAAAAGATAATCAGAAAACCTCAGTTGGGTATATGGTTGGAGGGTCTGCGTAAAGAATATGAAATATGGACACCAGCCAAAAAGGATGGGTTGGTCTTGTTTCATGCGATGCAGACGGCCAAGGAAATCCATTTTGATTTTTTTAATACTAAGAAAACGCCCAAGGATCTATTCTTTCCTCAGAGCGAGGTATTGTTTTCCTTCCGAAAAGGTGAACTAGAAAAGGAAGCGGACAGTATTCTGGAGAAACCCAGAATTATCTTTGCTATCCGACCCTGTGATGCTAAGAGTTTGGCTCTGCTTGATAAAGTCTTCGACAGTGAAGATTACCGGGACCCCTATTATGTTGGGAGGCGAAAAGGAACTCTCCTCTTGGGTATGGCCTGCACTCATCCCCAGACCAGCTGTTTTTGTACCTCTATGAAAGGTGGTCCCTTTGAGAAAACCTGCTTGGATTTGCTGATGGTAGACTTGGGAGATGACAAATATTGGGTTGAGGCTGTAACTCCGGCCGGAAAAGGTTTGGTGGGGAAGGATGGACCGTTCAAGGATGTTCAAGAGACCGACCGGGAAAGATTAGCTAAAATTAAAAAACAGGCTGAGGAAAAGATTAAGTCAAAGGTAGTGATAGAAGGATTAGAAGAGAAATTAGACAAGATCTTTGATTCGCCTTTCTGGGATCGGGTTCACTCAAGATGCTTGGGCTGTGCCATTTGCACCTATCTTTGCTCCACCTGTCACTGCTTTGCTCTTCTCGATGAAAGGGTGAATTCTCGAGAACAGCGGGTTCGGAGTTGGGATTCCTGCATGTTCCCGGCCTTTACCCTCGAAGCCTCAGGACATAATCCCAGGATTTCAAACCGGGAAAGGATGAGGCAGAGGGTGATGCACAAGTTCAACTACTTTGTAAAGAATTTTGGAGAGACAGCCTGCGTCGGGTGTGGCCGCTGCATTCAAAATTGCCCGGTGAATATAGATATAAGAGAGATTATCGGGGAAATAGAAAATGAACAACCTTTACCGTCCTAAGCCGGTCACCATAAGAAAAATCATCATCGAGAACGAAGCTAAGGACATTAAGACGTTTGAGTTGGTCTTCTTAAACGAGGAAGACCGGGAGAAATTTCATTTTACCTGTGGCCAATTTGCCATGCTTTCTGTTCTGGGAGCAGGGGAAATTCCTATTGGAATTACCTCCTCCCCTCTTGACTATGAGTACCTACAATTTACGGTGAAGCGATATCCCACCGGAGTGGTAACCACTGCCCTTCACAGCTTGGAGGAGGGAAGTCGGATAGGAGTAAGGGGGCCCTATGGTAATTTTTATCCTTTAGAGACTATGGAAGACAAAAGTATTCTTATTGTGGGGGGAGGATTTGCGGTCACCACCCTGAGGTCAACTATCAGATACCTACTTCATGAGAAGAACAGATCCCGATTTAAAGATATCACTGTACTCTATGGTGCTCGTAGTCCCGGTGAACTTATTTATAAATCAGAATTGAAGCAGTGGGAGGAAAGAGACGACATCACCATACACATCACAGTGGACAAGGGAGATGAAAACTGGAAAGGTCAAGTTGGATTGGTACCAAACGTGCTAAAGGAGGTGGCGCCGAGTTCTGAAAATGGCATTGTCCTGGTGTGTGGTCCTCCCATCATGTTAAAGTACACCATGCTACCACTACTAGACTTAGGCTTTACTCCAGAGAGAATCGTTACTTCTCTGGAGCGCCGGATGAGCTGCGGAATTGGTAAGTGTGGAAGGTGTAATATTGCCAGTAAATATGTTTGTAAGGACGGACCCGTATTTACTTACAGAGAGCTTCGGGAGCTACCGGAAGGAGCCCCGTAAACTGAGGGAAAGGAGGGTAAGCTAAAAAATGAAGATGACCAGAAGGGACTTCTTGAAAGTCTCGGGAGTGAGCACAGGCCTTGCCTTGACTGGTTTGTTTAGTCTAGGGTCAGTTAGAGCGAAAGCAGAGACTTTTCGCTCC
Organism: uncultured Clostridia bacterium; assembly: GCA_964543295.1. Classification (GTDB taxonomy): domain Bacteria; phylum Aerophobota; class Aerophobia; order Aerophobales; family AE-B3A; genus AE-B3B. The sequence continues at coordinate 14,003 of CAZIXA010000024.1, read as the reverse complement.
CGGATTCGCTATGCCAAGCAGGTGACTACCATCTGCCCTTACTGTGCTGTGGGTTGTGGCCAAATTGTCTCGGTCAGGAACGGTGAGGTTATTAACATTGAGGGAGACCCTGATCATCCTATCAACGAGGGGTCGCTCTGTAGTAAAGGTGGGGCCCTCTATCAAGTAGCTATCAACGAGAGACGTCTCACCCATCCAAGGTATCGTGCCCCAGGAGCCACCGGTTGGGAGGAGGTTTCCTGGGATTGGGCCCTTAAAGAGATAACCAAGAGGATTAAGAAGACGCGGGATGAGGCTTTTGAAAATAGAGACAAACAGGGCCGTACGGTAAATCGTACCGAAGCTATTGGCTGGCTGGGAAGTGCTGCCATTGATAATGAGGAATGTTATCTAGCAGTTAAGCTTGCCCGCGCTCTGGGGATCGTATTTTTCGAACATCAGGCCAGACTCTGTCATTCCTCTACCGTCGCTGCGTTAGCCGAGTCTTTTGGTAGGGGAGCGATGACTAACCACTGGATTGATATCAGGAATTCAGATTGTATCCTCATCATTGGGAGCAACGCGGCCGAGAACCATCCCATCTCTTTCAAATGGGTAACCCAGGCTAAGGAAAGAGGAGCAAAACTAATTAGTGCCGATCCTCGTTTCACCCGAACTTCATCCAAAGCGGATATCTATGCGCCTTTTCGCTCAGGGACAGACGTTGCCTTCATCGGTGGAATCATCAACCACTCCCTGGAGAACGAACTGTACAACAAGGAATATGTGATTGAGTACACCAACGCTCCTTTTCTCATCGATCCTGAGTTTGGTTTTAAGGATGGACTCTTTTCGGGTTACAACTTAAACCAGAAAAAGTACGATAAGGCAACCTGGCGCTATCAAACCGACGGGAAAGGAATACCCAAAGAGGATAAGACTCTCCAAGACCCAAATTGTGTCTTCCAACTCATGAAGAAACACTATTCTCGCTACGATGTAGACACTGTTTGCCAGATAACCGGAACTCCCAAGGAGGTCTACCTCAAAGTTGCCCAGACCTATTGCGCTACTGGCCAAAGAGGGAAGGCGGGAACGATTATGTATGCTATGGGCACTACTCAGCATACCAACGCTAGCCAGATGATTCGTTCTTACGCCATGCTTCAGCTTCTCCTAGGTAACATTGGCGTAGCGGGCGGTGGGGTAAATGCGTTGCGTGGCGAATCAAATGTTCAGGGAGCTACTGATCATTGCGTTCTCTTTCATATTCTTCCCGGATACCTAAAGACTCCGAGAGCGGAAGACAAGGACCTGGCGGCCTATTTGAAACACTGGACTCCTCAGTCGAGCGATCCTAAGAGCGTCAACTACTGGAAGAACACCCCCAAGTTTATGATCAGTCAGCTCAAGGCCTTTTACGGAAAGAATGCGACCAAAGAAAACGACTTCTGTTATGACCATTTGCCAAAGATCAGTGGAGATTACTCTCACATCTCTATGTTCGAGGCAATGTATGACGGCAGGTTAAAAGGCTTTATCTGTTTAGGCCAAAATCCAGCTGTGAGTGGCCCAAATGTCAGAATGGAACGTAGAGCTTTGGAGAAACTGAACTGGCTGGTGGCTATCGATTTGTGGGAAACCGAGACCGCTGCCTTCTGGAAGGGTCCAGAAGCTGACCCCGCTAAGATCAAAACCGAGGTATTCCTCCTGCCGGCTGCCTCTTCGGTGGAGAAAGAAGGTAGTATTACCAACAGTGGCCGCTGGAGCCAGTGGCGGTATCAGGCTGTCCAGCCACCGGGGCAAGCAAAAACAGATCTTTGGATTATAGATAGACTTTACAAGGGGGTGCGTGATCTCTATGCTTACCAGGGGGGAGCTTATTCGGAGGGAGTTCTGCATTCGACCTGGGATTATGGAGATGAACCCGATGTTCATGAAGTCGCCAGGGAAATAAATGGATACGATCTCACTGGCGGTAAACTTCTTCCTAGTTTCGCTAAGCTAAAAGATGATGGTTCTACTTCGTCGGGCAATTGGCTCTACTGTGGAAGCTACACAGAAAAAGGAAACATGGCAGCCCGCCGGGGATTATCTGACCCTACTGGTATTGGCCTCTATCCAGAGTGGAGCTGGTGTTGGCCCGTGAACCGGAGAATCATCTATAATCGTGCTTCATGCGATACCAAGGGAAATCCCTGGGATTCTGAACATCCGGTAATTCGGTGGACAGGTAGCCTTTGGGTGGGCGATATTCCGGACTATGGGGCTACTACTCCGCCGGAGAAGAACGTGGGTGCCTTCATTATGAAACCCGAGGGTCACGCTCGTCTATTCGGGATGGGACTGGCTGACGGGCCGTTCCCCGAACATTACGAGCCTCTGGAAAGCCCGGTTGAGAACCTTCTTTCGAATACTCAGAATGATCCTGCCATCAAGGTCTGGAAAGGTGAGATGGATAAGGTGGGAACTCCCGATAAATTCCCGATCGTTGCCACGACTTTTCGACTTACTGAACACTGGCAGTCTGGTGCTATGACTCGAAATCTACCTTGGCTGGCAGAATTAATGCCGGAGATGTTCGTGGAGATAAGTAAAAGCCTTGCTCAGGAAAAGGGCATTAGGAACGGTGACAAGGTAAGAATAATTTCAGCTCGAGGCCAAATTGAAGCCATCGCTTGCGTAACTAACAGAATGAAACCTTTTAGACTGAATGGAAAGACCTGCGAACAGATTGCTCTACCTTGGCATTACGGGTTTATGGGACTGGTTATTGGTCACAGTGCCAATGTTCTCACTCCTCAGGTCGGTGATGCCAATACCATGATTCCCGAATACAAGGCGTTTCTGTGCAATGTGGAAAAGGGGGTAGTTTAAATGATAGCAAGAAAAACAATGTTAATCGATGTCTCTAGGTGTGTGGGCTGCCGTGGGTGTCAGGTAGCCTGTAAGCAATGGAATCAACTCCCGGCTGAGAAGACCCATTTTACCGGGACCTACCAAAATCCGCCTCGACTTTCGGCCAAGACCTGGACTCTGGTCAATTTTATTGAGCCGGAGGAAGGTCGGACGAGGTGGCTCTTTCGTAAACAACAGTGTCTTCATTGCACTGAAGCTACCTGTGTAAGCGTTTGTCCTACTGGAGCAGCTAAGCAGAGAGAAGATGGGATTGTTTACCTTGACCAGGCTATCTGCACCGGGTGCAAATACTGCGTAGAGAGCTGTCCCTTTGATGTGCCTCAGTTTGATCCTCTAGGGGGGACAGTTAAGAAGTGTACCTTTTGCCTGGATCGAGTGCTCGATGGCCTGGAACCAGCCTGTGCCAAGGCTTGTCCCACGGGAGCCATTTATTTTGGGCCAAGAGAAAAGGTAATCCAGGTGGCTCGGGCAAGACAGAAAGCTTTAAGTGAAGGAAATCCCGGTGAAATCCCTCGTCTTTACGGAGAGAAGGAATTGGATGGCTTGGGGGTAATGTACCTCTTACCAGAGAAAGCCTCACTTTACGGTCTTCCCGAACAACCGCGCATGCCCATAGAGAGAGTTGTCTTGAAATGGGCAATAGGGATAATTCCGGGATTAGCTGTCCTTTACGGACTTTGGCGATATTTTGGAAAGGAAAGACCCTCATCAAAAAAGCAGTCTGAAACATAGGAGGTAAAGAGATGGAACATATTAATTGGGGTATTCCAGTAGCTTTTGACTTATTCTTAGCGGGACTGGGTGCAGGGGCATTACTCCTGGCTAGTGCTGCTGATCTTTTCGGGCAAAGGCGGTATGAAAGAATAACCAGGCTGGGAGCAGCCATTTCCCCTTGGCCAGTGATCGTAGGGGTGATTCTCTTGATTATTGATTTAGGGAAACCTCAGCGGTTTTGGGAGCTTTTGTTCAGACGTGGATCGGGTTTTCTCATGGTTAACCTCAATTCAGTGATGTCCATAGGGGTTTGGCTTCTGACCATTTTTGTCATTCTTTCCTTAGTTTACGGGGCCTTGGTTTTCTTTGGCTGGCCTTTTACCTGGGGTAGGAAGGCAAGACGAGGAGTAGGGATGATAGCAGTTCCTGTTTCGCTACTGGTAGCCGTTTACACTGGGGTACTTTTAGCTGCGACTTCCAATCCCTTGTGGAATACAGTTCTCCTGCCAGCTGTTTTCAGTGTCTCTGCCTTCTCGACAGGAATAGCCATAGTAGTCTTTGTTCTAGCCCTTACTCATACCTATGGAGCCAGAGCAAAGACAGATCCATTCATCCCCGAACTGGAAAGAATAAACAGCCGGGTAATAAGTTTGCAGCTTTTGATAGTTGCTCTCTTCGTGATAGTCCGGTTCACCTCTCCTCCGATGAGAATGATCCTGGGCTCTGGATATGGTCTGCTCTGGTGGGTTGGAATCATAGGCCTGGGGCTGATTGTTCCTCTTGTTGTCGGCTTCAAGGGAAAAACCAGGAAGCCTCAAACCTCAGCAGTTGTTGCCGCTCTAGTGCTTCTAGGGAGTTTCTTCTTAAGATATGTCATCCTCATAGGTGGGCAGATATAGAGGTGAAGCTAGAGGCTAGATAACAAAACCGTCCAGCACTGTCTCTCGGTCATATCTAAAAGAGTTCACAAAAATTATAAAAGGAGTAGTATAGTATTGAAAAAGATAAAAGGCGATTTTTATGAGTTAGTCCTGGGGCAAGTTGTTGATTTGAAAACAAGCAAGGATGAGCTAAAAGAAATGCTTGAGTTCTATGAAGCTATCCTCAAGGCGCAGAGGCAAGCCAAATTAGCATTTAAAGTTGATTTGACCCATTTCGACACCAAAAATGGCCAGCACCGAAACTCTCAGGGTCTTCCGTTTTTGAGGCCGGAGGACATCCGAATAGACCAAGATTTGTTTGGTGTTCTTTTAGAGAACATTGATCAAATCATTCGAAGTAAGACAAAAAAGGCGGTCTCAGCTACTTTAGAGAAGACCTATCTGGATGGACAATGGGAGACGCTGCTTCGCGGTCTTATGGAAGGTGGTTCAAATTTGGAAAGAACTGCTGGGGAGAAGAAGATTGATTTTGCAGTTTTTTCTTTTCTGGTGGTTCAGAGTTTTTCTCCTTTCTTGGAAAGCTATGCCGAAAAACTGAATGGACAGATTGACTTAGGCTCATGGCTCAGGGGATATTGCCCAGTTTGTGGCGGAGAACCGCTAATAGCCAGATTAGAGAAGGAAAGAGGAAAAAAATGGCTGTTTTGTTCAGTGTGTCGCAGCGAATGGCCATTTAGAAGACTGGCGTGTCCTTTCTGTGGAAATAATAATCAAGAATCCTTACGTTATTTTTACTTAGAGGATGAGGAAGCTCATCGAGTGGATGTATGTGATAAATGTAGAAGATACACCAAGACCGTGGATGCTCGCAAGACAGAATCAATAAGAAGCTTATTCGTTGAAGATTTAGCCACTCTGTCGCTGGATATGGTTGCTGAGAAGGAGGGCTTTGAATCTCGAGGAGGTATTTTCTTCCTGGAAAGGGAAGGAGTTTAAGAGATGGTAGCCATAATCCTTTCCGGGGGAAATAATAGCAGAATGCTTCGTAATAAAGCCTTCCTCCAGATCGGGCAAAAAACCATAATTGAGAGAGAGATTGAGGTACTATCGACTCTTTTCTCTAGAATTATTGTGGTCACTAATACCCCAGAAAGGCATGAGCACCTAAGAGTGAGCTTAGTTTCCGACGTTGTTCCTGGCAAAGGTCCTTTGGGCGGTATTTATTCCGGCCTTATTGCCTCAAAAGATGAGCATAGTTTTGTAGTCAGTTGTGACTTACCTTTTCTCAATGCCGACCTAATTTCCTATATGGTCGAGGTGACCGATGGACACGATATGGTTGTGGCCAAGCTTAATGGATTCACGGAACCTTTACATGCTGTGTATTCCAAGCATTGTTTGATCCCGATCAAGAGACAACTGGATAGAAATGAGTTAAGGATTCAGTCCTTTTTCGACGAGGTGAAGGTGAGGTATCTCAAAAAGAGTGATATTAAAAAGCATGATCCTGACGGCATTGCCTTTTTTAACGTCAACACCGAAGACGACCTAAAAAAAGCACAATTGATTGCTGAAAATTAAAAGACGATGGAGAGATTCCAGTTTAAACTATGGATAAGGGCCATGAGGGCTCCCTTTTTCCAAGCGGTGATAGTCCCCAGTCTCTTGGGAACAGCAATTGTTTGGTACCGGACCGGGGCATTTTATTGGCAGTACTTTTTGTTGGCTACTTTGGCTGTGGTATTCATAAACGCAGGCACAAACCTGACCAATGACTACTTCGATCACCAGAGCAGGAGTGATGATATTAATAGGGAAGTGACTCCCTTCAGTGGAGGGAGTCGGGTGATTCAGGAGAATCTAATTTCTCCAGGAAGGATTTATCGAACCTCGTTGATATTCTTTGGATTGGCCGCTTTAATTGGGTTATATCTAACCTTTGCCCGGGGACTACTTGTGTTAGTTATCGGAATCCTCGGAGTTCTATCAGGATATTTCTACACTGCCTCGCCTATAAGGATAGGATATCGGGGCTGGGGAGAACTTGTGGCCGGTCTAAATTGTGGACCTTTGGTGGTAGCAGGGGCCTATTATGTTCAAGCCCAAACCTTGAGTCTAGAAGCACTCTTCATCTCTATTCCGGTGGGACTGTTGATCGCCGCCGTGCTTTACATTAACGAATTTCCTGACCACGCATGTGATAAGGTAGCTGGTAAAAATACTCTGATTGTAACCCTGGGAAGAGAAAGAGCACGCAAGGGATTCTATTCTTTATTATTAGGTACTTATCTGTTTATCATCCTGGGAGCCATTTTAAGGATAATCCCTTGGACGGTGGTTGTTTCCTTACTTACTTTTCCTTTAGCCTGGAAAGCTATGAAGATAGTCCACTCCAATTATTCCAGCACCCAAGAGCTGATACCAGCCATGTCTAGTACCGTAACTATCCATTTGAGTGTGGGAATTTTGTTATCGTTTGGATATATCTTAGCGAGGATATTCACGTGAATCTAGAACAAATTTATGCTCCCATAAGGGGCGAGTTACAGATGGTGGAAGAGGAACTAAGAAGAAAACTCCACTCCAACAGTGAATTAGTGCATCGCCTCAATGAGTACATTCTAAACGTTCCGGGAAAGCTTTTGCGTCCGGCACTGCTTCTCTTTTCTGCAAGAGTGAGCAATTGCCAGAACAGCCATGTAATCCCTCTGGCAGCAGTGGTTGAGATGGTTCATACAGCCACACTCATTCATGATGACATAGTGGATAAATCGGATCTACGGCGAGGCCAGCCAACCATTAACTCAAGATGGGGCAATAGCATCTCCATAGTTCTCGGGGATCACTGGTATTCACGGGCTTTTTCGAGTCTGTCTCGTCTCGGAGTCCCCCAGATTTTGGAGATGCTGCTGGAAGTTATTGAGACCATATGCGTAGGGGAATTAGAACAGCTAAAACGCCGCTATGACCCCTCATTTGGAGAGCGGGAATATCTTGAGGTTGTGCAGAAGAAAACCGCCTCTCTCATGTCTTTTTGTTGTAGAGCAGGAGGCTTGATAGGAAAGGCCCCTCCGAAGGAAATAGATTCCTTGGCTAACTATGGACTCAATTTGGGCATTGCCTTCCAAATCGTTGATGATTGCCTGGACGTGGTTGGCACTGAAGAAAGAGCAGGAAAATCATTGGGAAGCGATCTTTTGGAAGGAAAGCTGACCCTGCCTCTTATTGCTACCATGGCCAGAGCGAACAAAAAGGATAGAGAAGTGATAAGGCATACCTTTAACTCCAAAAAAATAGGTGCTGGTCGTCTGAAACAGATGAAGGGCCTGGTAAAACGATATGGAGGAGTAGAGTACGCCCTGAGAAAGGCTGGAGAATACAGAGACATTTCCAAGAAAGAGCTGGGGTCCCTCAAGAAATTCGAGCCCAGGGACTCGTTGAGTTTGCTTGCTGACTATGTGGTAAAAAGAGGGTATTAAAAAGGAGGAAAAGATTATGTTTGGTGGATTAGGAATGTGGGAGTTAGTTGTTATTTTTGGTATCGTCTTTCTGATTTTTGGGGCGACCAGGATACCGGAGATAGCAAAATCTCTTGGTAGCGCAATTAAGGAATTCAAAAAGGCTAGTAAAGAGATCAGCAGCGATGAAGAAGAAGTAACCAAGAGTGATTCTGGCAAAAAGAAAAGTTAGAAACCTCCAATCATTAACTCAAAATGATGAAGACTGCTTGGTATGCATATCTTTTTTCCTGTTATGTTAAGAGCCGTCTTTTTAATATCAAAAGACCTCTCTTGGCGGGACTGAAGATTACTCACCTCTGTAATCTTAAATGTAGGCATTGTCCCTTTTGGCAAAAGGAAAAGGTCTCTTTTTCTTTTTCGCAAGTAAAGAACTCGCTCAGGGCTCTCCACGATCTTGGCGTTAGGTTGGTAATTATCGAGGGGGGTGAGCCATTCTTATGGAAGGACAGTAGCTACGACATCAGAGATGTTGTAGCCGAGGCTAAGAAGTTGTTCTTTAGTGTAGGAATAACTACTAATGGAACGTTCTCCTTGGAGGCTGATTCCGACGTTATCTGGGTAAGCATAGACGGATTAAAGAAAACCCACGATCTACTAAGGGGTGAGAGCTTTGATAGGATTATGGTCAATATCAAAAAATCAACCCATTCCAAAATATACGCTCATACCACCATTAACAGGATGAATCAGGGAGAGATACCAGAGATGGTAAAATTTCTCTCCGACAGGGTTAAGGGTCTAACTTTCCAATTTCACTATCCGTATACTGAGGATGCCAATGGTTTGCTGCTAACTTTTGAGGAACGAAAGATCGTACTGGAGGAGCTTATTAAGCTAAAAAAAGATGGATTTCCCATAGCCAATTCCTATGCGTGTCTTCAGGCCCTGAAGGATAATAAATGGAGATGTCATTCTTGGATGATTGCCAGTGTAGAGCCCGATGGTAAGCTTACCCAGGGTTGCTATATCAAGGGTCGTGGTGAGGTATCCTGTAAGAAATGTGGCTTCTCTGCTCATACTGAGATATCGCTGGCCTATGGTGGTGTGATCGAGGCTATTAAGGCGGGTAAGAAGATCTTTTTGTCTTCCCGGAGGCCAGTGCATGCCTGAGGCGGATCTGATTCTGTTGCATCCTCCCAGTGTGTACGATTTTAGAAAGAGAGCTTCCCTGTATGGGCCCATCAGTGACGTGGTTCCTTCCACACCAATCTTTGAAATGTATCCCCTCGGTTTTATGACCATAGCTAATTACTTGGAAAAATTTAGATATTCCGTACGCATTATCAATATTGCCCTGAGGATGCTTAAAAGTAGGCGATTTGATGTCGAAAGGTTAATCAAGTCACTAAATCCCTTGGCCTTCGGCATAGATTTACATTGGCTGCCTCATGCCCAAGGAAGTCTGGAACTAGCTAAAATTGTCAAGAAGTATCATCCCCAAACTCCAGTCATCTTCGGAGGACTATCGGCTTCGTATTACCACCAAGAACTCATTCTGTATCCCCAGATTGACTATGTGATCCGAGGTGATTCGGTGGAAGAACCACTTCGACAGCTTCTGGAGATGATTCGCCAGGAGGGCCCCCTCAAGGATGTTCCTAATTTGACGTGGCGGGAGGATGGGGACAGAATCCAGGTAAATGAATTGTCCTATGTACCTCTTGATTTAGACGAGCTTTCCTTTGATTATCTGAGTGTAATGAGGTCGAGTGCTCAACATAACGATCTCGCGGGCCACCTGCCCTTCCAGGATTGGTTCAATTATCCCATTGTAGCCGTATTGCCATGGCGTGGATGTAGATACAACTGCGTAACCTGTGGTGGAGCAGCTCATGCGTACAAAAATATCTGTGGGCGAAACTTACCAGCTTATCGGAATCCTAGATTGATAGCTCAAGACATTGGTTTGATTTCGCATTATCTAAAGGGTCCAATATTTATACTGGGAGATATTCGCCAAGCAGGTAACGACTATGTGGAAAAGCTATTACGTGAAATCAGGAGCAGACGGATCGACAATCACATAGCTCTAGAACTCTTCTCGCCGGGCTCAAAAAAATTCTTAGAAACGATAGCTGGTTCTATCTCTAACTTCAACATTGAGATTTCACCTGAGTCACATGATGAAGAGGTTCGCAAGGCCTTTGGAAGAGCTTATGATAACCAGAGCTTGGAAAGAACCATTGAGGACGCCTTAGAGCTAGGGTGTAAGCGGGTAGATCTGTTTTTCATGATCGGCTTGCCCAGACAGACTTCGCAGTCTGTGCAGGAAACAATTAAATACTGTGAGAGCTTACTAAAAGGGTATACTAAAAATGGAAGTGCGAGAGTTCACCCCTATATTTCTCCGCTAGCTCCGTTTTTGGATCCGGGGAGTCGGGCCTTCGAAAACCCGCAAAAGTATGGCTATAAATTGTTCTACCAAACCCTGGAAGAGCACCGGCAAGCATTACTGGCACCCAGTTGGAAATATATGCTCAACTACGAGACCAAATGGATGAGCCGAGATGAATTGGTTACCTCTACTTATGAAGCTGCCCTTCAACTCAATCGTTTAAAGATAGAACATGGTTTACTGAGACAAAAAGAGGGGTACCTAATAGAGACCCGGATCAGAGAAGCCATAAGTCTTATGCGCCGGATTGATGAGGTGCTATTGATCAAAAACGAACAAGTACAGGAAAATAGAATGAACAGACTAAGAGTCAGATTCTCTTCCCTTAATAGTTCGACCATTTGTAAGAAGAAAGAATTAAGATGGCCGGTGACCCCAATCCGGTTCAATTTTCCTCGGATTGTCTGGGCTGCTTTAACTAGAAATTAGTCTTCAAACTGGAAGGAGCAAAAGGATATGTTTGGTCTTGGACCGTCAGAGTTGATTGTAATCTTCATTATCGTTTTTCTCGTATTTGGACCTAAAAAACTCCCTCAGATAGCACGAGCTATAGGAAAGGGAATTAGAGAATTCAAGAAGTTAATGCGGGAATTCGAGTGAGAATCCATCGCTGGAAAACAGAGTATCTCAAGACTTTCCACCTGCCTTATGCACCAGGCGACATCCAGGAGAGCTCGGCCCCGGTACTGGTGGTCCCAAACATGGATGAATTTTCTGCAGGTTAATGAATCAGCACTTCTACAGACCTAGACAATAAACGGGAAATTTGGCCAGACGATCGAGGTAGAGATAATTCTCCAAAAAAGGTGAATTTACTGCTCTTGCAGGAGGAAGCTATAAAAATTTCTCTGCCCATCACGGGAGACTATTATAAACAGAAAGCTAGAATACACTAGAGATGAGGGTACGCATCCCAAATTGGGGGCTGATTTGGCAGACGAAAAGAGACCCTTTTTCCAGCACCTAGGTGAGTTAAGAAGGAGGCTAATTTTTTGCGCGGTGGCCATCATCACTGGAATGATCATCAGTTATTTTTTTTACGATGCTTTAATCTTGAATCTCCTTCGAGGCCCTTTGGATGTCTTGAGTGGTAAAGAAGGCAACCCTTTTGCGGTAAATAATCCTCTTCTTACCTTTTTCAAATCATCCAACCCTCAATTGGAAAAATTGGATTTAGATCTCCATTATATAGGGCCCCTGGAGGCGTTCTTGGTAAAGCTAAAGGCCTCATTTTATGCTGGATTTGTGCTTGCATCTCCAGTTATTTTCTATCATTTATGGAAATTCATTTCAGTTGGCTTGAAGAAAAGAGAGCGTAGAGCCGTTCTTTTTTATTTTCCGCTATCTGTTCTGCTCTTTCTGACAGGAATTTTATTCGCCTATTTTGTTATGCTGCCCACAGGGCTCTATTTTCTGATAGCGGTTGCCGGCAGCAGCCTAAAACCGATGCTTACCATCAGCCAATATACTTCTCTAGTCATCTTGCTATCCCTGGTTTTTGGAATAGTCTTTGAGCTACCTCTGGTTGTTCTTTTTCTCACAAAAATTGGGATTGTCTCACCCGAACTTTTGGCAGAAAAGAGAAAATATGCAATTATTGGCATATTTATCGTATCGGCTCTTTTTACCCCGCCCGATGTCTTTACTCAACTTATGATGGCTATCCCGGGAATTATTTTGTATGAGGTGAGTATCTGGCTTTCGAGAGTAGCCTCTAAGCGGCGGAAGAGAGCTTTGGAGCTAACCTAATCTTCAATTTTACAGATATGGGAGATCGGCTTATTTATGGGAATAACTGAGGGGAAATGAGTCAGATTGAGTACGAAACTTCAAAGAAACTTGTGGATGGGGTTGTTGGTAAGTCTGGTTCTTACCCTGGAAGTCAGTTTTTTGCCATTCTTAGGACAAGTCGCTAAGAGAGAGCTCAGGCTAGCTACCACTACCAGCACGGAGAACTCGGGTCTATTGGATGCCCTTCTACTCCCTTTTGAAGAAAGCTACGGAATCAAAGTTGAGGTAATCGCTGTAGGGACGGGGACGGCCATTAGAATAGCCAAAGATGGTAATGCGGATGTAATCTTAGTGCCTGCTCGGAATTTGGAAGATGAATTCATAGCACAGGGCTATAGGACAAAAAGATATCAGGTAATGCACAATGATTTTGTCATCGTTGGACCTGCTGAAGATGTGGCCAAAATCGAAAGTAAAAAGGATACCTTGAGGACCTTAAAGACAATCTCTACTAGCAAAGCCGGTTTTGTTTCTCGAGGAAATAACTCTGGCACCCAAATCAAGGAGAGGAGTCTGTGGGAGATCTCAGGAATTAAGCCAGAGGAAAGCTGGTGTCTTCAATCTGGCAGTGGAATGGCCTCTACCTTGCGCATCGCTAATGAGAAAAGGGCCTATACTCTCAGCGATCGAGGAACCTATCTTCATCGACAGAAAGAACTAGATCTAGTCATCCTTTGTGAGGGGGAACGGGTGTCTTTTTAATTCCTATGGTTATTCCTGTCTCTCCTCAGAAATGTACCTAGGTATAATACGATTTAGCCATGAAGTTGGTAAAATATATTACTGGTAAAGAAGGGCAGGAAATTATTGGTCAATATGGAGTGGCGGAGTTCGAGGAACCTCTGTTCATTCCTGATGCCCAAGAGGATCACCAAATGGCCTATTTGATAGAAAGCCTGCACAAGCTAACCGAATTTGCCTCCTCTTTTGATAAGGAGGTTTTGAATATTGTTCTTCTTTCTTGTAGAGAAGCTGAATAAGACCTTCGATCATAAAGTCGTCCTGAACAACATCAACCTGGAAATTAAAGAAAAGACAGTGACTTGCTTAATCGGCCCTAATGGTGCGGGAAAGACGACCCTACTCAGAATATTGAACCTGCTAGAAAAACCGACCAGAGGAAAGATCTGCTACGACGGTAAAGATTACGATGAGGTAGAGAGGCTCCCTTTGCAGCGGAGAATGGTTCTTCTGGCACAGGAACCGGTGATGTTTAATACCTCGGTCTTCAATAATGTTGCCTACTCCTTGAAAATGAGAAAAAAGAAGGATATCAAAGAGAAGGTAAAAAGAGTCTTAGAGATGGGTAAGTCTTTCCGGAATGGAAGATCGATCAGCCAAAGCCTTTGCTGTGCGCTTAATACCTGAAAAAAATAGATAACAAAGGAGGAGAGCTTGAATAGAATGGAAGATTTTAAAGATATGGTTGAAAAGGATCCTTTTGGCCGCCTTTTGGGGATACGCTTAGATAAAGTCGAGCCGGGATACGCTAAAACCCGCGTAAAAGTGAGGGGAGAGTTCCAGAATTTTTCCGGCTATGTTCATGGAGGTCTGTGATGCCGGATTGATCCAGGAGGGAAAAGATGTGATAGCGGTAGCGGGGACCGATTCTCGCTCTGACACGGTTTGCGTCATTCAATCTAGCTGTTCGCGGAGATTCCTGGATCTCAAGATAAAGGAAATACTAGCAAAACCAAGGAAGTTTTAAGATAGAGAAAAAGGTGTAAGTTTCATTTTTAGGAGATGATTAAATGATTGAGCTGGAAGAAGCGCTAGAGATTGTCCTATCCCAGGTCAAGGTTT
>CAZIXA010000023.1:0-31816 GCA_964543295.1 uncultured Clostridia bacterium | reverse complement strand
CACCTTACAGAGAATCAAAGGCCCGAAAATAGCGTTTTACTGTCAAACTTGGGTTACAATGTGTGGCAGTAGAGGATATAGGACTGGCGGACCCTCTGGCAATTGTCATCACCACGGCGGTAAAAGAAGCGATTGAGTTTAAGATGCAGAAAAAAGAGGAAGGCAGCTTCCCGACAGAAGCGATAGGGTTTTTGATACTGTACTTGGCCAGAGCAAAGAAGAACCGCGAAGGTGACGACTTTATTGAGTATATCAAAGCTAGAAGAATGCAAGGCTGGAAGTTAGAAGTCCCCGAGGTAGCGCTAGATGCTCACTGCAAGCGAGGCCGGCAAAGATTAAAGAAAGCAGGGATAGATCCGAATGAGGAATTTTACCTCAGGGGTAGCAAGTTAAAGAACGAAGCAGTCGTCAAGGGGAACAAATACCGCAAGAGGATCCTTGAAGTCTATGGCTTGAAGGGGGAACGAAAGCAGTGATGACCAAGGCAATTGGTTATATCCGAGTTTCTACAGAAGAGCAGGCAAAAAACGGGCTGAGTCTAAGAAGCCAGGAAGACACCATAAGGACCTACGTAAAACTGAAGAAGCTAGGTCCAGTCGAAATCATCAGCGACAGCGAATCGGGTAAGAGTATTGACCGAAAAGGAATACAGGCGTTAGTCTCCCTGTGTGAAGCGGGAGAAGTAAAACACTTAATTGTCTATAAGCTGGATAGACTGACCAGGAAAACACTAGACCTGCTGGGATTAGTTGAGCATGTCTTTGTCGCAAATGGTGTTGTCTTCCACTCAGTAACTGAGGGTGTTGATACTGAGACGCCGCTGGGAAAATTCTTTTTAACGATAATGGGTGCATTCGCTGAAATGGAAAGGGAAAGGATAGTTGAGAGGATCAAAGACGCCCTAAAAAACAAAAAACAGCGAGGTGAGCCGCTCGGTTCTCCAGCACTAGGATTTCAAGCAAAGGGGAAAAAGAGAGTAGAGAATCCGGATGAGTTAGCGGTTGTCAAGTATTTGAAGAAGTTGAGAAGGGAATGTCTTTCGATGAGAGAAATAGCAAAGAAATTGAATGAAGAGGAAGTCCCTACCAAAAGAGGTGGCAGGTGGTCCTCGTCAACAGTCTATTATATTTTAAAGAGCAAAAATTATAGGCCAAATGTTCAAAAAACTACAAATTTTTGAATACCGAATACTGGAAAGTCTTTCTCTTATTTACGCACAGGGATTCTTCACCATCTCGGAAATAGAAAAATCAAACGACGATATGGAAAAAGTGAAATTAAGTCCCACCACTTGGGTAAAAGTAACGCCAGACACACGTAAACCAACCGTCGTGCTCTTAGAAGAGATAAGTAATAAAATTATTCAATAATTAATTTTAAGTCTCGATTTTGGGCTTGTATGGCTTATTTCTCGAAAAGGAAGGAGGTGAGGCTGAAGTGAAGAAAAAAGCTGGGATAGTAGTCGGAGCAGGGTTTTTACTTGTCGTGGTAGTAGCACTCGTTATAGCGCTACTTCCATCAGGAAAAGGCAAACTTACTATTGAGCCTGATGATATTGGTCTTAGTTGGATAAGCGAAGAGAGTTTAGTTAGCCAATGTACTGCTCGCAATGAGAGTGATAAGGATTGGCAGGGTATGGTTAGTATGGAGATACGAAATCTGGATGGTGAAAAACTGTGCGACTACACTACGGAAAGCTGGATGCACAAAAAAGTGAAAACTGGAGAGAAAATTACTGTCTATATGAAAATTCCATTTGACGAAATTAAGGGACGTTATACTGAAGACACAATAATAGTTCATTATAGCTGGGGGATGTATGGAGCAAAGAAAAAATTTAAAATATAGCTTGACCGTAACTTGCTTCCTCCCCTTCCGTGAGTAGGTGGTGGTTGTTGCTGCTGGTGTTATGAGTGTTGGGGGCGCCATTGTTGTTGTAGAAGAGGAAGTTAACAGAGATGAAGCCGACGGCTTAGTCGAGGTCCCTCGACCCCCGCAGTCATTCGCAGTCGTTAACTACCATGTCTCGTATAGTCTAATCCCTTGTAGCTCGCCGCGGGAAAAATTAGAAAATTCAGTTAGTAGGCTGGATATTAGGTAAAGCTGCACGAACGGGGGAAGAGATAAATATGATGAACCTGCTATAGAAGCGAACCCGATGACGGCGGGATGTTCAAGTTGCCGCAGTACAACCTACTGTTAGATAGTGTCTAATCCTTTGTCTGTCAGTAGCAGAAAAATTTGGAAATCTAATCAGGTTGTGTTCGGAGAACTTGATAAAAAATTGTAATTAGCCCAGGAAATTAGACTCAAGCCCAAAAAATTGGTGGATGGTCGGGGAACCTACTCACGGGATGGCAAGGCTGAGGGGCTTGACATTTCTGCAAAAATATATAGACTTAGATATATATTGATTAATGAATTTATACTAGGGGATGAATCACTTATGCTTTATCGGTCCTTGCTATTCTAGGGTTGAAGAGATAAGAGATCTGGAGATTGGCCGATGGTTATGATAGTGGGAAAAGAAGTAAGGTGTAGTAGATGCGACAACCATTTGTGTGTTCTTTATCTAGGTTCGGATAAAATTGTCTTAATGCAATACCCTACGATACAAATAGACATGAAAGATGGGAAACCACTAGATGGAAAAATACTAGATATGAATGACAACGAGATTACGGATGGTAAGAGAATAAAATGTCAGAAGTGCACTAAATTAAACGAACTTGAATTTGGATTTGCGATAGAGAACGCTATTCCTAGACCATTGGACAGAGACAAATTAGATACAAAGAAATCAATGAAGTGGATGAATCAGCAGATGCTTCTTGGAAGAAGAGAACCGAAGTTTCCTGTGGAATTGGCTATCGTTGGAAATGAAATTTTTCCGTATTACGGCCCTAAGATAAAACTCGTAGATGAGGTATTGTCACCGCAGGGAAGACGCATGCCTGTGTATAAATACGAGACAAAAAATTACGAAGTTGAGGTAACGTTCATAGAAAGACCAGAAATAGCGAAGCTGGAAGATGCTGTACCCAAAGGAAAATGTGTTTGGCCCCTAATGATGTTGCTCCTGTGGATAGCTCTTGAGCAAAGAACGAAGGTGGTAACGGTAGGTGTGTATGGCATTCAGAAATTCCTTAGTAAAAAGCTAGGAGGGTCGCGATATAAACAGATACACTCACTCCTTCAGTCCTTCGGTCACTCGTCATACAAAATATTTAACAAGAAAAATAGAGATGAATGGGAGCTAGGCAACTTTGTTCAGAAAATTGTCCCGTTAAAAAAGGATAAGGCCGTCAGGATATATCTGAATGAACTGTGGCTGAAAGACTTTGGTAAACTGATGAATGACGAGCGAGGTGAATATCTTAGCTTTCCCAATACAAACATACTAAAGCTCGATATACCTTGTCTCTTCAGGAGTTTCGGTATCTGGTTAGCTAGACAGAAAGGTAAGAACAGAGCGAACATTAAGGTGAAGAATCTGTTGAGAATGGGATATAGCTATACAAAAATAGCAAGGATGACCATTAAGGAAAGGTGGGAGACTGTAGGGCAGTGTTTGGCGTGGGCACATAAGAACGAATTTCTGCGACTGGTAACCGATAAAGATATAAGGGATAAAACTTCTAAAGTAGCTGTATCGTTGATGGTCAAAGTAAAACACAAAATTGGTGAGTGGCATACCAAACGGTGGGTAGAGCTGGAGGACAAGCAGTGGGATTGGAGCATGCTCAACGATTGGGTCATTTATCTTTATCCCAGAAGGAGAGGGGTCAAGAGAAAGGGCAAAAAGTTAACAGAGCCGGGTTAGAATCATGCAAAATTTGCAGGATTTTGCACATACTGCCATTGAAACTATTTCGATGGGGGGAGTCAGCTATTTCGATGGGGGGAGTCAGCCATTTCGATGGGGGGAGTGAACAAAATCATGAAATGTTTTTTAATTCAAAGTTTTCGGGATTTTCAAAAACGTCCTAAAGGGGTTTTCCAAAGGAGTTTTCTCAAAGGAGACTGTCGTGTACTTCGCACAACCTCTTTTTTTAAAAAACATCGAAATTCACAATCCTTTTAGTACTGAAAAGATAAGTGGTATGCTAAACAGAAAACCAGTAGTTAAAGGCAAAAACCTTCTTTCCCTTAACTATGGAGCTTGTACAGAAAAAGTTAAAAGGCGCCAGGCATAAGAGCATGAGAAACACTATACCTAAAATATACTCCAGACTCTTAACTGCATACCGCCTTAAATATGCGTTGTATCATGTAAAACTGTGCGTGGTGGCGTCCAGGAGTGGGCGGTGAAAGTTGTTACGTTGAAAGTCGGTCTTGACGACGACCCTATAAACTAAAATAAGAGATTTTTTTGAAGACAGTTGAAGGATACACGGATTTTTAGAGAAAGGGAATAAATATTCCTTGTTATAAAGGGGAGATGATGGGGGTTATGAAAAAACTTCTGAAACATATCTTAATTGCAGGTGTTCTGAATGCATGCTTGATATCCTTGTTGGTTTACCCGGGAAGTTGTCAGACCTTCTCTAACATTCAGGTTCTTTTTTCTCCCGAACAAGAGGAGGAGGTTCTTCAGAAATTAATAGATACAGACCGAAATGCAGAGGAGAAGGTCTACATTCTTATCTTTATCTTCACCCTCGATGAAGTTGCTGAAGCCATAATAGAGAAATATAGACAGGGACTAGATGTAAAGATTGTTATGGACAAGGATCAGGGAAGCTCAAAATGGGCGGTCACTGAGAGACTAAAAGAAGCGGGGGGTCCCGTTAGTGGTTGAGGCTGGAAGTAAAGGGGGATATATGCACATCAAGGCGTTAATCACCGATCATACACTCCCTACCGGAAGCTATAACTACTCTAAGAGTGCCACTAATCGCAATGATGAGAGCTTTTTTATAATTAAAGACGAGGCTGTACTAGAGGCTCATCTGGCAAAGTTTAACTGGCTCTGGGGGCTGGAACGTCCAATGATTTTACCAGAGACAGAACAGAAGAAAAAGAGAGCGCCACCAGGGGAAGAAAAAATCAACATAAACACCGCCAGTAAAGAAGAGCTTATTATGCTCCCGGGTATAGGTGAGACCTTAGCAAAGAGAATAATAAATTACAGGAATACTTACGGTCCCTTCAAATCCATAGAGGAGATAATGGAAGTAAAGGGAATAGGTGAAGGGACTTTTAATAAGGTTAAGGATAAAGTGACTACTGACTAATTTAGAGGAGGTAACGAGATGGAGTTCGAGGATATGGACCTGAAGACATTTACTCAGGAGATGCATACGGTGATGCGAGAGCAGTTGGAGATAGAAGAAGAGGCGGAGAGGAAGATAGCGAATATTGTCAAAGCAGGGCTATTAAAACCGTGGCTTCGTGCAGTTTTGCGTCATTGGTCGCTTTTAATAAAGATGGCAAATGAAGAGGGAGAGGAGATAGAACATGCACATATAGAAGTGTTAGCTGGTTGTATGTCGGTGTATCTGGAGGAAACGATAAAAAGTCAGGGTTTGAGCCTTAGGGAGATGAAAAAGTGTTTACAAGACCTCGTTAAAGAGATAATCGAAGTGTTTAGTTTGACTGTAGACGAGTTAGATATTGAACTTGAAAAAGTGGAGGAAAAATTAAAAAGACTAGGGAGGCCGAAAGATGAATAAAAAGAAGAAGCACCATATTAAAATTGATGAAATGGGCGTGGATTTTGATAGGGCTGTTTTCGTAGCCGCGAATTTAAAGAAGAAAAAGAATTGTAAAATTGACCAGAGCGACCATCGGTTGGAGTACATTGAGAGGGTGCTCTCGAGGTGGACTCCCCGCCAATTAGCCGAGTATGCCAAGAGTGCGGGAGATGATATTGATCAAAGGAGCTTTTATAGATTCATCAATAGAGTCCCCGAGGAATTTCTTTATGCCTCAGGGGACATTGATGATTTGATTAAAGATAGATTAGGAGCTGTTATAGATGATGTGAAAATCATGGACAAACTCATTAGGTACCAGGAGAAGAGGCTTGATACGCACGCAAAAGTTGATGTGCACTCCCCAATCGCCCGTAGAGAACAGTCAAACGACATCAAATTGCTCGCTTCGTTAGTAGAGAAAAGACGGGAAATGATGGCTCAGAGTGGTTTAATCCCGACGATAAGGCAGAAACAAGAAATGGAGAGAGAAGGGGGGAAAGTAAAGTCCATTGAGGATTACGATGAAGAAGAACTACGTCAGGAGTTCATAAGGATAGGAAAAATAGAGTATCAAGCGGAACAAAGCAGAAAGCGAGCAGAGAAAGAAGGAAGGTTCAATGAGTTCGAGAATAAGAAAATAGGAGAAAATTAGAAAGCAGGTTTAATCTTTTACTATGGGTAAGTCCGGACTGGAAACTGAGAAGGAGGCGATGAACGGTGAAGTATAACAGAAAAGCGGTATTTGTGGATGTAAAAGAGGTCGAGAGAATTATCAAGCAGCTTCAAGGAGCAGTAAAGAGGCTCAGAAAAAAAGCAGAAAGAGAAATTGAAAAGGAAATGAAAACAGAGAAGCTGTTAACGGCGGAAGAAGTAGCAAAAATACTTCAAGTGCATAAGTATACAGTCTACGACCTTGTTAGGCGACATGGACTACCTGTGGTTAAGCTTTATCCTCGAGTGCTTAGATTTTCTTGGCCTGAAGTGCAGAATTGGCTTAAGCAAAGGAGCGGTGGGGTCGATGACAAAATGAGGTTGGTGAAGGAGAGAAAAATAGCGCAGAGGAAAAAGGATAAGCAGATAAATCAACGTAGAAGTAAGAGGTATGAAAGGAGGGTAGGAAATGGTGACAAAGAAAGAAAAAGATAAGGCAAAAAGTGCCGAAACTCATGATAAGGCGAGCTATTATCTCCCCAAAAGCATGGTGAAAAAGATTAAGATAGAGGCTGTACAACGGGAAGTAACGGCCTCAAAGTTAGTGGAAGAATGGCTGCGTAAGGTGATGAAAGAGGAAGGGGTTAAATAAGAGACGTTTAAATTCCTTAGTTTCTTAGGATTTCCCCGTCTAAACTCCTAGATTCCTGGCTCCAGTCTTCGAGAACTGCGATTTTATCTTCTTGGTGGGAACTGAGAAGAATTCATGGATCCTCCCGCAGAAGATAAACAAAATCTATGAGGAACTGAGTTAAGGCAGTGAATCGAAGATTACTAAATGTTGCGGAGCTTTCGGAATTAACAGGCTTAAGTAAAAACACTATTTATTGTTGGGTAAGCCAGAGGAGGATACCTTTTGTCAAGCTTGGGCGTTCGACTAAATTTGACCTTCAAAGAATTGAGAAATGGATTGAGGACAATAGTGTTGAGGAGCAGGAATTTGACTAATTTTGGAAAAGAATATCTTGACTTACCGCAGCCATTCTATATTATCTACTCGGAAGGATGAAAAATGGGCGTTTTTAAGAAGGGTAAAAACTGGTATATAGATTATTATGTTCACGGTAGGCGAAAGAGAGAAAAGGTAGGACCGAACAAGAGGCAGGCCCTTGTAGTCCTTCAGAAAAGAAAGGTTCAGGTTGCCGAAAGAAAATTCCTCGACGTTCAAAGGCATAAGAAGGTTAAGTTTGAGGATATGGCTAAAACCTATATGGAGGCGTATTCTAGACCTAATAAACGGTCATGGCGGAGAGACGAAACAAGTCTTAAGAATCTTATCAGTTTTTTCGGAGGGAAATACTTGCACGAAATAATCTCACTGGACATTGAAAAGTATCGAGTTAAAAGACTCCGAGTTGTTGCACCGGCTACCGTCAATCGGGAACTAGCCTGTCTAAAGCATATGTTCAACAAGGCCAAGGAATGGGGTAAAGCCTCCGAGAATCCGGTCCTGAAAGTAAAACTCCTCAAGGAAGAGAATAGAAGAGTTCGCTATTTGGAAACGGAGGAGATTAAGGCTTTACTTGATGCCTGTTCAGACCACTTAAAACCCATTGTGATTACTGCTCTCAACACAGGAATGAGGAAGGGTGAAATTCTTAGTCTAAAGTGGCCAGATGTTGACTTAAGGCAAAAAATAATATATATTTATAATAGCAAGAGTGGGAAAAGCCGTAAGGTTGATATCAATGACTGGCTGGTGCAGACGCTCATTAAGGTAAGGAAGCATCCTGAGAGCCCTTATGTTTTTTGCAATAAGGATGGGAAGACCTACGGCGATATAAGAAAATCCTTTGACAATGCCAAGAGAAGGGCAGGTATTAAGGATTTTCGATTCCATGATCTGAGGCATACGTTCGCCTCTCATTTGGTAATGGCAGGGGTAGATCTAAAGACTGTGCAGGAACTTCTTGGACACCAAACGTATCAGATGACGCTTCGTTATTCTCATCTCTCAACGGATCATAGAAGAAGAGCAGTCAATGTTTTTTGCAGAAGAATGGACACTATTTGGACACCAAAGGCTAAAGAAGAAAAATTAGCGGAAAAGTTCATCTCCGTAATTCCCGATCAGATAAACGTCTTAGACGATGAAGGGCCCATAGCTCAGTCGGTAGAGCAGCGGACTCATAATCCGTAGGTCCTAGGTTCGAGTCCTAGTGGGCCCACCAGGGCGGATAGCTCAGTTGGTAGAGCGCTGCCTTCACGCGGCAGAGGTCACGGGTTCGAGCCCTGTTCCGCCCACCAATAAATAAAACGGGGCCGTAGTTCAGTTGGTCAGAATGCCTGACTGTCGATCAGGAGGTCGCGAGTTCGAGTCTCGTCGGCCCCGCCATGCCGAGGTAGCTCAGTCGGTAGAGCACTGGACTGAAAATCCAGGTGTCGGCAGTTCGATTCTGCCCCTCGGCACCAGGCCGACGTAGCTCAACGGCAGAGCAGCTGATTCGTAATCAGCAGGTTGTAGGTTCAAATCCTATCGTCGGCTCCAATGACTAGTGTGTCTTCCCACCCTTTCAAATCCAACACAAGAAAACAAACCCTGGTTGACTTTTCCCTTATTTTTAATACATTAGTGAGAAATTTGACCTGGAGAAAAAGACAGAGAACAGAAGAAACAGGAGATTCAGAGTGTCTAACTCCTACCAGCCTCAAAAAATCGAACTCAAATGGCACAGGATTTGGGAAGAAACAGGGGCTCATAAAACACTCCAGCGCAGTGAAAAACCCAAGTACTATTGTCTGGATATGTTTCCCTACCCTTCAGGTTCCGGCCTGCACGTAGGCCATCTGAGAGGATACGTTCTCTCCGACGTATGGGCTCGTTATAAGAAACTCCAGGGCTACAATGTCCTGCATCCTATGGGATGGGATTCTTTCGGCCTGCCCGCAGAGAACGATGCCATTAAAAGAGGGATACACCCAAGAACAAACACGGAGAAGAACATCCAAAATATGAAAAGGCAACTTGAGCAAATAGACGCTATGTATGATTGGTCCCGGGAGATCAACACCAGCAGCCCCGAGTATTACAAGTGGACCCAATGGATCTTTCTCAAAATGTACAAAAGGGGCCTGGCTTACCGAAAACTGGTACCTATCAACTGGTGCCCCAGTTGCAAAACAGGACTGGCCAACGAGGAGGTAGTGAATGGAAGATGTGAGCGCTGCGAGACCCCGGTAACCAAGAAGAACCTTATGCAATGGATGCTGAGGATAACCAAGTATGCTGACCGCTTGCTCCGTGATTTAGACAAAGTCGACTGGCCGGAAAAGGTAAAGACCATGCAGACCAACTGGATAGGTTACAGTGAAGGTGCAGAGGTTATCTTCAAAGCTGTCTCAGCTAAGGATGAAGAAGAGTTTGACATTCCTGTTTTCACTACCCGTCCTGACACTTTATTCGGGGCTACCTATATGGTTCTGGCTCCTGAGCATGAGCTCACGGAAAAAATTAGCTCACTTTCCCAAGAGAAAGAGGTCCAAGATTATATAGAACGGTCCCGAAGAATCCCTGAGACAGAGAGGCTGACCCAAGTCAGGCAAAAGACCGGGGTCTTCACTGGTGCGTACGCAATCAACCCTGTCAATAGCGAGAAAATCCCTATCTGGATTTCGGATTATGTTCTCCTGGCCTATGGTACTGGAGCCATTATGGCTGTTCCTGCTCACGACACCCGAGATTTTGAATTTGCTACCAAATTTCATCTTCCGATCAGGGAAGTAATATACAGTCCAAGAGCCCAAAGAAAGAAGGATGGCACCCTGAAGGAAGCATGCCTTGAAGAAGGAGAACTCATCAATTCAGGGTCATTTAACGAACTCTCTTCAGAGAAAGCAAGAGAAAAAATCACTGAGTCGCTTCGTCAGAGGAATTTAGGCAAAAGGGCTGTGAGTTACAAACTTCGCGATTGGGTTTTCTCCCGGCAAAGATATTGGGGAGAGCCCATCCCCATTATTTGCTGCGAACGGTGTGGAGAAATTCCCGTTCCTGAGAAGGATCTTCCAGTAGAGCTTCCCCAGGTGAAAAAGTATCAACCCAGCGGCACGGGAAAATCACCCCTCGAGAACATACCAGAGTTTGTCAATACCACCTGTCCTACCTGTGGCTCTCCGGCGAAAAGGGAAACGGACACTATGCCTCAGTGGGCTGGCTCCTCCTGGTATTTTCTGCGCTACCCTAATGCCCACTTAGAAGAAGCCTCCTTTGAAAAGGAGACGGCGAACTACTGGCTTCCCGTGGACAGGTACGTGGGCGGGATTGAGCACGCCATTCTTCACCTTCTCTACTCCCGTTTTTTCACCAAGGTTCTCTGTGATCTGGGATACATCGACTTTGATGAGCCCTTTCAACACCTCTTTAACCAGGGGATGGTTTGCAAGAGGAGCAAGCGAACCGGCAAAGTGGAAAAAATGTCCAAATCTAAAGGAAATGTAGTTAATCCTGATGAGTTAATAGAAAAATATGGGATAGATACGGTGAGAATGTATGAGCTTTTCATCGGACCGGCTGAACTAGATTGTGAATGGCAGGATCAGGGAATCGAAGGGGTCTTTCGCTTCCTGAAGAAAACCTGGAATCTTATCTCAAAATGGGAGGGAAAACCTGGCTCGGAAGACAGGGAACTTCAAAGACGCCTTCATCTTCTTATTCGGGATGTCACCGAGAGGATAGAGGCTTTCAAGTTTAATACAGCCGTGAGTAGCTTTATGGAGTTTGTCAATTTTCTAAACAGGTCTGAAATACTTGCCAGAGGAATAGACAAAAGAATCATTGAGACTTTCCTTACACTGCTGGCTCCCTTTGCCCCTCATTTTTGTGAGGAACTCTGGGAAAGGTTAGACCATCCCCAAAGTATCTTCAAAGAAAAATGGCCCCTATATGATCCTTCCCTGGTTGAGGATAGACTGGTGAGGATAGTAGTTCAGGTGAATGGTAAGCTGCGAGGAACCTTGCTCCTGGCCAAAGATACTCCTGAGGAGAAAGCAGTAGTGCAGGCGCGAAAAATGGAGAGGATTAGGAAATACTTGGAGGGAAAAGAAATCAAGAAAGCCGTATTTGTCCCTAGCAAGATTATCAATTTTGTTACCACCCAAGACTAGTCTAGAGGAGAGATGCCTCACATGTGGAATCTTACACGAGAAGAGCAAACAGTTCTCATTTTCTTGTCAGGAGTGTTTTTGGTAGGAATGGGGATAAAACTCCTGGGAGGTATTCCTCGGACCCAAGATTTTTCTTCACCCATCTCTAACAGCTTAGTTAAAGTAAAAATAGGCGGAGCAGTGAGACAGCCAGGTTGGTATAATTTGTCTGAAGGGAGCCTTGTTATCGAGGCAGTAAAGAAAGCAGGAGGGATTCTTCCGCAGGCAGATTTAAGCAGACTTAATTTGGGCTCTCGTTTAAAGGCTGAGGATGAAATCTGGATTCCGGGAGAGAAAATCAATATTAACCGAGCCTCTCCTCACCAGCTTTCCTACCTTCCTGGTATTGGCCAGATCTTGGCTCAAAGAATTGTTGAATATCGGCAAAAGAAGGGACCGTTTCAGGATTTATCTGACCTGGAGAAAGTTCCCGGAATTGGTAAATTAAAGCTAGAGAAAATCAAGGGGAAAATTTATCTGGGCGAGGATTAGTCTGGAGAATAACTTTCAATCAGAACTAAAGCTTTTACCTTCTTCCCTCCCCGAAGTCGACATAATACGAAACCATTCGAAATTATTGTGAAAGGTGCTCTTATCAGCCTCTTGGGCAATTCACACTTTTTCCAAAAGCAAAGTGAACTTTCCATCATGCCTCTTCAACAATAGAGATCTCCAACCACTAGGAGCGATTCAAGAAGTATTTCCTAGAATATGAATCCCGTCTTGCATTAGACGTCTTCGCTACGCCTTATTTTGAATCGTTTTTCTGTAGTCAAAGGGGATAGTGACCGCACTTTTGCACTTTTTCGAACATTGCTCGTATATTCTCTATAGGAGTTCTAGCTTGAATGTTATGGATTGCATTGAAGACGAATCCTCCACCTGGCCCGAAGATCTTGATTCGCTGGCAGACTTCTCTACGAACTTCATCCGAAGTGCCGAAAGGAAGCGTGTGTTGGGTGTCTATCCCGCCGCCCCAAAAGGTGATGCGGTCACCAAATCTTGCCTTCAATTCCCCGGGGTCCATATGAGAGGCTGAACATTGTACTGGATTCAAGATATCAAATCCTACCTCAATGAAATCTTCGATCAATGCTCTGACCGAGCCGCAGGAATGGATAAAAGTCTTCCATTGCATATGCGTGTGAGTCCAGTCGTTGATACGCTTATGGAAAGGCTGGTAGAGCTCACGATAGAGCTCAGGAGATATAAAAAGGCCCGTCTGCATTCCAAAATCAGTACCAGTTACGAATAATACCGTCACTCGATTGCCAACAACCTGGTAGATTTTCTTTAAGTTTGCCAGGGCAATTTCACACTGTTTCTCAAATATTTTGTAAACGTGATTGCGTCGGATTGTTGTGCTAATGTACCACTCTTCGACGTCACGAATTCCCTTAGGATATTTGAGAGAAAATGCAGGAATCAGTGCAATGTCGCCAAAAGCAGTACCGCCAAAACTGGCGAAAATAGCTTTATCAGTTTCTCTGTAGAGTCGCTCGGCCTCACGTTTAAAATAATTGAGCTCTTCATCCGACACTGGACTGAACTCTTCCAGGTTATCCTCTACATTGAGATTGTCCTCATCAATAGGTGGCTGGCGGACAATTGCATCAAAATACCAACCACCCTTGGGCATCCTGCCGCTGGGTGGCGCAGATTTATCTCCCTCCGGGTACATCAGGATATCTCCATTGGGCTCTGGATTGGTATTAAAGCCTTCTGGAACGAGTACATGATTTTTCTCCCGTATAATATGTTTTAAGTTAGAATAATAGGTACATAGTTAGTTATAACCTAATATCCCTATACTCTCTACTCTAGTATAATGCTGTGAGAAAATGAGTGAGTGTTCTTTCTCAAGAGTATGAAAATTGTATGATAGCAAGCCTCCGATAGAATAGATTATTAAAAGACAAAGAGAAAAATATTCTACAGGAGGCAAGGAAATGCAACAAAAAAAGAATCAACAAAGAAAGCTTTGCAGGAGCTAATAATGGAGATAAGAGGCTCTCAGAACAACTTGAGGTCCTCTTATTAAATTTTGTCAACTC
Organism: uncultured Clostridia bacterium; assembly: GCA_964543295.1. Taxonomy (GTDB): domain Bacteria; phylum Aerophobota; class Aerophobia; order Aerophobales; family AE-B3A; genus AE-B3B. The sequence continues at coordinate 18,213 of CAZIXA010000023.1, read as the reverse complement.
TTTCTGGAAACCCCTGCTTCTGGTAAGCACCTCTTAATTATAGCGAGATTTGGGATTTCCGTTAAAATTTACCCATAACCTCAAGACACTTTTCCATCTCTTTCTTGTTAACTTTTTCCATAACATAATCCGGCTGAATTGTTGAACCACTTTCCCACTGCCATTCAGGGTTTTTGTAAGTGGTTACCAAAACAAACTTCATCCCTAATCGCTTTGCTCCTCCATCCGCTATTTCATTATCACCGAACATAACTATCTCTTCACATTTTACTCCTAATCTTTTAGAGACCTCGGTAAAAATAGCCGGATTAGGCTTTTCCATCCCTACCTGTTCTGAAATTACCACGCTGTCCAATGAATTCACAAGTCCTGTTTTTCGAATAAAGGCCTCAATCTTATCCACTCTTTCATTAGTTAATAGAGCAATCTTGATTCCCTTTCCTCGTAAAAAATTGAAGGCTTCAATGACATCATTATCTGGCTTCCATCTATTCACTAAAACCTGCCGATACTCTTGTAAGACCTCTTTGGAGGAGATACTTTTTATTCCCAACTCCTCAAAAGTTCTTTGAAAGAACTCCTCTTCACTGAAAGTATGACTTATGAAGGGTTTAAAAGTAAATTTATTGATTTTATTATAAGTAGTGATAAAAGGCTTCTTTCGCTTGATAATCCCTTTTCTTTTAAGCCAATCGGCTATATCCTCTAAGGTATCTTGAACGAACCTTGTGTCGTTAATTAAGGTATTTCCTACATCGAAAACGCATCCCTTGATCATTCTAGCTATTTCTCCCTTCTTATCTTTCTTTCAACCCATTTTTTGTAAAGTTGAAACCTAAGTTTGACAGTAAGAATTCTATCTTAGGGTGGCACAGAACAAGCTCTATCAGGAAAAATTCCTCCGGTCAGTCCGTATAGAGAGGTAGATCTATACTTTGTTTTTTCTCTACGCTCCTATAGCAAGCCTCAACGAGCTCAACGGATTTATATCCTTCCCAGGCGGAAACAGCCGGCTTTCTTTCTTTTAAGACAGCATCAATGAACAGACGGTCTTCCTCAACATATCCCCACTTAACTAACTCAGGATACTGAGAATAATCCCTCGTTATTATTTCTCCTTCTAATCTTGAGAAAGTTACCTTTTCAATCTCTTCGGTAATTATAGCCGAATGCTCGCCAAAAAGTTCTATTCGCTCAAAGGGAAAAATCCAACTTGCATGAGCAGAGGAGAAAAATGTAGCTATCCTGCCAGAGGTAAAGGTCAAAAGTAGGGCGAAATCATCTATTTCGTTATACACACTTTTTTGGCCAATACATTCCACCTTCTTTACCTCTCCTAGGAGCCATCTTACCATATCCAACAGATGAATAGTTGACTCATACAAAAATCCTCCGGTAATATTAGGATCAGAAACCCAGGGGGGATTTCTAAGCTCTCCCCGGTTCATCTTAACGTGAGCGGAATAAGGGATAAATTTTCCATTTTGAATGAGGCTCTTGGCAAACTTATATACTGGGGCAAATCGGCGGTTGTGTCCTACCTGATAGACAATATTTTTGGATTTAAGCAGTTTTAAAATCTTTTTCGCATCCTGAAAGCTAGTAGCCATAGGCTTTTCACAAAATATATGAATATTTTCCTTCAAGACCCGTGAGGTATGTTCTGCATGAGTAGTGTTAGGGGTATTAATGTAAATAGCACCCACGCCTTCGCCAACAAGATCATCTAAAGAAGCAAAGGCTTTAGTTTTGAATTCTGCCGCCAGAGCTTCCCTGGCTTCCTTTTTAGTGTCCACTATCCCTGTTAAACTAACTCGCTCATCCTCAGTCAACACTTGAGTGTGAACTTTCCCCATATGCCCTGCTCCTATTATTCCAACTTTAAGTCCCATTTGTATCTCCTCATTCTTTTCAAAATATACCGCCTAAAATATCTTCTGTACTTTTTTTGCTCTGGTAAGCTAGTTTTTTCGCATCCCATTTCCAGTAATCGGGCCTAAAAAGCTCAACGGAGACGACACGATCATAGCCAATGGACTTCAAAGCCCTAGCTATTTCCCTCAAAGGTATCACTCCTTCTCCTGGTAAGAGACGATGCTTATCCTGAAGCTTTTCTATGGGTAAATCTTCACAGTCATTAATGTGGAAAATAGTGATTTTATCTGGTGGTATTTTTTTTATTGATTGAATGGAGGAACCTCCAGTGTAAAAATGAAAGGCATCAATAACTAAGCCCACATTTTCTAGCTCGGCTCCTTTTACTATTTGCCAGGCATCGTCCAGCGTTTTCACTGAACAATTCCCTGTTCCAATGAATTCAAAAGCTAATCCTGTATCATAACCTTGGGCAATTTTGGACAGTTCTTCAAGCCTCGAGATCGATTCTTGTTTAATCTCTGCCCTGGATACGCCTGAGGGCTTTGGACTTGGCACAACCACAATGTAATCACAATCTATTTTATTGGCAATTTCGCATAGGCGTATAAGTTCCTTTTTTATATAATTTAGGTCTTCCTTATTTCTAAATGTTATGTTTTCTATGGAGTTAATTGCGTAAGCTTTTATATTATTCTTAACTAATGAATTTATGAGTTCATCTATGTTTTTCAATTTTAAATAATCGTATAGCTTAGCCTTCCAGATTTCAATGAAATCGTATCCTAACTCTGCGCTAATTTCAATATCGGCGAGTAAATCCGCATTCTTCATAGTAGTGGCGCCATTTAGTCCAATAAGCATAGTTTCTCCCCTCCTATTAATGCTATCATTAAATTTAATCTTTCATCCCAGAAATAGTCAAGCCACCCGTAAAATATCTTGCCATAGAAAAAAAGAGAATAATAATAGGCAAAGAGGCAATCACCGCTACAGCCATCAGGGCTCCTTCATTTGTGTATTTTTCTGAATTAAACCGTACAATATAAAGTGGAATAGTCTTCATCTTCTCACTTTGGGTAATCAATAGCGGCCAGATCAAATTATCCCATTGCTGGCGAAAAGTAAGAATCCCCAGGGCCACTACTGCCGGGATTGCATTAGGAAGAACAATGTTCCAAAATATCCGAAACTCACTAGCACCCTCAATCCGAGCAGAATCAATAACTTCATCCGGAAAGGTAATCAGGAACTGTCGCATGAGAAAGATACCAAAGGCATTGACCATTAAAGGAATAATCAATCCTGTATAGCTATCCTCCCAGCCGAATTTAGTTACAATCAGATAGAGGGGTATCATAATCGCTTCAAAGGGAACCATCATCGTCGCCATAATTATAATAAAAACTAAGTTTCTTCCGCGGAATGGGAATTTGGCAAGTCCGTACCCAGCCATTGCTGAGATAAAAACCGTGGTTAGGGTCACCATAAAGGCAACAAAAGACGAATTGAGAATATTGCGTAAATAAATGAAACTACCGTCATTGCCACGAATCGCTTGCCAGTAGTTCTGCCAGTGGAAGCTAGTAGGAATCCAGCGAAAGGGCACTTGCATTACTTCACGGTAAGGCATAACTGAAGATACTACCATGAAAGCCAACGGCGTTAGTACTAATCCCATGGTTACGACCAGAATCCCCCAGGTCAGAAAATTATCCAGGTATGAAAATCGCCAACCAACTCCATGATAAGCTTGTTTCTTTTTACCGATTTTTCTGGTTGGTTGAACCATCCTTATTTTATTCATTGCATTAAATGTAACTTATCTTTTCAGTTTTCGAAACTTTAAGCTGGAACCAGCTAAAAATTAATATAATAAAAAAGAGAACAATGCTCATTGCTGAAGCTCGGCCAATGTAATGGTCACGCACCGCCGTGTGGTAAATATTAAGGGTAATCACATTGATCGGTTCTATTGCAGCTCCTGATTCGGTGAATAAATACTGAGTACTAAAGGTTCTCATACATTGAATCATTGCTATAATGGACACGAGAACTATCGTTGGCTTAACTAAAGGAAGAGTAATAGACCAGAATTGGGTCCAGGAACTAGCTCCATCGACCTCTGCCGCTTCATAATAGGTTCTTGGAATGTTCGATAGACCAGCAAAGTAAATAATGGTAAAATAACCAATATATTTCCAAAAATACATAATAATCGTTGACAAGCGAACCATATGCGATAGTGCTAGCCATTTATGATCAATCCCAGGAGTATTGGCGATAAAGTTGATCCATTGATTGGCCAGCCCGCGAGGGTCAAAGATCAATAGCCAGACCACCGCGGCGGCAACGGTGGAAAGGACTGCTGGTGAAAAATAGGCCATTTGGAGGAAATTCTGAAACGGTTTACTTCGAGAGTAGATAAAAACCGCAAGCAACAGGCTAACAGTAGCCAGGGGGATAAAACAGCCCAAGGTAAAAACAGCTGTTGCTTCTGCTGATTTCCAAAAATCTTCTGAACGAAAAAGATAAACATAATTCTCTAAGCCAATAAATTTCGGTGGCTGTAACGAAAGGATGTCTTTTTGTAATGTGCTAGTATAAAGAGCATTGATAATGGGATAAAAACTGAAAAGAGCAAAATAGAATAAAGCCGGGGCTACAAATATCCAGCCCGCTATGGCTTTGTATTTTCCAAGACTACCCCTCCGAGAATTACGTTTCATGTCAGGTGCTCCTTTATGAAAGAGGAACCCAGGTATAGTTTAATACCTGGGTTCCTCGGTGAAATGTTCCAGTTTTAACCCCTCAGGATTACCTCATTAGCTTTTTGCTCTAGCCGCTGAAGCGCCTCTTTTGGATCTACACCAGTGAGCATTACAGATTGAATCGCTTCCTTCATCAATTCTTCAAACTTTAGGGCATTCACATGATGTATAACAGGGTACGATTTGGTCATCTCCTGAACGAATAGATCAGCGTAAGGAAATTTCTTAAAGGCATCGGATTTCATTAGTGATTTTCTGGGCTGGATCAGAGCACACTCTGCCATATACTCTTCTGGATGTTTTGTCATGTAGCCGATAAAACGCCAGGCACTTTTCTGATTATAATCTGGTTTCTCGGCATTCACCATAAAGAAATGGCTATAGTAGTTACATCCGTTGTCAGAAACAGCATCTGCAAACCTGGGATAAGTTACAAACATCCATTCCCTGCTTTCATAAAACGCAGGATTCTCAACCTTAAGCCGAGCAATTTGGTAAAGACCGGTCAGACACATGGCAATCGATCCATCATCCTTATTAAAATTTTTACGAGCGTTAACATAGGTGGGGGAACCAAAATTGCGACCATTAGGTCCCCATTCGGCCATGTATTGCATGACCCGCAGTCCTGCTTCTGAGTTAATTACGCAACGGCTAGTGTCCTTGCTCAAAAAAGAGCCACCCAACTGCCGAACCATGGGAAGCCAGGATATAAGGTATTGTGGATAACGAAAGTCAAAGGCACGTCGCGTAATAATCTCGCCTTTCCTTATCGTTATTTTCTCAGCCACCTCAAGCATTTCTTCCCAGGTCTTTGGGTAGTCTTTCTCTGGATCTAGACCAGCCTCACGAAAATACTTTTTGTTGAGAAGAAGATTGTAGCTGCCAAGTTGCTCTGGTAACCCGTAGAGTTTCCCTTCGTAGGTAGCTACATTAAGGGTTCCTTCGAGATAATCATTGTATATCTCCTCTTGGCTTTTGTAACCGACAGCTTCTGGGTCAATCGGTGCAACACGCCCATGGACGATATACGGAAACGAAGCTCTCATTTCCAAGTTGGTTATATCCGGACCCTTCCCTGCAGCAAAAGCAATAAGTACCTTTTGCTCAATGTTTTCTCCAGATGGATAGGTACTCCGTTTAATGCTAACATCCGGATATTTATTCTGAAATTCTTGTATAAATCTTTCTTCAAGTGGTGTTATGGTAGGATCCTCGAATGTCCAGTAAAGTAAAGTGATTTTCTGCGCTTCTCCCTTCTTTCCACCTGCAAACATAAAAACACCTGAAATCATCAACACAAGAACAAAAAAGACAAAAATTCGTTTCATCGTATCACCCTCCCTTGATATTCTGTAACAGTTTAAGTTTCTCAAAACTTTCCTTTTTCCTACCTAACGGCCCACTTATCTTTTCACCTCCTCCTGGCCCTATTTTTACCCTTTCCTTCAAGCAAAAGAACTAACCTTACCACTAACTTAGTTATCAGCGAACTAGCTAATTTTTCTATTGTTATTGTCCAAAAGACAAAGAGTAAGATTGGCTACGCCTAACTCAACGTCATTAGCTTAGTTAACTCTTCTATTGATGTTTCCTTTCTCTTAAAGTCGCCTATTTTCTTCCCCCGATTCATGACCACCAATCTGTCCGCCACAGGGTAGACGTGGTAAAGATTGTGAGTTATAAAGACACTTGATATACCTTCATTCTTCAATCCTTCCACAAACTGGAGAACCTTCTGCGACTCCTTAACTGATAAGTTATTGGTGGGTTCATCCAGGATGAGAATCTTGGTTTTGAAGTACATAGCTCGAGCTATGGCAACACCTTGCCTCTCTCCCCCAGAGAGATCTTCCACCGGAGTGGTGGGGGATCTTAGACGAAGATCCACTCCCGCTAAAGCTTTCGTAGATTCTCTTGCCATTCTCTCAATGTCAAGTAGCCTTATTAGGCCCAGATAATGCTTTGTCGGTTCTCTTCCCATGAAGACATTTCTCATAATGCTCAATTGATTTACTACTGCAGTATCCTGATAGATAGTCTCGATTCCCATTCGAATAGCATCCTTGGGGGAAGAAAAACGTACCTCCTCGCCTTCCAGATAGATCTTCCCCTCATCAGGAGGATAGACCCCTGAGAGGATTTTTATGAGGGTGGATTTACCTGCGCCATTATCTCCAATTAGACCTACCGTCTCATTAGGCCTAACCCAAAATTCAACCCCTTTGAGAGCATAGACTCCCCCAAACCATTTATGAATATTGATCATCTTTACCGGGAAAGATTCTTCCCTTTTCATCGCCTTATGCTCCGTGCTCTTATCTTCGTTTCATCTGGAGGCCAAAAATGCCTATTTCGCAAGCCAGGTTAATCGGGAGATTTTTTGATTTTTCTTGGAAAGACTCACCTACTGCGTTAAATAATAGTCCATCAGCCCTCCTACTCCGAACCAACCATCATAACGAGGATACTAGGGCAAAATGCAAAAACGCTAAACCAGGAAAAGGCCTATCGCTCGGCATAAAAAACCATAGAGGATACTAAAAAAAGAATTTCCATTTTATTAAAGATGTTGAATATTCAGCGAACCACGTCCCAAAGGTAACATTCCCCCTACCTTGGGGGAGAATAAAATAAAGGATAAAATAGGGATTTCACTTCTTATAATAAATGCCAAATTTTCAAACTATTTTCCCCACATTAGTGGAATTGTAACCGGGGTTACTGGGTATTTACAGAGATGTTTATAATGAAATGCGATAACACTCATCACTGGGGTTAATGTCCGCCAAATGAGTTTGAGGAGCTACTCACGGAAATCAAAAATCAACTTTACCTTCTGAGATTGCTCTAATCTAATCTGTTCGATCGCACGGGTGCCGTTCATGATCTCATTTTAACGTTGATCAAAGTAGCTATTAGTAAGATAATTCCAACAAATCCGCTATACCAATACGGAGGAGCACCAAGCATAAGAAGACCGTTTCTTATCATAGATATCAAAAGTACACCAAAAAATGATCCTATGATTGTTCCTGATCCACCAAAAAGAGAGGTACCTCCAATAACGACTGCAGCTATAGCCTCAAGCTCGGTTCCTGTGCCTAATGTAGTGGATGCCATTCCAAACCGGGTGACGGCAATAATACCCGAGAGAACCGCCATGGTTGAACAAATCATAAAATTAAATGTTTTTACCCTATCTGTGTTTATTCCTAACATTCTCGCAGTTTCTGGATTTCCACCAGTAGAAAGTGTATGATTCCCGTAAGGCATACGAAAAAGCAAAATCGTGAAAAATATTATAAATGCTAAATACCAAAAGTGTGATGGTCGGAAGTAACTCAGGACACCACTAAATTTCAAACCAAAAAGAGTTGGAATTAATGGGTCGCCTTTGTAAGTAGTTATTTTTCCACGTGTCGTCATATATATAATTCCTCGTAACAACATCATCATACTGAGAGTCGTTATAAATGAGGGAATGCGTTGTTTAGTGGTAATTATGCCATTAACGAATCCAATAAAATTAGCAAAGGCTAAAATTAATAAAAAAGCGCATATACTAGGTAGTATACCAGCCAATCTCATAAAAAAAATGCCAGAAAATGCATAAAGCGAACCCACTGAAAGATCGAATTCGCCGGATATCATCAAAAAAGCTACTCCAGTACAAATAATCCCTAGCTCGGCGGCTACTGTAAAAATCACCGAGAGATTGCTCAAAGTGAAAAACTTTCTCCCTAGGATTGAAAATATTATAAAAAAAGTTAGGAAACCTATAAGGGATCCAAATTCTGGTCTCTCTCTTATTATCTTTAAAAAAATTTTTCCCTCCCCCACCTTCCTATCGTTTGCCAAAAACTAAACTCGACTTAGCTTCACTTATAGATTTGAACGCTAGGGTTCCTTAATTCTCGATAATTAGTCCTCCCTTGCAATAAAGCACTATTGTATGGAAGGACATCCTTTACCACAAGAGACGAAGAAAAAGCGAAATCCCTAAAGTAATCAAGCCGCAAGGGATCGTAGGTCTCTTCGTTTTCGGAGATGGCTTAAGAATCCCCGGACTGTTCTCTTACAGTATCTACAAGTGACAGAGCCAATTGTTGCTTACGTTTTGCCAAACTAGGCCTGGCCTCGCAGAGATTCTTCTTCAGAGCTACAAAATTCGCCAGAAAGCAAAAGCCCCGTCCCTTGCGGCTGGACAGAATATCTCTTCGCGGTTTAACGCATAATTTCAAGATTTACCAAATTCCAGTTCATCTTACTCCTATCTCTGCATAATGCTTAAATTCCAATGCATTGTCAGGCGTAACAAATCCTATGGTGGTGATTATCGATGGGGTGATGAATTTGTATTTCAAATACAGATAGGTAAACATGACTCCATGAAAACCCTGAAGGTACATTTGCTGATCCTGCGTGAACCATACTTTTCCTTCGCTAATGAGGTCCATCATTTCGGGGGTAAAGTCGAATGTGCCCATTGGTACTGTTATCCCTTCTTCTTCGAACCTTTTCTGCGCTGCTTCACAGTGCGCAATAGAAGGGTAGTAGATAAAATCAACATCTGGATTAGCTTTGACATAAGCAAGTAGAACTTCTGCCCCTTTGAATTCATCCGCAGTAACATCTAACTGTTCAGAAGTTATACCCGTCTCTTTGCAAGCATCTACGAACCCTCTGCCCCATTCTTCGATGTGCACGGCACCAGGGTGATGATTGCCATATACTGTCCGAGTGATAGTTACATTTCTCTCTTTAGCCATCTCCATCATTTTTTCTGCTGCTGCTCGCCCTGTTTCATAAGGCCTGTAACCAATGTAAGCTAGCGTAGGTATTGTTTTAGGGGCCGCCATCCCCGTATTGACCTCGGTTATTACAATTCCTTTCTTTGCCGCATCCATAAGTATTGGTTCCATAGCCTCAGGCGCAGTCATTGTACAGACCAAAGCATCTGGATTAGCTGCTACAGCAGTTTCTATATATGTTAAAAATTCTTCGAGATCATACGTTTCCGGACCAGTATAAATCACTTTTACTTCAGGAAGCAGAGCATCAGCATCTTCTACTCCTTTATGATTAGCCATCCAAGCTGGATGAGATATACCACCATGAACAATGTAGTAGATAGTGAACTTTGTTGGTACCTCAGCAGCTTTGACAGATTTGGCAAGTGCAAAAGATACACCCACAATACCAATAACCACACCAATGATCAATGAAACGACAATTTTTCTTCTTTTCATTTTTGTCTCCATTTTTTATTCGTCTTTGTCATTTTTGGCATCATTCATTTTCCCTGAAAGCCCTCAAGAAGAGAAAAGTTATCACACTTCTCTTTGTCGAAAATCCTCTTCTATTTCCCCGCCAATGGCCATACTTACTCTTTCACCTCCCTCTGCCCCTATTTTTGGCTCTTTTCTTGCCGAACATCTAGCTTCACCGGTACTAATACCTTTAAAAAATCTTTTGCTAACAAACTACAGATTCTTCCCCGCCAGGATTTTTATAAGAACTCCCAAAAAAACTAAAGGAGAAAATAACCGTCCCCACATACATTCATAAAAATCAACTTAGCAAGAGGAAAATTGCATTTGCTACGGAAGATAATTAACTCCTCCGCGCCCTTCTCATAAAAGACACCTTTTCAAGAACTTGACTAGTTACAGCGTCTGCATTTTTGAAGTGCTTTCTTGCCAACATTTCAATATTTCCCTGGCAGGCGATGGTGAAATTGGTAAATACAAACTCCTCTGGAGGCTTACGATTTGTTAAAAGATAGTTATGCAATATCCTGACAGACTCATAGCCTTGGAAAAAGGGGTCCTGCTGGATACTCGCCTGGACTATTCCTTCCCGAATAAGCTGAATGGTTTCCTTAAGGAGATCAAAGCAAATGAGCTTTATGACTCCTCCTTTTCCGGCATCCTTTACTGCGTATCCTGCTCCAAAAGGGCCGCCAGCGGTAACATAGATACCTCCAAGCTCAGGACAAGATTCTAGCACCTTCTGGACTATATTATAGGCTTCCTTAGGTTTATCGTGGTTTTCGTACGTTCCTACAATTTCTATATTAGGAAAATACTTCTGGATCTGTTCTTTAAAACCCTGAAGTCGTTGTCGATGCCCTAAAGTTCTCTGAAAGCCAGTGATGATAACCACCCTCCCCTCTTTATTCAAGAACTCACCCATTAGCGCTCCTGCCACTCTGCCGGCTGTTATCGAGTCCTGTCCAACAAAACACATCCTTCGACTTTCCGGAGCATCCGTGTTGAAAGTTACCACAGGAATCCCACTGTCTACAGCTTTATCAATTACCTTACTTAAAGTATCAGGATCAACTGGAGCCAGAGCAATTCCGTCTACTCTTCTAGCAATAAGTTCTTCCATCACCGCAACTTGATCAGTGGCATCCCAGCTCCTTGGTACAACCCATTGAGTCTCCATTCCAACTTCTCTTATTTCATAGGCGATAGCCTGTGTCCCTGCTTTAACCTGATACCAGAGAGGATCCTCATTCTCATTCACGGGAACAACAATGGGAATCAATGACTTTCTCTGGGTAGCTAAAACCTTAGCTGGAAGATAAGGCTTATAGTCGAGGTGTCTAGCTATTAAAAGAACCCTCTGTCTAGTCTCTTCACTGACTCCAGGACGATTATGGAGGGCTCTATGAACTGTGCCTCGTGAAACATTAGCAGCTCTTGCAATATCATGTACTGTTACTCTCACTTCGATATACCTTCTTTATGAACACGTGCACGAAACTTTTTCCAGTTTATTAACACACTATTCTGCGGTCAGAGCCTGTTCCAGCCTCCCTATCTCTTCACCTTCTCCTCTGGAAGGATTATGTAGATTTCTAGGAATCGCATCTCTGAAAAAGCACAGGTTCCGAGCTAATCCCGCTTTCAATCTTATCATTTCGTTCGCATTTTTGTGGTTTGTGCACGTGTATCATCTTATATCAAAAATATATTTTGTCAACCCCCCCCGCATCAAGTCCTGAAAAATCGAAAGTTGGCACTGATTTGGGAGGGCTGGAAGAAAAATAAGTTAAAATGAGACGTTTTTAATAAGGAAACGGAGAGGTGACAGTCAACTTAGACGGATTCTGCTTTCATTGATGATCTACAGGCAGTCCCCGTACAATTGGGGTAAAAGTACTCAAACCTTTGTAAGCATTGCCATCAGGCCAATTTTTGCATCCAAAAGATGTTCGTCTAGCCCACCGAAAAACGAATCCAAAAGAATGGTGCATCCTTATGTAAAGATCTCACTGGATCAATATGAACAATTGGATAGACTAAGGAAAGAGCGAAAAGAATCATTGTCCAAGTTAATCCGACAGGCTCTGTCCTCTTTCACCAAGAAGAAAGAGCATTCTATTAGCACACTTCTCTCTTTTTTGCCGGCCTGCACTGAAGATCAATATAAGACAGTTACTGCTTATTTTCCTAAACACGATTGGAGTTTGCTCGAGACGATCTCCAAAAATACTGGTAGGTGTAAGACTGAGCTAGTGAGGAAAGCTGTCGAGGAGTATCTGGTGGACTCACGATAAACCAAGCCTATCCTTATTTTATGCTGGTAGGTCGCACCCACGCACAAGCATGCAGAACACTTCCTAAAAAAATCAAGACTTACCTGTGCAATCTCTCAATTCGTTAACCTACAATTGCTAGCTGATCCAACCTATCCTAGAAATCCAAAGACTTTCGGACAAGAATTGAGAAAAAAACGTGGTTATGCTGGACTGAGAATCTAATCCCGCCTGTTTCTTGAAATCTGCACCAGAACAAAGATCTGTTCCAGAATTTTGATTTCCGAGATCTGGAACTTGTCCTTTGCCATATGCAAAAACCAATAGCCGTCCATCTTGGTATTGTTCAAAATTTGGTGGATAATGTTTTTGGTTTCCTTCATTCGTTTAGATTTTTCCGGGTCATTTTCTTAAGATGGCTAGAGTAAATGGGCTAGATCTATTTCTTTATCCTGCTCCTGGAGGTAGGTGTTAAGTTTAAGGAACCGATTGAGACTTTCTTTGTTTTTGAAGCCCCGCATTTGTTTTTACCTGATGTTGCCACAGAGACCTATCAGTCTTTCTGTAGTATTATTGGTTCCGTTCCCCCCTACCTTTTTGTACAAGTCCAGCTCATCAGCCCTTTGCCATAGTCTTAAGGTGAGCATGCGCATCCTATAGAATATATCAGCTTTTTCTCCCTTTTTAGGAGTCTGGGCAAAACTATATCGAAGATGCAGTATCTTGAGTTTCTCCTCCAGTCCTTCCGGTAGGTTCTTAACCAGCTCCAATTTTTTTTAGAGTTTCTGATTATCCCATTCACCACTTTTATCTAGTGATCTTCCTCATTATCCTCGCCAACTGGTTTCTCCTATTCTGGGGTAAAAAAAGATACATCGAAGAGATTAAGGTATTAAGCAACATCCTCTTTGGGACTGGTCTTGGTTTAATTACTGACGAATTTGGCCTTTTGTTGACTATGGAGTTTGATATCAAAGGAGACTACTGGGCTCCCCATTCTTACTACCTTATCAGTATAATAAGTGGGGTATTTTTATGGAGTATAATTTTCCCCCGGAGTAAAAAGGAATCTTAAAATTACCTTACCCCAATAGATCTATCTTGCTCCTTAGCCATTTGTCAATTACTTCATCTACCATACTGAATATCACTGGTCTAACCTTAATCTTTTCTTGAGTAAATAAATCCTAGACTCAGTTAGAGTTACCATCAACGAATAAAGCATTCAACACCAAAGAGTGCCTGGAACGTATTCTCATGATCGACGCTAAAACTTCAAAGCTTATTTTATGCGGTAATCCACAACGTGTATGTAAGAAAGCTTTGTCAGAAGATCTTGAGATCGATCACCGAAACACACATAGGAGAAGGACATGGCTCATCCCACCGACCAGTAAAAAGGTTGGATGAACCTTATCTTTGTAAAAATTGTTCCATAAAAACTCTCCTGCTATTAGGCTCTGAGCGGCTTGACACATGTAGGAGATGTCTTATGATAATACCTGGAATAGATAGGGGCAAGAAAAACGATAAAAGGAGGGTGCCATGCTTACTTTCTCAAGGAAAGAGAAAAGGGTGTGGCTGGTCACAGGAGTGGTAGTTCTCTTAGTCCTGGGGATAAGCCAGGGTGTTTTTTCACAGGGAACACACGAGAAAAGCGGTCTCTCCCTACAGGAGGCAGTGACGAGAGCATCAGAATGAATGACCAGACTATCAAGACTGGCCAGGACCTTAAGCAAATGATAAAAGCAAAGAAAATTGGGGACAAAGTCACTCTCACAATCCTCAGGCAAGGCAAGTCCAAGACAGGCCAAGTGACACTGGGAGAGATGCCTTGAGAATATTACGTCTACTGTGAAAAATCATAACCTAGTTTATTAAAGAGAAGGGAGGTGATTACCATGGCACGATGGGATCCTTTTGCAGAGTTATCTCGTATGGAACGAGAGATGCGCAGGCTGTTTAATGATGTGTGGGCTGAGCGAAGATGGAGGGGAGCTCTCCCCGCTCCCAAAGGTGCTGAACTTCCAGCAGAAGCGAAAGGAGAGTTCATTGGAACCCCTGCGGTAGATCTGGTGGATAAGGGAGATACACTCGTTCTACGCTCGGAGATCCCCGGGGTGAAGAAGGAGGATGTCAAACTCTCAGTGACCGAGGACAGCATAACAATTTCAGGTAAGGTGGAACAGGCCAAAGAAGAGAAAAAAGAGAACTACTACTACGCCGAGAGGACTTACAGCTCCTGGCAACGGTCCATTCCTCTCCCCGTAGAAGTCAAACCTGATGCCGCTAAAGCAAAATATGAAAACGGTGTGCTGGAAGTTACGTTCCCAAAATCCGAGAAAGCCAGGGCTAAGGTAAAAGAGATCAAGGTTGAATAAATCGGGCAGGGCTATGCTCGCCGGGAGGGTAGCCCTGGAGAAACAAGAGTTCCTCAGAGTGAAAAAGCGTATCAGATTTGGCTCAGACGAAGCACACGGTATCCATGCCCAGTTGAGAAGCCAAGGGGAATAGTAAGAGTGCAGAATAGTGTTTATTGCTCGATGTTTCTCATGTGAGGAAAGAACGTTTCCCTAGTGTGCACGCATACGTTCTTGTTTGCGTAAATGCCGCTAAAGAGGGACATCGGACATCTTTCCCGAAGGTCCCACAAAGGAGGGAAATTACAAACACAGCATTATGGCAACTGAAAAATCAATGAGGGAGTAATCCACGCTCAACGAACACACCTTTGCATTCTGGAGTACTTCCATTCTTGAGCTGCTTCAGCAGCTGAAAACAACCGCGCGGGGTTTAACGAGCGATGAGGCCCGGCAGCGTCTCACGCGTGATGGAGCCAATCTCCTGAAGCCCAAGAGGAGATCGGACGCCCTCACGCTCCTACTTGCTCAATTCAAAAGTCCCATTATTCTTATCCTTATCTTCGCAGCGGGATTGTCTTTCTTCCTGCGTAACCCCACCGATGCTCTCATTATTATCGCAATTGTCGTTGCCAGCGGCCTTCTCGGATTCTGGCAGGAACGAGGGGCCACCAATGCGGTCGAGAAGTTGCTGACTATGGTATGAATCAAAGCGGCAGTATTTCGAGACGGTAGCAAGAAAGAAATTCCCCTCTGCTAATTTTGGCAACATGTTCAGCATGGCAGGAGCATCCCTTTTTCTACCCTTTCTGCCGCTGCTGCCGAAGCAGATCCTTATGATCAATTTGCTGACGGATTTTCCAGCAATGACCATTGCCACTGATACCGTGGATCGTGAACTGGTTGACAAGCCTCGACGCTGGAACATCACGTTCATCCGCAAATTTATGATAACCTTTGGTATTGTGAGTTCGGTGTTCGACTACCTCACCTTCGGAGTGCTCCTGCTTATCCTCCACGCTACAATGGATCAATTCAGAACCGGTTGGTTTCTAGCGTCTGTTATTACAGAGCTTTTGATTTTACTCGTTATTCGGACTCAGAAACCCTTCTTTCGGAGTAAGCTGAGCAAGTATTTGCTGATAGCTACCCTGATGGTCGTCGGGGTTACGCTCATTCTTCCTTACTGCCCTATAAGTGGACTCCTGGGATTCACTTCAATCCCCCTACTGTTTCTTTTGGCACTAGGGGTTATTACTGCGCTTTACATTGCCACAGCAGAAATGGTAAAGAAGATCTTTTACAAGAGGGTGCACCTTTAAAGAGCAAACATCCGAGAGCTAGCAAATGTTTAGTTTAACTTTTGCGGAGGAGTGCAGATAAACGTATTGGCTCGTCGTGTTTGGTTATAAGATACAAACATTTTTCGGTGACCGTAGTAACCATGCGGTTACAGTTACGCAGGCAGAGCGAGACTGGGTCCTGAGCATAGTTTTCTGGTGGCCGATGATGTGAAAGTTACAGTGCTTATTCTCGGGTCATCATCAAAAGGCAGGAACAATATCAGTCATTTTCAAGTGGTGCAAAAAAGGAAATAATATGACATCCAACAGTCTTTAGTAAGCATGTTATCATCATTTACTGCCGAGAATCTCCTAATGCCTCTACATGAATGGTCGCATGTACACCTAGTTCGTCTTCTATCAACCTCTCAATTCTTGTTACTATGGCATGACTATATTCCAAATTCATGTCACCAGGAAGTACGATATGGAACGTTAATTCAGTGTGCTTTCCGTATCTATGAACATGGAAATGGTGCAGATTTATGTCTTTAGAGCAAGTTCTTTTGGAAATAGCATTTACCTTCTCAATCAATTGTTCTTGCGGCTTTTCGCCTATCAAGGGACTTATTGTACCGCGCAATACACTATAAGCTGCATAAAAGATAAGTATAGCAACCATCATTGCCAAAACACTATCTATCCACCAAAAGTGTGCACCAACCAACATACCTAGGAGAATTATTGCTGATGCAATTGCGTCACTTCTATGATGCCACGCATCTGCAACAATAGACTTTAATTTTGTTTTTTTTCCTACCCAAAACGCATATTGGGCAAGTGCTTCTTTCACTACTATTGAAACAATGAATACTCCTACTGCAAGAGTACTGTATGTAACGGCTCTATGACTTGTTAAATTCGAAATAGGTTCTACGATGAAATTAAATGCAACGACAGCGAGGAGTATACCTATTATTATAGAAGCTATAAGCTCTGCCCTACCATGACCGAATGGATGTTTTTCATCTGCTGGCTTGGATGATATTTTAATTCCTATCAGTACCACAACCGAAGTAAGTGAGTCGGATAAGGTATGCCAAGCATCCGCTATGATTGCAATAGAACCTATTGTGAATCCTACCCAAAATTTAATAACAAAAAGCAGTGTATTAGTAATTATGGAAATCCATGCTGCTGAATATTCTAATAGATTGGATCCCTTATTTACTTGTAGGCTCATTTTGCCGCTCTTGGTACGAATGAATGTTAGTCATTAAAATGCCAGAAGGCTCCCCTGAGCTTGCTGAGAGATCGCTGGCCCCTAAGCAACCCCCCTCTTATCCTTGCGATTCACAATACCTCACCGCGAGCTGTCAGCTTATTCATTAACGGATTCGTGTTTCACGTATATGCGAAGTGCTAAGGCTAATAAAAATCCGGATCTCGAAGATCTGATTGATTAACTTTCCAGTCTGACCGGAGAAACCTGCAGAAAAATCCTGCCCGGCTAGCTAGATCCGAACCGATACCCAAAAATTTCCTAATTGCGTCGTCTGATGATAGGTTAACGTAAGGACCAGCGCCTGCCAACCCATTGTCCGGGAAGGCAACGAAGTCAGAATTTTTTTGGAAGACAGGGCAGACGAGGTGGAGATTCCACTCTCGGATTTTCCGGCCCGCCTAAAGTAAAATGAGCTTAACTACCTAGCCTTATGTATAGGATTTGATTTTGGAGAATAGATTCCAGTCAACCTTCGCTCTCTCTCATTCAGGCTCTTCTACCTTCCTGCATAACTAAGACGGTCGGCTGGGATCGTGTAGAAGTCAACTGAGGCAAGTCTCAGCAGTTATCAATCTGCTTGGAGGGACCTGGTGAAGATTGCTTTTTTGATGGATAACAGGACAAACAATTAAAGGATAACTAGAAACAGAGCAGAGCCTCAAAGCGGAACGACTAAACTGCCTTTAAAAGGCAAGATGGCCTGCTGGCTTTCATCCGCAAATACCTGTTATTCTCTAGGAGGTCTCTGCTCCAGCACTTAATTTAGCGAAATAAGTCTATCAGTCAAGCTTCTTATAAAGACCCCATCAATCCCCAGCAAAACCAAACCACACCACACTTTCCCTGATTCGTCAACCTAGCTAAAAACCCCTCAAAAACACGCCTTATTTTTGACACAACCCAATATTAAGCTAAGATAAATTCTGTCCTAAAATTACCCCACAGGAGGTGATAACAATGGCTCTTTCTACCCGAGTAAAAGGCATCCTTGTACTTATGCTGTTAGAAGCAAGTATCCCTATAGGCTCAATGGTTGCTTTTGCACTTTTCTTTGGTCAAAGCGTTCCAGCATTTGTTTATGTCATTCCCG
>CAZIXA010000022.1:0-32088 GCA_964543295.1 uncultured Clostridia bacterium | reverse complement strand
TGCTTTGAGAAAATTGCCAACCTCATAAAACTTTTGAAAACAGCCGAGATCCAGAAAACATCTGAATACAGGATCAAGAGAATAATGAAGTCAAGCTTGGTCGTGATTGACGAGATCGGCTACACTCCGATTGAGAAGCGAGAGGCTAATCTTTTTTTCAACCTGATTAGTGAAATGTATGAAAAATTATCCATTATCGTTACTTCCAATAAAAGCTTTGAGAGCTGGGCGGAGATGATGGGTGATAGTATCATGACCACAGCACTGCTCGATAGATTATTGCATCACGCCAGGATTTTCAACCTGGATGGAGAATCCTACAGAATAAAAAATCAAAGAAAGGAGGGATAATCATTTCTATTCTTTCAAGAAATGGGAAATCTGTTTACCAAACAGGTGGGAAAAGTACTTACCAGGACAATGGGAAATATCCTTACCGCGATGCTGGGAAAAGTCCTTGACATTTACACTCTTTCTCTGGGGCCCATCTGAGGAAGTAATAGCCGGGGATGCGGAGCTTCAAGAGGACGTAAAGGAGATAATAAATTTAGGAGAGAAGGTTTACGCTTGCAAAGCCTGCTCTGATAAATATTCTGTTAGCGACAAGCTTTCAGAACTGGGATGTGATGTTGAGTACGTTGGTTCTATATCATCAAAATTCATTAAAGAAGGATATGTTGTTTTCAACTGGTAATGTTTATGAAATATATCCTGAAGGACTAAGGTAGGCAAATTAATATCAATAAAACACTTGAGAATGAGGAGTTGAGGAGGAAGCTGCTAAAATATTTTTGACATTACTTAAATACCGAGAAGGAGAGAAAAAATGAATTGCGCTATTTACGCCCGAGTATCAACAGAAGAGCAGGCTAAGAAATATAGTATTCCTGCACAATTAGATCTATTACACAGCTTTGCTCAAATTAATAATTATGAAATATTTAAAGAATATGTTGATGAAGGAATATCCGGCACGATTTCTGACAGACCGCAGCTTAGGGAGTTATTTAATGATGCAGAAAGAGGATATTTTAAAATAGTCTTAGTCTATAGAATTGATAGGTTTTTTAGAAATACTCTGAAATTACTAAGTGCTGTTGATAAGCTAGAAAAAATTGACCTGCCCCCATTAATAATACCACTTGTTAAGTTAGAGTCAACGGAACGATAGCCTCGGGAGCAGGTGGTCTGTAATTAAGAGCACTATGCGGCCTTACTTGATTGTATTCCTTGCGCCATTGTTCAATGAGTATCTTCGCTTCAATCAGTGTGGTAAATACCTCCCGATTAAGAAGCTCATCTCTTAGTTTTCCATTAAACGACTCTATGTACCCATTCTCCCAAGGGCTCCCTGGCTCGATGAAAAGTGTTGTGACTTCTAGACCATTCAACCATCTGCGCACTGCCTTTGCGGTGAATTCCGGGCCATTATCAGAGCGAATGTATGCAGGGACACCTCTGAATACAAACAGATAAAATAATTGTTCGATAACATTCTGAGAGGTAATTCTACGATCAACTAGAATGGCCAGACACTGCCTGGTGTATTCATCGATGATAGTGAATATCCTGAATGCTCTCCCCTCAACTGTCCTTGCTACCATAAGGTCGTAACTCCACACATGATCCTTGTATTCAGGTCTAAGCCTAACACATGAGCCATCACTCAGCCAGAGGCGTCGTCGCTTTGGTTGTTTCCTTGGCACCTTGAGCCCTTCCCTTCTCCAGATACGCTCTACTCTCTTGTGGTTCACTCTGAAGCCTTCCTGTCTGAGTAGTGCCGTTATCCGCCTATACCCATATCTACCGTATCGTGTTGCCAGATTAACAATCTCTGCTGAGAGCCTTTCCTCTTCACTTTTTACCTCAGGAATGTAGCGCTGAGACGTTCTTACCTGCCCCATGAGTCGGCATGCCCGTCTTTCAGAGACACCTAAGCATATACAGACTTTGACTACCATCTTACGTCTCTTTGACGGGCTTAGGAGTTTCCCCGGGATGCCTCCTTAAGAATAGCATTATCTAAGGAAAGGTCTGCTACTAGCCTCTTAAGGCGTGCATTCTCCTTCTCAAGCTCTTTTAGTCTTTTTACCTGCTCAATCCTCATGCCACCGTATTCTTTACGCCAACGATAATAAGTCTGTTCTGTTACCCCTATCTTCCTAGCAGCTTCACCTATGGTAGATCCTTGACTGAGAAGGACTTCTGCTTCCCTCAGCTTCTTGATGATTTGCTCAGGTCTGTAGCTTCTTCTAGTCATTCTTTCCCCCCTTTCTTTGATCCCTATTCTAACATTATACCTGGACCAGTTTTTGGGGGGCAGGTCAAAATAGGAGTAGCTTTTAAGTCAATTACTGAAAATTTTGATACTACTAATCCGATAATCCGACTGGTAAATTTATGATTTCGTTATTAGGCTCGGTTGCGCAGCTAGAAAGAGATACTCTGATTGAGCGCTCTAAAATGGGAATATTAAAAAGTATTAAAGAAGGTCATTATATGGCAAGCACGTCTCTTTATGGATATGATTACAATAGACAAACTAAAAAACTTGAAATTAATTCCTATGAAAGTGAAATTGTTAAATTAATTTTTAAATTATATCAAAAATCTTTTTCAAGTGAGTTGAAAGTGGCTACAAAATTAAATCAATTAAATTATCACACTAGGAAAGGTACTCAATGGACAATTACTCAAATTCATCGAATTCTAAATCATCCTGGATATTATGGAAAGTGGTCTTACGGCAACGAGCCTGAACGTATTACTATAGATATCCCACCGCTAATTGATAAGATATTATTTGATAATACTCAAAAGTTACTTCGGGAAAGAAAACTTTGTCCCAGCATTAGATATGAACATGATTATTTACTGTCAAAGTTATTATATTGCGGAATATGCAGGAGAAAAATGGGAATTAAAAGAGGAAAAAAAATAGTAAAAGCTAACAACAAGGAATATGGTCCTTACGATCATAAATATTATTATTGTTTTGGATATAGATTAAAAAAGAAATGTTCCATGAAATGCATTAAAAAAGATGAAATCGATTCTCTGGTATGGGAAGAAATTAAAAAATATATTAAAAATCCAGCGCTTATAAAACAAGCTATAGAAGAAAACTGTAGACAAGATAAAGACAAATCAGTATCCTTAAAAAGAGATCTCATTAAAATTGCTAGTAAGATTGAGCGGCTGGAATTAGAGGATGAGAAGATTCTTCGCTTATACAGAAAAGATATAATTAGTGAAGAGAAACTCCGTTCCCAAATGGAGGATACAAAGACCGAAAACCAAATATTAAATCAACGAAAACGAGAAATAGAAATTCAAATAGAGAGCCAAAAATATCTTAAAATAAGACTGAATGCACTGGAAAAACTTATAAATAAAATTCAAAACAATATAGATAACTTGACTTTCAAAGGAAAAAGAAAGATAATTGAGCTATTAATAAATAAAGTTTTTGTCCAAGAGAATGGGAGGATAATTCTGGAAGTGATTCTTCCGTCCTTTTCGTCAAATCTATTCGCTGATCAAGGAGAGTGTAATGTCCGGAATGTATACTGATCGAGTAAGTAAGCTGGGGAAAAAAATCAGTGAACTAAGGGGGCATCTTTGAGGTAGAGGAAAAAGAATTACAAATTAAAAAGTTAGAGCAGGAGACCGGAAGCTCTGATTTTTGGCAAAGAGAAGATCGACGGGAGGTTCTGCAAAAGCTAAGCCATTTGAGGAGTAAAATAGAGGAATGGAGAAAAGCGAGGGATCTTGTAGGGGAAGTTCAAACTTTGGCTCATCTTCTAGAAGAGGAAGAAGATAAGGAGCTCGAAGAGGAAATGGAGACAAAGCTTACCCTCTTAGAAAGAAAATTAGGAGGACTTGAAATAGAGTCCCTTTTAAGTGGAGAAAGTGATTCTCTAAATGCTATTTTGTCCATCCACCCCGGAGCGGGAGGAACCGATTCCTGTGATTGGGCAGAGACCTTGCTTCGCATGTACTTAGGTTGGATAGATAAGAAAGGATATCATGGCAGGGTGGTAGACTGGATAGCCGCAGAGGAAGCAGGAATAAAAACAGCCACGGTAGTAGTGGAAGGAACATTTGCCTATGGTTATCTTAAAGAGGAGGTAGGGATCCACCGATTGGTTCGCCTATCTCCTTTCGATGCGGCCAATCGCCGTCACACTTCCTTTGTTGCAGTGGACGTAATCCCGGAAACTGAGGATCTCGAGGTGGAAATTAAGGATAATGATTTAAAGATCGATACTTTTCGGGCCGGTGGACCGGGAGGGCAACACGTAAATGTTACCGATTCAGCCGTCAGGATTACTCATCTACCTACTGGAATAACCGTGCAGTGTCAGGATGAGAGATCTCAACATAAAAATAAGCTCACGGCCCTGAGGATTCTTAAGGCCCGCCTGCATAATTTTTACGAGCTAGAAGCCGAGAAAGAGTCAAAAAAAAGATATGAGGAAAAAGCTAGGATAGAGTGGGGCAATCAGGTTCGCTCTTATATTCTGCATCCTTATTCCCTGGTGAAAGATCATCGAACCGGTGTCCAGACAACCGACGTAGAAAGGGTACTTAAGGGTGAGATCGATGATTTCATAATTGCTTCATTGAGAAAACTAGCTATGCCTGGAAAGTAAGTTAAGATCGTTAAAGGCTTCTCATATAAGGCAGACATTAGTATGAGGAGGATAGGATGGGGGGATTTTACATTGGCAGAGAAAGAAAAGCAAGAAAAGCATATGGGTTTGATGAAGTGGCTTTAGTTCCAGGCGAAGTAACTCTTGACCCCAATGATGTAGATGTTAGATGGAAACTGGGTGACCTCACTTTTACCGTACCCATCTTAGCCTCTGCTATGGACGGAGTAGTGGACACAAATTTTGCCATCCAGATGGGCAGACTAGGTGGATTAGCTGTTCTTAACCTAGGGGGCGTTCAAACTCGCTACGAGAATCCAGCCAAAGCGATAGAAGAAATAGTCAATTCCTCTTCGGAGGAAACTGTAGAGATAATTCAAAGAGTCTATCAGGCTTCGATTAAAGAGGAACTAATTGAGAAGAGAATTAAGGAGATGAAGAAGGCCAAGATCCTGGTAGCTGTCTCTGCCATTCCTCCGCAGGCGGCTCGTTTTGGACCCATTGCTGAGGAGGCAGGAGCAGATGTTTTCGTGGTCCAGGCTACGGTAGCTACAGCCAAGTATCATTCTTCCACGCGAGAATCCCTTGATTTCAGTGAGCTTTGTAGCAAGCTTTCCATCCCTGTGATAGTGGGTAACTGCGTTACCTATGAGACTGCTTATGAGCTTATGCAAACCGGCATAGATGCCCTTCTGGTGGGAGTGGGCCCGGGAGCGGCCTGTACTACTCGGGAGGTGCTGGGAGTTGGAGTTCCTCAGGTTACTGCTACTATAGACACTGCTGCGGCTAGGGACGAGTATTTTAAGAAAACTGGTCGCTATGTTCCCATCATCACCGATGGAGGAATGAGGACAGGCGGCGACATCTGTAAGGCTTTGGCCTCAGGGGCAGATGCAGTAATGATTGGGTCTGCCTTCGCCCGAGCTATAGAAGCTCCTGGTAAAGGATATCATTGGGGAATGGCTACTTCGGATGAAAATCTACCCCGGGGAGCGAGAGTTCGGGTAGGGACAACGGGAACCTTAAAGGAGATTGTTTATGGGCCGGCCCGGTTAGACGATGGTTCTCAAAATCTTGTCTGGGCAATAAGAACCTGTATGGGTTATTGTGGAGCCGCTAATATAAAAGAAATACATGAGGTGGAGATGGTAATCGCTCCGGCCATAAAAAGCGAAGGTAAATTTTTTCAGAGAGCTCAGTGGATGGGGATAAAAAAATAGAAAAGGCCCTTTTAGGCTATCTTTTCTACTCGGTGGCTCCTAATGCATCTGGTACATACATAAACTCTTTTTGTTTTCCCAGCGGCCTTTATTCTAATATGTTGAAGGTTGGGAAGCCACCTTCGTTTGGTTCTTCGCCCGGATTTACTTACCCTGTTTCCCGTGTTCGGCCCCTTCCCGCATATCACACATTTCCTGGCCATCATTCACCCTTTGTTTTTAAACTTAATAACTATTTTGCCACAGATTCACACAGATGAATTAATTGATTAATTACTTGAAGGCAACAACTATTGAAGTTGGCTTATTATTGAATTTTGGCAGAAAACCAGAATTCAAAAGATTTGCATCTGATAATAAAAGAAAGATATCTGCGTAAATCTGCGGCTGAATGATTACCCTAGGATAACACATTTTTAAAAAATGGCAAGAATACCCGACCTTGACTCGCCAGTTCGTTATGCTAAAGGAGTTGGAGAAAAGAAAGCCCAGTTTTTCAAGAGATTGGGTATAAAGACAATCTCTGATCTTTTCTGGCATTTTCCCACCGGCTATGAAGACCGCTCCCAGATTATTCCTATCAGGCAAGCCTCACCTGGGAAAAAAGTAGTTATTGAAGGTAAGATCTTAGCGCTGGGGCAGCGCAGAATTCGAAAGAATCTTTCCCTCCTCAAGGTAGCTATAAGAGACGAGACCGGGATTATCTATGCCATCTGGTATAACCAGGATTATCTGGTTCAGCTTCTTAAGAAGGGTAAAGATATTGTGGTTAGTGGAAGAGTGGGGTGGGACTTTGGAGAGTTACAAATTAATGTAGAGGATTTTGAGCTACTAAGTGGAGATGAGGAAGATAACCTTCATTTAAAGAGAATTGTTCCCTTTTATTCCTTAACGGAGGGGCTGTCTCACAGAATCTTGCGCCGAATTATCAAAGTTAATTTAGAAGAAAAGTCTCCTTATCTGGTGGATCTCCTGCCGGTAGAGATAAGAAAACGCTATTCATTTATATCCTTAAAAGAAGCCTTAAACAATATTCATTTTCCAGAAAGTTTTGCTCGACAAAGAGAGGCTCAGCGAAGGCTTACTTTTGAGGAATTTTTCCTTTTTCAGTCTGCTCTGGCTTTGAGAAAAAAAAGGTATAAGGAAGAAAAGGGAATTTCTTTTAAAATGAGGGGCAGCTTAGTTGAATCCTTCATTCGTTCTCTTTCCTTTTCACTCACTGCTTCTCAAAGAAAGGTAATAGATGAGATTCTAGAGGATATGAGCTCCTCTCGACCCATGAATCGCCTTTTGCAGGGAGATGTTGGCTCGGGCAAGACAATAGTGGCGACAGTTGCTCTGCTCACAGCCATAGTTAATGGATACCAGGGGGCGTTAATGTCGCCCACTGAGATTCTGGTGCAGCAGCACTGGATAAATTTGACCCATCTTCTACAACCTCTTAATATCAAGCCAGCCCTATTGGTAAGCGATCTTCCTTCCCGGGAAAGGGAAAAAATTCTCCACGAGATAAAAGAAGGCAAGATAAAACTGGTGGTCGGAACGCATGCCCTAATCCAGGAAGAGGTTGATTTTTATCGACTAGGGATGGTAGCTATCGATGAGCAACATAGATTTGGCGTTATGCAGAGACTAAGTTTACGCAGCAAAGGGGAATATCCGGATGTATTAGTAATGACGGCTACCCCCATTCCTCGGACCCTAGCTCTGACTTTCCACGGCGATCTTGATTTTTCGGTGATTAGCGAGCTTCCAGCGGGGCGAAAATCGATTGTTACTCGGTGGATAAGTGAAAACAAAAGACCACAGCTTTATCAACTCATTGGAGGAAGATTAAAAGAGGGAAAACAGGTTTATATTGTCTATCCCTTAATAGAAGAGTCGAAGGATCTAGATCTGAAGTCAGCTCAGGATGCGGCCGAGCAACTGCAAAGAGAAATCTTCCCAGATTACGGAGTTCAGTTAATCCATGGAAGAATGAGGAAGGATGAGAAAGACCGAATAATGAACCTTTTCCGGGAAGGAAAAATAGATGTCCTTGTCTCTACAACGGTGATAGAAGTGGGGATTGATGTTCCCAATGCAAATCTCATGGTGATAGAAAATGCCGAAAGATTTGGTTTAGCTCAACTCCATCAGTTGAGAGGAAGGGTAGGTAGAGGATCTGAGCAATCTTATTGTTTTCTCCTTACCGGGAAGAAAATCTCTCGAGAGGGGGTCCAACGAATGAAGATAATGTGCAGGACAACCGATGGCTTCAGAATAGCCGAGGAGGATCTCAAGCTTCGCGGACCAGGAGAATTTTTTGGCACCCGCCAATGGGGAATACTTAACTTTAAAATCGCTGACTTAGTAAGGGATCATCAGATTCTATCTCTAGCTCGTCAGGAAGCCTTCCGCCTGGTAGAGAAAGATCCAGGTTTAGAAAAATATCCCCTCTTGCGTGAAGGAATAGAAAAAAGGTTTTCCCATCGATTAGCACTGGCCAAGGTGGGATAGAAAATATTTCTGTTTTCAAAATCTCAAAACTTACAAAAGTATTTGAACCACATATAATGGCCGTTTAAAGAATGTACTACGCTGGCTCAAGAGTAAGCGAGTTTCAATCACAAAATTTAGGAAGGAATTCCTGATCTCATGAGTCGGAGAGACTTTGAGTTTTATCTAGAGATTAGCAGAAAATATAGAAGGCGGAGGTAGGTATGGATCTTATAGTGAGAGTTGTCGAGATAAAAGGAACCTGTCCGGTATACAAAGTAGGAGATACTTTCAAACTCGAAGATGGATACCGGCTTGTTTCAGAAATACCGTTGTGTATGCATTCTCTGGCTGCCTTGATGCCGCATTACAATGCCCTCCATATTTCAAGACCTACTGATTGGGGGTTAGCGGGAAAGCAGGATACAGCCAGAGCTTATGTGCAGTGCTTGGATCCCGAAGCCTATACAGGAGGCGGCACAGCTATCTTTGAAATAATTAAACAAATGTGAAGGTCCATTTGGATAAAAAATGGAGGTAGGTGATTGTTTCAAAAAGGACTTATTACTGATGAAATTTCACAGAATTTTGCCAAGGCGGTAGAAGTAGCTTCAGAGTTTGATTTGAACAAAGTGGAAAGTGGAGGTGCCCTTATAAACCAGGCGATTCATACTATGCGTTAAGTCGAGGAACAATTGATTGGGATGGAGTCTTTACCCCTTTGAAAAAGTACGAATTTGAGGGGTACGTAGCTGTAGATGTAGGAAGAATAGAAAGCTTCGACGAGGAGATAACAGAGTCAGTCAAGTTTTTGGGGGATATAGCCAGGAAATTCAAGATTTGAGAGTGTTAAATAATCCAGAGCTAATGTACAGCGACGGATTTACTCATGTCACTCATATTTTTTCAGGAATGTCTTATATATGACTTAACGCGCCAGGTTGACATCAGGCCACTTTTTATGTATGTTTGAAGCACTGAGATTTCCTCGGGAAAAATTTACTTTGGCAGCGAAGCTAAGGATGCAGGATTGATTATTTGGAGGCATAGGAATTTCAATAATTTCTCTGAATTGTTATGAAGTAAACCTCGGCAGACGAGATATCAGAAAAAAGAGGGGAGCAGGCTCGACTTGCTTGAGCGAAGCGAGAGTCGGCTTTGCCGATCGAGCCGTCGAGGGGGGATATTTCCCCCCTCGAGTATCTTAGAAGCAAGAAGGAGGTTTAGGAGGAGAGTTTGCCAGTAAAATTCGTTAGACAGGTGTTGTTATTAATGCTTTTTTCTTTACCCGTCATTTTTTTATCAGGGTGTTCCTACAAATTGATTCCCTTTTCCCCCGTCAACTCAAAGATTGCTATACCTCTCTTCTCTAACCAGACCTTCAAATACGGACTTGAGGAGACGCTTACCGATTCAGTAATCAAGGAATTTGTTTCGGATGGGCGGTTTCAAGTGGTGGGAGAAAAGGAAGCTGATGTGATACTAGGCGGTAAAATTGTCCGCTATCTAAAAGAGACTCCGTCAAATGTGACTACTACATTAGAGGAAAATAGGATAAGGATAGATGTCTTGGTCTCTTTGGTCTCAAAGAAAGAGAAGAAAACCCTAAAAGAAAGGAAAATAGAGGAAGTTTTTGCCTATAGCTCTTCTGAAGTGGGAGGAATTCAAACCGAGGATGAGGCTGTAGAGGAGGCATGTAAAGAAATAGCGGAGAAACTGATTGATGCAATTACCTGGGATCTAGGTTTTTCCTCAATTTAAGAAATATAAATCAATCTTTCCAAAGTTCTCGATAATACTTGATCTTGATAGGGGAGCTGCCTCTATCCACCACTGCCTTGAGCTTCTTTTCCGCTACCACTTCCTCGGATCGCACTACCTTTCCCTCGGAGACAATGGTAAAGCAGTTGGAGCGAGTGGTAATGAGGTTAGAAAGACTGCGAAATATTGCCTCGGTTTCATCTTCTTCATCTACATAGCCATCTTTATCATCGTCTTTCCCATTAAAGCCCAATTTTTCCATCAGAAGGATTTCCAGTATTTCCCCTATTTCATTAAAAGGTCCTTTCCTATCCCCATAGTTGATTATGGCCTTGGCCAAGGAAGAATCAACTCCTGGCAGGGCCTCCAGAACCTTTTTTGGGGCCGTGTTGATATTTATCCTTCCCCTCACCGGTACCTGGGGAGGCTCGGCTACCGTAATCTTGTCTAGAATTTTCCAGTCGCCCCCCTGGATAAGCTTTATTGTCCGCCACTGTTTTCCACGATGAATAAAGCCAATCTCACCTATATTGGCAAAGGGTTTATTCTTCACATAGAAACTACTGTAGTCGTTCTTATCCTTTCCTTCGCCTATATCTGGCATCCAGAACCAGTTACGGAATTTCGGGCTCCCTCCGGGAAGATTGCTCACGAATTCTCGCACCCGGGGATCATTCTTTTCAAAGGCATTCCAAGGAGCCCCATAATTACGATAGGCTACCTTGTCCACTACATCGCCTTGCTTGTTTTTTAGAATTACCGTATCCCTATAATCATTCAGAATTTCCCTGCCTATAGTTTTTCCTTCCATTCGTATGACCATGTTAAACACTAGCTTGAAGCCGCGAGGAGCTATTGTTCCCCATAATCTTTTTGTGCCCAGAAAGGTCTTAATCTTCCACCCTCCAATCTTGCAGCGACTATCATAAGGGTTAAAAAATTCGACCCACTCTATTTCTATATCCACTTTAACTTTTTTGGCCTCGGCAGCTTCTGCCACTTTTTCTCCCATCATCCTAAAAATGGCCGAGATTTGCCGGTCCACTTCGTCTCTAGATTCATGGCGCTTTATGATTTTATCCAACTCTATTTTTAACTCCCTTTCTTTTTCGGAAGTTCCTTTTTTTACCTCTTCCAGTATGGGGGAGGACTCTGTTTTTGTCTTCTCATTAATTTTTTCTTTGACCTTTTCCCTTATTTTCTTCTCCAGAAACCCAATTCCTCCCTTGGCCAGTCCGGCTACCGCCATGGACACCGACGTGGTAAAATGGGGCATCACCTCATTGATGTAAGGCGTGCACTCAAGACCATATTTGCCGTTGCATTCAGTAGGACGGTTGTCTGGATCTCTAAAATCAACCACATTGGCGGCCGTCTGATCAGCCACCTCAGGGGAGATACCTACCTCCCGTAAAGCTTGGCTAATCGTAAAGGCAGAAGCTGTGTTAATATTAATCCTTAAGTTCCCTTCTTTGTTCACATTCTTATCATAAGAATATATGGTAAGATAATCTTTTATCTTCTTGAATGTCTTATCTCCTATTCCGGGAATGAGCCTTATCTCCTCCACCGTATTAAAGGGATTATCGTCTCCATAAGGTCTATCAGGGCAGTACTCGTCCGGCTCGTCCACTCCTTCATCTGGCTCGTCTATCTCACCGTCTCCGTCATTGTCAATACCGTCAGACTGAAGAACTGTCCCATCTTGGTCGTCATCCACGCCTTTAACTCCGGGGCCCCCATCTTCGCCGTAGCGATATTTTATAATGGCCTGGGTTCCTTCATCTGGCTCGTCGATCTGGCCATCTTCATCATTATCTATCCCATCGGAGCAGAGTTGTTTGTTGATGGGCGTTATTGCCCCCAGATTAATTTCCCAGGGAGTCCATCCTTCATGATATTTTCCTATTCCCACTATATTCAGGTTGATCTTGGAGGCCTCGTCAAAGATACCCAGCCTCTCACCTTTTTCATCTTCTCCGGGGTTCTCGGCTTCACATACCTCATAGTTACCCTCCCCCAGGGATTCTTGAAAACCCCTTGCCCACGGCTCATAAAGATCATCGTATTCATTGGTGTCGTTTCTGAGTTCTGCTATAGCTCTTTCTATGCCTGCCTGAGCAAGATAATCTGCCTTGAGGCTATCCTGATAATTGGAAACGGCTCTATCTTCCAGTCTCATCCGGTAAAGAAAACTGATTCCTATGGTTCCCAGAACGGCCAGGAATACGAAAGCAAGAATCAGGGCCATCTGCCCACTCTCTTTTTGGACAATATTGGTCAGGGATTTTTTAAATTTCATGAGGTTTTCCATAAAAACTTCTAGTTCCGCGGCCAACTATTCACTTTACCTTTTCCATCGAGAATTTAGAAAACTTGCTCTTATCAATCCTAATGCACCTTCTTACTCTTTCTGTTGGCTAATAGGTTCCGTACACTATATCGTCTTCGGTTCCCGCGTCTCCGTCAGGACCGGAGCTGGATATGAAGAAACCGTTATCGGCTAGATCTCCTTCCCCTACTAATTTCTTCCACAAACCGGGCGGTAGCGGTCTACCTCCCCAGCCAACTCTTCTTCCCGGACTGCTCCAACTCGGAGGGGCCGAGGGGTAATGAAACTCTCTCCCCCCATCTTCTTGCGGCACCCAATAAACATAAACATACGTAGTTCCCCAAGGATCTTTATTGTCTACCGGTAAAGAAGAAACATACGGTCCCCACCAGGGAGAAAAGGAGTCATCAGGGGAAGTTGCATCGTCCAATTGGTCCGTATTTCCGAGATATTTTCCCGTATCTTCTTCTATTTGTTCAATGGCCCTCCCCATCATTTCAATCTCGGTCTTAGCCTTGTTCACTTTAGCTTTGTTTGAGGCATTTTGAAGCTGCACCAGAGCTATCCCAGTCAAGATAATAATTATCGCCACCGTTATCAAAGCCGCTATCAAGGTGAATCCTTCATGAAAGGGGTGAAAGGGGTCAGGTCTCAACATTTGACATTCAACAAAAGGTTTTTTGTTGTACGAAAATTGCCAGAAAGTTCACCCGCAGAATAAGAGTAATCATGATCAGTTACGGTGATTGAGATTTTGAGAAAAAAGAAAACAAGATTAAAGATAAGATAAAAATCCTAAGGTTATGGAAAACAGATTACTGAATGTCAAATGTTGAGACCTGACCCCTTTGCCTATTTTCTCTTCAAAAAGACAAGATTTACCGAAGGAGGGAGCGACGGTGGAGAATTAGAAGGTAAATTAGAGTCATAGACATAAGTGATAGAATTCCACCCAGGAACACTGCCGGTCCACTCTTCCTCAGCTAGGGTACCCCAGAAAAAGAGTCCAGGGGTAGAAGGACCACTGTCGCTGGGTTTCTTAAGCCCACCGGCGTCTAGAGGTTTATAAGCATCATTGTTGGGCAAGATCGTATCATTCTGGTTTACTCCGCCTCCGGTTACCACTTTTAAACTTCCTTCCTCAGCAAATAAAGCAGCGTCTATTCCATAGAGAGGGATTTCTAAAGCGTCTAGACACTCTTTTGACAGATCAAAGTTGTCAACATCGTCATCAGTGTTTCGGGCTCGTAAGTTGAGTCTTATCCAACGAAAAACACCAGGAGTAAAGTCTATATTGCAAGAAGAGGTAGTGTTGACGTCGCTAAATTCTAACACTTCTTCATCCCAATTATTGGATTCATCCGGACGGGGATCTTGTCTGGTTACCCAAACTTGTAATTCTGTCTCTAGATTGTCTACAAAATCCTCTGCATCCTGATAGTTCCATAATACGATTCTTCCCCCGGTGATAGCTCTACCTAAATCTATGTCTAAGGTATATATTTTCTCCTCACCCGCTCCTAAAGTTATTCCGCTACTATCTGTGGGAGATGTATAATTGACGGCATCTGGATTACCCAAGCTATAATCAGGATTGTACCATGAGTCGTTTAAAGAAGTATTTCCACTGTCCATTCCGTATCTTAATGTCGGATTTAAAACAATATCCTGCTTTGCTAGTAGTGTCAAAGATGCGCTATTAGCTTCTTTTAATAGATTGCTCTCAACAAATATATTGCCGCCTGAGACAATGGTCAGTTTTTTTCCAGTGGGGATGATTCCGCACACTGAAACATCACCTTCAGCATAGATGATGTTGTTGGTAATGTCTGAGTAGTCAATTGTGTTGACAGTTCCATCTGACAGGTATTCATTCAGGTCTTCGGAACCACTGGCATCGGTGTCGATATTGTTCAAGACTAAACAGGCCGCATAGGGATAATAATAATAGCTGGTCGTGGTAACACTGGGATTGGTACTGCCATTTCCGTCATTGAACCATTCATTATGGGTGTCGTTGTCATAGTCGAGATCATTGTCATTATTGGGATTAGACCATTCGCTTTCTCGGTTTATTTCATCAGGGTTATGGAGGTAGCAGTTGACCCCTACTGCGAGGTTCTTGTATCGATCCTCTTTTATCTCAGGCCAGAGAGTTGCCTGAGTATCACCATAATAAAAACTGGGCGTTCCACTGGAGTAATCATAGCAGGAGGGTAAATGAGCCGAAGAAAAATAGTGGCCATCTCCGGTATCAAAAAACGCGGGATCCTCATACGAAGAATCATTCGGATCGAAGAAATAATAATAGTCAGTGTCAGGGTCCGCACTGTTAATCTGCAAACTATTTACCCCTCCATTGCTTATCTTGCCGTAGATTATGGCTTTACTTTCAGAGTCACTTAATATTAAGTTGTTGGTACTTCCACTCTCCCAGCTTACATTTCCTATGATACAGAAAGGGGCATCTCCTTGGATTAAAGATTCACTTCCTGTGGGGCCAAAAGTATTATCTTCGAAAACAGTAACTGCGTCCGAATTTATGAATCTTACATACACAAGTAAAGGGCTGGTGTTCTTAGTTATTGCCTGAAGGGTAACTAACTTTTTAGGGAGATCCTGAGATTCAATGGTGATGTAGCCTTGATCTTCATTATCGTCGTCTTCTGAATCAAACGCCGGATCGTCATCCTCGAGATGAGGGAGATCATCCTTGTCTACCCTGATCTGTACATTATTTTCTCCATCGCCATTTAAATCGTAAGGATTCCAATCGTCTTCGTCCCAGTTCTCACCGTTCAGCCACGCCGTGGGATCATATTCGGGATCTATCCCCTCCCAGGTATTTAACTTATCCAGGGCATATAATATTCCCTGTTTAGCCAGGGCATAACTTTCCTGTTCTTCCCCGATTTTCTCCACCATAGCTGTGTTAGTCAGTACTTTACGCACCAGGAAAGAGGTGAGGATAAAAAGCACGCTTACCATGACTAGACTCAGGATGATGGCAGTGCCATGATTTTTCTTCATCAGTTTATAGCGTTCTCTAGTTTTTTTCATCTTGCTCCTAATTTTGCTGCTGAAACTAGTTTGTAGGTGCGCCATTCTTTCGATGGCCCCTCTCGGGCCAGCTCTAAAGTGATAAGGACCTCGCCTTCATTGTCTCCCCGGAGGAGAAAGGAAAGTTGGGTGACTTTGACATTGGAGGAGATGAGGGGTTCGGGGTCGCTCCAGGAAGAAGTAGAAGAGGTATATCTTCGCCTATATAACAGGGGGGTATCCGGTAGATTATCATCGTAATCCCCAGAAAAAGCAGGACGGAAAATGTGAGCAGCCGGGTCCAAGGGCCACCTGTCTTCCTGCAAGGAAGTAGCCGGGTCATCAGGCAAAGCAGTGTAGAATGCAATCTCGTCTCCCTGCTGTACTGGGTTAGAATCTTGAGGAAGATAAAATATCATAAAATAGGGATATTTTTCATTGTAGGTGTCTTCAATTTCAGAACTATTTTGCTCATCATCTCCACTATCACCGTTTCCAGGAATCCAGTCCAGGGAGCTGGTATCATCTTTGTTCTCTCTGTCTACGGCCATTCCTGCCCCTAACTCTTTCACCATCCTCTTCGTGCTCACGCGGGCATTTTGCTGTAGACTTGACTCTACTACACTCAAGTCGTAAGAACACGAATTAGTTCGATAGGCAGGGTAAATCAACAAAGCTATCATGGAAAGCAATGAAGCTGCTACGATAAGCTCTATTAAAGTAAAACTGGCTTTTTCTTCTATCGGAGTAAAAAGAGCAGAGGCAATTTTGATTCTGCTAAAACAAGCCCTTATAGGTTTTAGTAATCCGTCTGAGAGATTCTGGTAAGTGACATAGCCAATTTTTTTCACTTAACACCCGGTCCTTTGAGGTTTATCTACTTTGTTATGTAGGTTTCTTGCTTCGTCGAGTGGATGTCCTTGCCTTGTTTCCAATACTCGGTTACGGTTACCTTTTTTGCGTTAGTGATCAGGGAAACAGGAGTTCCATCTGGATTATAAAAATTACCCTCAACTACACCCAAGATAGAGTCATCCGTGGGGTCCTCACAACCATCGCCGTCAGTGTCGGTAGTCTTTTGAGGAACATAATAGATCCAGACCGACCTACCCTTGTCAGAAGCATTAAAGAATAGCTCCCTTGTACTCGAAGAATATTCATCTGCAGCAATGCTATTCCCCGAATCTAACTCCTCTACTGCAATATTATCGAGATCTCCTGGATCTGTGACCAGTTTGACTATACCCCCCTCTCCTGCTTTCTCATCGGAGGGAATAGTTCCCCCTTCCTCAACGAGATGATAGTATCGATAGTAAATCTGAATCTCTTCTTCTACGTCGTCTGGAGAAAATGTTAGAGTCAACGTTGTTGAGTTCCAATTATAGTTTTCTGATGGTGGAGGCGAAGTAGAGGTTACTGTATATGGCGTTCCATCCTTATCAGCGACTAAGATGCCATCGCTTTTCTCTTGTCCGGCGTCGTCAAATCCAAGGTCTTCAGTGTTTGGATTATCGTCGTCATACCAGTAATCATCATCCGAAGAGATAAAGATTTCACTAGGAGCCACATCAGGATCGTATATATTCAGCGGGTAGGTCCTACCTGAATCAATTATCCAGGTCTCAGGCACAACTTTGGAGAAGGATTCTGCCTCCAGTTTCGCCAGGTGAGCCTGGGCCAGATGGAGGGCTTTTACTCTCTGTCCCTGACGGGTGATGCTATTTAGGGAGGCGGTGATTACTCTTAAGGTGGCAAAGATAGCAAAAGAAATGATAGCCACGGCAACTATTACCTCCACTAAGGTAAATCCGGGTTCTTTGGCTGTGGTAAGGTAGTTTTTCTTTTGATTCCTCGATCTTCGCATTATTCTGGCTCTCCTCAGAGTGGTTTTAAGACTACCTTATGCGTAAGGCTATTCCTTGCCATTACGGCCCGATGATGACGATGTCACCGCTGGAGGTTATGCCATTGTCAGGGTTATACAGGTTAGTGCCATCGTTCACGGCATTTTTAGCATTAACATAACTGGTGATATCTTGATCTTTGTCTGGACCATAGCTTACCAGGGCCCAATGCTGTGGAGAATCAGTACTGCTCGTACAATTAACGGGTCCACTGTCTGACCATTTTCCGGTATAGTATAAATAATGATGATTATGGGCTCCGGAACTTCCATCCCAATCTTCCTCCCCGTCATTATTAAAGGGATCCCCCGCAATTCTCTTTAGATACGTAGATTCAAGACCGGCTTCAGGATATACCAGATATGCTAATCCAATAGCGTCGTTGTCATCAGCAGGATCGGTGCCATCTTCCCCATCAAAAGCCTGGTTAGGCTCGGCAATTACATCTAAAGCATAGGGTGTGCTCCTGGAAAACCTGGGATCTTTGGGATACTCCCCGTAGTCCACCTTATAATCCTCCAGAGCAATGGCGATACTGCCCATATCTGCCTTTACCCCACTCACCTTCGCCCGGATATTAGCAGACATTAGGTTAGGCACGGCGATAGCGGCAATTATACTAATGATGGCTATGACAATGAGAAGTTCTATAACCGTGAATCCAACATCTTTTTCCATAACTTACTTCTTGATATTAGGGATTTTTCTCTGAGCCTATTATAGCACAGAAGATTGTTCTGGCAACGCCAAATTCGCTTGAATAAAGATAAATCCTGGCTCCCTTATCATCCCACCAAAATTAAAATTGAGCTTTTCAAAACACTCTCAGCTGACCACGCTTGACATTTCCTTTGCCTAATATAGTATAGAAGGATTTAATCAGGTGTGGATGATGAAAAAAGTAGGCTTAATAGGGTGTGGGACTATTGGTAGCGCTATTGCTGAAGAGATTGATAAAAAAATCCCCGAGCTAAAGCTAGTAGCTGTATGCGACAGAAATGAAGTAAAGACTCGTAAGTTGATTGAATCTCTAAATCAAAGACCAGATTTAACTACTCTAGATGAGGTGATAGAGGCCTCGGATCTGGTGATAGAAGCAGCTTCGGCGAAGATAGTAGCTGAGTTGGTCGAAAAAGCCATAGACCGAGGCAAGGACATCATGGTGATGAGTGTGGGAGGGTTAGTAGATAGTCTAGATCTTTTTGAAAGAGCAAAAGCCAAAGGATGCCGAGTCTATTTTCCCTCGGGAGCAATTGCCGGATTGGATGCCATGAAGGGAGCGAAAGAAAGTCGGATAGATTCAGTAACCTTAACTACCTATAAACCTCCTTCCGCGCTTCAGGGTGCTCCTTATCTAGCCAGGAAAGGAATCAAACTGAGTGAAATTAAGGAAAAAACAACTCTTTTTGAGGGTGGCTGTCGGGAAGCGGTGAGAGCCTTTCCCCAGAATATTAATGTAGCGGCTAGCCTGGCCTTCGCCGGAGTAGGACTAGAAAAGACCAGGGTGAGAGTGGTAGTAGACCCTGCCCTAAAACGAAATGTCCATCAGATCGTGGTGGAAGGAGACTTCGGTAGATTGGAAACTCGAACTGAGAATCTACCTTCCCCTGTTAATCCTAAGACCAGTTATCTAGCTGTTTTGTCGGCTATTGCCACTTTGAAAGGGATAGTTAACCCCTTAAGGATGGGGACCTAGGACAAAAACAGGGAATTTGGAAAGGAAAAGACCATTGGACCTTTCTCTAATCAGACCCATTATCCAGAGTGCACTGAGGGAGGATATAGGAAGGGGCGATATTACTAGCCAGGCCATAGCCCCATCTTCTTTGACAGCTAAGGCTTGTATAATAGCGGAAGAGGAAGGAATTCTGGCAGGAATAGAGGTGGCTAAAGAGGTCTTCCGGCTGACTTCCGGTGAGAAAGTTGAGTTTATTAGTCAATTAAAGGATAAAGATTCCCTAAAAGAGGGGCTTCCGATACTTATTCTCAAGACCAGTGTTTTAGCAATTCTTAAAGGGGAAAGGGTGGCTTTGAATTTTCTGGCTCGACTCTCGGGAATTGCTACTTTAACTAAGGAATATGTTGATTTAGCCAGTCCTTTCGGGGTAAAAATCCTTGATACCCGGAAAACAACTCCCAACCTGCGGGTTCTGGAAAAATATGCAGTGAGAATAGGAGGCGGGCTCAGTCATCGCTCTGGTCTTGACAGTGGGATATTGATTAAGGATAACCATATTCGAATATGTGGATCACTGAAGAAGGCTGTGGAGAGGATCCGTCAAGCAATTCCTCCTTTTTGGAAGATAGAGGTGGAGGCAGATGGATTATCTCAGACCAGGGAAGCTGTGGAGATGGGGGTAGAGGCAATAATGCTTGATAATATGGGACTGGAAGAGATAAAAAAAGCAGTAGATCTGATTCGTCGACAAAAGAAAGAAGTAATAATTGAGGCCTCGGGAGGAATAAATCTGGAAAATGTAGCCGAGGTAGCTAAGAGTGGAGTAGATTTGATCTCGGTAGGTAACTTAACTAAAGCCCCTAGAAATCTAAACATGCATCTTGAGATTATGAAACCATAGGTAGAGCCACTTTGCCAGGGATAGATTTACACATTCATACTATATTTTCAGATGGTACTTATACTCCCGAAGAAGCAGTATTCCGGGCAAAGAAGCTGGGACTGGTAGCTATCTCCATAACCGATCATGACAGCGTTGCTGGAGTGACTAGCGCCTTAGTCGCAGGTAAAAGGCTCGGAATAGAAGTAGTTCCGGGAGTGGAGATGAGTACCGACGTAGGAGAAGATGAGATTCATATTCTTGGCTATCTCCTAAACTGGAAAAAGGAAGATTTTTTACGGCAGCTGAAGAAATTTCAGGCTGCTCGGGCAAATCGAAATCAGAAACTACTCAAGAAATTGGATGACCTGGGAATGAGAGTTGATTATAGAGAGGTGAGAAAGTTAGCTCCCAGGGGGGTAATCAGTCGTCTTCATATTGCTCGTTTGATGGTGGAAAAAGGTTATGTCAGGTCCATAGGAGATGCCTTTGAACAATGGCTAAATCCGGGAAAACCTGCCTATGTGCAGAAAATGAAAGTACCTCCTTTTGAGATCATTGAACTGCTATTAAAAGCAGAAGCTATTCCCGTTCTTGCCCACCCCTTTCTTTCTCACAGAGACGATCTCATTCCTTACCTAGTTAAGACTGGTCTTAAGGGGATAGAAGTCTATCACAGCGCCCACAATCCTCAGATGGTAGCGCATTACAAAAGAATAGCTCAAAAGCACCATCTTCTCATCACTGGCGGTTCAGACTGTCATGGAGAAGCTAAAGATAAGGTATTGATGGGAAAGGTTAGGGTTCCCGAGACTCTTTTAATTGATCTTAAGAAAGCTAAGGAAAAGATAAGATGCTCTACGCTTACCTGAAGACCTACGGCTGGCATTATGTTGCAGCTTTACCACAACCTTTATTCACTCTTTAATATTCAATGAGCCACAAAGATTCGGCTTTCCCCACCCACCCAAAACAATCTCGCTCGGTACTCGGACTCCAGCCACCTTTGGTGTCTTGCGTTACCTGCACTCCGAGCCTGTTCTGTCCCTTTTCCCCTTATAAGCAAGAAAACGGATAGTTTCTCTGGATAGAAAATGTGTTTGACAAACAGACGAAGTAGTGGTATATTATTTTTAGTTTAGCAAAAAACCCCAATGAAGGTTAAATTAGAAAATGAAAATAAATAAGATTAAAACACTTTCTGCGCGGGAAATTGAGCTTTTAACTCGGCTCGAGTTTGAGGGAAAGGAGATCTATACTCGCAAAGAGATAATTTCTTTTTGTAAAGATAAACGAAATGCTGTCTATTTAATAAAGAAACTGTTAGAGAAAAAGAGGCTAAGGAAGATTATTAAAAACATCTATTTCTTGGTTCCGATGAAAGCTCCCCAAGGACGATGGACGGCTAACGAATATCTTATCTCAAAAGCTTTAGCAAGAGAAGCTAATTATTATATCGGGTACTCGACAGTATTTAATTCTTATGGATTTGTAGATCAAATTGCGCAACTAGTTCATGTTGTTAATGACAGATATTCGATGAGCAAAACCATTTTTGGTGTTCCGTATAAATTGATGAAGGTGCTGCCCAATCGGTTTTATGGTTTGGAAAAACGCAAAATAAACCATGAAGATGTTATTTTTCCTAAAAAAGAACGAGCAATGATCGATGTATTCGAATTCTATAATGTAAATAAGGCTTTTAATATATTACGCAGCCAGATGAACAACCTCGATATAGATGTGCTTTTGAAATATGTCGCCCAATATCCCGTTCAGAGCGTTAGAAGACGCATCGGGTATTTTTTGGACCAGCTTAATATAAGTAAGAACCTTCTGAATAAAATAGACATCGGAGAAATAGGATATTCCCCGCTATACTACAGTCGTTCTAATAAAGGAAAGATAAATAAGAGATGGAGGCTCATTATTAATGGATAGAGGACGGCTCGAAAAGATAGTACCTGTTCTGGCACAAAAGCATAATTTCAGACTGGAGATTGTCGAAAAGGATTATTATCTGACCCTTGTCTTGAATAATGTTGAGTCGCGCCTTAGCGATAAGCTTGTTTTTAAAGGTGGTACACTCTTAAATAAAATTCATCTTGGCTATAACAGGTTGAGTGAAGATCTCGATTTTACCTATTTAAACAAAGAACAATTAACGTCTCGTTCTAAAAGATCGAGAGCAATAACCCCAATCAGAGAAAAGATGGCAGAGTTTTTGAAATTCTTGGGATTAAAAAGTGAAAAGCCAGAAGGTCAAGGATTTAATAATTCTAAGCAATACGTTTTTGATATTTCTTATCCTTCTTTTATTAGTGGAAAAGACGAGAATATAAAAATTGAAGTTTCGCTAAGACAAATCCCTATAGATAAGCCGGTATATAATTCCATTAAGCATTTTTATCAAGATCCATTTACAGGAGAAGATTTAATCCCTGCGAATAAGATATTATCACTTTCTCTCAATGAAGCAGTGGCAGAGAAGCTTAAAGCTGCAATTACAAGGAGAGATTTGGCAGTTCGCGATTATTATGATTTATGGTATATAGCTGAAACTAATTTTGATTTTCGTGGCAAGACATTTATTGCCATATTTAAAAAGAAACTTGAAGATGACGATTACAAAGGCGATTATAGACATAATTTTGGTTTGGACAAAAATGCTATTGAGTTATTATATCAACAAATAGAAACAGATTTAATACCTGTTATTCGTATGGGGGACCATTTCGACCTTAAGAAGGTTTTTGCGCGGTTTAATAAGATTTTGAAAGATATAAAATAATTCTTACAAAATGTTAGCTTTGAAATTAGGCAATTTGTGGAGATTTAATAAGAAGAGATCAATGAGTTGATGAAAAGTAACAGGATTATTAAAGAAAAACAAATAGCCCATTTAGTATGAAGATTTGCATAAATTTAATAAAAGAACAGTGATATTTAGCTATGATAGCATAGCTAAAGGGGTATAAGTTGGAGAGGGAATCTAGCCTAGTAAAAGCTTTCGAACTTTCAGATTTAACGTATTCTCGCGAGAGAGAAAGGATTCTATCAGAACTAAAAGAAGATCTACATCGAATTAAACAAGAAATGACCTCCCGTGGCATCTTTCATTCAGGGATTCATATACAACAACGTTTTAGAAGGCAAGTTAAAGCCATAACGGAACTTATGAATTGCAGAATCAATTTAGATTTAGAAACAGTTAATGAAATAACAGATTTTATAAGTATAAATATTTCTGAGAAAGTCTATCAACGAGCAAAACAAGTAATAGAAAGAGAAACAGATAATTTCAAAACTCAAATGAGCGAATTTTGTAGTTCAATACAAGCAGGAAGTCATGTTGTAAGTTCTATGCTTAATAGAATAGGTGACGAAAAAGATAAACTTCTGGACAATGCTAAACGAGATATTGAGATCCATCGGAAAAAATCTGAGTTAGAATTACCCAAAAGTGGTCTACCCAGAAGCGTCTTGAATATCGATTTATTCCAAATGAAGCAATTTCAGCTGAGTCTATCTGATATTTGTCGCTCCCTCAAATCTATTAGTTATCCTATAATTAATGATATCGCAAAGAGATATAGCACGATATCAGAGCAGTACGGCAAGGCATTAAAGAATATTGTTGAGGAATATCA
Source organism: uncultured Clostridia bacterium (assembly GCA_964543295.1). GTDB lineage: Bacteria > Aerophobota > Aerophobia > Aerophobales > AE-B3A > AE-B3B. Next base: position 8,491 of record CAZIXA010000022.1, on the reverse strand, counting down.
AAAACTCAATTTCAGTCAAATAAATGAGGTTTTCAAAACAGCGAAACTTCCTGTTATTGACAGTCAGAGACATTTTGAAAAATTGGCTAGAGAATCCGCTCAGCTCTTTATGAAAATTAAGGAATTACAAATTAATACTGCATATCCGTTCAGGGCACTTGAACACATTACTTCTACTCAAAAGGATTTATTAAGTAGTTATTTACCCTACGTTCAACCTAAATCTCAACCAGTCGAAATAGAATCTTTAGAAGTAGAAGACGGAGATGAGTTAGATATGTTATTAGATGGGATTGCCCCAGCTTTGAAGAAGAAAAGAGCGGGTGCTTGGCAAACATTCAATTCCAATAATCCCGATAGATTAAGTCAGGCTGCAAGCTCTATGGTTGAATTATTGAGCCAAGTTATACAAAGGGCTTGCAAAGGGAAAAAACTCGGGGAATTTCTTAAAGTAAAATGTCGAGATGAGCTGTGGGGAGTGTTTGGTAAAGAAGAAACAAAATGGGTAGAAGTTACTGTGAAGTGGATTTCTGAAACAAAAGATAAATTGGAAAGAGTAAAACATCATGCAGACTATCGTTCGGAGAACATTGCCAAAACATTGTTAATTAGTTGCGAGCGTGTAATATTAATTGTTCTTGAGTAATTCAATCTCCGTACGACTTACAGGTTTCGGACAATTTTATGAAAGAGTTGATGAAATGGCTAGCAGAAAGGGGATTTCTGAAAGAAGCGTGATTAAAGTTTTAGCAAAAAACCCAAGAATCTGTTGTGTTTGTTATTAACTTCATATAGATAGCCAGATTAAATAACGATTTTGATAATTCGGCGTATGTGTTTAGAGTACCGAATATGATAGGCGTACGATTAAAATAAAGGATTCAGTATGGTAGAAGTTAATAGGTATACCAATGAACATCACGAAAGATTTGAATTTTGGCACGAGTTTCCATAAGGTTTAGGTTCGCTTTTTCTGAAACGGTGATATAATAAGATACAGCTTTTGGGTGGGTTGAATAAGAGAATTACTCTGAGATAGATGCATCTTGTGGCAAAATTGTGTGGGGGAATTTTCAAAAGAGACTTTAGATCTTAAGAGAAAGAGTTAACATGAACAGAACTCTCTATAAGCCGCTAAAAGAAAAAATTGGCACAGACAAAATCCTGGACTTAGTCTTTAAAGATTCTTCAGTTAAATATGGCTTACAGGAGTTTCCTAGAAAAATCCTTGAGGAGGTTAAAGCTTTTGAAAAGGAAAGAAGAAGGTTTTATATTCGTTGTCTAAAGAGGGGTAAAGATATATTCATTTACGACAAAAGCAAGAAGAAAGGTAAACCCGAAGAAGTTATCCGCCAACTTTGGTTGCAAAAGTTAACTCTGGAATACGGTTATCCTTTAGACAGAATAGAAGTTGAGAAATCAATTCAGTTTGGTACAGAGATAAGACCAAAATCGGCAGATATTGTTTTGTACAAAGAAGATAGAATTACTCCTTATGTAATCTTCGAAGTTAAACAACCAAACGCGAAAAAAGCGGAAGAGCAACTTAAGTCATATCTTAGCGCTGAGGGTGCCGAAGGTGGAGTTTGGTCAAACGGGATTCAAAAATTTATCCTTTTTCGTCCCTATCCCAAGGAATATGTGACGACACTTTCTGATATACCAAAGGTCAATCAAACGTGGGATGACCTTTTTGAAGAAAAACGAATTTATGATGAATTAGAAAGCAAATTTGATTTATCTTTCATTATTTCGAGATTAGAAGAAATGGTTTTGGCACAGTCTGGAGCAAATGTATTTGAAGAAGTTTTCAAATTAATTTATGCAAAACTATATGATGAAGACCAAGCCAAGAATGTTAGACCTGAAAAGGAGATTTATTTTAGACAGTATAAAGACCCCAAGAAAACCTATGTTGTCGTTAACGATGCACTCTTTAAAGGAGCCATTGAAGAGTGGCCTGATATTTTCAATCCGTTAGCCAAGATTAGTTTGACTCCTGAACAATTGCAGATATGCGTTCCTTTCTTAGAAAAGGTTAAGTTTTTCGACTCTGGAAGAGAGGAATTAGAGATTATTGACCGTGCATTTGAGCACTTAGTTGCCGAGGTTTCTAAGGGCCAAAAGGGTCAATATTTTACTCCGCGAAATGTGATCAAGATGTGTGTAAAAATGCTCAATCCCAGAAAGGATGAATATATTGTTGATCCAGCCTGTGGTTCAGGAGGATTCCTGCTTCATACGATGTACTGGGTCTGGGATAATCATTTGAAATCTGCTTCTTGGGAGGCAAAACGGAGATACGCTAATCGTTATTTATACGGTATTGATTTTGATGATAATATGCGGCGTATATCTCAAGCATTAATGCTTATCGCTGGAGATGGAAGACATAATATTTTTAAACACAATTCCTTAGACGGAAGAGATTGGGTCGGTGAGCCGGCAGAAGAAGCCAGAACGGCTCTGAAACCTCTATTAAGACATCTTAACAATTCTAAGCAAAATGAAGAGAATCGCAAGACCTATCGCTATCTTAATTTTGATTTGTTGATGACAAATCCACCTTTTGCTGGAGAGCTTACGGATTCTGGTTTGCTTCGTCAGTACGAATTTGCCAAAAAGAATGGAAAACTCAAGCAAAAAATTGAGCGACATTTACTTTTCATAGAGCGTTCTTTAGATGCACTTCGCCCTGGTGGAAGAATGGCTATTATTTTACCACGGGGAGTTTGTAACAACACCAATATGGAATGGCTAAGACAGTGGCTTTTTGAAAAGGCACAAATCTTAGCTGTAGTTGGTTTGGAAGCAAATACCTTTAAACTTCCCGCACCTGCAAAAGGTACAGGGACAAAAACCTCAGTCCTATTTTTGCAAAAATGGGGAAAAGGGCAAGAACTTTTGGAAAATTATCCCATATTCATGGCAGTTTCCAAAAAATCTGGAAAGGATAACAGCGGTGAGTACATTTATCTTAACGAAAGAGGTCAAAGGATAAAATCCGAACGTGGTATTTTTGATACGCTGGAACAATTAAGACTCGATGACGATTTAGATGAAATTGCCGAGGAATTCATAAAATTTGCGAAAAAACAGAGGTTTGGGTGGTGGGAGTAGAAAATATAGATTACAAACTATTAATTGAGAAAGCAAAAGAATACATAAATGAAGGTTTTGCTAACATGGGCGGAAAGATAGAAGGTCCGGCTATGTTGGATTGGTATATGTTGGCATCAGCTATTAAAGCAATAAGATTTAGTAACGCGATTATAAGACTGTGTGAAGAAGATTTCACCAAAGAATCTTTGCCAATTTTAAGAAGTTTGATCGAACACAGCATTAATATGCGGTGGATTATGGCCAAAGATACAGAAAGAAGATTAAAACAGTACTTGCATGATCTGGAGGAGAAAAGCTTAGGAAAATCATGGACGAATGTAGATCTTTTGACGCGCATGTCAAATATAGGCTTTAAGAATCGCGATTATTATGATTTTGTTGTTAAATATACTTATAGTTATGCCCATGTGAATGCCAGTACTTTGGACTGGGGAGAAGTTATGGACGAAGAGATATTGAAAAGCAAGATGTCGTCACAATCGATCTATTCAATAATTGCTCAGATGTTAGGTCATGTGTTGCTTGCGTTAAATGCAAGATACCAGGGAAAATTTGATTATTATAGAGAGATTTGGCGTCATATAAAGAAAAACGATAAAAACATTAGAAAAGAATTTGAGGCGATAGTTTCTAGATCAAAAGCATGATTGCATACTCCATTATCCAGAAGTCTCAAGCTGAAGGTGCTCATCGGATAGATGCAGAGTACTATCAGCCAGAATATTTGGAATTAGAAAAGAGGCTATATGCTACTGGATCATATGAGTTTTTGAAAGATGTACATGGCAAACTTATTACAGGCCCGTTTGGATCAGAATTTAAAGTTGGAAATTATGTTTCTGATTCAAAATATAGATATATTCGCGGTAAAGATGTTAAGGAATTCTTTCTCATGGATGATGATAACGTATATGTCCCAGAAAAAGATTTTATCAGACTTAAGAAATATTTATTACAAGAGGAGGATATTTTAATTTCAGTTGTTGGAACGCTTGGAAATGCTGCTATTGTTGAACGTCCTTCGTTACCAGCAATTTTTAGTTGCAAGAGTACCGCTTTTCGCACGGATGCTGTAAATCCTTACTATCTTTTGGCTTATCTTAATTCCTACTGCGGTCAGAATCTTTTGAGAAGAAGTGTGCGTGGGGCGGTTCAGACTGGGCTCAATATCGATGATCTTAAGTTACTGCCAATTTTTATTCCGACCGCGGAGAATCAAAAAACTATAGCTTCTATTGTTCTTGAAGCAAAAGAAAAATATGATAATTCAAAATTTCTCTCTTTTAAAGCCCGAAATCTACTTTTGGAAGAATTGGGATTGAAAAATTTCAAAGTGGAAGATGATTTATTTTTTGTTGCCAATCTTTCTGATGTAAAATCCGCTCATCGGATAGATGCAGAGTACTATCAGCCGAAATACAGGATAATTGAAGAGAAATTGATTAAAGATTTTCATGCAAAAAAGATAAAAGATTTAGATTTTATGAAAATAACGACAGGGCAGTACTCTGAAGAGTACACAACGCAAGATAAAGGTAAACCATATATTAGGGGTACTGATTTAGTAATGGGAACCGTGAAGTCGGATGGTTTAGTTTATATAGATTCAAAGAATCAAATTTCATCAAAGAAAGCAAAGGAAGGTGATGTAGTAGTCACACGTGTAGGAACAATTGGAATTAGTGCAAGGTTACCTAAGGAAATTGAGGGAGGGACCATAAGTGATAATCTGATAAGATTACGTTTTCCTCAAGAACATTTAGATTCTTTTTACGTCAGTTTATTCTTTAATACGGTTGGCTCTCAGCTTATGATTAGGGAAAGTAGAGGAAGTGTACAAGCTCGACTTAACCAAGAGACCCTGAAAGAAATTGTTCTTCCTATCTTGCCTAAACCCAGCCAACAAAAAATTGCTGGTTTAGTCCATAAATGCCATGCAGCGAACAAAAGAGGAAAAGAACTATTACAAGAAGCAAAAACAAAAGTTGAAGATTTAATTAAAAGTTATACGAGAGATTCTGATTGAGGATTTATTGGGCAAGAAACTACCAGATATCTTGAACCCAAAAGTGGAATAAGAAACTTGTGGGAAGAAAAAAGATTTGGGCAAGAGAGTTGTTATTCGAGTTAGACGCAATAGATGTCCCCAAGATCTGTGAGTATGGGGTTGTCTTGAAATGGAATAATCGACTTTTATATAGACACCTTCTAAGAATTTTTGCGGCGGCTACTTGAAAAAAAAGAATTTATAGAGAACTTTTGCGAGGTTGAGGACGCAGAGTGTTTTGGTGGGTTTGCTAGCGTTCAAACCTACCGAAACAGGCAAAGCCGAATCGAACTACTGATTACCACGAAGCGAGCGGCCTAGCGAGCGTGGAGTGAGCCCGAGCCCCAGCGAGGGACGAACGGAGGCATACATAACTAACGCAGCCCGCCCTAGCGGGCGGTGTATTAGTTCATTAAATTTGAAAGAACGAAAAAAGTACATTGTAAAGCCGAAACATAAGGTCATCCGAAAGTCTTAATATAGACTTTTCGGCTGCTGTTTTCAGAAACCTTTGATTTTTCAGGCATTTTAGCTTCTGTTTCTCCTCAAAATACAAAAAACTAAAGGGGGCAAAGAATTCAAAAGAAAGAATCTTTTTGTGGGCGATTTTGATGCTTTTGCGTCCTGCCTTTGGCAGTCCGCACGTCTTGCGTTTAAAAGCAGATTTATATTACCCCGCCCACCCAGCAGTCGCTTTGTGACTGCTTACCCCTTTAAAGAATATTGAAGAGATGTGATTAATGAATACTAAAAATAAAATAAGAAGCCTTTTAGGATTTCTGAATACTGGTATAGAAAAAATTGCTTTTCTGATTAAAGATAGGTCAAAAAGACAATTTGATAAGATCGGCACGCTTTTGATTAAAACTTGGCTATTTATATGGGGTCGGACATTAAGAATATACCTTAGAATTAGGAAACTTTTAGGCTTGTTTCTTGTATTCGGCCTTTTTGTTTTAGTCGTATATATATTCTTTAAATATTATGAAAGACTTATTTTCATACAAAATAATATTAACGAAGGTAATCTAGATATTTCTTTCTCTACTTTCTTTACTACTATTGGCGCTGCTATTTTAGGAGTACTTGCGATAACCTTTTCATTATCTCTTTTTGCTTTACAACAAGCTGCCGATAAATATACGCCAGCAGCATTATCAGATTTCCTCAAAGATAAGACTAGCCGCATTATTTTTTGGCTTATTGCATTAATCTCCATAATATTTTTCAGTTTTGCCATATTACCGTTAAAAAATATTTTGTTATTAGAGCTAATACTAGCATTTATTCTCCTAATAGTATTATTTATACTCCTCAGAAAGCAGTACTTCCATATCACAACAATTATTAATCCTAATTATCAGATTATATTGCATCACAATCGCGCTATAAGCGAGCTTAATGAAATTGATAAATGGCTAGATGTAAAGATTAGAATTGGCGCGATAACGCCGGGGGAGAACCAACAAAGGTCCAAAAATGAAGATAAGTGAGAAGAAAAAGAGAACAGATGAATGGGAACAACTACGAGCTGGGTTAATTTTTAGAACTCCCAATTTATTCAATTTAGCAACGAAAAGCATCGATCAAATTTACGCCTTAATAAATACATATATTGTACGCAAAGATTATCAAGTAATAAGAAATGGGTTGAATGCACTATATTCGATTGTGTTTAAGTACATAGAAATTCGACAAGGAACTTTTTTTCCTCCAGTACCTTTTTTAGTTCCGGCAAGCGGGGAGCCTGATCTTTCTCATGATCCTTTCTTAAATGATGTTTTTGAAAAATTAGCTGCTCTGCAACGTGTGGCTTCTAAGGAGAAAGATCTAGAGCTTTCTGAGGATGCATTAGAGTGTCTCACCAAAATTGCGATAAAATGTGTAGATATACGATATAGGGTTAACACAACCGGCGAGCATCATCACTGTATGCTCGCTGTCCAATATATGCAACAAAATATTGAAGATTGCCTGAATACAGGACTTTTGGATATTGGTATTTCTGGTTCTTTGAGTCTTAGGAATATAGGTGTATTGCTAATGGATAAAAACGATTCAACAGGCATCAGAATGATTATTAAGAATTTATCGAAAATTGCTATGTATGGGATCGCGAAATCTAATGCTTCATTTTTGATCTCTTATCCGTTGCAGGCTTACAGCGTATTTATTAGAGCTTTCGTATTTAATAAGAAGTACTATGATGAGTTTTTACCACAGACTATATTTGAAGAAATCCAAAATATCGCGGATATGTATGTGCAGTTTAAAGAACCTCCAAGACGTACTATTTCTACGGATTTACAATATGCGCTAGGTCCTTTTATCGATTTATCAAATAGAATTGCCATGCCCCATATTTTTGATGAGGCTTATAACAAAATTATTGATAAAAAAATAGTTGATGATGAAAAACAATCGATAATGGGAAAAATTATAGATTTAGGATATGAAGTTTGGCATTTTTATGATGCCTTGTCAAAGTCGGCAGCTAAAAAGGAATCTTTTTTAATCCATTTTATTGATGCAAATATTCATCATATTGCAAAGACTTTGACATACTTTTGCCAGCTCCATGATCTTGGTGAGGGTAAAAAGAAGGAAATTCGCGAAAATATTAGATGGATTATATCAAATTATTGGCGTATTTATCACTACCACGAAAAAATAACAGCAGTATATGAAATGCAGATGTTTGACAATTTGCTTGAGTTAGGGAGTAAATTTTACGAGCTATCGTTCCTAGAAGAGGCAGGGAGCTTAATCGATATAATTGTTTCGATAGCTAATTCATTTTTGGAAAAGAAAAAAGATGGCTACGGGTTCGATCCTGCTAGAATCTTAGCTAGAGCTGCTTATTTATGCATTTTGTTTGATTCTACAACCTTGAATAAGAAATTTGTAGATTTAGTAAATAAAGATTTTTGGGTTAAATATATAAAGGAATATCCTCAGCATAAAGAATTGTTATTTAGAGAGTTGTTAAAGATAGATCCTGAGCGGATTAGATTAGAAGGTCCCCACATTTCATTCGAAAGCAGATTTCTGGAAAAATTAGATCGAAAAAAGATTGAAGAATTTGTTGTTTTCTTAAAAAAGAACCTAAAAACAGAAGAAAAATGAAGAAATTAGCTATTTATATTCGTGTTTCTACAGAGGACCAAGCAAAAGAGGGGTATTCTCTTGATGTGCAAAGAGAGTATTTAGAGTCTTTTGCTAAGAGAGAAGGCCTAGATATATTCAAGATTTATCAAGATGATGACATAGGTGGTATACTAATAAGTGTGTAAATTCTTGAAAGCTTGACCCATAAAGAAA
>CAZIXA010000021.1:0-35472 GCA_964543295.1 uncultured Clostridia bacterium | reverse complement strand
AGGTTTACTTCATAACAATTGAGAGAAATTATTGAAATTCCTATGCCTTAAAATAGCAACATAATCCATATCAAATAGTTTCTCTCTTAAACTCATTAAGGTATATTTTTTAATAAAATGCTTATTGGTAATTTTGGGAATTTCCCTTTCTCTCTCCGTGCTTTTATCTTTTTATCTATTCTCTTTTTATGCCTTGCTATAGCGAAAATAAAGTATTATAAGATTTTCTTAATGTCAAATGTTGAGACCTGACCCCATTAACTACACGGCTTCGAAAGCATTCTTGATTAGCCGGATCTCTTTGACTCCATGGTCATTCATTAACACACTCACTACATCGAAACGGCACTTAGTCTCTTTTATGCGGTGGTGGGTAAGATAACCTAAGGCTACTCTGGTAAGATGGCGTCTCTTTTCATAAGAGACAGCTTCCTCAGGCAAACCAAAATGAGTAGATCGGCGGGATTTTACCTCTACAAACACTAAACTGCTGCCTTCCTTTACTACTATGTCTATCTCTCCTGCTCGACAGCGATAATTTCTTTTGATAATCCTGTAACCCTGTTTCTTTAAAAAAGCAACTGCTACCTCTTCTCCTTTCCTTCCTAACGCGATTCTTCCATTAATAATTCTCTTTCCTCTTATTTATAACTATTCAGCCGCAGATTTACGCTGATATTTTTCTTTTATTATCATATACAATTCTTTTGAATTCTGGTTTTCTGACAAGATTCAATAAGCCAACTTCAATAGTTGTTGCCTTATTTTTCAACTCAATAAACTCAACAAACCCAAACCGTGTTCATCTGTGTGAATCTGTGGCTAAATAATTACTCTTACTTTATTGGTAAGAAAATCCTCTCATAATCCTGATTCGCCACAAGGGCCAGTAAACGAAGAATGCCTCTCCCACTAAATTCTTGGCCGGGACAAATCCCCAATAGCGACTATCGTCACTAGAGTCTCGGTTATCGCCGAGCATAAACAAAGATCCGGCAGGAACCGAAGTCGGAGGATATTCGTCACGAGGAAAACCACTATCCCACTTATCTCTATGGACAATGTACGGCTCGCTCAGTTGCTTACCATTAACGTAAATCTCCTTATTTTCTATCTTAATTACGTCTCCTGGTAGTCCAATCACCCTTTTGATAAAATCTTTGCGAGGATTAAGAGGAAACTTAAAAACAATTATATCGCCTCTCTTTACATTTTTCAGTCCATAAAGAAACTTGTATGCTAGAATACGGTCTCCTATTTGAAGACTTGGTTCCATGGAGCCGGAAGGAATATAGAAAGCCTGTACCACGAAAGTACGTATCAAAAAGGCCAGAATAAAAGCAATAACTATAGTCTCAACTGTCTCCCTCATCCAAGGGAGGAGTCTTTTTTTCACCTTTTAATTCTCCCTCTTCGATAAGATAGATTAGCTCTTCTTTCCTTTCCCTGCTTGGTTACCTCTATTTTCTTAATTAAGGGCAAATGCAACGGAAATGTTCTTTCTATCCCTATGCCAAAGGAGACTTTTCTTACCGTAAAGGTTTCTCTCATTCCTCCTCCTCTTCTTTTAAGAACTATTCCCTCAAAAACCTGTGTTCTTTCTCTTTTTCCTTCATGGATGCTCAGATGAACAGCCACAGTATCTCCAGGGCGGAACTCTGAAATCTCCTTTTTTACCCCTTTTTCTTCAACTTTTTGTAACTTTGTTTGCATCAGCCAATCTCTTTTTAACTTCTCTTAATAGCTTTCTATCGGCCTCACTAAGCTTGATTTTTCTTAATAGATCGGGGCGCTTCCTCAAAGTCGCCTCCAGCATTTTCTTTCTTCGCCATAGCTTGATCTTGTAGTGATTCCCGGATAGAAGCACTTCCGGCACTTTCCAAGCACAGAAGCTAGCCGGTCTTGTATATTGAGGATAGTCTAAAAGACCGTGATAGAAGGAATCTTCCTTGGCCGATTGCTCACAGCCTAAAACACCCGGCAGCATCCTGGCCACCACATCTATAATTACCATGGCTGCTAGTTCTCCCCCCGTGAGCACGTAGTCCCCTAAGGATATTTCCTCATCTACTAAGTGCTCCCTTACCCTCTCATCTACACCCTCGTAATGCCCACAAATTAAAAGAAGAGCTTGTTCCTGGGCAAGCTCCTTTGCTTTCTCTTGACAAAAAGGTATCCCCTGAGGAGAGAGGAGGAGGACACGGGAGGTGAAATCAGCTTGCGTCTTGATTTTCTCTACTGCTTCAAAAAGGGGTTCTGGCTTCATAACCATACCTCCCCCGCCACCAAAAGGTAAATCATCTACTGTCCGATGCTTGGTATGGGTAAATTCACGCAGGTTATGAAGATTAATTTCCAAAATCCCTTTTTCTCTCGCTCTTTTGATAATACTCCCATCAAAAGGACCCTGGAACATGGAGGGAAAAAGAGTGATAATATCCACTCGCATTGCGAATGCTTATTCCTCCAGAATTTCCACCATTACCCTTTTTCTCAATTTAGCTGCAGCTGCCCCTACGATTGTCCGCAAGGCATTAGCCACTCTACCCCCTCTTCCAATCACCTTACCCATATCTTCTTTAGCCACCGAAATCTCCAGGAGAATAACTTTCTCTGCCTTTATTTCCTGTACTTTCACCTCATCGGGGGCGTCTACTATCTGCTTGATAATGTACTCCACTAACTCACGCATCTCAACCTCCTTGTTTGGGTCAAATTCATCCTTTTCCCTCTTCCAACTGTTCTAAGATATCTCATGGAGAGAAACAATGGAAAAATTCACCAACACCTTCTTCGCAGAATTCGTAAGCTCTGCCCCTTTACTTATCCAACCCAGTATTTTTTCTTTGTCTACCTCCACCTTTTTTTGGCGAGGATCGTACCACCCCAATTGGTCAATAAATCTTCCCCTGGATAAAGAACGGGAATCCGCTACAACTATGCGGTAAAAGGGAATCTTTTTAGTCCCCATCCTTCTCAGTCCAATCTTTGTCGCCACTGGACAACTCCCTTCTTTTCTCTTGAAAACGCCCCTTCACAGCTTCTTTTTAATTCAAAAATCGCTTCTCTTGGATCGTTTGCATTGAAAACAGCCGTTCCTACTACCAAAACAGTAGCCCCTGAGGTGACTACTTCTTTAGCGGTGGCTTGATTTACTCCCCCATCCACCTCTATTTCCAAGGAAAGCCCTTTTTCCTTGGTGATTTCCCTAAGACTCCTTATCTTTGGCAGAACCCAGCCCAGCAATTCCTGAGCTCCAAAGCCGGGATTTACTGTCATGGGAAGAACTAAATCCACCCGCGATAAAATATGCTCTAATTGGCTCAGGGAGGTGGACGGATTTAGAGCAACCCCGGCCTTCACCCCTTCTTTTCTGATCAGAGTGATTAACCGATCTAAATGATAGGATGTTTCAACATGAACGGTAATTAAATCACAGCCTGCTCTGGCAAATGGGGCAATCCATTCTTGGGGATTATCTACCATCAAATGAGCCTCAAAAGGCAGATCGACCTTGTCTCTCAGTGACCTCACTATATCAGGACCAAACGTTATATTGGGAACGAAATGTCCATCCATGATGTCGAGATGAAGACTATCGGCTGCCTTTTCTACTCTTCTGACTGCCTTATAAAGATCACTGAAGTCAGCTGCAAGAATAGAAGCTGCTATCTTGACCATTTATCCTCCGTTTCATTCCCTTTTAACAAGTTAATTAGGACGCAGATTTTCGCAGACCTATGTGCAAAAAGAATTTTCTATGACTTCTAACTTTAAACTAAGGTTTAGTGAAAATCCAATTTCTGAAAATTTTAATGATTTTTTAGTTAGTTTTTCATACTTAAATCTTCAATAATCTGCACTCATCTGCGTCCAAAAAGGAAATTCTTATACTAAAATTTAGATAGTTGGATCTACCCAACCTTATCAACTCTTATTAATGCATTATCCAGGTAACAACGAATCTCTCCCTTCCCAACCACAACAGCCCCAATCCATACTTCTTCCCCCGGATTTTTCTGTCCAAAATCGAGAATTTTCTTTCCCTGAGTATCAATAACCACTGCCTTAACTGACCTTTTGACCCACCCCGCAGGAATCCGAACCGGAATCAATATCCATTTTGAGACTTGAGATAATGAAGGTTTCTTTTCTCTATAAATCACACTTACTAAAAAATCAATTGGGGTCTCTGAATCTAATCTAGATCCAGGAGGAGGAGATTGAGAAAGAATAACTCCTTCTTCTCTTAAAGAAGGAGACTCTTTTATCTTCCCTATCTTTAAAGGTAACTTCTCAAAAAGATTTTTTACCTCCCCCACTTTTTTTCCTACAAAATTAGGCATATAAAAATGAGGATTGCTTTTACCCAGACTTACCAGTATGCTTATGCCTTCCCGCGGATTTATATCAGTCTGGGGAGGAGGATCTTGCGCTATAATAACCCCCTCGGGAAGTTCAGCCCAAACATAACTTACATCTCTAAACTTTAATCCTCTCTGAGACAGATAGACCTTGGCCTCTCTAACTCTTTTGCCTACCAAGGAAGGCGCAGATAGCACCTTCCTTCCCTCACTTACAACAACCTCGATTTCCCTGTTCCTATGTACTTTTGTCCCGGGAGTAGGGAATTGCGAAATGATAACTCCTCCGGGGACTTGAAGGGAATATTCCTGGCCAACTATCTTGAGAGCCAGATCCCGCTCACTCAAAATAATAGCTGCTTCCTTTATCTCCTTGCCAGCGATAGAAGGAACTTCCGTTGTCTTCGACGGGACTAATATCCTGAGAGTCAAAAAGCCAATCCCAATAGACAACCCGACTAGAGAAACAAATATCCCTATAGCTCTCAAAAAGGACCTCAACCATCCGGTCAACTCTACTCCTCTAGTCCTTTCTTAACCTTCTTTATCAATTCTGAGAACTCGGAAGGATCACTGATGGCTAACTCCGAGAGAACTTTTCTATTTAGTTTGATATTAGCCTTGTTTAGTCCTCTTATAAAAAGACTATAAGGGATTCCTTCCTGGCGAGAGGCAGCGTTAATCCTGGCAATCCACAGTCTTCTGAAATCTCTCTTTCTTTTTTTTCTACCCTTATACTTGGCAGAAAGTGCTTTCTTTAGAGCCTCGCTTGCCAGAGTGTAAAGCTTGCTCCTCCCTCCTCTATATCCCTTGGCAAGTCTCAATATTCTCTTTCTCTTTTTACTGTGAATTATGCCTCTTTTTATTCTAGTCATTTAATTTCTCTTTTAACTATTCAGCCGCAGATTTACGCTGATATTTTTCTTTTATTATCATATAAAAGTCTTTTAAATTCTGGTTTTCTGCCAAGATTCAATAATAAACTAATTTCCATAGTTGTTGCCTTATTTTTCAATAAACTCAACAAACCCAACCCGTGTTCATCTGTGTGAATCTGTGGCTAAATAGTTACCATTTAGGAACCAATCTTCTGATCCTCGCCGTATCTCCTTTACCCAATATTACACTTTTTCTCAAGTTTCTTTTTTTTTTAGAGGTCTTTTTCACTTTCAAATGACCACCAAAGGCCTGACTTCTTTTTATTTCTCCCTTTTTGGTCTTTTTAAATCGCTTCATCGACCCTCTATGACTTTTAATTTTAGGCATTCTTCTGCCTCATTCTCTCTTGAAGTTTACCCCGTTAGAAAGAAGGTTCCCTCTGCGTGCCCCATTAGAGACAACGTCTCTAATGGGGTTTACTTACTTTGCCACTTTAGGTATCAAATACTGCTCTATCCTTCTACCACTGACAGAAGGAGGAGACTCAACCTTACTAAATTCTTGCGCTTCCTGAGCTATCCGCTTGAGAATCATTTCTCCCCGATCCTTATAGATCATTTCTCTCCCCCTGAATCGAAGAGTAATTTTTACTCTATGCCCCTCTTTTAGAAACTTACATACCTTCCTTAGTTTCACTTCGAAATCGTGCTCCCCTATCCTGTAGCTTAGTCTTACCTCTTTTAATATGTTAGTAGAGTGTTTTTTCTTGGATTTCTTTCTACGTTTTTCTTGTTGATATTTGAACTTACCGTAATCCAAAATTCTACAGACAGAAGGATTGGCCTCTGGTGCTACCTCCACCAGATCCAGTTCCTCTTCTCGCGCAATTTTTAAGGCCTCTTCGCGTGAGACAATTCCCTTCTGCTTGCCGTCTTGATCGACAAGTCTTACCCTCTTGGCTCTTATCTGATCGTTTATTGCAATCTTCGCCTTTATTCTAATTCTTCCCCCTTTTTTTAGTGTCGTTTAACCTCTAGTTGGCTAGCCAATTTTTAATACTCGGTAGCCTGCTTGCTTCGTATCTCACTCTTAACCGCTGAAATGAAATCATCCAATCTTATTTCCCTCAAGTTCTCTCCGTTTCTTTTACGTATGGTTACCAAATCATCTTTTGCCTCTTTTGCCCCTATTATTAACATGTAGGGAATCTTGTCTAATTGCGCCTCTCTCACCTTATGGCCTAACATTTCATTTCTGTCATCAATCTCAACCCGAATCCCCTCGTCCCTCATCCTTTGAAAAATGCGAATGGCAAAAGAATCTTCTTTATTGGTCACGGTCAATATCTTGACCTGGACCGGAGAAAGCCAAACCGGGAAAGCTCCTCCCCAATGTTCAATCAATACGCCGAGAAATCTCTCCATTGTTCCCAGAACTACTCGATGTATCATAACTACCCGCTTCTTTTTTCCATTAGAAGCTATATAGGTAAGATCAAATCTTTCTGGGAGATTAAAATCTACCTGAATAGTGGAACCTTGCCACAATCTACCCAGAGCATCCTCCATCTGAATATCTATCTTAGGACCATAAAAAGCTCCTTCCCCTTGAGCAATCTCGAAATCCTGTTTCTCTTCCTCCAGAGCCTTCTTCAGTGCATCAGTTGCCTTCTCCCAAGAATCGAGCGAACCAATGTACTGAGTAGGTCGGGTCGATAAGCTTATGCGATACCCTAGACGGAAAATCTTCATCATAAAAAGGGCAAATTGCAGTACTCCCCTTATCTCTTCAATCAATTGTGCAGGTGCACAAAATATATGAGCATCGTCCTGGGTAAAACCTCTTACTCTTAAAAGACCATGTAATACTCCAGATTCCTCCCGTCTATAAACAGTGCCTAACTCAAAATATCGCAAGGGCAAATCTCTGTAACTTCTAATCCTTGATTTATAAATCAATATGTGCCCGGGGCAATTCATGGGTTTAATTACATAGTCTTCTTTTCCTGAGGAGAAAAGATACATATTCTTTCGGTAAAAGTCAAGATGCCCTGATTGTTCCCAAAGCCTAGCTCTAGAAAGGTGAGGGGTTTTTACTAGTTGATATCCCCTTTTAAAATGCTCTTCTTTCTCAAAATTTTCTATAATCTCTCGGAGAAGTGCCCCCCTAGGATGATAGACTACAAATCCTGCTCCCAAATCGCTCGAAATGCTGAAAAGATCCAAATCCGTACCCAATCTTCGATGATCTCTTCTCTTCGCCTTTTCTAATCGCTTTAGGTAATCCTCCAATTCTTCTTTTTTATAAAAAGACGTTCCATAGATGCGGGACAGCATCGGATTTTCTTCTTTCCCCCGCCAATATGACCCGGCCAGGGAAAGAAGGCGAAAAAATCTTACCTCGCCTGTCCTTTTTAGATGGGGACCTCGGCACAGATCAATAAATTCACCCTGTTGATATAAGGTAACCTCATCATCAGGTATCTCTTCTAAAAGTTCCAATTTGTAGGGCTCGTTTCTTTCTTTAAAGATCTTTTCAGCCTCTTTTTTGATCACTATTTTTTTCTCAAAGGGGAGATTATCTTCAATTATTCTCCTCATTTCCTTCTCGACCTGAAGTAAATTTTGAGAAAGAACTGCCCCATCTAAATCAAAATCATAGTAAAAACCATCCTTAATGGGCGGACCTATCCCCAATTTTGCCTGAGGAAAAATTCTTTTAACAGCCTGCGCCATGATATGGGAAGTACTATGGCGCAAAGCCTCAACGTTTACTTCGCTTTGAAGTTTATCTTCTAAGCTCATCAGCTCCTCGAATTCCGATACGAATCATCATTTACTAGTTTTTATGGTGCCCAGTGCTGGACTTGAACCAGCGACCTCTTGCATGTCAAGCAAGCACTCTAACCACTGAGCTAACTGGGCTTGGAGGCGGCACCCGGATTCGAACCGGGGATAAAGGATTTGCAGTCCTCTGCCTTACCGCTTGGCTATGCCGCCCCTTTATTTTTTTTGGGATGGAGTAGATTTTAACCCTCTTGTGACTCAGAGTTCTCTTTTCCGGGAAATTCACTCAAGGGAATCATCCTACATTCTCCATTAAAGAAAGCTCCTTCAGCAATAGTCAAATCAGCAGCTTTTACCTTACCCTCTAAACTCCCTGAAGAAAAAAGCTCTACTTTTCCTTCGCAGTTAACATCACCAACAACCTTACCTCCGATGCTTACCGACTTAGCCTTTATATTTGCCTTGATAACTGCATTTTCTCCTATAATCAAATTTCCCCCTACCTCGATCTCTCCCTCAAATTTTCCGTCGATTCGAATACTTTCCTTGTCTTTTAAGCTTCCTTTAAACTCTGTTTCCTTCCCAATTACACTGCGCGTCTTGAACTTCTCTCCTTTCTTAAACATTTCCCTCTCCCCACCTGGGTGTTCGGCTAAAAATTATCTATCAGCCATCAACTCAGTTACAACCAAACTTTTTGACATCAATCACCCGATCCCAGGGGCTCTACCATTAAATTTAAAGGATCTATGGTTTTTCCCCGAAACCACACCTCAAAATGAAGATGAGGCCCGGTACTGCGGCCGCTACTTCCTACTCTACCTATTATTTCACCCTTTTCTACCCATGCACCTTTTTTTACCAGAATGCGAGAAAGATGACCATAAACGGTAGAATACCCATGACCATCTTCTACCTCTACGGTGAGTCCATAGGCCTTTCTCCATCCAGCATAGACAACCTTTCCCTGGGCAGCCACCTTTACTGAGGTACCCCAAGGAGCAACGAGGTCAATGGCCTGATGAAACTCTCTGCGCTTACTGAAAGGGTTTCTCCGCCAACCGTATCCAGAAGAAATCCATCCCTGAACAGGAAAAATGTTGGGAGTTGAAGCAAATAAATCTATTTGCTTGAGAATGACTTTCTCCACCTCCCCAAAGCCTGCCTCGCGTACCTCAGCTTCAGCCCTGAGAGCTTCAACGTTTTCCTCAATTTTTCCAATTAACTTAAACGAGAGGGGACTTTTCGCCTCTATATCTACTTCCTCCTTAAGAGGCAGGTAGAGGCTCGGTCCTCCTCGACCCAATTTTTGCTCATTAATCTCACTACCCCCTACTCCAGCTAGTGACCTTATTCTTTCTTCCAGTTCCTGCAATCTTTGCATAGTCTGATTAAAATCTTTTATTTTCTCTGCCAGGGAAAAAATCTTCTTGGCCTGGATCTGATTTATTCTCCCTAACTCGTTTAGACGAACCAGTTTGTTCTTCATCTGAGAATAATCAATGAAGAAAAAAAACAAAATAACAATTGCTAAACCAACTCCCAGGAGAGTCAAAGAAAAGGTAAATTGTGATATCGTGAGATGGCGAACCTTACCTTGAGAATGGGGAACCCACATCAGAGTGAAGAACTTTCTCTTTTCTTTCCTCATTTTTACCCCCCTTAAAAAGATAATTTAGACAAACCCGATCATAAACATACGATCCTCTCTTTCTTTTGCCCGCTCCTCTTCTAGTGTCCCTCTAGATTTTCATTATAACACACCAACTCAAAATGTAAAGTCTAGCCTTCTCTTCCATCTTTTAACTCAAGAAATATCTCGGGTTTCTTTATCCCTGCTTTAAAGTTTTATCATTATACAACATACAAGCTAAATGGCAAGTAGGATTTTATCTTTTTTGCTTAATAGCAAAAGATCTGCTATAATAAAGTGAAGAATCCTAAATAAAGGTAGAGAATTTTAACCCAAAGTCTAGCTTGAGGCATAGGAATTTCAATAATTTCTCTGAATTGTTATGAAGTAAACCTCGGTAGATCAAATATCAGAAAAAAGAGGGGAGCAGGTCCGACTTGCTCGAGCGAAGCGAGAGTCGGCTCTGCCGATGGGGCCGTTGAGGGGGGCATTCCGAAGGAATCGGCGAAGCCCTATTTCCCCCTTCAATATGGTCAGAAGAGGCAGATAATTGGAATCTCAGAAAAAATTTATTCTCATTGATGGTAATGCCCTGCTTTATCGAGCCTTTTATGCCCTTCCTCCTTTGACTAACTCAGAAGGAGTTCCCACTGGTGCTGTTTATGGGTTCACCCGGATGCTAATGAAGCTCCTTCGAGAAGAACAACCAGCCTACATCGCCTGTGCTTTTGATAAAGGTAGAAAAACCTTTCGTCATCGAAAATGGGAGGAGTATAAAGCTACCCGACCCAGAATGCCCGAGGACCTAGCTAGCCAGATTTCTCTAACTAAAGAAGTTCTGAAGGGTTTCGGAATTCCTTTTTTCGAGAATGAGGAATATGAGGCGGATGATTTATTGGCAACTCTGGCCAAAAAAGGAGAAAAAATGGGTCTGAGGATTGAAATTCTCACCGCAGACAAAGATGCTCTGCAGGCAGTATCCTCCTCTATCTGTGTTCTCAGGCCGAGAAAAGGAATAACTGATATCCGTCGTTTTGATGCGAAAGAGGTAAAAAAACAATATGGAGTCTCTCCGTCACAAATTCCTGATTTTTTAGCCTTAGCGGGGGATACCTCAGATAATATCCCTGGCATTCCCGGCATTGGACCGGTTACGGCCAAGGAGTTAATCCAAAAATTCAAGACCCTGGATAATCTTCTTCATAACCTTGATCAACTTCCTGGCAAAAAAAGAGAGCTCTTAATAAAACATACTGAACAGGCAAAATTGAGCAAGGAACTGGCTACTACTATTACTTCAGTCTCCCTTGAAGTTAGTCTGGATGAGCTTAAGGTTAATCCCCCCCAAAGAGATTTTCTCCTCCCTTTGTTCAGCCATCTTGAATTTAAACAACTGATTAAAGAACTTGGGCCTTCCATCTTCCCTAAAGCCCGCTTTTATGAAATCTCCAGCTTACCCGACTTGATCAGTCTCGCCTCTAATCTGAAGAAGACTTTCTTTATCCTTGAGCCTCAAAAAAACGGAAAAATAGAAGGCATCGCTTTTTTCGTCAAAGATAAGCCTCTTTATTGGCTCTCCCTCAAGCAAGCCGGGATAAAGAACCATCTGATCATAAGCAAATTAAATCCTATATTTAGAGATCCCAAAATTATGAAGATAGGGCATAATCTGAAGACCACAGTTCATCAGTTAAAAATGTTAAAGATGGATCTGACTGGACTGGGCTTTGATACCGAACTAGCTGCCTATCTTTTAAATCCTTTGGCATCCCATTATCCTCTGGAAGATTTAGCCCTTCACTATCTGGGAACAGATCTGGATAAAGAAGCCCATCCTGCTAAAAGAGCCAAGATCATCTCACAGCTTTCGGAATTGCTGGAAGAAAGGTTAAAAAAAGAGAACCTCTGGGAATTATTTCTAAAAATAGAGATGCCGCTCATAGAAATTCTGGCTAAGATGGAAGAGAGGGGCATCAAAGTTGATAAAACCGCCCTGGAAGACTTCTTAAAGGACATAAAGAAGAAAAGGGAGGAAATACAAGAAGAAATCTATCAGGAGGTGGGAGAAAAATTTAATATTAATTCTTCCCAGCAGTTGGGTCAGATTCTTTTCGAAAAAATGAATCTGCCGCCTCTTAAAAGGACCAAGACCGGATACTCAACAGACGAGGAAGTTCTACAAACCCTATCTTTGCTTTATCCTTTCGTGACTAAAATATTAGAGTACCGACGGCTTTTTAAGTTAGAGTCAACTTACATAAGGCCTTTTCCCGAATTAATCAACCCTGCCACAGGAAGGATACATACCTCTTTTAATCAAACTGTTACTGCCACGGGAAGGCTTTCCTCTTCAGAGCCTAATTTGCAAAACATTCCCATCAGGAACAAGTTGGGACAAAGATTAAGACGCACTTTTATACCAGAAAATGGATATGGGTTTCTTTCTGCCGACTACTCACAGGTTGAACTAAGGCTTCTAGCTCATCTTTCTCAAGACTTTAATCTAAAAAGAGCCTTTGCCAAGAATGAGGACATTCATCAAGAAACAGCGGCTGAGATTTTTGGTGTTCTTCCTCTAAAGGTTACTCCCCAGATGAGACGACAAGCAAAAGTGGTCAATTTTGGAATTATCTACGGAATAAGTGCCTATGGGCTCTCCCGAGATCTGGGAATCTCTCAAAAAGAAGCCGAAGATTATATTGAGAAATACTTTGATCGCTACCCCAAGGTGATGGACTATATAGAGAAAACCTTAAGGGAAGCCCGAGAGAGACAGTATGTAACTACCCTTCTGGGAAGGAAGAGGCGTCTTCCCGGGATTAACTCGCGAAATAAGAGAACTCGGGAATTTGCTGAGCGCACAGCTATGAATACTCCTGTTCAGGGAGGAGCTGCTGATCTCATCAAGCTCGCCATGATCAATCTGAATAGAAGATTCAAAAAGGAGGGATTAGGAGCCTACATCATTCTTCAAATCCATGATGAGCTCCTGTTGGAGGTGCCGGAGGCCGAAATAGACCAGACTCGCAAAATAGTGAAAGAGGAAATGGAAAGAGCCATGAAGCTTTCTGTCCCTCTGGTGGTAGAGACAAAGGTGGGAAAAAACTGGGGCGAGATGGAATAGACTTTTACTGCACTGCCTTTTGTCCATACCAGGGACAAATAAATGAACAATAACTCCCTCCCTATTCCGTAAATACTCAGCGAACCCCGCCATTGCGAAGTGAAGCAATCTCGGTAGTCGCAAGGCTCAGAGCCTGCGTTTATGCGCACCCTAAAGGGTGCGGCTACCCGCTCCGCTATTTGCAGTCAACAACATGGAACGTCCTTCACTGAATATTTACCCTATTCCTTAAGTAAATATGGGCTGGAGATGAATAGGGGTGAGATATCTCTTGCTCGACCTTTACTGTCAAAGTCGAATTGTAGATAGACTCTCTTTATTTGCTTTAGCTAATTTTCCACTTCCCGAATTTTCGAGAGTACTCCCCCTCTTCTCCAGTTTTTCACTATGACACCTTGATAAAAGAAGGTAGGGACTGCACTATTGAATTATCACGTATTTCAAGCCTATCAACTCACAAAAATTCTGCAGTTCCTCTTTTACATCCCCATAGCCTATCATCCAGTGATGACCAAAGCCTTTTTGGGCTATTATTTCCAGAAATTCATTAACTGAAATAAGAATTTTCACCCTAACAGGATTTCCAGCAAAAACCATTTCTGTCCTCACTGCTTCACCTGATACTATGCACATCCTGTAAGTATCCTTTCTTCCTACTAAATTCACCAGGGTAACCTTGCCCGGCCTACCTGAGAATAATACGCACAATCCCTTATTAGCCAGCCTTACTGGTGATAAATTGATCTGCTCTTTATCTGGGGCCAAGGAAAAGGCTCCTGAACCACAGTGAGAGAATAAAATCGAATTATCTTTCGCATAAACTGTTAAGAGATCAGTATTATGAACAGGTATGCCGGTTAAAGAGGACAGGAGAAACATAGCTACCAAGGAATTTACGTCTCCTTCACAACTTCCAGGGATTCCTTCCTCGCTAAGAAGGGAATAAGCCAAACAGACTTGTCCCATGAAATTAGGATAACACTCCACAGCTAAACCTGAAAGACCTTCCTCCTCCACCCATTTCTTTAAAGTTAAATATATTCTTGCTGAATTTAGTCCTTCTCTCTCCTCTACATTGACTTTTCCAACTATCTCCTTAACTTTCCTCCAGATTTTTTCTGCTTTCTCATCAGGAACACTATTCCTCCCATCTTTAAGCTCATTTAGTCCAAAATGAACTATGTGAGGACCAAACAGGGATTTAAGCTCTAACTCATCAAAGGTAACCTCTGTCATTCCCTTTATGCGATAACCAACCATACCCAACCGAACTTTTCGTAAGGTTTTCCTCAAAGAAGCAGCTTTAGCATAGCTTTCAATTCTCTCGTAAGGCTTCCTCTTATCCACATTCCCATAAATAAATTTATAGGGCTTTTTTAGCTCTGTAAGGACACAATCAAGTTGCTGAATACCACATAAGGACCCTTTCCGAATACCAGGCAGTCCCCATGTAATAATAGGCACATCAATCTTCTCCAATATATCCAGAACTAAATAGTCCGAGCTCCAGGTTCCCTCAACAACACAGATGACATCTATATCTGCTTCTTTAAATTTCTCAGCAACTTCTGAAGTTGTTTTTTCATTTTCCACTATCTCATCAGCAGCAATAACATCTAAATTAAGTTTCTTTAGCTTAAGAAGTGCTCTCTGGAAAAGCTGAGGAGCCTCTTCCCTCCCCTCCTCAGAAGAATGACAGAGCATAAAGAAACCTAGTTTGGGTTTTAACATATTGCTCTCCTTCTGAACCTACCTTATTTGCATGACATCTACTTAAATTATTTCAATTTTTGGCTTTTCCTATTTTAGAACAATTTTCTTAAATAAGATTTGCCCATTATTCTTTAACAGCCCCCAGGGTCAAACCTCTTATGAGAAATTTCTGAGTCGCCAAGGCAAATATCAATACGGGAAGTATTATTACTGAAGCACAAGCGGCAACTTTTGACCAATAAATCCCTCTATTTGTTACAAATCCTGTAATAGCTACAGGCATAGTCTTAGCTGACGTACCGGTGAGTATCATAGCATAGAGAAATTCATTCCAGGAAAAGATGATACACATAGTGGCAGCTGCAGCTAAACCCGGAGCTACCAGAGGAAGTGTGATTCTTCTAAGAGCTCCAATTCTGGAACATCCATCTATCATTGCCGATTCTTCCAGAGCTTCTGGTATTTCTTGGAAAAAACCGTACATAATCCATACAACGAAAGGTAAATTAAAAGTAAAATAAACTATGACCAGAGAAATACGGGTGTCAATCAACCCATAATCATTGAACATCATATATATAGGGATAGCTAGAGCAATGGGAGGTATTACTCTGGCGGCTAAGATTCCCAGCATGCCAACTATTTTTCCTTTAAAATTAAATCTAGCGAAACTATAGGCAGCCAGGGTTCCTATTATAAGAGAGAGTGTAGTATTAAAAGCTGCTACAACAAGACTGTTGAAAAAATACTGGGAAAAAGGTCCGTAGAGAAAAGTTTTTGCATAATTTTCTAATGTGGGCCTAAATATCCACTTAGGAGGTAGAGAAAAAGCCTCGCGAGGCATTTTAAGAGAAAGCATGAACATCCAATAAATCGGAAATAACAAAAATAATAAAACCACCATTATAGCGGCATATATGAAAATGTTGTTTACCCAATGTTTTTTGAACATCTTTTTCATTTAATTGACTCTCGATTCTTCACTAGGTTAAACTAGTCTTCATTAATTTAATGTAAGTAACGGAAATGGCTATCATAATAATAACCAGAACCCAAGAGACCGCAGCTGCATATCCTTGCTGGAAATATCTGAATCCATTATAAAATGCATAGATGCTAGCTACTTCTGTGGCATGACTCGGTCCACCTCCTGTAAGGATATAAACCATATCAAACATTCTAAATAAATCTATTGTCCTCCAGATCAGTATAATCATTATAACTGGCTTTAACAGAGGAAAAGTTATAAATCTGAATAACTGACATCTGGAGGCTCCATCTATTTTTGCAGCTTCATAGGGAGTTTGAGGAATAGCTTGAAGACCAGACAGCAGTAAAAGAATAACAAAAGAACTGCAATTCCACACGTCAACGCTAATAATTGCCATCATAGCTTTGGAAGGATCACTGAGCCATAAGATAGGAGGAATTCTCAGGATACTTAAAAAATAATTAATTATTCCATAATCATAATTGTACATTAGCCTCCAGTCCAGTCCAATCACTGCATTAGATAAAACAAAAGGTAAAATTATGAGGGCTCTAATGATGCCTCCGCCTACTAGTTTTCTGTTCAATAAAAGAGCAATGCCTAAACCGAGGAAAAATTCTATACTTAAGGAAGAAAAGGAGAAAATGCAGGTATTCTTAAGAGAGAACCAAAAATATGAATCCTGGAGTAACTTAATAAAATTACCTACCCCAATAAATGATACCTTTCCAGAACCATATGTATTGAGGCTCCAATCTTGAAAGCTTATCTTTAAAGAATATCCTAAGGGATATATAAGGATCAAAAATAAAATGATAAAAGCTGGGGCTACTAACGCATACGGATAGTATGTTTTTCTTAACCATAAAATGAAATTTTTCATCTTAACGAAACTCCGCCATAATATTCAAAAGGGGGAGAAAGATTTCCCCCCCTTTTTTTGAATATTCTCTTGAATTAGTATCCTGCACCCTTTAGAGCTTTCTTTATCGCCTTTGCTAATTCGTCTGCTCCCTGTTTAGGAGTTTTAACCCCGGTCAACATTTCATTACAAGCCAGACCAATGAGATCCTGTATCTGATAGTCAACAGAAGTTAAGGCATAGGTTGGGATCATGCGCCTATAAGGATAAGATCTGGCTAACATTTCAAACATGGGCTGTTTTTTAAGTACCTCTGGATCTGTTAAAGCGAGCTTATTGCAAGGAATACCTCCGTTTAGTGCCCACATTTTTGCACCTTTTGGCCCTGTTAGCCATTCAATGAATTTGTAGGCTCCAAGTTTATTAGGAGCATTTGCTGGTATTATGTATCCCCATTGACTGGCCTGGACTGCCCTGTATTTTATCTTACCTTCTATCTCCCTGCCGGGGACTATTGTATAATTGAATTTGCGTTTTCCATTTTCCCAGAGAGCAGGATTTCTTTCAGGGTCGTTAAACTCTGCTACTGCTGCCATCCATTGCAGGGCCATCACCGAATGTCCTCCTCCAAAACAAGCACTTACTTCCGGATATCCCCAGCTGGGAACATCTGGAGAAACTACATGCCATTTTCGCAGCAGATTGGTATAAAAAGCGAATCCTGCTACAGCATCGTCACTATTTACCACTACCTCAAGCATTCCAGGCTTAAAAATTGATCCTCCTTGGTAACCGTATAGATACGTGGCGATATCCCAGCAGGCCTCTGTACGCTTTCCCTCAAGAGTAGTTCCGTAGAAATCCTCCTTCAAGACTTTCCCAGCGAGTTTCTCTCCCTTTTTCCTGGTAAAAAACCTGGCTGTATCCAGATACTGCTTCCAAGTTTGGGGTACCGCTAACTCATATCCATATTTAACTTCGAATGCTGCTCTTTCCTCAGGGTTATTAAATAGATCCGTTCTCCAGAAAAGGAACTGACAGTCACCTTCTGAAGGAAAACCATATATTTTTCCTCCAACTGTGAGAGCATCTACAGCGGGTTTCATATTATTTATGTCAAACCAAGAAGCAACAACTGTCGGATCCTCTATGTATTTACCAAGAGGTTGGAGAAGTTCTCCCTTCACATAGCCACCAATCCATGCTTTGGAGACATAGCATACGTCATAGCGCCCCTTTTTGCTTAGAATTACTGTAGTTGTCTTTTCCCGAAGACTTTCGCGAGCAATTTCTTCAATATTAACCTTTCTTCCCGTTTCCTCTTCATAGGCCTTAACGCATTTTACCAAATTATCGTATTCCGGACCACTCCACATCGAGACGGTGATAGGACTAATTTTTTCTTTTCCCAAAACTCCTGGGACAAACCCTCCTCCTATCAATAACCCCGCTGTCAAAAATACTCCTATTTTAGCTATCATCTTATTCATTTTACTAACCCCCTCTCACTTTTAGTTCACGTAAATATTCTTTCTTTCCCCTCAAAAATTTTGAAATTCTTAGAGATTTTTTCTTCACCTCCCTTGCGTAATGGAATTTAATCCTAGGTCCTATACTCCTTAGTAGCTATCACCCCCTTCCCCGGAATTATCTATTACTTTAAAATAATTTGTCTCTTTGGTTTTTGTTAATCCAGTTTTACAAGCTTACTGTTTTCACAGGATCTATAAGCAGCCTCAACTATTTTCATTGCTTCAAGTCCAATTTTCCCTGAATTTATAGGCTCCTTTTTGTTTAGGATGCATTCAACAAAATGGTCGATTTCCCTTTGATACATCAGGAGACTTTGATGAGGTTCCTTTTCCTCAGGCTTAAAAATTCCCCACCTTTCCTTTAAGAAATACCTTATCTCTGTTGGGAAAACTCTTGCATATCCCTTTGTTCCAAAAACTTGGGTGCTTGCCTCACTCCCATCTGCATACCGATTATTCCATCCGGACTCAATAATGGAGGTAATTCCTCCTTCAAATTCAATCACGAGAACTCCTGCATCATCGACATCCCATTTACCATAGCATGTCTTTATACTTGCCCATACCCCTTCAGGTTTTATATCTCCTAATAAAAATTTTGTCGTATCTATTGCATGAATGCCCATATCAATTAAAGCACCGCCCTTTGCAAATTCTTTTTTGACAAACCAACCTTGAGGTACCCAATTAACATGAATCCCATAACTTTTAGTCTTAACGATTTTTCCCAGAAGTCCGCTTTCGATAATTTTTCTCACAAACAAAACATCAGAGTGAAATCTCCACATACGGCCAGAAGCTAAAATGACCTTGTTTTTTTCGGCAAGCTCAGTTAAAGTCTTACATTCAGGGACATCCACCCCCATAGGTTTTTCCACCAATACATTTTTCCTATTTTCCATCATTTCCCTTGCAATTGGGAAATGAAACACATTTGGCGTACAAATGCTAACAGCATCTATCTCCTCATCTTGAACCATTTTTTTGTAATCAGTGTATGCCTTTTTAATCCTATATTTGGGTTTAAAACTTCCCAGGACATCCTCATATTCTACTTTTCCCCACTCACCATTTATAAAATTATCAAGCCTTTTCCTATTCTTTTCACACGCGGCAACTACTTTTGCATTAGGGTTATTCATATAAGACCCCGCGTGAATTTTCCCCATCCCACCTGCACCTACTATGCCCACTTTTAACTCTTTCATTGACACACCTCAAAATTTGATAACCTAACCACCATGGCCTTATTAATTTTTTCTTTATCCTCCGCCATCTCGTTTACAATACTATAGAAAAGATTCTCCTTCTTTACATAATGTGGGAGCGTTAAGAGACATTTTAAAATCCCTTCTCGAAATACACCTAAATCTTTTGGTTTAACACTAATTCCAGCTTCCCTAATTACTTTTAGCGCCCTTCCAGGATTATTTTCTTGAAGATAGGACATTAATATGATACCTACACAAACAAGTTCTCCATGACTAAAATGTTTTCTGGTAAGATACTCCATATTATAAGCAAAAAGATGTTCCGAGCTTTCCTCCGGTCGGCTATTTCCAAAATTCCAGCCTAGTTTGTTTTCTTCAAGAAAAAGTTGTATTAATAATTTAATCCCTTTATCCGTTACCTCCCTTACTTCTTTAATATTCTCTTCAAGCAAAGAAAGAAGACCTTCAGCTTTTCTTGCAATTTCCTCATTTTTCTTTTATTTTTTGTGTTCTCTCTCTCTAACATTCAATGTTCTAATATCTGCTCCTGGAAGTTCAAATGTAATCATTCTTTTAAGATACATTTTTTACTTCTCTCTTCAGTTCGGGTATGTTTTTTTTTATCTTCACTATAGCCTTAACAATATCATCCATATCTTCTCTCGTTCCCAGAAGAACCTGGTGCATAAAAACAAATATTTTAGAGGCAATCTTCTTAGTGATACGACAGCCCATATCCTTAAGAGAGTATTTTCCCTGTTTAAACATGGGAACATCAAGGATGGAGATATAGGTAACCTCAGCAGGAATTCCCTCTGCCCTCAGGGCTTTGACAAAGAGATCTCTGGAGATGCCTCTAAATTCTTCACTTTCATAGATAAGCACATAGTAGTAATAGGAGTGATATTCTGTCTGGGGAGAAAAATCCCGGGGGTGAGAGACCCCGGGAATGGCTGAGAGTTGTTCGGTAAGATACCTCGCATTCTCCTCCCTTTTCTCAATCTGATCCTCCAGTCTTTCCAATTGGGCGAGAAGAACCGCCGCCTGAAATTCTGATAATCGATAGTTCCAGCCCAATCTAAAATGCTCATACCAGGGGCGTTTCTCCGCTCGACCACAGCTTCTCAAAGACCGGGTCTCCTCCCAAATTTTCTTATTATTAGTAGTAATTACCCCGCCTTCTCCTGAGGTCATAACTTTGCTTTCCTGGAAACTAAAGCACCCGGTATCTCCAAAGGAGCCGGCTCTTTTACCAAAACGCAGGGCTCCTGCAGCATGGGCAGCATCCTCTATTACTTTAAGATGATGCTCTTTGGCAATCTGGACGATCTCTGGCATATTTGCAATTTGTCCGGCGAAGTGAACCGGGATAACTGTCTTTGTCTTTGGTGTAAGCGCTTCTTTTATCTTTACCGGATCGATACCGAGAGTCTCCGGTTCAATATCCACAACCACCGGAGTTGCCCCGACCTGGAGCACTGCCGTTGCGGTGGCAACAAAGGTATAAGCAGGGATGATCACTTCATCTTTTTCTCCCACCCCCAGACTCCTCAGGCTTACCTCAAGAGCAGCGGACCCATTAGCTACTGCTGAGACATAGTTTACTCCGTGCAGGGAGGCGAACTTCTGTTCAAATTCCCAGACTTGGGTCCCAGGCTCTGAGCCCATCATACCGGAGAACCATCTCCTGCTCTCTAAAACCTTCTTTAAATTATCCACCTCTATCTGGTCAAACTGGGGCCAGCTTGTGAAGGGTCTTTTTCTTACCGGCTCTCCTCCCAGTAACGCGAGTCTCCCCATCTACTTCCCCCTTAAAATAGAGCTCATAAATTATCCAGCTCTTTTATCTTGGCACTTTTAACTTCATTGATGATACTGTAGGACAAGTCTTCCTTTTCAACATAATTCCAGTGCATTAAGAGATTTTTCAAGCTAGACAGGCCTACTTATTCTCTCACCTCCCCTCAGACCTTTTATTTCTAGCTTTTCTTTCAAGAACATATCTTCAACTTATGAGGCTTGTATGCTTTACCAGGTTCCAGGCTATGGCGGCAGCACCGATAATACCAGCATCATCTCCCAGCGAAGATATTACAATCTTGGGAGAGATGGGAGTTATCTTTGCAATCGTCTCCCTTAAGGGTTTCAGTAAAATGTCTTCCTGCCTGGAAATCCCTTCTCCCAAAACTATCATTTTCGGATTCAGAATGGCAGATATATTTCCTAATCCTATCGTCCAGCCCTTAACCTTAAGAAAAAATATCATCTGCATCTCACTTTGGCGCTGATTCTGGAGGATCTGCCGTATAAGAATCTACATTAATTACACAATCTGGATGTTCTTGAACAAAGGTAACAGGGTAGTCTATGCTTATCTCTCCTAAACAGGCTATGCGGAAGGTCGTCCTTTGCCAGTCTCCGCCATCACAATAGAGGCGAATCCTCTTAGAGGAGAGGATATCTCTCATTCCAATAGTTACTGCCATAGGGGGTATCATTGAGGAGTTTCCTCCTGCTCCGCCAACGCTGTTAATGACAACTGTATCGGGGGCTAATTGCACGACCCTGCTGAGCGAGCTCTTAAATTCCTCTCTGGATATCTTATGCCACCTATTTATGGGTGGCTCATTAAAGGCAATGTGACCATGATAGCCAATCCCCCCATAACAGGTATCAATTCCCCCAACCTCTTTAATTTTCTCACTAATCTCATCAATGCGAAAGGGATGGGGAAAATGAATGTGATCCTCCGGAATCTTTATCTCCTCATTAAGAAGATCAAAAATATTTTTTCTCATAAACCCCTCAAAGCTCATAGGATGATTTAAAGAAACAGGCCTTCCCTGCCAGTCAAGATATTCATCCATATTAAAGGTATAGACATTTTTCCAGCTTATTTTTTCCCTGTTTGAAATTTCTGCTAAAATACGATGTTGAGGAGTGGGGCCCACTGGTAAGATTATCTTTGTGAACTTCCCCTGAGCATTATTCTGCTTAATCTCATCGGCTATGCTTCTAGCAAAGTGTTGGTACAGTCTTTCTACATCCGGTAGGATATTTACCTTTACCTTACTTACCTTATGTAGTTCCTCTTTGGGTACGGCTAGCATTTGCTGTAAGATCATTGGAATGTGCTCCCTATTTATTATTTATTTAACAGACGCCAATCCTTCCCTTTTTAAGGGCTCAAATACCTTTACTGCTGCACCAATCAAAACCCCATCCTCCCCCAACTTAGAAAACTCTATCTTTGGAACAAGGGGAATTACCTCTTTAATGCTTACCTTTATTTCCTCAAGGAAATTGTCCGGTAAAATTGAAATCCCACCTCCTATAATCACTAATTCCGGGTCAAGCACACAGGATATGTTGCTAATGCCAAAGGCAAGAAATTTCAATGTTTCCTTGACAACTCCAATGGCAATGCTGTCGCCTCCGACAGCAGCCTTAAATACGTCAATGGCTCTAACCGTTTTGTCCATCTTCTTCCTTGCCCTCTCCACGACAGCCTTGTAACTTGCTAATTTTTCGAAACAGCCATAGCCTCTATTATTTCTGTGGGCATATTTTGTATCAATTAGTAGGTATCCTACCTCGCCGGCAGCATTATTAGCCCCTGTATAAAGTTTTCCGTTAGTTATAATGCCAGCGCCTATTCCAATCCTTTCGCCGATGAAGACAAAGTTGTTAATTCCCTGCGCTATCCCCCTAGCCCTCTCACCCAATGCCATCAAATTAACATCGTTTTCGATGGTAATTGGTATTCCAATTTTCCTTAAGGCCAAATCCTCCAAAGATATCTCCCAGTTCAGATAGGGAGCTATGGTAACCTTTTTCAATTTGAAATCTATAATTCCCGGTACACCGATGCATACGCCCAATATCTTATCCCTTGGCACATCTATCTCTTTTATAAGATCGTTCACCGCAATGCTTAACGCATACTTTAGCTCCTTGTTCTTTAAAAGCTCTATCTTCGGGCCTAGTCTCTCCTCAACAATGTTATTGAACAGGTCCGTTAATGCTACTCTTATACCATTTTCTCCCCCTAAGTCCGCGGCAAGCACATAGGCGGCCCTTGGATTTAATTTTAACAAAATCGGCCTTTTTCCTCCCAATGAATCCCCTTTGCCAATTTCATTAACTATGCCTCTCTCAATTAAGTTCTTAACAATATCCGAGACAGCGGGAGGGGTTAACCCTATCATCCTGCAAATGTCAGCCCTCGAAATAGGGCCGTTTTTCTCAATAGTCTTTAAAACCAGTCCCTCATTTAAATTCCTTATTCCCATTAGGATACCTATTTTCCTCCTTGTCTTTTCTATATGGACACAGAATCCTCTCTTTTTCAGCATAACTTACTTAATTAAGATTACTAATTTAGTAGTATAATAATTTTTTCGCAAGTGTCAAGTCTCCGCGTTAAGTCAGAAAAATTAAAAGTAAACTTAGGCTTAAGGGATTTTCAGGAGAAATAAAAGAGATAATAGTTATTCCACCCTGAATGCACTCTTAAAAATTCATAATCATTTTACACTATGAGGAATTTGTTTGATTTGAAAATACCTTTTGGGAAGGTAAATCCCATAATAGGGTGGCATTAAAAAGAATTATTTTTCAATGACCTCATCTTTTGCATCGACTTTGCCTTTTTTGAACTTAGGTCCCAGTTTCTTTAGTTTTAGTGCTTACTGGGAGGGTATCTAAAGGTTTCCCTCATCCAGGCATAGACAGAAGGTCTACTTACCCCGTGTTTTCTGGCTATAGGCTGAATCTTGCCCCCAGCTATTACTTGGCAGACTATGAGAATCTTTTCCTTGATAAATGTAGGCCGATAATTACTCGTTCATTTTTTGCTAAGTGTACCATAATAGCACACAAGAAAGAATTTGCAAGGAAGGAGTGTAAAGTAATTATGAAGAGGGAACCTGAAACCTTAAGATAAACCAAGCGGTATTTCAAGAAGACCAAGAGCTTTTTGATGGGAAAGTGGCAACGAAGGGAAAGGGATTCATCGTCATATCAGGCAGCTAAAGAGCAAATGGCAAGAAAAAACAACATCTTCCCTTCTGATGGGTGGAATAATCCCTTAAGTTTAGAGATTCGGATAATTCAACATTTTCAAAATAGTGAAAGAGGAAATGGAAAGAGCCATGGAGCTTTCTGTCCCTCTGGTAGTGGAGACAAAGGTGGGAAAAAACTGGGGCGAGATGGAGGGTTAACCAGAAAGAGTGCTTCGGTCAAACTCCCGTCTATCTATAGAAACCATCTTTAGACTCTCCTCCACTGCTTCCTAAAAACCTGCAAATAAACAAGACTGAAAACCAGAAGGATAACGAAATTTATGAGGGAAATTGCGGCCGCTCTACTCAAGCAATGATATTGAACCTGGGTTTTAAAGGAAAGAACCTTTCTTGACCACGTGGCTTTATCATTAGCAAATTCTTGAAAACAAAATAGCAAAATCAGGTTTTGTGGCAAATCCTGATCCTTCGGGGAATTTGACAACCCTTAAGAAATTGATAGGATGGATGAAATTTTGGGGGTTAAGGAGATTTAATTGGAACTCTATGAGCTTTCTGCGCATGAACTCCATAGGTTAATTGAGGATAAAGAGGTCTCTATTGAAGAAGTGGTCTCTTCAATATTTCAGCATATCAGGGACGTAGAGGATAAAATAGGAGCTTTTCTGAGTCTTGATGAAGAAGGAGCTATCGGTCAGGCAAAGAAGTGGAACAAAAGAATTTCTCAAGGAGAACAGATAAAGCCTCTTACCGGGATTCCTATTGCCATTAAGGATCTTATCTGTGTAGAAAAAGGAGAAACTACCTGTGCTTCTCAGATCCTTAAGAGATTCTATCCTCCTTACTCAGCTACTGTGATAGAGAAACTAAAAAAAGAAGGAGCTATCATCATAGGCAAGACCAATATGGATGAGTTTGCTATGGGATCGAGCACAGAAAATTCTGCCTTTAAAATAACCCATAACCCCTGGAATCTAGAAACTACCCCGGGGGGCTCGAGTGGGGGATCGGCAGCAGCTGTTGCCAGCGGGGAAGCCCCTCTTGCTCTTGGTTCAGATACGGGTGGGTCCATCCGTCAACCGGCTGCTCTCTGTGGAGTCGTAGGCATGAAACCTACTTATGGTCGGGTTTCTCGCTACGGGCTGATAGCTTTCGCCTCGTCTTTAGATCAGATTGGCCCTATAACCAAGGATGTTACCGATTGCGCAGATCTCCTGCAGGCAATCTCCGGCAGAGATCTGTGTGATTCTACCTCTCTTGATTACCCTATTCCTGACTACCATCGATCCCTTATTCCAGATCTTCACGGAATAAAGATAGGTCTTCCTCGAGAATATTTTATTCCCGGCATGGAAGAAGAGGTAAAAAAGAAAGTTTTAGCGGCCACCAAAGTCATGGAAGACTTGGGAGCTCGAATAGAAGAAGTATCCCTTCCTCATACGGAGTACGCCGTAGCCACCTATTACCTCATAGCCACTGCTGAGGCAAGCTCTAACCTGGCCAGATACGATGGAGTGGGATATGGATGCAGAACTCCGGATGAGACCAGTCTTATAGATATGTATAAAAGAACCCGTCAGGAAGGATTCGGTGACGAGGTAAAAAGAAGGATAATGCTGGGAACTTATGTCTTGAGTAAGGGTTATTACGAGAACTACTACGGAAAGGCCCAAAGAGTGCGTACTCTTATTAAGGAAGATTTTGATAGGGCTTTCCAGAACTTTGATGCGCTAATTACTCCCACTTCGCCAACCGTAGCCTTTAAGATAGGGGAGAAAATCGACGATCCTCTTAAGATGTACCTCTCTGATATCTTTACCATATCCGCTAATCTTGCCGGCATACCAGGAATGTCTATCCTCTGCGGTTTTAACCAAGACGATCTTCCCATTGGTCTTCAGATTCTGGCAAAACCATTTGATGAACCTATGCTGCTTAGAATTGCTTATGCTTATGGACAAAATACAGTATGGCATGAAAGAAGGGCAAAAATCAGTGGCTAGTAATTATAAATCAAGAAGAGAACTATGAGTAAAAAGGATCTTTTAAGCGATTGTCCGGTTATTAAGGTAGAGGGGGAAACTCTTCCTGAAGTATGGGAAAAGTCAGTGATGAAGTGCTGGCAGGAGGGGATAGCTATAAGAACTGAATATGATAAAGCGGGAGACCCTCCCAGCCGGGACTGCACTATGATTATGGAAGTAACGCATCCCTTCAAAGAACCTCGTTTGCACCGAGCCTTTCCCGCTGGTCTGGAAGACCTGGAGATCTATCGGCAGGAGGTTATCTTCGGTATCCATGATGACTGGATTAAACCAGAGGAAGGAAAATGGGAATATACCTACCATGAAAGACTATTTAATTATAAGGCTGAAGGAAGGAGCATAGACCAGATCGATTATGTGGTCCGCAAGCTGTCCGAAACGCCGTACACTCGTCGGGCTCAAGCGGTCACCTGGAAAGCCTGGCTTGATCCTGAGTGTGGCGATCCACCCTGTATGCAACGCTTCTGGCTAAGAATCTTTGAGGATCGCCTCCAGTTAAATGTTCACTTTAGAAGTAACGACGCTTTTAAAGCCGCATTCATGAATATGTTCGCCTTTACCGAGCTACAAAAAGTGATTGCAGAGAAAATTAGTGAGAAAATAGGTAAAAAGATAAAAGTGGGAAAATACGTACATATTGCTGACAGTTACCACATCTATGGCTCTTACTACCAGGATTTTAAGGGTTTCCTCGATACTTTGAAGAAAAGATCCTTTGAGGAGAGAACCTGGTCAACTTCCTTTGCCGAACTTTTTTTCGAGGAAGGAAGAAAAAGATTGAAAAGGGATAAGAAAGGAAATCTGGTATGAAAAAGGTATTGGTAACCGGGGGAGCTGGTTTTATTGGCTCCCATGTGGTTGACGGGTATCTCGAGCAAGGCTGGAAGGTGGTGGTGGTGGATAATCTATCCAGTGGAAAGAAAAAAAACCTCAATGAAAAAGCCAAATTTTATCAAATGGATATCACCGATAAAAGGTTAGATAAAATTTTTGCCGAGGAAAAGTTCAAGCTGGTTAACCATCATGCAGCTCAGATAAATGTGAGAGTTTCTGTAAAAAAGCCCATGTTCGATGCAGGAGTAAATATCCTGGGAACCTTAAATCTTTTAGATAACTGTATAAAACACAGAGTCAATAACTTCGTTTTTATCTCATCAGGAGGGGCCGTTTACGGAGAACCCCTCGATCTACCAGTAGACGAGCACTATCCAAAAAATCCTCTTTCCCCCTACGGAGTTTCGAAACACACCATCGAACATTATCTTCACTATTATAGAAAAACTTATGGGCTCAATTACCTTTCTTTAAGGTACGGAAATGTCTATGGGGCTCGACAAGACCCTTACGGAGAAGCAGGAGTGATCGCTATCTTCACCCAACAGATGCTCCAGGGAAAAAGGCCCAAAATTTTTGGAGATGGTGAGCAGTTACGTGATTACATACACGTTAGCGAGGCAGTAAACATCAACTTACTCGCCAGCCAGAAGATAGAAAGCCTTAACGAGAGGAAGTTAAGCTCACCTGATGATTTGGCCTACAACGCGGGAACAGGCAAAGGAAGCTCGGTGAATCTGTTGTACCAGCTTTTAGCAGAGATAACCGGCTTCAAAGTCCAACCAATCTATGCTCCGGAAAGAAAGGGAGAGATAAGGAGAATATTTTTAAATACTGACAAAGCGAAAAAAGAGCTGGACTGGCAATCCCAACTCACCTTAAACGAAGGATTAGAAAAAACAGTAGACTGGTTCAAAGAACGTTAACGGGTCAGGTCTCAACATTTGACATTAAGAAACTCTTATGATGCTTTATTTGCACTGTGGCAAGATATAAAAAGAGAATAGATGAAAGCATAGAGAGAAAAAGGAAAATTCCCGAAACTACCCATGGGCGTTCTATTTAATATATACCCCACGAGCTTAAACTTAAAAGAGATGAGGAAACTATTTGATATGGATTATGCTGCTATTGCACGGACAGCAGTCAAGAGGTTTTGGGATAAAGCTAAAAAAGATTCTCATAGCAAAGGTTAGAAGAAGACCAATGTCAAATGTTGAGACCTGACCCCAATTTTATAATGAAGTTTCTCCAGCCAGGGCTAACAACTTCTTTTCGTTTTCCTCCACCTGTTTTTCTAATCTTTCCATAATCCCCTTATTCTCGGGTCTCAAAAGGTGTCTGAATCTCCCCTGAGACTCCAGCCATTCTCTTAAAGGGTGTCTTTTTTTAGGACGATAAGTGATCCTGTATTGACCTTTTTCTACCTCATAAAGAGGCCAGACTCCAGTCAAGACTGCCAGTTTAGCAATCTGAATAGACAAAGAGGGATCATGCCTCCAGCCCCGGGGACAGGGCGAGAGAACATTAATAAAAGTTGGACCCTCTGTACTTAAGGCCTTCTGGACCTTCTTAATTAAATCATTGTAATAAGCAGGATTAGCCTGAGCCACATAGGGAGCGTCATGAGCGGCTACAATGCGGGTTAGATCTTTGCGGGGTCTTTGTTTTCCTTCCGGTATAGCTTTTCCCACAGGGCTGGTAGTAGTTGCCGCCCCTTCAGGAGTAGCACTGGAGCGCTGTATGCCCGTGTTCATATAAGCCTGATTGTCGTAGCAGATATAAAGGAGATTGTGCCCTCTTTCCAGAACTCCGGACAAGGCCTGAAGTCCTATGTCATAGGTCCCCCCATCACCACCAAAGGCAATGAACTTAATGGTACGGTCGATCTTACCCTGTCTTTTTAGACTACGATAGGCAGCTTCTACTCCAGACAAAGTAGAAGCTGAATTCTCAAAAGCACAGTGAATCCAGGGAATTCTCCAAGCAGTAAAAGGATAAATGGTGGTAGCTACCTCCAGACACCCGGTGGCAGAACTCATTACCACGGGGTCTTCGGCGGCCATAAGAACCTGCCTTACAATTATGGAGGCACCACAGCCAGCACAAAGCCGGTGACCTCCGGTAAGTAACTCTTTTTCCCTGGATAAAACTTTAAGAGATGGCATCTTCTCCTCCTTATTTTACTCCCTGAGCCCCAGATAACCGACTAATTCGTCTATCTTTTTAGTATGGGCAATTCTTTCCAGATTTTTATAAACTCGCTTAATTTCATCTACCCCGATATCTCGTCCCCCCAGTCCATAAATATAATTTACCACGGCTGGTGGTTTAATCTCGTCAAAAAGGGCGGATCTAATCTCCAGAAAGATTGGTCCTCCCTGCGCCCCGAACGAAACAGAACGGTCCAGAACAGCCACTGCTCTCACGTCTCTTAAAACTTCTGCGATCTGTTTGGCTGGAAAAGGACGAAAAATTCTAATTTTGAGAAGACCCACTTTCTCGCCCTCCTCTCTTAATTCATCTACCACACTCTTAACCGTTCCGGCAGTAGAACCAGCAGCTACAATAACCAACTCCGCTCCCTCCAACCGATAACTTCCCATCAAATCATAATACCGACCGCTTAAATCTCCGAATTCTTTCCCAATTTTTTGAATAACCTCGGGTGAGATTTCCATGGCCTCTATCTGTTGTCTTTTATGCTCAAAGTAATAGTCATATAGATCAAGAGGGCCGTAGGTCACAGGACTGTCCACGTCAAGAAGCGAATAGGCATTCTTATATTTACCGATAAACTGGCTCACCTCGTCATCTTCCAATATCTCAACTCGCTCCATGGCATGAGAAATGATAAATCCATCAAAAGTGACCATTACCGGAAGCCTAACCTTCTCCTCTTCAGCTATTCGTATCGCCTGAATGAGATTATCATAGGCCTCCTGGCAGTTTTCACTGTATATCTGAATCCACCCGGCATCTCGCGCCCCCATAGAGTCAGAATGATCGCAATGGATGTTAATAGGACCACTTAAGGCTCTATTTACCACAGCCATTATTATAGGCAGTCTATAAGAGGCCGCAATATAACAGATCTCCCACATTAAGGCCAGGCCATTAGCCGAAGTGGCAGTCATAGCTCGAGCCCCTGCTGCTGCAGCTCCTACACAGGCACTCATAGCTGAATGTTCGCTCTCCACCCTCACCATCTCGGTAGCCACTATCCCCTCAGCCACAAACTCAGAAAATTTTTGAACTGTCTCCGTCTGAGGAGTAATGGGGTAGGCAGCCAGGACATCGGGATTGATCTGTCGCATTGCTTCTGCCGTAGCCTCATCACCGGTTAAACCCAATATTTTCCCCACTCTATTTTCCCCCTTCCTTTAAGGCAAATTTAGTCTCTTCTTCCATGTGGATAGCTTTGGTCGGGCACTGAGTTGAGCAAATTCCACAACCCTTGCAGTGATCATAATCAAATTGTTTGAATTTTTCTTCTTTAACAATAATAGAAGAATCCGGGCAATAAACCCAGCATAAAAGACAGTGGGTGCATTTCCTTTCATCCCACACTGGCCGATGGGTTCGCCAATCGCCAGTCTTATATTTGGCTGCATTACCTTCCTCTAAAATCAATCCTCCCCAGGGAATATCCCTCCAGCCTTTCTCTTTCATTCTTCCTTTACCTCCTCATAAGCCTTCTTTATAGCCTCTATGTTTCCCTCTATTACTCTGGAACTAAACTTTTTCCCAAACTTGTGCTCAATAGAAGAAATGACTGTATCTAGACCTAATAGACTGGTAACCTTGATTAAAGCCCCCAACATAGGGATATTGGGTAAATTCTTCCCCAGGATCTCCATAGATATGGAAGTAGCATCTACGGTAAAAACCTCACCTTTGTTTAACCCTAACTTTCTTCTCATGGCTTGAGAAGTCTCGGGACTGTTTACCAGAATTACACCTTTTTCTCGAAGACCCAAAGTTACATCAACAGTGTCCAACAATGTGGAATCCAGGACTACTACGGCATCAGGAGTCCTGACATGGGAATGCAGGCTAATGGGAGCCTGGCTAATCCGGGTAAAAGACTGCATGGGAGCTCCCATACGTTCGGGGCCATACTCGGGA
The DNA here is from genome assembly GCA_964543295.1 of uncultured Clostridia bacterium. Lineage (GTDB taxonomy): Bacteria > Aerophobota > Aerophobia > Aerophobales > AE-B3A > AE-B3B. Next base: position 4,346 of record CAZIXA010000021.1, on the reverse strand, counting down.
AATCCCTGAACATATTTTCCCTCCTCCAGAGCAGATTCAGCTAACAACAAGGCCGCCGTTTTCGCACCCTGCCCCCCTCTTCCATGCCAGCGAATCTCAGTAATTTTACTCATCAATGCCTCCTTTTTAAAACTGTGCTACCATCCCAGCATTATCCGAGTCATATGGAGCACCAAATTAGCTAAAATGCCTGCTGCTATATCATCCGCCATGATACCCCAACCTCCCGGGAGTCTTTGAAGTCTCTCTATTTTAAAGGGCTTAAGAATATCAAAGGCTCTAAATAAAAAGAATCCCAGGAAAATAAATCGAAAGGAAACTGGCAGGGCAAACATAGCTATCAAAAATCCTTCTATTTCGTCGATGACAATCACCGGAGAATCTTCTTTTTCAAAATGATGGTCACATTTTCCACAAATCCACACCCCGAAACCACTAAAAATCACCAACATCACTACATAGCTAAAAGGATGAGTAAAAATTCGGCTCAAAACTAGATATATCACTACTCCCAACAAAGTTCCCGCTGTTCCAGGTAAAAATGGAGTATACCCTACTCCAAACCCTGTCCCTAAAAAAGTAAAAATGGTTTTCATCCTAAAAGCCTTCTGTTCTCCATCCAGTAATGGATACCTGATATGACAGTTAACGAGGTAGCAATACTCATCAAAACAAAGATTAGCATTCCGGGTTTCCAAAGTCTAACTTCAAAATCTTTAGCCACCATAACAAAAAAAACAAAAATGACTGCTAGATCTTCAAAGAGAGTCTTCAGTTTTGCCAGTTGACCAGCAGCCAGAATTACCTGCTTTGCCGCCAGCTCAATCCGTAGAGCTGTTACCAGAAAATCTCTTCCCATGATAATTATGACCATCCAAAACGGAATGAGGTGAAGTTGAATAAAGCAGATGAAAGCACTATAAATCAAAATCTTGTCGGCAACAGGATCAATTATTTTTCCGCTAGAGGTCACCTCATGCTTGCGGCGGGCCAACCATCCATCCAAAAAATCGGAAAGGACAGCAAATATAAAAATCACAAAGGCAAAAACTATCCCCTTTTTTCCTCCCACAAACAAAAAGAGAACAAAAAAGGGAATCGAGACGACACGAGTTAAGGTAATCTTATTGGCTAAAGTCACTAACTCTCCCTTCTCAACACCTCCCGTGGTTTGCTCCCCCGAGGTGGTCCTACTATTCCGGCCTTTTCCAACTGATCCATGATCCGGGCAGCCCGATTATATCCTATTGAGAGTCTGCGCTGAAGAAGAGAAGTAGAAGCCTTTCCCCTCCTCATTACCAGTTCTTTGGCCTCCGGAAAAAGTTCGTCCTGGGAGGGAATCTCTCCTTGGTCTTTTTCTTCCTCGACTCCTTTGACAATCTCATCAAGATAGGTAGGCTCTCCTTGCTCTCTAATAAAATCAACTACTCTTTTTACCTCCGAAGGGGAGATAAAACTTCCCTGGATACGGAATGGCTGAGAAGCTTCTACTGGAGAATACAACATATCCCCATTGCCTACCAATCTTTCTGCTCCCGTGGCATCAAGGATTGTACGAGAATCAACCTGAGAAGCTACGGCAAAGGAAATTCTGGAGGGAAAATTGGCCTTGATCAGGCCAGTAATTACATCCACCGATGGACGCTGAGTAGCCACTACCAGATGAATACCGGTTGCTCTCCCCAACTGGGCTATTCTACAGATAGTCTTCTCTAAGCCGGCCCCGGCCAACATCATCAGGTCCGCCAGTTCATCAATAATCACTACTAAATAGGGAATTATGGGCTCATCCTCAGATTTCATCTTAGCATTAAAGCTGGCTATGTCCCGTACCCCTACCTGACTAAATCGCTCGTATCGCCGCTTTACCTCCTGCACTACCCATTCGAGAGCAAAGTTGGCCTCTTTTACTTCAGTTATAGGAGGAAAAAGAAGGTGAGGAATACTTGAATAATCAACTAGCTCCACCGTTTTAGGATCAATTAAGAGAAACTTTACCTCGTCAGAAAAAGCCCTATATAAGATACTCACAATAAGACAATTTAAGCATACGCTTTTCCCCGAACCGGTGGCTCCTCCTATAAGCAGGTGTGGTAAAGATTCCAGGCTGACCCAGACAGGAGCTCCAGCGATATCCTTGCCCAGAGGAAAGAGTAGCTTAGCCTTAGATTCCCTGAACTCTTTATCCTCTAATAACTCCCGCAGGTAAACGAAGTTTACCTTCTTTTTGGGAACCTCCACTCCTACCAAGGACTTTCCTGAGACAGGAACCTCGATACGGACATTGGGAACAGCTAGAGAAAGGGCAAGATCGCTTGAGAGACTCATTAACTTACTTACTTTTATCCCCGGAGCAAGGCGTACCTCAAATCGATTGACGGCGGGACCTTCCTTAACCTCATCAATTTCTACCTCTACCCCGAAATCTCCCAGGGTTTGGCGCAGTTTCCTTCCCGCTATTTTAACCTCATCCGCTGCTTCCTTTTGGGAGGGAACAGGGTTCAAAAGAGAAAATGGAGGTAGATTCATGCCGAAGGTAGGAGTCCTAGCGGGTCTCAAGCTTTTTTCTTTCTTGAGTTTCTCAAGGGAGAAATCTCTCTTTTTAACAGATAGCTGCTTTTTTATTTTTCGTCTGGCTAAAAACGGAGAAAAATCAACCCACAAAATGAGCGAAATAACGAAAATCCCCCCTAGAATAGCACCTGCTCCCACTCTTCCAAAAAAGGAAAGGAAAGTTTTGGAAAAGAATAGTCCCAATAATCCCCCTCTGTAAAGAAAGGGGAGTTTATTTAAACCCAACATAGACAGGGATGTCGAGAAGGCTATGAGAAAAAGGACGAGCCCCGTGATTTTACGAAACAACCCATCTATCTCTCCTCGTCTAAATTTTTCCACTCCTCCTTTGATCAGACCTAGAGGAACTAAAAATGCTCCCAATCCCAGGACAAGATAAAGATAATAGGCTATGAACACCCCAAACCTTCCCACGTAATTATCGGAAGAGATACGGGGAGGATAGGTGAGAAAAGAAGACCTGGACGAGTTGAAAAAAATAAGGCTTAACAAAATAAACGCGCCCACCACTACCAAAAGAACTCCAATAATTTCATCCTCTTTTCTTTTTACGAGCATGGCTTACCTTCCCGTATGACCAAACCCCTTGTGGCTTCTTTCAGAATCTTTTAGTTGATTGACAACTCTTAGCCGGGCGTAGCATACAGGACAAAGCACCCCCTGGGCAATCCTATCTCCCCGTTTGATAAGATAAGGCTTTTCTCCAAAATTAATAAGAATAACCTGAATCTCTCCTCGATAGTCAGGATCAATAGTTCCTGGAGAGTTGATCACACTTACTCCCTGAGTAGCCAAACCGCTGCGAGGTCTTATTTGAAGCTCAAAACCAATGGGAATACCCACTTTTATCCCCGTAGGAATCAACTTTATCTGCCGGGGAAGAAGAGTGGTGGCTCGACGAGCACAAAGATCCATACCGCTCGATCCTCCCGTCATATATTGAGGAAGAGGAAGATCTGGATCCAATTGCTCAACCTCTATTTCCACCCACTCCATCCTGAGTTCCTCAAATCAAAACCAACCAATTTTTGTTGTCTAAACCACCTTAATCTTAAGAACCTGTTCAAGCTGATCAAGGGCAGACTTATGATATTTCTCAGAAAGAGCCGCCACAGAATCCCTATACACAACTACCTCATAATCTCTCATGGCCGCCTCCGCTGCGGTAAAAAAAACGCAAATATTAGTGAGAACCCCTGTCAAGTGAAGCTTCTCAACCTTGAGCTCCTTTAATAGCAGGTCTAGATCGGTCCCCAGAAAACCAGAATATCTTCTCTTTTTTACTATAAAATCAGTTTTTTCCGGCTTTAGCTCTTCCACAACCTCTGCCCCCTTGGTGCCCAAAATAGCGTGAGCAGGCCATCGTTTAAACTCCTCATCTTGAGCTCTGTGAGCATCACAGATGTAAATGACGGGGGTCCCTTTTTTTCTTGCCTCCTCAATTCTTAGCTTTATCTTAGGAAGAATCTTACGGGCAGATGGCACCTCCAGGGGGGCGCCTCTTTCCACAAAATCCTTCAACATTTCCATGACTAAAAGAGCTTCTCTGGCCATTTAATAACTCCTCTAAATAGCTCATAGTTCATGGCTCATAGCCTCTAAATATTAATAATTCCTTCCTCCTTTTAACCATCAGCCATGAGTCATCAGCTATTTGTCCTCTAATCCAAGATACTCGAGGGGGGAAATATCCCCCCCTCGACGGCTCGATCGGCAAAGCCGACTCACGCTTAGCTCGAGCCAGGGGCGGCGGGGCCCCCCCTTTTTGTTGT
>CAZIXA010000020.1:0-37458 GCA_964543295.1 uncultured Clostridia bacterium | reverse complement strand
TCTGCCGAGGTTTACTTCATAACAATTCAGAGAAATTATTGAAATTCCTATACCTCAAGAAATATTTCGGGAAAGATTAGGTGAGATAAAAGATCTTTATAACCCTAGTTCGGTAGAAATCCGTTTCATTGAATCAAGAACATTCTGGATGTGGTGGTCTAAACCAATCCCCAGGTCTCTTGCTCCCCGTTCAATGCACTCCCGATCCACACCCCTAGCGAATGACTTATCTTTCCACTTTTTCCTTACTGAATTAACTTTCACATCCCTGATCTTCTTTGACGGTCTAACCAGAGCCACTGCCACCACAAAGCCAGTTAACTCATCTACCGCATAGAGAGTCTTATCTAATAGATTTTCTCGTTTCGCATGGGTATGGTCTCCGTGAGCCAAAATGGCATGAATCATGGACTCCGGGTATCCTTTCCTTCGAAGAATGCCAACCCCCCTGAAGGGATGATCCTCCCTGGAAGGATACTTCTCATAATCGAAGTCGTGAAGTAGTCCCGTTACAGCCCACTTTTCTGGTGGCTCGCCGAATCTTTTTGCGTAGTCGAACATGCACGCTTCTACAGCAAGAGCATGCTTGCTCAGATTCTCATTCTTGGTATATTCCCTTAATAAAGAAAGGGCTTCATCCCGAGTTGGCCAGCTCATCAATTCTTCCCCTTGACCATCTCATAGCGAGTAACTGTAAATCGCTGGATCTCAAGTTGTTCCCCAGGTGTCCCACCCAATCCGGCTTTTTGTTTGGCAATTTCTAGCTGCTGTTCAACTGTGTCTACCCCTTCCAGATCCGGCAACAATAGACCTCCCTGCCATCCTTTACTTACAATCACCCCGTATTTTTTGGGATCTAACTCACGCTTGGATTTAACTGGCTCCGGTTTGCTTAGAACATCCACTGAGATCTCTAAATCTTTTATTTCACTGGTTTCTACCGGAGGAAAACGAGGATCCTGGGTGGCAGCACTAATGGCATTCTTTATAATCTCGTTGGCCAGATTATCCTGAGTGGGAAGATAGGTGCCAATGCATCCCCGGAGTTTTCCCTTTTTATGGAGAGAGACAAAGGTCCCTGCCTTCTTTTTGAATACTTCAGGAATCCGAGGAGGGGAAGAAATCACCTTCCCACTGCGAAGATATTCTTCTATCGTCCTCTTAGCCAGAAGAACTGGAAAATCCTCCTTCTTCATTGGTTCACCTCTCATTTTTTAGATATAGGCTAGGTTGCTGCTAGCTTGCGTCACTAAATTAGGCAGGTTAGAACTCTTAGTCTCCTGAACTGTCTTCTAGGATAAATCCTTTCTTAATCTGATATCCCTTTATAAAATCATATCCGGAGATAGGATTTCGATTAGGGAGTTGAACTTCTTTAACTAAAAGGGAAGCATCTCCTCCTTTTACCAAGAAACCTTCCGGCTTGCGTATCTGGATAATCTGGCCCGCCAACACATCTTTCTCAAGGTTTGAATTTTCCTCTACCAATTCTGTGCGCCAGATTTTAATCCTCATTCTTTTCCCCCTTAGCCGAATAAAAGTTGAAGCACCTGGATAAGAATTTAACCCCCTTACCAGGTTATGGATAGTTAAGGCCGGTTTTGACCAATCGATCAGACTATCGGCCTTTTCTATCTTGGGAGCATAGGTTGCTTCAGCCTCGTTCTGGGATTTATACTGGATCTGTCCTCTCTTTATGAGCTCTATTGCCTCATCCAAGAGCTCGGCTCCTAGACGCGAAAGTCTTCTTTCCAAATCCGCTGCGGTTTCAAGAGGGCCAATAGGGACCTTTTTCTGAAGAATTATTCCTCCCTTATCCAGCTCTTTTTCCACTTTCTGGACAGTCACCCCAGTTTCTCGTTCACCGTTAATTATAGCCCAGGGAATAGGACCAGGACCCCTATAACGAGGTAAAAGGGAAGGATGAAGATTAATGCTAAGTAACCCAGGAATCGATAGAAAATTGCGGCCCAGGAGCTGACCAAACGCTACCACTACCACCAGATTCGGCTTTAGCCTCCTCATTTGACTAATAAAAAAATCCCTGTTTACATCCTCAGGCTGATAAAGAGGAATCTTTTTCTCTTCGGCAAACCTTTTCACCGCGGGAACGGTGAATCTTTTTCCCCTCCCTGAAGGACGATCAGGCTGAGTAATGACCCCCACAATTTCTTCTCGCTTATTCAAACTTTCAAGCGAGGGACAAGCAAACTCAGGAGTTCCTAGGAAAAGAATGCGCATTCTTACCTCACAATAATAAAAATCCCTGCCCTTATGGGTGACAAGGAAAGCTTTGAGTCGCAATCCCAGGGGGGTATCCTCTCAGATACATTATGCTTCTCAATTATGATGAGAGTGCATGCCATATCTGAAGTCAGATTCCCGTATCAAATGTATTGGCTCAAAGTTCCTTCAGTCACCGCTAGGGCAGGGACTAATAGGCTCCTATCCTTTTTGTCTGAAACTTCAGCTCTCTTCTTCTTTGTCTTCGAATTGCCCTAAGTCTCTTTTTTCGCTTTCTCTCGGCTGGCTTTTCATATTCTCGATGTCTCTTAATCTCCGAGGTTAAGCCTGATTGCTGACATCGTACTTTAAAGCGCTTTAAAGCTTGCGAAAAAGAATCATAGTCATCTACCTTTATTGTAACCAAACTCTCTGCACCTCCTTCGCCATTTTCCATAATATAATACATTTTTAAAACAAGTCAAGGATCTAGGAAATCCGACTCCCATTATGTAGCCCTGTCCTGTATCCCCTTTTTACTAAGATTGAGTCTTCCCAATTCATCAATACCGATAAGCTTTACCCAGATTTTATCGCCCACCTTCACCACATCAGAAACATTCTTTACGAATTTATCGCTAAGTTGCGAGATATGCACAAGACCTTCTTTTCTGGGCATGATTTCCACAAAGGCGCCAAAATCAGTTACCCGCTTTACCTTACCTAAGTAAACCTCTCCCACCTGGGGTTCCCTGATTAAGTCTTTGATCATCATCAAAGCCTTATTTGCTCCTTCCTCATCAAACGAGCTTATAGTTACCTTCCCTTCCATATCATCTATGTCAATCTCCACACCTGCCTCTTTGATAATGCCTTTGATAATCTTTCCCCCTGGACCAATGATCTCGCCGATCTTATCCAGTGGAATGGCAAGGGTAGCAATTCTAGGAGCGTAGCTAGAAAGTTTTGATCGAGGTTTACTTATTACCTTTTCCATTTCTTTCAGAATTAAACCCCGGGCAACTTTTGCCTTATAAAGAGCTTCCTCCACAACTTTCATACTGACCCCCGAGACCTTGATATCTAGCTGGAGAGCAGTAATAGCCTCCTTCGTTCCGGCTACCTTGAAATCCATATCTCCTAGATGATCTTCCAGACCCTGAATGTCAGTTAAAATAAGAATTTTATCATCTTCCTTAATCAGACCCACTCCCACACCAGCTACCGGCTCAGAGATAGAGACTCCAGCATCCATTAAAGAAAGACTCCCTCCGCAAACAGAGGCCATAGAAGAGGAGCCATTTGATTCAAGAATGTCAGAGACTAACCTTATGGTATAGGGGAAGGATTTTTCATCAGGAAGAACGGGCAGAAGAGCCCTTTCGGCCAGAAAACCATGTCCTATCTCTCTTCTTCCTGGGCCCCTCAAAAATCGGGCTTCCCCGGTAGAAAACGGAGGAAAATTATAATGAAACATGAATGTCTTGGAGATTTCGCCCTTATGCAGCCCATCGATTATCTGCTCATCGGAAGAGGTACCCAAGGTTGTCACCACCAGAGACTGGGTTTCTCCTCTGGTAAAAAGCCCCGATCCATGAACACGGGGAAGTATCCCCACTTCACAACTAATGGGTCTTACCTCATCAATTCCACGAAGATCCCATCTTTTCCCCTCCTCAATGACAAGCTCCCTCATCTTCTTCTTTTTTAGTTCATCGAGTACCTCTAGAAAATCTTTCTCTTTTTCCGGATACTCAGATAAGAACCTATCCAAAACTTCCTCTTTCACTTTCTCAAGGTAGCTATCTTTCTGGTCTTTGGTCCAATCAGATCCAACGGCTTTGACCTTATCTTCAGCAAAATCTATTACTTTCTTTCTAATCTCTTCTTCAATTTGATAAAGAGGGAATTTCTTTTTTTCTTTTTTTGCCTGGCTGATGAATTCTTCCTCTATCTCTATTATTCTCTTAATGTAGGTGTGAGCCGCCTGAAAAGCCTCTAGAACAACTTTCTCTTCTACCTGGTTGGCATTCCCCTCCACCATAATCAGTCCCTTCTTATTTCCTACGACCACAAGATTCAACTCACTTTCTTTGAGCTGGTCATCCCGAGGATTAATAACAAATTCTCCCTTTATTCTACCCACTCTTACTCCGCTGATAGGTGGAACACTGGGAAAGTCAGCCAGGGATAAAGCCAGGTAAGCTCCAATGATACTGAGAACTGCAGGTTGGTTGGGCTCACTGGCCGAGAGAACCGTGGCAATCACTTGAACTTCATTTCTGAATCCCTTGGGGAAAAGAGGACGAATAGATCTATCTATCAACCGACTGGAAAGTATCTCCTCATCAGAAGGTCTTCCTTCTCTTTTGAAAAATCCCCCGGGAATCTTTCCCGCTGCATAAGCTTTCTCCCGATAATCTACAGTTAAAGGAGCGAACCCTTCATCTTCCTTAACAGTGGGAGAGATCACAGCCGTAACCAGAACTATGGTATCTTCGTATTGAACCAGCACAGCGCCGCCACTTTTCTTGGCTACTTTACCTGTTTGCAGAATTAATGTTCTTCCCTCTAGTTTTTTTTCTATTTTGGTGATCTTATTTTCTTCCATTGGTTACCTTCTTAATCCTAATGTTTTTATCAAACTCTGGTATCTTTTAGTATCCTCACGCTTTAAATAATCGAGAAGTTTTCGTCGTCGCATCACCAACTGAACAAGTCCCCTCTTGGAACTTTGATCTTTTTTATGCTTAGCCAGATGCTCAGTCAAATCACTGATTCTCTCGCTAAGCACGGCTACTTGGACCTCGGGTGAACCAGTGTCATTAGGGTGATGACCGAACTTCTCTTTTAACTCGCCCTTTTTTCCCTTACTTATGCTCATTTTTTTCTCCTCATCTAAAACATCCTCTTAATTTATACTAGCATATTTTAAAATAGATGTAAAGGGCAGGTCAAATTACTTATCCTCTCACGGGAAGATAAACTACGGTGGAGAGAATTAAAGGAGGCTCCCGAGCCTCCTCATCCTGAGTGCTAATAATTATCTTTACCGCTTCGGGGAGACTATCATCAGTATTCTCTGGCGTTCCCCTTGTTGAATCCCAGAATTCCTGCCATTGATCCTGACCCCAGTATGAAAAGGTCAAATTCAAGATCCGCTCGCCAACCGTAGCCGTAGCTCCACCGGAAAAGGAATCCAGGCGAGTTTCTATTCTTCTGCAGAGTCTTTCCTGGGATAAACCGTACTCAATCTGCCGAAGATCGTACTCCCCCGTGGCATTAGCTGTATTAGAGACAGAAACAAAGGTAAGGAAAGATTGATTGCCCTTGAATATGAGGTGAGGATCGCCGCGGCTGATAAAAGAGGCCTTTATTTCCCGACTCATTAAGTCTAAAACTAACCGGGCATTTTGATACATCCTGGTGCGGATTTCTCCCTTCTGCCAAACAGAGGAACTTCCCAAGAAGACCCGATAAAGAGCTCCCATCAAGATCACCAGAATGGCACAGCTCACTATGATCTCAACCAGGGTGAAAGCCCCTTCTTTTTCACTCATTAGTTTTATCATAACATATAAATTTAGAGGGACCCCTCCGGGGGCTTTTCCTTCCTTTTTTAATTGTACCTGGCCAAATAAGTAACTAGCTCTAAATACTGCCGAGGATTATTTTCATCTTCAATCCCGGCTTTCCCATATAAGACCTTCACCCTTACCTTCCGAAGATGGGGAGTTTCAGTACTCCACCACCCCACCTCGTAGCCATATTCCTGGTATTCTTCGAACTTCCCTTCCCCTATCCCTTGACCGTTAGCATCCTGAGGAAAGGCCTCACTTAAATCATTATATCCTCTTCTTTTTATCTCCTCCATCAGTGTTTGTCCTAAAAGAGAAGCGGTTGAATATCTCTCTACTTTCTGCTCTATTTTAAGACCCAAAGGAAAAACTCTGACTATCATCAAAAGACCACTGGAAAGAATGGCCGTAGCCAAAATAACCTCAATCAAAGCAAAACCCATCTGAGCTAAATATGTCTGTTTTTTAAAACCCTTCTTCAATGTTTTTCCGGGTAGACCCTGATATAACCAGTAGTAGAGCTAATTGTAATGGTGTACCACCTTCCACCACCTTCATTCTTAAGGTAGATAGAGCCAGTCTCAGCCGTTCCTTGAGGATAGAAAGAAAGACTGTCATCATCAGGATCATCAAATTCCACGATTCCATCTTCTTCCTCTCTTTTCCAAAGACCCGGATCAGCAAAGGCTACATTCTCTAAAAGTGAATGTTTTCCTTCTATCACCATCCTCTCTTCGTCTTCAATCCAGTATTTTCTTCGAGCCGGATCAAAGACAACCCTGTATTCTTTTCTTTTAGTTATGGACAAACGACGTGCCCATCTCAGAGTAGAGGCGATATCCTCGGCTGAGTTTTTCAGACAGCTCCGGGAAAGGAAACTACCCACAGACAAAATACCCAAAAAGACCACCACGCTCACCGCACCCAGTACCACAATCAGCTCTATCAAAGTAAATCCAGATCTTTGAGGTATCATCCTTCTTAACTACCAGTTATTAATATCATCCTCTAAATACCCATCAGATGAACCTAGACCATTGGGATTCAGCTCATCCACCACTCCATCCCCATCATCGTCTATCTCATTCTGGCAATAATCACCATCCTCAAACTCATCACCGTCAACGTCATTGGTCCCGGTCTTTCCATCGAATCCCTTAGAATAGATATCGTAACTACTTTTGTTATGGAAGGGAGGGGAAGTAGAAGGAATTCCATCAAGATCAGCCGCATAGAAATAGATATGAACCCGGTCATTTCTCCCTTTATGCCAGGGATCGAGAAGCTCACCAGCCTCATTCACCTCACTTTTTTTGAACTCCAGGTAAGGTCCGGTCCATTCCGGATCCTTCCAGACAGGATCCTCAGGATCAGGCGAGAGAGCCTCTCTTAAAGAAACAGAACCCCTCTCATCAGGAGGATAATGTCCGGTGTCAATTTTATACATGCTTATGGCTGCCTCTAACTCGGCAATGAAGGACTTGGCGGCGGCTCTTTTTGCTCTTCCGGCAGCCTGGAGGAAGTTGATGGTGGCAACCGTCGATAAAACTGCAATAACTGCCACCACTATCAAAAGCTCCAACAGGGTAAAGCCAGTTTCTCTTCTTACCTTGCTAGCGACTTTATCCTGTCTTATCTTTCTCCTCATCTTTTCATATAAGAAGCGGCATTCCTTCCTCCCAGCTCTTTTGATGAGGCTCGTCGGCAAATACTCAATCTGTTAAAGGAGAAGATCGACTGGGAAGGTTTCATCACTCAAGCGAGGCAACATGGAACTACTGCTAGCACCTACTTGCACTTCAAACAACTTTCATAGTTAATGCTTTTGGTAATTACCTCTCAGCAGAGTCCAGTTTTAATATCAGGTTAACTGCTGCGGACAAATCTGAGACGATATAGTCTGGACGGGTTTTGTCCGTAAGTAGATTCCTTACGCTGCCAGCCTTCTTGTCATTCCTGACCATTATAGTGGTGCATCCCACATGGCGTCCTGCTTCCACATCGCTAAGGCTGTCTCCCACCAGATACGAGCTTTTAAGATCGAGAGCAAAATCCTTGGCTGCTTTCAGTAAAAGTCCAGGCTTTGGCTTTCTACAGATACAATCATCCTCGGGTCTATGGGGACAGTAGTAAACTTTCTCAATCCTTCCCCCTGCTTGATGCACACCCCTCATCATTCTCTGATGGATATCCTCCACCGAGAGCCGGGATACAAGACCTCTACCTACCGCAGACTAGTTGGTTATAACAATCACCATACGATAATTGCCACTTAAACGCTTCAGTACCTTCCTCACCCCCGGAATCCAAACAAACTCATCCCAGGACTTGACGTAATCATCCCTCTCTTTGCAGATTATCCCATCTCGATCCAGAAAGACAGCTTTAGTCACAAAATCCTCCTGTTTTCCCGGTAAGCCTGGAGCAAAGGGACTTGACAAACTTAGGAAATCTGAATATTTACGAGAGAACGCATAACCAGCTTCACCGGAAAAGATCCCCTTCGTTGTCCAATTTGTCAGAGGGAAATGAAGTTAGTTGAATTGGCCTACTTCTCCAAAGAATCAGGCTCTCTTGACTTTTATCATCCACCCTAGCTTTCTCTTCACAACCGATCAGGTCAAAGAACCGAAGAAGAATTCCTGTTTCATCTAACCTGAAAGACTCCATTATGGTTTTAAGGATCACCGAGAGAAGTTTTTCTCTGTCCATAAGCGTGGTTAGCTTTAGAGAAGGATTTTACAGTTTTCAAGGATAAAATTAACTCCCCTACTACCATACCTCCGGTAAAATCTAACATCTATATCTCATTGGCTAAAAGGACCTTTTTTTCGCCTCCGACTCGATGCTGGTATTTTTAGCTCTTTTCTATATTTTGCCACAGCCCGGCGGGAGATGGCAACACGGTAATCTCGGTAAAGCCTTGCCTTTATTACCTCATCGCTATAGGGACGGGGAAGGCGGTGGTCCTGAAGGAGGACTTTTTCTTCTTCCATTAAATCCTGAAGGTAATTTTTGGTAATCTCTTTCTGGGAAGGAAAGAAAAACTTAAGAGGTAGTTCTTTTCTCTGAGGAGTACTAATACTTTTATCAGCCATAACTCTAGTAATTGAGCTGGGATGTACTCCTATTCTTCTAGCCAGCTCTCGTCTCGTCAGAGGCCGGAGCCTGCCAGGGTCTCCCGAGTAAAGATAATCAGACTGAGTCTCTTTTATGTAGTAAATAATCTGGTAAATGGTGGTGGTTCTTCGATTGACCAGATCTAACATTTTAAAAATCTTAGAGATCCGGTTAAGTCTTTCCGGGGCAAGATTTCTCTTTTGATAAAGTTTTTCATATCGTTCATAGTTAATAGAGTATTTGCCTTTAACCAAATAATCTTCTTTCAGATAAGGATAGATTACGAGCTCATCTCCTTCTCTTTCGATAGAGGCTATCTTGAAAGTTCTGGCAGACCGAGAAGGGATACTTTCGGTAGTGGAAGAAACTGAACCACCACTGGTAAGCTTTTCTAATTCAAACCCATTCAAGAAGTCTTTGAAAATTACTGTTTGCTTGGGAGTCAACCGACACTCACGCTCAATTTGCCTAACGCTTATCCCGCCATGCAAAAGCTTATTAAAGCGATCTTCTCCTATTAGCTGCCCAATTTTTTGAAGGAGGGGTACAATTTGGGGATTCTGGTAAAGCAAGCCTTGCAGATCAAAAGTATCCGAGGAAAGAATAAGACCGTCCTTAAGCTCAACCGTTAAAGGAGCCCGAATCCCGCTAAATTTTCGGTAACTTACGACTTTCCATTTACGGACTAATTCTCTAAATAGAGAATCATTTTCTAAATCTTTAATTAATTTTCTAAACTCTGGCTCGGGAAGGGAAAAGAGCTGACCCAGCTTTATCCTTCCAATCTGTTTTTGTCTTAAGACCTGCGAGGTCTTTGCTCTCAGAGTCTGTCTTAGAAAGCCCATTTCCATTGAAAATAAACCTCACTTCGTTCGGTAAAATGGGGACATGATTATTTTCCCACAAGCATTTTCTTCCCTCTTATCCCCTTCCGTTTAATATATAGTAAAAAATGGGGCGTTGTCAAACCGAGCCCATAATCCTAATTTTAAAATACTCCCCCAAGGGCGAGGAATACTCTCATTTTTTTCTTTTCCCAATCAAGGGGCCAGGCTATACCCAACCTCACGATTAAAGAATATTTACCAAAAGGAAGGAGCCTCAGGCGAAACTCAGCTCCCCAACTACGTTTCAGCTTGAACTTTTTATTCCAGGCATCCCCGGCATCATAGAAAAGAGCGGCTCCCAGTCGATCAAGATAAAGGTTTGGAGAACCCCCGATTCTTTTGAACCATAAAAATCTATATTCCAGGGAAGAAAGAAGAAGGTTTTCCCCTTCCAGGCAGTCTCGGGGATAACCTCGCAGAGAATTGGCTCCTCCCAGGGAAGCTAAGACCTTCACTTTCTCTTGTCGGTTTTCTATCTTACGGCCAAGCAGCCTTAAGGCAAAACTTTGATTATTCTTAAGGCGCATATAACCTGCACCTCCTGCCTCATAAGCGGTATAATTTAGCTCACTGCCTATATCGCGCCCCGAGTATTCTGCTCCCAGATAAAGCAACCTACCCGAACTCTCCAAGCCAGGATCACAAGTGGGGGTGAGGCTAGTAAATTGCCAGATCCCCTTAATTCTATTCATCCTGCCCCGCCAAGATTCTGGTGAGAGGAAAAGTCCACTTTCCCCGGACTCTGTATGAAAAAAAAGACCCAGGGCTTGTTTATCGCTAAGAGAATAGCTTAAGCCTGCCAGAGCCCCACTCGAACGCTTCAGCTTATAAACTTCCCCCCAGAGCGTGGGTCCAAACTCCCGGTTCACATATGTTAGATCATACTGAAATCTCTCCGTTAGCAGAGTAGAGACGTAAACATTATGCTTTTCCAGAATATCAGAAGCATAGGCATCCAGAGAAATATAAGAACCATCAGAACTCACAGAAACCCAGGGAAGGACATAGTGAAGTCGAAGGCGCGGTCGATAGAGGCGGGAAGAAAGGGAAAGGTAAGCTGCTCTATCCTCTTTATTTTCCGGATATTCAGCAATGATCTTAGAGCTCCTTTCAGGCTCAACGGAAGTCAATTCCTCCTCATTTAAGGGCTTGAGGGAAAGAAGATAAAGAGAAAACCTCTGTGCCTGATAGACAGAGAGCATCACTCTCTTTTCATCAGAGGTGATGGCTGGTTCGAAGACCCCACCTCTCACCCGGGTATACTGCTTGAGTTTTTTTGTCAAAAGATCAACTGAATAAAGATTAAATACCTCATCTTTTCGATTGGAAATAAAATAAACTTTCCTGCCGTCGGGAGAAAAGACCGGGCAGCGATCATCGGCATCATCTAAAGTGAGAGGAGAAAAGATCTTGTTCTTTAAATTCAAAAGATAAATATCCCTTTTTCCCTGAAGAAAAGAGGCAAAGGCTATCTTTTCTCCATCGGGCGAAAAAGAGGGGGAGAAATTTTGGGTTAGTCCAGCGTGATGGTTGGTGAGAGAAAAAACTTTACCGGTTTTAATCTCCAGAAGATAAAGATTAGAGTTTCCTCCCTCCTGCCTCACAAACACTATGCGGTCCCCCTTGGGGGAAAAAACTGGCTGATCTGCTCGTAGGCCGTAGGTTAGCCTACTTTTTCTTTTGGTCTTCACATCAACAAGATAGAGATCACTCAAAAAAGCTCTTTCAGGGGCAAAAAACTGCGTCTTCGAGTAAACGATCTTACTTCCATCGGGGGAAAAAGAGATATAGGGATTAACCTTCTTATCCAGCCTCTTGGCTGCCTTCGTCTTTAGATCCATGAGGTAGAGGTCAAAAATACCATAGTCATATCCTCGATCAGAGGCGAAAGCAATTTTATCTTCCGAGGGAGAGAACACGGGATGCATATTTTTCCTGCCCTGAGAGGTTAAGAGTGATTCTGGAGAGAGCCATGGATTACGCGTATCTTCTTTTTCCTTGCTATATCTATCCATGATCCAATTTCGCCATTCGACATAAAGGGTAGAGGAGTCCTTACCCACTACCGTCTTTAAAGCTTCATCAAAATTTAGAAAATGAGGCAGAGGATAGAGAGCCACTTCCCGGGTGGTGAGGCTAATCTCGCCCAGGAGCTGGTAAATGGGCTGACTGTGAAGATGGGTTAAAATCCCGGCTATCTTATCCTTTCCATAAGTTTGAAAAACATAGCGGACAAAACTGTCTGATTGATAGTAACCGGCAGTTCTTCCCCATCCCTCAAAGAAATAAAAGGCACCTAAATCTGCCTCCGACATAAGGGTACTCTGGCGAGCCTCATCCCCCACCACCATCCTCTTTAGGGAATGAAGTTCTTCTCCCTCGTATTGAGCCAATCCCTCTATGAACCACATGGGGAGAACTAAATTGGCTATCAACCGCCGTAAAGGAAAGACCGATTCATCAATGGCGGCGAAGGTGACCACATGGGTAAATTCATGAGCAACGACCTCTCTTACCCAGGAGAGGTTCCCGGAGCCTTGAGTAGGATCTGATTGAGCCTGAATGACGATCTTTCCAGTCAAGGTAGAGGTATACCCCCCGGTGGTGTCGTTGTAGTTTTCGATAACGATGGGAGTTTTCTTAGATGGCTGGTAGCCTAAATCAGAAGTAATACGAGGATAGATCTCCTCGGCGATTCTGGCTGAGGCATAAGCGAAGGCTTCCTCTCCCTGGTGATAGTGGATGAGGAAATGAGGGGTCTCTATGACTTTCCAACATAGCTCGGGATGATTAAGCTCCGCTAAAGTAATTTTAGGAAGGAGTATGGAAAAGAAAAAAAGGGGGATGAACCACCCCTTTCTCCAAAAAATCCCTTTCAATCTTAGTCTCCCTAGCATCCGGAAAACATAGTCCTAGGGTCAGATGAGCTTGACTACCCTTACCTTTATCTCCCGTACATTTTCAATACCTACCGTCTTATTGAGATAGGTCTTCACTACTGTCTGTAGCTCGTCTATCAGTCGAGGAACCTCTCCCTGAGCCTGTGCCGAGAGGCTGAGATAAACATCCACTCCCTCGTCACTTGATTTTATAGCTGCCTTGATATCTTCAACTCCCTCAACTTCTTTACCAATCCGCTGAATGAACTCGCTGATTGCCTTCTGAGAGATTTCTACTGCACCCAGGGGATTCTTTAAGGGAATAACTGCCCGTTCGGCCTTGGTCCTGGTCAAAAAAGGAAGGTATAGGCTCAGTCCAAATAAGAAACCAAAAATGACCAGAATAATCGATCTGGTCAATAGCGTTTGCTCAACAAAAGTAAGCCATCCATGGACAACAAATCTATCAAACAGCCCCACGACTACCAGAAATCCTCCTAAAGAAAGAAGAGCTAGAGCACAAACTCCTACCCCCCATAAGACTTTCTGATAAAATCTCATCTTTGCCTCCTTGGAAACGATTTATGAGGAAGATTTAATTCCTCTTATTTTTATATCCACCTTTGCTACCTTGGTACCTAGAGTCTTCTCCACCTCTTCATTGACCTTCTTCTGGACCTCTTCCACAATCTGAGGGACAAAGCCTCCCTCGCATATCAGTAGCTCTAAAGAAATTGCGAACCCCTCTTCTAATTTCTTTACTTTGATTCCTTCCTTGAATAGGCTTCTCTTAATACTATGAACTCCCTCCACTTGCCCAACTGCTTTTTTGATTAGCCCCAACGTGACCTTTTTGTCGACCTCATATCCTTCGGTTTCAGTCACCATATTCTCCTTTACACCTCTGACTTCATGAGCTGGTCCTCAACGAAATTGATGTAAAACTCACCTTTTCTAAAATATTCATTTTCTATAATGCGCTGATGAAAGGGGATAGTTGTCTTTATTCCTTCGATGATAAATTCCTCCAGAGCCCGTTTCATACGGACCCTGGCTTCTTCTCTATTTTCCCCCCAGGTGATGAGCTTGGCCAGCAAAGAATCGTAAGCCGAAGGAATATTGTAGCCGGAATAGATATGGGTATCTATCCTGATTCCCGGTCCTCCCGGGAGGTGGAAGGCCGTGATTTTACCGGGAGAGGAAGCGAAATTTTTTTCTGCATCTTCGGCATTAATTCGACACTCTATGGCAGCGCCCCGGAGTTTTATATCCTCCTGTTCATAGGGTAAGTTATCTCCTGCCGCAATGACAATCTGATCTTTAACCAGATCCTTACCCGTAACCATCTCGGTCACCGGATGTTCTACTTGAAGGCGGGTGTTCATCTCCATGCAATAATACTCTTTATCCTCATCCAATAAAAATTCGACTGTTCCTGCTCCTACATATCCTAGCTCTCTGGTTACCTTTACAGCAACCTGCCCCATCTCCTGGCGCAAAGACTCATCCAGAACCAAAGAAGGAGACTCTTCCATCAGTTTTTGATATCTTCTCTGAATGGAACAGTTTCTTTCTCCAAAGTAAAGGACCTTCCCAGATTCATCGGCCAGTATCTGAAATTCAATGTGGGTAGCTCTCTCCATATATTTCTCCACATAAAGATCCGGTTTTCCAAAGGAAGCCTTAGCCTCCTGCTGGGCCAAATCAAAAAGAACCCCTAAATCTTTTTCTTCCCGCACTACCCTCATCCCTCGACCCCCTCCACCCAAAGCCGCCTTCAACACCACAGGATAACCAATTTGGGAGATTACTTGAGCCGCCTCTCTCTTATTTCTGATGATCTTTTCCGAGCCAGGAATTATGAGGAAGCCTGCCCTGGCCACAGTATTTCTTGCTTCCACTTTATTGCCCAGTTTTTTAATTAGCTCGGCATGGGGCCCGATGAACTCCACTCCTGAGCTACGACAAATTTCTGCAAACTGCTCATTTTCAGCCAGAAACCCATATCCAGGATGAATGGCGTCCGCTCCAGCTACTTCAGCCGCACTAATTATCCGAGGGACATTAAGATAACTTTCCGCCGGCTCACGTGGACCAATACAAATAGCTTCATCAGCAAACCTCACCGGCAGAGAGTGCTCATCTTCCTTGGAAAAAACCACCACTGTCTCAATCCCTAGCTCTTTACAAGCTCTTACTATACGAAGAGCAATCTCACCCCGATTGGCAATGAGGACCTTGGTAAACACTATTCCCCCTCTATCAAAAATAACTCCTGGTCATATTCCACCGGATGTCCATTCTTAACTAAAATTTCCTTAATTCTTCCCTCCACCTCCGAGGTTATCTCATTCATCACTTTCATAGCCTCTATAACACAAAGGGCCTGCCCTACCACCACCTCATCTCCTACTTCTACATAAGGCTTCTCTTCTGGAGAAGGAGCGCTATAGAAGGTCCCTACCAGAGGTGAGCGAACAGAAATTATTGGCCTTTTCTCTTTTAGTGGTTTTTTTCCTGGTTTCGCCTCTTGTACTTCCTTAGACTGAGATACAACCTCGGATTTTACCATAGCCTTGGCAGACGACCCCTTCGGTTGTTTGGCCAACCGGAACCTCATGCCGGCCTCCTCTATCTCTAATTCAGATAAGGAAGAGGACTCAAAGATCTCAATTACTCTTTGTAGTTGTTTGAGATCCATTCTTTACCCCCGCATCTCCGTAACTGTCATTTTTTACTTACATACTCCCCGGATCTTGTATCCAAGCGAATTATGTCCCCCTCTTTTATGAAAAGAGGAACCTGGAGGCTGTAACTAGACTCCAAAATAACCATCTTAGTGGCTGAGCCCACTGTATTTCCTTTAACTCCGGGATCCGCCTTTTTTACCCGAAGTTCAACAAAGACGGGAAGTTCTATCCCTACAAGCTTTCCCTCATAAAGGCGAATTTTTACCTCTATATTCTCTCGGATAAAGTTCACTTTCTTTCCCAGAATGTCTTTAGATAATACTCTTTCCTCGAAAGTTTCCGAATCCATAAAATGAAAGTCTTCCCCATCCTGGTAAAGGTACTGGGCAGATCTTTCCTCAATAAAGGCATCTTTTATTCTTTGCTCAGGCTGAAAAACTCTCTTTATACTTTGAAGGGTCTGAAGACCTCTCAGTTTGGTGCGCACAAAAGCCCCTCCTCTGCCCCTTTTTACGTGTTGAAATTCCTCAACTCCATAAAGCTCCCCCTCTATGTCTATGGTCATTCCAACCCGGAGATCGTTAGCCGCAATCATTTTAGAATCCTACCTCCTTCCGCGGTTAGCACAACCATTAGTTCTCTTCTCATTCCTCCTTCTCCAGGGAAATAAATCCCCGGCTCCAGGGTAATCACCATGCCTGTTTTTAGAATCTCTTTAGATTTAGGACCAATAACTGGCTGCTCGTGAACCTCCAATCCCACCCCATGTCCGGTATTATGAAGAAAAGCGCTTAAATAGCCAGCTTCTTTTAACCTCTTCCTTACCAGCCTGTCTATCTGGGAACAGGATACTCCAGGAGTGATTTTCCCCACCACCTCTTTTTGTATCCTACTTATTAAATCACGAATCTGATACCACTTCTGGTCTACCTCACCAAAAAAAATAGTCCTGGTGATATCAGAACAATACCCTCCTACTTTAGCTCCCAGGTCAAGAAGAACCAGCTCGTTTTTTCTTAACCTCCTCTCTGTTGGTCTACCGTGAGGTAAGGAGGTTCTTTCCCCAAAGAGAACTATGGGAGGGAAGGCCTCGCTGTCGGCAGATTTCCTTAAGAAATAGACCATCTCGGCAGAGAACTTCTTTTCGGTTATTCCTGATTCGAGAAGAGTTTGGGCATGATCAAATGCAGCCTCGGTTAGGGTATGAGCTTCTTTTATTAAGGATAATTCGCGATCATCTTTGACCGCCCTCAAGGTCTCCACCAATTGAGCACAGGGAACAAACCCCACCTCTCTAATTCTACTTAGCCTGCAATACTCCCCATAAGAAAGATGAGAAGCCTCAAAACCTATGGTTCTTCCAGGAAATTTCCTGCATACTTGAGATAAGGCGACCGGAAAAGAATCTCGCTGGATAACTATCTGCCAGTCCTTAAGAGTAAGCTTTGCCTCTTCAGCAAAAAGAGGAGTAGTTATAAAGAACTTTTTCTTCCCCGTAATCAGGAGCTTGCCTTCCACACTGCTTCCGGTAAGATACTCCACATTATGAGACTCCCAGTTTAAAAAAGCATCTAGCTTCTTTTCCTTTAGCTTTTTCTGCAGCCGAGATAGGCGAGAGTCTATGGGGCTCATTGAAGATACTTTTTTAGTTTCTCATCTTTTAGTAGTTCGTTAACAAGCTCCTTTACCTTCTGCGTCTCTTCCTTTCTTACCACCAGAATGCCTTTTTCTGCATTTATGATGATGACATCGGAAAGCCCGATTGCTCCAAGAATTTTATTTTCACGGTTAATAAGTATGCAGTTACTACTTTCCCTCTCCTCAACCAATCCCCTGATGATATTTCCCGCCTTATCTTTAGAAAGGACTCTTTCCAGAGCTTTCCAGTCACCTATGTCATCCCAGAAGAAATCCCCCGGTACGGCCACTACTGAAGAGGCTTTCTCCATTATCCCATAGTCAATAGAGATTTTGGGCAAGGTTGGATAGATCTCCTTGATTACCCTTTGCTCATCTTTTGTTCCCAGGGCCTCTTCAATCCTGATTAATCCCTGATAAAGTTCGGGGAGATGTAATTCCATTTGCTCGAGAATCGCGGTCGGTGTCCAGGCGAAGATCCCCGCATTCCAGAGGAAACTACCTTGTTCAAAGAACTCTTTAGCCTTTTTATGGGAAGGTTTTTCGGTGAATCTTTCCACCTCAAAAAGAGGAATCCCATCAAGATCCCCTAATTTGTTTCCTATCTCGAGGTATCCATAGCCGGTCTCGGCACGGGTCGGCTTGATGCCGATAGTTATCAGGAGGCCCTTCTTTGCTTGCTTGGCTGCCACGGAAATGATTTCAGCGAATCTTTCCTCATCCCTTATTATGTGATCAGCGGGAAGCACAACCATGGAATCATCGCCCTTTCTCCTTCTTACCCAAACACTGGCAAACCCAATGCAAGGAGCAGTATCTTTTCCTTGCGGTTCAGCTATTATACTATCCGCAGGAAGCTTTGGAAGTTGAGAGACAACCACCTCCTTTAACTCCTCTCTAATCACCAGAAAGGTATTCTCCCGTCCAAAAAGATGGGAGGCTCTGCGGTAAGCTGCTTGAAGGAAGCTCTCCCGCCCTACTAAATTTAAAAGATGCTTGGGATGAGTTACGCTACTTTCTGGCCAGAGCCTCTTTCCCAGCCCCCCTGCCATAATCAAACCCACGCTCATTTTTAACTCCCCTTGGGGATCTTTATGTAAAATCTAGACTAATTCTATCATAAAGTCCCGTCTTGTCAACTTGTCCACCAAAGAGCTTTACTAATACCAATCCTTCCACAATTTATCAAACTCTGCTTGGTACTTTTTTGCCAAGAAGGGACTGTGAATAATGACAAGGTTTTCCTTGTTCTGATAGGTAGCACGCCAGGTGGGATTAAAAGAGCCAGTGATTACTGAACAATCATCGACTACGAAGAACTTATGGTGCATGAAATAAAAGTTTCTGTCCCAGATTATCTTCATTCGGAGCCGTTTTAGAGACTGATATTGAGAAAAGGGATCGTCCTGATATTTCTCCATTATTCCTCTCACCTCCAGATTCTCGGCATATTTATGCACCAGAACCTGGGCGATTTTTTTGGAAGTGAAAGTAAAAAGAGCAAAGTAGATACTTTTCTTGGCCCTTTTGAGCTCTCTGATGATCGCTTCTTCTAGATTATCCTGAGAAGAGAAATAGGTTTCAACCAAACTTTCGTCAAGCTCAGGAGGAGAAAAAGCCGATCTAGAAGAAGACAGTGGTTCCTGCCATAGTCTTTTAAACTCCTGGGTAAAATCTGCCGCAGCCCGGGAGGATTTAATAACTACGACGTTGTTGTTCTCCCGGTAGGCTCCTGACCTTGTAGGATTAAAAGATCCCGTCCAGACAATTCTTTCGTCGATGACACAAAACTTATGGTGCATAAGACTGTCGGGGTCTCGATCTTTTTTTATGAGGCCAAATTTAGCAAGATAGTCGGACTGGGAGTCCTTGTCCCAACAGGTTAAATCATCGGTGAATATCTTTACCTCGACGCCTCTTTGGTGAGCTTGCATAAGAGCACGGGAGAGCCCTTCAAGTTCTATCTTATAGAAGGCAGCGTAGATACTCTCTTTGGCTTCATCTATTAAGGAGATAAGATGAGGATAAAGAGAATCTTGGGGAGAGAAGTAGGCCACAAAAACCTCTGGTGAGGATAAAATAACAGGGTCAGGGCCTTTCTCGCAACCGCTAGAAAATATAATTAGGAATAAGAGAAACAATAGAACCAGTCTTCTTCCTACCACACATTTATTTGACACTTGCCCGTCATTCATCTACCAGACCATTAGCCATTCCTTTTGTCTGAACCTGTTTACTATGGTCGTGTTAAATACTTACTACCTGCTTCTTCTATGGCATTGACTTGTTTTTTTTACTCTCTTCGGAAGATTTTCTTCTAAAATTATGCCCTTTCCTGGATCAAGCTTTATTCTTGCTCCACAATCACATTTCACAATACTGCCAAATTCAAACAAGGAAACATCGTACTGACGTTTACATATGGGACAGATGATAGCCATTCGTCCTATCCAAAGCTGGTCATGGGAGCCCTATTTTTATTTTCCCTCAATCTCTTTTCAGCAAAAGAGACCATGCCGGGCAAAAGTTAATCTACCCAGTGCGAAAACCATCAGACCTCCATCATCAAGAGAAAAATAAGCTAAATCTTGGAGCAGAGACCTTCTATGGCTCTTACTCTCCTTTTCTACACCCAGGGTTGTCATAACAATAGTCAGCGGCAAATCTCTCCATAGTTTCGGTGAGGATATTCTCTAGCTGTCCCCAAGCATCTTCTGAGGAACCACCAAAAAGTACTCCTCTTTCCCAGAGAAGAGCTTTGGCGAAACGGTAGAATTCAGGAGCTTCAACAGAAGGGTAGGGAACTCGGACATAGTCTACCAATTTCACTAATAAGTGGGAGTAGTAACCAAGATAGGAACCAGTTTTGGAAGTAGCCCGAATGAGAGCCAGGGATACATTGAGATCTACCGGAGCCGAATCTGTTAGCTTGAGTTCGGGAAGATTTCGGTTAAGGAGGGTAAGGATGGTGCCCTTAAGAGCTTTTTCCGTTATGTTTACAGTGAGAGCATCGGGAGGCAGCTTATCGATGACGATTCTTACCTCACTGATGCCCTCAAGAGGTCTTGGGAAAATGACTGCTTTTGATGGTGCTGCCCACGAGAAGGACAAAATTATCAGGAGCATCGTGAGGAGCGTTTTTTCTAGATTGTATTTCATAGTGACCTCCTCGTCTTATTTCATGCATATCTTATGGATCTTACCTGCTCCATTGACCCTTCCAGCTGTGATTATCATTATTACTACTTCAGATCTCTGTATCAAATCTTAAGCGGACCTAGAACGGAATTGACATCGTGAAATTGAACTCTTTAAATAATACATAATCCAAGCTTGCACAAAACGCAGACCAGTGGCAGAGCCGAATGTAACATACAAAGAGTCTTCCCAGTCGGCGCCCACTCCCTTGATGAGATCGTCTCATACGAGCTCATAAAGAATACCAGCTAAAGTCCCTATTGAAAAACTCTGGACAAAGCTTTTCTCTCTACTGCTCCCTTCCAATCTACTAATCATGTAACTCATGCCACTTAGGCACAGCCCGGCTTTGAAATGGCGTCTTTTGTCCCAAGGGATATCCATCCAATCGGCTAGGGCTAAGGGAGTTAGTAGAAATACGGCTACGAAGAAAATTGCAACTCCAAAAAACAGCTTTGTCTTCAATTTTGTTATATTTTTTACCTGCCTTGTTCCAATGGATGATTGTGTTTAGAAAACGCCCGTTTTCATACCCTGATAGTTTCCTTTGGTTAAAACCCTGTATCCCACAACTGGCTTAATAAAAATTTCTTGATAGGGGAGCTTCGATTTTACCTAAGTCTTATAGGTTGTGTTGGGTCGAGAAAGTACCTCTATAAGTCTCTATCTGCGTCTTTTCTCTTGTCAAACAGTACGAAATCTTATCGTTATTTTCCAGCAGCCTTCTTCCCCAGAATATCCTTTGTTGGAAGTGCTATGCCAATAACAAAAAGTACAATGCCGATCGCAGCCAGTACCACCTCCACTGAAGACCGTATTACGATGAAGTAAGCCCGCCAGCTCGCCCAACCTATTATATTAGTTGCCAAAAGTGTATACCAGGACCACTTCTCAGCTTTGCTATAGCTTTTCCAAGCTATCAGAACGATAAAAAGGCTCGCTACGAGAACCATAGTTCCGAGCAGTCTTTGCCTCATTATGAATAGCTGTGCCGCTTCTGGATTGTTGGTTAAGAAATCCGACCAACTCTTGGCCGTGAATGAAGTAAAATCGTCCAAGAACGTAGGTTTTGTTAGGAATATGTAAAGCAGTCCAACAACAAGCATGTAGATACCCATGGCCAGCATAACCTTCCAGCCGATTTTTACCAAGGGCGTCTGTTGCATTTTTTTCTCATCTTCCCCTCCTCTTATATGTTCATAAACCCACTCGATTCTTCAACTCGGACCTTACAGAATTTTCGTCTCTCCACCTAACTTATAATCAGCGACCCTCAACTTTCGCATGATGGGAATATCGTAAGGACACCGAGGTTCACATTCCCCACACTCGGTGCAGGCAGTGGCCTTGACTTTGAGCTTTTTATATCTTTCTTGTGCTAAATCTTCATTTCCCAGCCAGAAACGAAATCTCTCCCTCAGGGCATAGTCGGGAGCACTCTCGACCCTCCCGGTAAACATCTGTCGATCGTAGTATCCTTCCAGCTTAAAGACCTCGACAATCTCTATTCCCTCGGGACAGGGAAGGCATTCACCGCAGAGACGGCAGACATAACTGCCTAACTCGGGCGCATCCCGGAAGAGAATCTCTTTTTCCTCTTCACTCATAGGGGAAAAAGAGTTAATGATTTGGAGATCCTTTTCCAGCATTTCCATGGTATTTATCCCTGCCACCAAAGTAGAGACAGGCAGAGAAAGGGTGTAACGAAAGGCTTTTTCTACTGATCTCCACAAAAATCCGTCAGCAAGAGCTTTCATAGCCACAATGGCGGTTCCCCTATTTTGTCCAAGAGGGATGAGCTCATCTTCTATCATCGGAAAGTTGAACCTATCGTAGTAATTGACCACCGTCATGACTGCATCAAAGGGATACTCTTTTATGGCCCTTACCAGAATCTCAGGACAATGTCCTGAGATGCCAACATACCTTATTTTCCCCTCCTTCCTTGCCTCTTCAGCGGCCCGCAGGGTTCCTTCAACTAAGTTCACTTTGGCCCAATCCTCGTCAGTATTTACCACATGCATAAACCAGAAATCCAGATGATCTGTTTGTAAGCGATTGAGGCTCTCCTCCAGAATCTTTTTGGCTTCTTCTTTTCCTCGGAGATGACACTTGCTGGTCAGAAGACATTCTTTTCTTCTGTTTTTGATGGCCTTACCCACCTTTATCTCCGATTCTCCCTCTCCGTACATAAGAGCTGTCTCAATGTAATTTCCTCCTTCGTCGAGGTACCGATTGAGAATCTTCGCCACGTGATGGCTGCTTATCTCGACCAGATGAAATCCTCCTATTCCGAGAAGAGAGACCTCTTCTTCTATTTGACCGAGTTTTCTCTTGTGCATCTTTTCCTCACTAATTATCCTTTCCTCGCACTGATTCTAGTAATTATCATAGTTGCAATAACTGCTATCATGGTTACCACTATAGCATAAATTAGCACCCCCACAACAGTCTCAGCAGTTCCGAAAACCTTAACGAAAATGGCCCGAATAGCTCCATTCCAAGCCAAAGCGGCTACCAAACCAAAAGCTGTTGTAAGTAACGCTGCTATCCTCTCGCGAATTTGCTTGCCTATATCGCCAATCTACTTACCTATATCGTCTTTCATCTCGATTCTCCTTTGTTAAATTTGATTAAGTTTATCCGGCATTTACCCGTCAGCCTCCTTGTAAATTAGTGCCTTTAGACCAAAGAGAAGCCAAAAGAAAAAGTAAAAAACCTATCAATAATGTTTTTTTCTTCATTGAGAGGATTAAAATCTCTTATTATAGCTGATTTTGC
This sequence comes from uncultured Clostridia bacterium, assembly GCA_964543295.1. Classification (GTDB taxonomy): domain Bacteria; phylum Aerophobota; class Aerophobia; order Aerophobales; family AE-B3A; genus AE-B3B. The sequence goes on along the minus strand of CAZIXA010000020.1, from coordinate 14,464 downwards.
GTATTTCGCTATAGACTAGGAGTCTGTTTCAAAGACCAAAATTGCCTTTTCTATAAAAACCGTCGGTATTTTTTTATCTTACCGCTTCCCTTAACCCCTTCCCTGCTTTAAACTTAGGTACCTTTTTAGCTAGGATCTGGATAGGCTTCCTGGTTTGAGGATTGACTCCTTTTCTTGCCTTTCTTTCCATAATTTGAAAAGTGCCAAAACTAACTAAAGAGACCTTTTCTTCTTTAGTAGAAAATCAGTTATTGCTTCGGCAAAGGCACCATGACATTTTGAGCTTCGTTTTTGTTTTACCAGTTCCACCTGCTATCTCAGCTATCAGTTCTTGTTTGTTCATTCTTTTTCCCTCTCACCTTCTCCCTAGCCTATGGTCTTTACTTTGGTCAATTCCCTTGAGTTTTGAAAATATGTTATATCCTGCCTGTCAGTTTTACTTGTTTGTTTGGTTGCCTTCTGGGGCATACCTTCCCCGCCCCTCAAACTATCTCTTTATAAGGCTCGTCTATCTTTTAATACATACAGGTCAACATATAGGAAATTCTCACCGAGTCTTTTGCCAAAGACAGAGAATTTTTCTCTGGTCTACTCTCTGTTACTTACTTTGGGGCATCCCTGCCTTAAAACCAAATCTGATTATCAGCTCGATTAGTAATCCAAAAACGAGGCCAGTGACGATAGTCCAGATAACATCAAGAGCCCCTTTTTCTACCCATATAGCAGTAAAGGCTGAGGGAATTCTGAATACAAATCCCATTATTAGACCGTGCAGCCACCAACTAATTTGCCAGCCACTAATCCCTATTCCAAAACCCATCAATCCCGTTCCTGTAATTATAGAGACTATCCCCGACCAGGGCAGAGGGCCACTCAAGGCACACAAGAACCAAGAGATAACCCCAAATACGAGTCCCCAAAAGGTAGCAATCCCGACTCTCTTCTTATTGACCATCTTACATCACCTCCTCCCTAACTTATGCTCTCTACTTTGGAAGAGCAGTTAGACTGCGCACTACCACATTGTCCCAATACTGGCCTGGTTGACGGTAGAGATAGAGAGCGATTTTTGGTTCTGGAAATTCCCCGGATTTAAAGATCGTCTTTAGTTCGCCATTCACATAGGCTTTGAATTCATCACCTCTTATCTCAACCTTTAGATGCAAATCTTCCGCAGGCCCATGACCTAATTTTCCGACTTCGTGTCTAGCTCCCCAACCTCTTCCTTTCCCCGTTGCCCAACAGATCTCAGCCCAATAGATATCATTATGAGTAGGGCGGACTATCAAGGCAATGCCGTTGTTACGATCCTCTGCTCTAACTATGAAACCACCATCTTTTGCGTTGATGAAATCAGCCTCCACGCTATAATCATCACAACCTATTGACTCAGCTACTGTGGAAAACCGAAAAACTCCCGTTGTGGCAGTATATCGGCCATCTACTACCGTCCAGCTTCCCACCTCATTTCCAAAACCCTGAGCAATTCCATCGTTGAAGTCTTCTTGGAACAAGGTCTCGGTGTAAGAAGCACTGATACCTGCACAGGTCCATGCGCACAAAAGAAGAAAAAAACAAAGATCTGCAGCCGCCAGAAAAGCACCTATTAACCCTCTATCCTTAACTTCTAACTCTCCTGGTAACTAGAGTTTTAAAAAAATAAGAGAGAGTCTGCCTGCTTCTTTCCCCAAAATTCCCTCTATCCCGCCACCGGCTTGATAAAATTCTCTTGATAGAGGAGCTTTAATTTCACCTAGGTCAACAGGTTGACTTGCCTTGAAAAAGTGCCTCTATGAGCTTATGTAGAGATCCTTTTTTCCTTTCAATCAGCATAAATTCTCGATTAGACTACTTTTATTTATCCCAGAGTTTCAAAAATACAGGACGTTGTAGGCCTTTACAGCGTGCTTTGCAGCCTCGGTTCTTTTCCTCTGGTCTATAAAAGACCTAGCAATTTCATACTCTTTCCTAGCTCTGGCCAAGGCAGACTTGTTCTTTGAGATATCCATCAGTTGTTCTGTGAGGAGGAGTATTTCATCCAAGAAAGTATGATTCAGGTAATCGAGCTTTTCGTAGTGCTCAATTCTGTCCCATAAATTTTCAAATGGCTTTTTTTCTTGGGAAAGTTTAGCCAATTTCTGCCCTGACGTATACAGTTTTTCTCGTGCTTTCTGGAAGTTGAACCTTGAAACCGGCGTGGGATCTATTCCCCTTATCTGCCGGTGATAGAAGAAGCTGTAGATGGATTGGACCGCCAAACATAATCCCTTTCCGGTTCCTCCAGCAATTGAAATTCCAAGGGCGTACTTTCCGTTGGCATTAGAAATCCTCACCGTATCCATAAAATCCTTAGTTAAGCCGTTGATGTCACCATAGTAGACTGGAGCCCCTATGATTAAGGCATCAGCTTCCTCACATAATCTACTTAGCTGGTCGAGAGATTTGGCTTGCTCGGTCTCCGTATAGAATAGTACTCTGAAATCTACCAAATACACTTTCTCAGTCTCAACACCAGCTGATTTTGCCCCTTCCAAAGTCCGAGTGATTAACTGATCAGTTAAACGTCCTTTGCGAGGACTGCCCACAACACCGAGAATCATCTGTCTCACTTCCTTCCCCTTGAGTTTTGAAAATATACTATATCCTGTCTGCCAGGTATATTTGTCTGTTTGCTTGGCTCCTATTGAGTCTTAACAACTTAACTTTGCCATCAATAGCAATACCTGCATAGGAGTTTGAAAGGGAAACCCTTGAGACCTTCTTTCCGGGTTTTGTTTGATAAAGAACCTTTCCACTTGCTGCTTCTAAAATTACAACCGCAAGATTCGGAGCTCGAATACCAATATACTTTCCATTTGGCGAAACAACCAGTCCTTCAATGCCTCCAGCCGCCTCTTGTTGAGATTCCCAAAGAACCTTGCCTTCCTGATTAAGAAGCACAAGATGAGTCGACTTTGTAGTAACTATTCTTTCACCCCGTTCATCAACAGCTACATATCCACCAATATAATCTTTTCCCCATAAAATTTTACCGTTTCTATTGAGGAGAACCATTCCCCCGTTGTCTAATCCTACTACGATTCTTTCCGCATTCTTGTTAATTTCAACATCAATAGGTGGAGAGCCGAATTGAACATGAGCTAATAGCTTACCCGAAGGATCAAAAACATATACTCCATTTTCCCCTTCTGTATAGTTAAAATTTCTGTCCAAAGGGCCAAATTCCTCTCCAGCTGCTGCCACATAGCCTCTTTGATTAACAGCTGCACACGTTAAATGGACATTAAGTCTTTCTTCCCAGATTACACCACCATTCTGGTCAAATAGCCAGATAGTTGAGGCTGCTGGACTAAAAGCAGAATCCATTGGAATATCACCAACAACTCCGCACTCACTCTCGTGTGAATAGCCAAGGCAAGATGGGCTAAGAAGATCTATTCGCCTACCCCATAACTGGTTGCTTGGCTTGATCTGAAATAGAGAAAATATATTACCGTTATAAGCACAAAAGACATAGTTTCCTGATACAACTACTCTCTCAGTGCTTGAACACTTCCAACTCTCAAGAAATTCATCTTCTTGATCATAAATACGTATAAAACCAGCATTTCTAGTCTGCTCAGAAAAAGCCAAGCTCCCTTCTTCTGAGACTGATATACTAAGAACTGTGTCTGTTTTACAGGTCCAAATTTCCTCAACGTCTAGATACTCTGCTGCTTGAGCTATGGGAAAGAGCCCTAAAGCTAAGATCATTCCCCATACACCCGGTAGCATCATAGATTTTTTAATTTCTGTTGCCATTTTTCTCTTTCGTCTCATAAATTTTTATCGTTAAGTGGTCAGATATCCACGAATTATCAAGACTCTTTCATCTCACCTATAGAGTTTTCTTGATTTTTAGCCCTCATGAAATCGTTTAGTTATTGGTTGAATGGATTTTAAATTACTCTCGCCCCAACCCCTGTCATCTTTGAGAGCTATAAATAGGCCAAATTCAGAAGTTTATAGCTGGGGAGAAATAGAACCGTACCGTTGTTTTCAAACAACAACCTTACCTACACATCTTTCTATCCCACAACTGGCTTGATAAACATCTCCTGATAGAGGAGTTTTAATTTTACCTAGGTCTATATAGGTTGTCTTGGCTTAAGAAAATGCGTGTATGAGGCTCTATGTGCGTCTTTTTTTTGCCAATCAGTATAAAACCTCGTTTTAGCCATTTTTTGCTTATTTTACTCTCTCCTTTAGTCCCTTCCCCGGTCTAAACTTGGGGACGTTTTTGGCTGGGATCTGGATAGTTTTTCTGGTTTGGGGATTAACTCCTCTCCTTGCCTTTCTTTTCATGACCTGAAAAGTCCCAAATCCGACTAGAGTGACTTTTTCTTCCCTGCCCAGGGAGTCGGTTATTGCCGACATTACTGCATCAATCGCTTCCCTAGAGACCTTCTTTGTTAGTCCTGTCTGGTCGGCTACTTCCTCTACTAATTCTGCTTTGTTCATTGCCTTTTCTAGCATCGCTGGTTGCCACTGTTTCAGTTAAAGTCTCCGGGTTTCGAAGCCAGCCGAAGGCTGCTTCGGCCTGTAAACGGCTTCATTGATACCTTAACCCGTCATCTCAATCGGCTGCCATTTCCATCCCTTTCCTTTCTTGATCACATGACCCAAGCTGGGGAAGGGAGGAAAATGCTGTCCAATCACCCATGCCTTTTCGGCCGCAGCACGGTCAAAGATTTGGCGCTTGCTGGCAGCAGCTTTCTCAGGTAGGATATCGTAGATTGGGGTCCAGTCTGGATGCTCCAGATGAAGGGGATAAAGCACGGTATCGCCAATATACAGCAGCTGCTCATCACGAGAGGAAACGGACACAACCATATGACCCGGTGTATGTCCAGGGGCCGTAATCACACAGATTCCCGGCAGAATTTCCGACTCATGGTCAAGAAGACTCACCCGGTCTTTGACTGGTTTGAGATTCCTGCGAGCTATTTTGACAAACATCTCGGGGGCTTTCACGAATGCAATCTCTGAGAACCAGAAATCCCATTCGTCTTTCCAGATATAGTAGCGAGCGCTGGGGAAGACCGGATTGCCCTCGTTATCAAGAGTACCACCAATATGGTCTGGATGGGCGTGGGTGATGATTACCGTATCAATCTGCCCAGGTTCAATATCTGCTGCCTTCATGTTTGGTAGGAGCCTGCCGGTGGTGGGGAACAAATTGCCTGCTCCCATGTCCACGAGCACTCGATGCTCTCCGGTGTTGACAAACAAATAGGTAAACGGCGTCGTGATATGGTCTGTTGGCAGCTTGCGTTGACGAAGGAGCTCTTCAATTTGCTCTCTTGGCACGTTAGCAAAAAAGTCTTGAAGCGGATAATCATGGCTACCATCGCTAATGGAAACACATTCAAAATCCCCTAACTTGAACTGATAACTTTCTGTATCCATAACTCTCCTCCTCGTTATGCGTAGTGTTAACATATAGCAGTTTTTGGTCTTGTCAATTTTCGTAGATATAATGTCAAAATAGCCCTGTTTTGAGACGTTTTTTGTGAGGTATGTTTTGACGGTATTTAAAGTGGGTATTTTTTAATCGCGGTGGTGAAAAGTTTTCTGGTGATGAGGACTTGGGGGAATGTCGTACCTACGACATTGGATCTTGAACTAGAATCGTGGTGAAATTAAGGACTCGACTTAGCCCCGGCAGGGTCATGGTCTGCCCGGCCCAAGGAGCCCGCCTTATTAGAGCTAAGGTGCGGAGTCCGGAGATATTTGGGGATATATAAGTTAGTGTATATGTAATCTTGGCCAGTCTTTGGGGGGGGGAGTGAAGTCCTACCCCGACACGAAGACTTTTGCTCTTTTCCGCTGCACAAATACTGCCTAGCCTAAGAAGATGAAGGAAGGTTAAGCTAGCAGAATTTGCAGGCCGGCTGCATCGTTATCTTATCATAAGGATCGGAGATCAAACCTACCTAATATTCTTCAATTGCCTTAGCTAATTTCTTTCGAAAGATTTCAAGTCCATCCATTAGAGCATTAAAAGACGACTGCAACTTGTCTTTGAGCTCAGCTATTTCTTCACTCTGCCAACTAAAGTTTACGCGCACTCCACCCGTCCACTTAGTTAGGTTCACCTAAGCCATAAGAACAGCTAATACGATAGCTATTATGAGGAGCACTCCAATTATTACGGCTGATACCCAGCCTCCTCCTTTCTTTTCCATCTTTCAAGACTCCTTGATCAGTTCCCTTCTACAAAGATAACCCTCTATGCCACAACTGGCTTGATAGAAATCTCTTGATAGAGGAGCTTTAATTCTGATTTTAGTACGACCTCCCAGCAACGAGGGTCACTACTCGATTGCTGGGAGCTTTTTTTTAAGTTGGATATTCTTCCTTTCTCTCCATCTCCGTTTGCTTCTCTTGTATCCGTTCAAGATCTTCTGTAGTGAGACTCTCATAGCTTGGATGTTTTTCCTCTAATTCCTCTTCCTTTGATTCCTTTTCCTTTACATTGATCACAACATCCATGTCAGAAAAACTTCCCCCTAACTCCTGCAACACCCCCCGCAATTGGGACCTTTCAACATTTATTACCACCTTCATTTTACCCTCCTTATTATTGTAATTTCTAAAAATACGAACACTTCCTTCTTTCCCCTTGCTCTCTCTTCCCCCTCTTCCCCCAACCTTTAGCCATAATCTCTAAATCAAACTTCTGCATGCTTCTGCATGGTTGGCAACAGGAGCTCGAACCCATTTATAAGTTTTCTTCATTTTAACTGCCTCCTTAAACTAAGCATTTTTGAAGCTTCTCACTCCTCTCCTGACCTTAGTGCCACGATTACAGACAGAGCCTTTATCAACTTTGTCTTCGGTAATCTCACCTCCTCGCCTCGTTCCCTGCTGTGTAACCGGAATGCCAACTATTCTTAGAGCAATTTTCTTACCGTTTTCTGAAGTAAGATCCCGGAAACTACTATAAGCTATTCTTACACAAAATTTATTTATCTCCTAAAGAATCCGGGATAGCTGAGCTAATGTGTTTTGCTCTATTTTAGTGCAAAGTGTCGCCGCAAAATAGTGCAATAAGACTCTTTTTCTTGAATTCCTTCAACTCTGATCCTTTTTTAGTCTACTGCCCCAGGATCATGCGGAGGAAAGTTTTTGCTAAGGAAGCTAAGAATAAGGTGAGTTAAGGAAAGCTGGCTGAAAGAGAAGGCAGGTGTTCATCATCATACACTCCTCTTATTGTGTATGGTGCAATTTCTTTTGGCAAAAGGTGTCCGTAGTCCAGAACTTCTATTCTCTTTGCATCTTCATATCCTGAATAAATAACAGATCCTTCACCTACAATCTGCTCCCATTCAAAGGAAAGCTTTGTGCCATATACGTCGAAGCTTTCTCTGTACTGTCTGATTGTGTCAAACAGCGACCTCTTGACCTCACATGTAAGGTCGGAGTCGCGGAGTTTCAGGTGAGCGGTTTCGATGGCGAAGGGAGAGTTGTACTTTTCGATATACTCTTTTCTGATTGTCCCGGAGCCATGACACACCACAGATTCGACTTCCTTCTTAGCAAGCGCCAACAGGGGACTCACCGCATGGGTTGCATAGTAAAGAGGATAGTGAGAAAGGCTATCACAAAAACCCATGCCCCAGCCACTTTGGTCACTATTGTGAGTAGGCTCTGCTGGCTTTGGATTGCTAGCCAAAAAATCAGACTAACTCTGTGCCGTAAACGAAGCAAATGTAGGTGCAACTATAGTCTGTGTTAGGAATATCCAAAGTAGCCCAATAACAGCTAGGTAGATACCCTGAACTAACATAACTTTCCAAGTAACTTTAACTAATGGTGCTTGCATCTTCTTCACCCCTTCTTCTATCCCACCTAAAATTGGCTTATTTGTAAAAATAGGCCAACCTATCCATTTTCCTCTTCCAAACAGGCCTATAGGAGCCTCATATAAAGAATTTTATAGGGTGAGGTAATGTTTTGTGCCTTGCTACTTTACCTTACTGCTTCCCTTAGGGCTTTGCCTGCAGCAGACTTAGGTGCCTTTTTAGCTGGGATCTGAATAGTTTCTCTTGTCTGAGGATTAACCCCTTTTCTTGTCTTTCTTTCCCGAACCTGAAAAATGCCAAAGCCAACTAAAGTCACTCTTTCTTCCCTGGCTAGGTAGTCGGCTATGGCTGAGATTACTGCACCAACTGCTTCCTTAGATGTTTTGTTTGTTAGCCCTGTCTGGTTGGCTACTTCCTCTATTAACTCAGCTTTGTTCATTGTGCTACTTCCTGTTTTAGTTGATTATTCCCGAAGAATTTATTCTTATGTTAGCTGAAAAGCGCCCCGTGTCAAAAAGTCCTGGGGGTTTGGGTGAGGGTTGACTAATGACTCTCTTCTGTTAAATTAGCTTTTGGAACAGAGATCTCGTAGAGAATAACAGGCATTTGCGGTGAAAGCCGGCAGCGCATCTTGCCTTTTAAGGCAGTTTAGTCGTTCCGCTTTGAGGCTCTGCTCCATTTTGATACCCATTTGTCGCCTTCTATGTAAAACTACGCCATTAACAAAATTCCGAACTTCCAAAGTCTCTATTTCCTCTTCTTCCGGCCTCCAACAATTTCTTATTTCTTGGACATTTAGGCTGGTTTAAGGTGGGAACTAAAGGTAAGACTTTTGAGGCGCGAATCTCTGTAATGTAGAGTTATACAGCGTTGGAGGGAACTTTTGCGAAAAGAGGGATTGACAAGGCATTTGATACATACTATATATACTAATATCTACAAGAATAAAATTAGATTCTTCCCAATATCATAATAACTCAAGTTCTGAGGTCTACATTACTACGCAATACAAGAGGAGTTGAATATGGAAAAACAGGAAAGGCTAAAATTTCTCACCCAGTTAACCAATGGCTTAATATACATAGAAAAGGAAGAAAAACCATAGGAGGTAAAGCTCGGATATATTGGAGTTAGGTGAAAATAACTTCCTGCTTGAGGAGGTCTCCAAGATGAAGGATAAAGATAGGACCAAAAATGAGCTTATAAATGAATTGGTGGAAATGCGCCAACGGATTAATGAATTAGAAAAATCAGGAGCTGACCATAAGGAGCTAGAAGAAGCACTGCAAAAGAAAACGCACGATCTTGGCGAGCGAACCAAGGAACTGAACTATCTTTATGGTATTTCTAATCTTGTCCAGAGGCAGAACCTTTCATTGAAGGAGATATTTCAGGAAATAGTTAATCTCATTCCTCCTAGCTGGCAATATCCGGAAATCGCTTGTGCACGAATCATTCTGGAAGATCAAATATTTAAAACCAAAAACTACAAAGAAACCATCTGGAAACAGAGCGCCGGCATTACTGTGTACGGCAATCAAGTTGGCACTTTAGAACTCTGTTACCTCGAAGAAAAACCAAAAAGCTATGAGGGACCTTTCCTCAAGAAAGAGGGGAGTCTAATTAACGCTATTGCTGAGCGATTGGGGAAAGTCATCGAGCGCAAAAAAGCAGAAGAAGAATTGGTCCGCCTATCTAACGCTATGAAGATATCTACAGATAGCATTGTTATCAGTGATTTAGATGCAAAAATCATAGATGTAAATAAATCTACCCTGAAAATGTACGGCACGGATGACAGAAGAGAGTTAATTGGAAAAAACTCCTTAGATTTTATCGCTCCTGAAGACCGAGAAAAAGCGTTTGCGCGTATCCAAGAAGTGCTGGAAAAGGGATACGTCAAGGGTCGAGAGTATCATATTATCACCAAGGAGGGCGGTAGAATTCTTGTGGAGATGAGCGTAGCTCTTATGAAAGACGCGGATGACAAACCGGTAGGATTTGTGGGCGTATCCAGAGACATCACTAGGCGCAAACGTGCTGAGATGGCGTTGAAATCTGAGAGGAAACACCTCGAGGCATTGTTCCAAAGTGTCCGTCAGGGAATCGCTACTGCAGATTTGAATCACAAAATCATAGATGTAAATCGGAGCTTTACGGAAATGTTTGGATATACTCTAGAAGAGATAAAAGGGAAGGATATCGATCAAATAATAGTACCAAGAGAGAAGCTTTCTGAAGCTATAAGAATCACCCAGCAATACGATGAAGGAAAGATATCCACAGTGGAAACTGTTCGTAAGCGAAAAGATGGAAGTTTGATACCTGTTGAGATCACTGGTGCATCAATAATCATAGACAGTAAACAGATTGGAGTGTACGGAATTTACAAGGACATCACCGAGCGCAAGAAAACTCACGAAGAACTTCAAGGTACTCTTAAGAAGCTGCGAAGAGCCTTGGGGGCGACCATCCAGGCCATGGCATTGACCGTTGAAACGAGGGATGCTTACACGGCAGGTCACCAACAACGGATGACTGATCTTGGCCGGGCTATAGCCAAAGAAATGAAGCTTTCAAAGGACCAGATTGATGGTATCCGGATGGCTGGAACCATTCATGATATCGGTAAGATAGGAGTGCCAGCTGAAATTCTCAATAAGCCCACTCGCTTAGCCGATATCGAGTTCAATTTAATCAAGATTCATCCTCTAGTCGGCTACAATATTTTGAAGCAAATTGAATTTCCCTGGCCCGTAGCCGAGATAGTCCTTCAACATCATGAAAGAATGAACGGCTCCGGTTATCCCCACGGTCTTTCGGGTGAAGACATTCTCTTGGAAGCACGTATGTTGGGTGTAGCTGATGTTGTGGAGGCTATGGCTTCTCACCGACCCTACCGACCAGCTCTTGGCATCGACAAGGCATTAGAAGAAATTTCAAAGAACAGAGGCACTCTCTACGATTCTCAGGTAGTAGATGCCTGCGTAAAGCTTTTTAGAGAGAAAGAATTTAAGTTCAAAACAAAATAAAAGTAGTAAATTCATCTACTAAAAAGCTTCGAATTTACCCCATTGGCCTAGTCGCCGAAGGCATTTGTCACCTCCTATCAAATGCGAGGAGCTCGTTATTACCCTGCCACGTTTGACACGGTTCACTTCTACTAATAGGAGATTTAAGTCATCCTCGGAAGGATATAAGGTTAGACACTTTAGATTGTCTGCTCCAGTAAAATTGTCCTGCCAGTCATCAGGAAGATCCACCATCAAGGAGGGAATGAGAAAGAAGCTATCTGGTTGAAACTTGCCTTCTTTCTCCTTAGTGTATCCAGATCTTTGTATTGATCCAGTGAGATTTTCACAAAAGAGCGGGCCATTGCTTCGGTTCATCGTTCGTTGAGCTGGACGAACAGCTTTTGGATATAAAAACTAGCCTGATGTTAATACACAAGCAGGTTTGAGTTTATTTCTCCCAATTCTACCGGTACGACGTGCCGTCCGTCTGTTAAAGACACTTCTTCAAAATGAGACTATTGCTGTCTTCGTTCAATACCGGCTAGCAGGATTCCTGATGATATCAAAAGCCTTCGATCAATTGAAGGTCGCGGCTCCACTATTGTCATGCTGTACTTGAGTACAAACGGATTAAAATGTTGTTTAATTTCAGCAACTTCTCTACCATCTGCTGAGACGATAACATATGTTTGTGGAATTAAATTAATGAACCTCCTCAAAAGGGCTCCTTTTATGCTACTTTCAGTTAGTCTTCCAATCTCTCGACCTTCGTTAGAAAGGAAAATCCATTCATCCTTAATAATGGATTTAAGGCCCTTTCGCCTTATGGCTCCAATAGCCTCACTTGTCGTTGCATCTTGAACATTATACGTTGCCCCAATATCAAGAATCTGGGGGGTTTTAATGGTCAAAAGTTCTTCCATCCCACGTTCATCTGAGTAGACCCGGAAATCCTCCCTTAATTTGAATGCCTTCTGTTTTGAATAGAAAAGAAGGTTCCCGTTCTCGTCATACACATGAAAAGCTCCCCCAAATAACTTAAATACCTTCCTGCGAAATAGGTAGTGACTCTGCTGAAATGCGGGATGAAGTTTCTTTACCGCTGCCATTTGGCACCTCCTTTTATTATGCCATCAAAATTTCCCTTAACTCATTCATATCCGAAATGGTCCGAATACACTGCCCAATTGATGGTAAGTTCAAGATATATAAATTGTCTATGCACTGCCTAGATAACAGATACGCCTGATTTCACCTCCTTGTCGCCTTATTTTCTCTCATCAATCAGCATAAACCCCTATACATTTTTATATAGCCGAGCCGAACGTGAGGCAAGAAGCGCTGCTACGTTCATTCCAGAGCTTTATAATTAGTGCGTTACACTTTTTGGCTGGGTATAAGCGCATCCTTATCCCTATTTCCCCCAAGTCTCTTATTATATTATAGGTTGCCTTACCTTGAGAAAATGCCTCTATGACCACTCTATTGCGTTCTTTTTTCTTGTCAAACAGCATAAAACATTGATTTAGCCTGATTTTGTCTATCCAGGAGTTTAAAAATATAGTATGTCTTTCCTGGTAACCGAGGCCATTCCATGTGCAGCTCTGGTAAAGGAAAATCTGTCCAATGTGAGGATTATGACAGCAATACCGGTCAGAGAAAAAACAATTCCCAAAAATTTAGCAAAATTACATAACATTTTCACTTGAGAGATAATGAAATTTCCAGCAGTAACTCCAAAAACATATCGAGTAATGCTCAAGTTATCAACATAATGATATACAACTATCCCAGCTAGTATAAGAATAGCCCCTGTTGCAATGATGAGCCAAAGCACAGCTACTTCAGCCTTATGCTACTTTAGCCGTTTTTTACTATCATTTCTATGGTTTTCCTAGCCATTTCTTGTCTCCTTCACATTAGTAGTTCTGAAGATAGGAACGTCGTAACCTATCCAAGCTTAGCGGAAAAGTGGGCCGTGTCAAAAAAGCCTTACGAGTTTGGATGAGGGTTGACTAATAATTTTCCTTCGTTAAATTAAATACTGAAGTGCACGGCTCCTAAATAATAACAGACATTTTGCGGATGAAATCCTATAACGCATGTTGCCTTTTAAGGCAGTTTACCTTCCGCTTTGAGGCTCTGCTCTTTTCTAATTATCCTTGAATTATTTCTCGTCTTGCGCATCGAAAAAATAATTTTCATCAGAGCTGTCCGGATCCTTTCTTGATTTTGGGAGTTTCCACAAATTCTATCTAAGGTCTTAAGCTTTGTCACACAGAAAGTCCTTTTCCACTTTCTCATCTTCTTACTTCCTCTTTAATTCAGTGTCTTGGGGAAAAACGACATGAATTTTTGGGAAAACTCCTGCTGATGTTTTTGATCGACGGATGAAGGAATTCCTTTATAGTTCATAATAAACCTGTTCAAAGTGTTGCTTTTAAATTTGTTGAAGATAAAAAGTTGATAAATCGACCAAGCATAACTCAGGATCACTTTAGACAGGAAGGTCTATTTAATAAAAAAGGGATAAACAAACTATTTTAAAAAGAGGTGTTTTATGAACAAAGTAAAGTCAGCCCTAGTCGTGTTGTCGTTGGTGTTGGTGGGAATTTTAGCCTCCGGTTGTATGCAAATCTCTCAGGAAGTTAAGGTAAACCGTGACGGAACGGGAATGATGGTGGAGACGGTCAAATTTTCTCCTTCGGTAATGGAGATAATTAAAGGATTTGCTGAGAGTATGATGGACTTAGGAAAAGAAAAGCAAAAAAAGATTTCTCGGGAGAATCTCTTTCCCGAAGAGCAATTTAGAGAAAAAGCAAAACAAATGGGAGAGGGAGTAGAATTTCTCTCTCGAGAAGTAAAGGATTTTGAAGAGGAAATGGTTGGCTATGTAGCCACCTATAAAATTAGTAATATCGATAAATTTATCTTGAACCCCCAAGAAGCTGAAGAAGAAGAGGTGATGAAAAAACCGGGAACCAACACTCCCATAACCTTTCGTTTTAACAAAGGAAAGAGGTCTTCTTCTCTCCAGATTAGACAACACTTTGCAGAACATGAGAAGAAAAAGGAGAAAAAAATAGAGAAAGAGGCTCAGGAAAAAGAAGAATCCACTCAGGCCGATGAGGAACAATTGGCTCAGTTAATAGAGATGATGAAAGGGATGAGAATGCAAATCGTTATTGAATGTGGAGAGGAGATTGAAACAACTGATGCTGACTGGTGGGATAAAAACCGTATTATCCTGCTGGACTTTGATGTGGAGCAGCTTCTCTCTCACCCGGATAAACTACAGATGCTAAGCAAGATGGAAAAACCGAAGACTAAGGAAGACTTTAAAAAACTCCTTCAGGGGATAGAGGGTACTAAATTTAATTTAGACGAAGAAATTGAGGTTAAATTTAGATAGTTTTCTGCTTTATCGCCTTCTGCATCAAAAAATGAGATCTCCACCAGAGCCCTCTAGACAGATTGACAACTGCTGAGCTTTAGTTTAATCCTTCGGCAAAGGATCGTATTGGGGGTTTTGAATAAGTGATATGTGCAGGTATAGGAATTTCAATAATTTCTCTCAATTGTTATGAAGTAAACCTCGGCAGA
>CAZIXA010000019.1:0-39031 GCA_964543295.1 uncultured Clostridia bacterium | reverse complement strand
AAGAATAAGCCATTTTTCTTTATGGGTCAAGCTTTCAAGAATTTACACACTTATTTAGTATACCACCGCAAAACCTAACTCGTAATAGAGTTCTCTGCATTCAGGATCTATCTGCTTTGCTCTTAATAAAAACTTCAGAGCCTCGTTATATTCTTGCTTACTACTGTAGATAGAGCCCAAAAAAGATGAGCTTCCAGAAACTCTGGATTAATCCTGATGGCTCTGAGAAGAGAGTCTATAGCCAGGTCTCTCTTTTTTCTCCTTAGAGCATATCTTGCTTCTTCCATGAGCTCCCAGCTCTTAAATCTTAAGTAAGAAAGCTCTTCTTTTTTTCTTCTCTCTCTTCTTTTTTTACTCTTTTTCATGGCTCTTTACCGGGATTGAAATGAGCTTTATTATTTTGACTCATTTTCGAAAATTTTGCAAGTCTCCGCGCCATCTCTTATGAAAAATTCAATTTAACTTGTAAAAAAATAAAATACTTGTAAAATAAGCTGATAGCTTGACAATTCAGTAGCTGATTCCTGGATTATAGCAACCGCTTGGCAGAAAGAAGCTAGGTTAGTTCACAAAGATCCAGAGTTTGAGCAAGTAAAAGAAATAGTGAAACTATTACCTCTCCCCTAAAAATGAACAGGGGTCAGGTCTCAACATTTGACAAAACAATTCCTGGTTATTGCCTTTAAGACGGCAGGCTATACTCACATAGAGGAAAGAGCGGTGCCACCAAATGGCCAAAAATGCGTGAGAATATCTTCAGGATTGATTGGGTCACTTAGAAAAAAAGGAGTCGCTATGAACAAGAAAATTAAAGTAGCTATCCTCGTTTTTGTTTTTCTAATTTGCGCAGGTTCAGTGAGTGGCTTTGTTACCCATAAGGACCCTCATGGATTTTCTTTGGACTGTCCTGAGGGCTGGGGAGTAAGAGTCATCGGAAGAGGGTGCATTGTGGTGGGGAAGGACGTCGAGAACATGATAGGTCCCATGGCCTGGATCTGGCCCGTCACTTTGAGGCAAGCTGGTACAACTAAGAATGTTGTGGATAGTATGGTCACTATTTTAAAGGAATCATATCCCGACCTTGAGATACTCTCTTTAAGAGAGCTGTCCACTGTGCAAGGAACTATGGCTCTAAAATTTAGCTACAGCGATAGAGGAATAAAATACAAAGGAGTCTTGCTTTGCAGCCGAGAGGGGAAAAGAGTGATGCTTTCCGGCTTTGTATCTCCTTTGGAGACATATGCTCAGTCGAGGGCTAACCTGGTAAGAATTCTCTCCAGTTTTAAAGTAGATCCCACCTTGCGTGATGCCTCTAGAATAGTCCCCCCGGATGATGAATTTATCACTTATAAGGACCCCAACGAGGGAGCCTTTATCTTGAAGGTTCCCAAAGGCTGGAAGGTGAAGGGAGGAATTGTTCGCCCTTATATTGACGCGGCAGTAGCCCTGGAAATAAAGAAGGATGCAGAGGGAATAACGGCTGTGTCTTACTATGCTCCGTTTCCCCCACTTTTTGCCGAGCCCAATGAGACATTATCAATGGCAGGATTCATAGAGGGAAGTAGGTATAATCCTTCCTATGGAGCAGCGCAGGATATGATTGTTTACCATTATCTACCCGGGCAGAGCTACATTAGGGAATGGCTCTTGCCTCAAATAAAGCAATATTATCCTGATACCAAAATCCTTTCTAGCCGAGATAGGCCGGACCTGCTCAAAAGTCTTCCTCAGATTCCCTGGTTCGACGTTTCTCAAAGCTGTGCCGAAGCTGAAGTTGAAGGTACAGTGGAGGGTGCAAAGGTAAAAGGAAAAATTATTGTATTCACGCAACTCATAAGACCTCCCGGAATGCCCTCGGGATTGTGGCAGGCAAATGTGCTTCTCTATAATGCACCTTCCCAAAAGCTCGAGCAGCTTGAAGCGATAGCAAATAAAATGAATGATACCTTCAGGATTGATCCAGCTTGGGCTGTACGAGAAGCCCAAGAACAAATTAGAAGATCTCAGATGATCAGCCAGTCTGCTGATGACGTGGCCAGGATAATTCGCCAGACCTATGAGAAGCGCTCCGCGGTAATGGATGAGATCTCCCGAAAATGGTCAAATGCTATTTTGGGCAGGGTGGATCTGGTAGACTCCAAAACAGGTGAGATTAACTGGGGAGTTCCCTCCGGCTCTAACTATTACTGGAAACAAGGTGATTTGATTATAGGCACCGAAACCTACGAAAGGCCGAGCATCAATTCCAGACTGCTCAAGGATCTTGACGAGTTAATCAAGGACTAGCTCTGAGTTGATTTCCAATTGAAAATGGGGTCAGGTCTCAACATTTGACACAGTCACCTTATAAAAATAGGGACAGCGACCATTTGAAGGAAACATTGAAACCTCACATAAAGAATAGAATATTAAAAGAGGCGGTGTATATTTGAAGAGAAATTGCAGAGTCTATGTTGATGACATACTTGAAGCTATTAAGAAGATAGAAAGATATGTGGAAGGAGTTGCTCTTGACAATTGGTTTATTTGTCTTACATTCATAGTAAGAACTAGGAGGTGTAGATAAATGGCTATCGTAACTATATCGACCAAGGGACAGATTGTAATCCCAAAAGGAGTAAGAGAGATTCTCGGTTTGCGTCCCGGCACCAAAATTAATATAGAATTGGAAGGAGATGAAATAAAACTGAGGCCGATAAAGGAGAATATTCCAGACAGGCTTTATGGAAAATACCGAGGTATTAATCTTCTTGCTGACTTAGAAAAAGAACATCGTAGAGAGGTAGAAAAAGAGCTTAGCCGAGGAACTCAACGATAAAAAACATAATTCTCGATTCCTGGGCTATTATTGCCTGGCTTCAGGGTGAACCTCAAGGAAAGAAGGTGAGGGACCTCATTAATTGGGTAAGCGGTGATACAGATTTAGAGGAAAAAATAAAAAATTTAATTGGACAGAGCGAAATTGAAAAAATCAGGCTTTTCGTCAACATTATAAATCTTGGGGAGGTATTTTACATTTTGGGGCGGAGAAAAGGCAAAGAGGAAGCTAAAGACACCATCGGTGAGATAAAAGAGAATCCCATTGAGATTATCCCGGTATCAAATTCGCTTGTTTTCATGGCAGCCTCACTTAAGGTAAATTATCCCATTGCTTACGCTGATGCTTTTGCCATAGCCACAGCAATTACTCAGGAAGGCGATCTTCTTACAGGCGATCCTGAACTTAAGGGTTTGGAAGATATTCCGATTATATGGATTGGGGAATAGGCTGGAAACACGGTCAAGGTTATAAGGATTTAGAGAAAAGTCATTAAGATATTTTTGACAACAATTTAACTAAATAGAGACGAAGATATGGTAATTAAGAGAAAAGACTACCGGGTAGAAAAGTTCATAGGATTCAACTTTTTAGTTGGGGCTGTGGGTGAGCGGATGATGTTAACACTGATGCAATTCAAAAAAGGTGATGGAGTTGGAGCTCATAAACATCCAAACGAGCAAGCAGGATATTGTCTTTCAGGGAAATTTAAACTGAGGGTGAACGATAAGGAATACCTTGTAGAAGAGGGGGATAGTTATTTAATCCCGGGAAATATCAAACATTCTTCCCAGTTTATTGAAGATTCTGAAATGGTGGAGGTTTTTTCACCACCTCGGAAGTAACACGGTTTAGACTGAAGATGCCCCAATTCTGCGGTCATGATCGCGAGAGTAGTTTACTATGTATTCCAAATTCTTTCCCTCCAGAAGCATTCCATCTGTACCCTAGATATCAGCATCCTCGGAAAATCAGCCAAGCCATAGAGATTGATCTGGTAATCCCAGTTAAAAGCAGTATCGACAGGCAAGGATTCAAATGATGATCAAGGTAAGTTGTGAAAGGAGAGATGGTAGCGATAATATGGCAAAAGTGACCATACGAGGTATATGAAATAAAATGTAACATCCTCTTGACAAAATATCTTACATGAGTATAATATAAAGATAGGCCGAGAAAGGAGGTGTTAAAATGAATAAAATCTATATAAAACTTGCTCAGAGAGTTAAAGAATTAAGGCAACGATTTGGAATTAGTCAGCAAAGACTTGCCGAGTTATTAGAGGTTTCACGTCCGACAATATCCCAAATAGAAAATAGAGAAAGAAAAATTTCTGCTGATGAATTGATAAAACTATCAGAGATATTTAACCTTTCTGTAGAAAGTTTACTGGATTTGGAAAAACAACCAGAGGTAATTTTGAGGGAAAGCAAGGAAGGAAGGAAAGTAAAACCTCAAATTAGAATCAATGTCCCTCAAAAGAATTTGGAGAAATTCAAAGAGGTTTTTCTTTATATCCTCAACAAAGTTGGTTCAAAACCCAATATTGGAGAGACTGTAATCTATAAGCTTCTTTACTTTATTGACTTCGATTTCTATGAAAAGTATGAAGAACAATTAGTTGGCGCAACATATATTAAGAATCGCTACGGACCAACCCCCATAGAATTCAAAAAAATATCCGAGAAAATGATTAAAGATGAAGACACCATGAAAGTTGAAAGCAGTTATTTCAATTATCCACAAACCAAGTACTTACCTTTGAGAAAAGCTGATCTTTCTAAATTAAAGGCAAACGAAATTGAAGTGATTGACGACGTTTTGAACAAACTTTCTGATATGAATGCCGCTCAAATAAGTGAATATTCCCACAACGATGTTCCCTGGATAACAACAGAAGATGGGGAAATTATCGAATATGAGTCTGTTTTTTACAGAACCCCTCCCTATTCAGTAAGGGAATACGGTGAAGATGTTTCATGAAATTTCCCGTCTTCCTGAATTTGAGAGGGATATGAGAAAACTTCTCAAAAGATTTAAGACTCTTGAAGATGACCTGGAAATCTTTATTAAAAACGAGCTGAATCTTTATCATAAATTGAAGATCGATAACAGGGGAATTTTCCAAATTCCCGGTTTACAAATTGAAAACCCTAAAATCTATAAAGGGAAGAAATTTGCCTGTCGCTCTTTAAAGGGCAAAGGGGTTCAATCTGGTATCAGGGTAATTTATGCTTATTTTGAGGAAAACGATAAAATTGAATTAATTGAAATTTATTACGAGGGTGATAAGAAAGGTGAGGATAGGGAGAGAATATTAAAATATTTAGGATAAAGAGTTGGCCTTCCATCCTTACCATTACTGTTTAACCGCTATTCTTGAGCGATGCTGTGGTCTTCTAAATTTTGTCAAAGGTCAGATGATACCATCTCTTACACCACAATCTCAAGGTTCTTTTAAGGCAGGCTGGAGAATATCATTATGGATAGATGAGGATAGAGAAAGGTTGGCAAAACTAACAAAAGCTATGCCTTTGGCTGCTCACAGCTTAGCTTATAGAGAAAAAGACAAAAACAGCTCTCCCGCTGTATATACAGCAAAAATTATTCTGCAAAAATTTCTTGATGAGGCTGCCGATAGTTTAGTTCGCCATAGCTATAAAATTTTTGAAGAAAGAAATGAGCAAAGGTTTATTCTTCAATCTTTTGACGAGGTCTGGGACACTCGGTTCGCAAAGTCATTGACCGGTTCAAATTCTATTTTTCCCATTAAAGGATTCAGTGAACGATGTATTCCTCAGTTATTGAATAGATGGTTAAGACCTGTGGCAACTTCTCTTCAATGGGAGGACTACAGAATATGCTTTCGATTAGAAACGCCTTCCATTCCTTCAAAAGATGATGGCAAATGGCAAATAAGCTACTTGCTTCAGGCAGTTGATGACCCTAGTCTTCTTGTTCCCTCTGAGAAGGTATGGAAATCTTCTAAAAAAGAGTTAAGATTTTTGAACCGCACTTTCAAGGAACCTCAGGAAAGACTTCTAATGGGATTGGCTGAGGCCTCTAATATCTTTCCACCTTTGACTAAGAGCCTAAAAACAGCTAGACCATCCTCGGTGAAAATAGATGTTAATGAAACCTGGAGTTTTATCCAGGATGCTGTCCCTTTATTGCAACAGTCAGGTCTTAGTATCTTGCTGCCTCAGGAAAATTGACACTCCAGGAAGCCCTATCTGCCACCCTTCTGGGTAAAAAAGAATATCCTGATCTCCAGTCTCCCGTGGAAGTAATTGCTACAGGGAATATAAAATCTCTCCTGGACGCTCTTAATAGTAATAAGACTCTGAAGTCTATGAAATGTCTAATGATAAGCTCCGTGAAATTTTGACCTTGAGTAGCGAGGCTACCATTGATTCGGAGGAGGAATAATGGCAAAGAGGGGAGCATTTGGGAAAACCTGGTGGGCTAAGAAGTGGATAGAAGCATTAGAAATTCTAGGCAGTTATTATTCAAACAGGCTGCCGCGTGGCCGCACTTACGCTCGCAGAGGCGCGGTAAAGGATTTGATAATTACCCCTGGGGAAGTGATAGCTAAAGTACAGGGAACAAGACGAACTCCCTACAGAGTCAGAATAGGACTTAAGGCTTTGACTAATAAACAGTGGCAGAAAGCAACAAAAGCACTAGCCAGGCGCGCTATCTTTGCGGCTAAACTTCTCATGGGAGAGATGCCACCCAATATAGATGAGGTATTTAATAGCTGCGGTCTTTCTCTATTTCCTGCCAGAGCAACTGAGCTTAAAACAGACTGCTCCTGTCCTGATTGGGCTAACCCTTGTAAACATATTGCTGCCACACATTATATCCTAGCAGAGGCATTTGACCGTGACCCATTCTTGCTTTTTGAGTTAAGGGGATGGACAAAAGAAAAAGTCTTAGAGGAGCTGAGAACAGCGCGAAGCTTAACAGATCTTCCAGAAAAAGAGCCTTCAACAATCGAGGAAAAGGAAGCTTTGGAGAAAGTAGTCCTCGATGAACTGGATGAAGAAAAATTTGTGAGCCCAGGGGCATCCCTGGAACATCTGCATTTTCATATCGCTGAGCCTAAGAGGAAATTTGCCATTTTAAAAAAGCTGGGGCCCCTATCAGATAAGATTGATTCTCGCCTAATTGTTCCCTTTCTTGAACAAATCTATCAGAATATAAGCCAAATGGCCTACGAGATCGCGCTTGCTTCTCCAACGAAAAAGAAAAAAGAGCCAGAAAGTGAACTTAGGTCTTGACATTTACAGAATGTGTATTATTTTGGTCAATGGACTGACTAAAATTATACCCATTTTGGTCAATTTATTGACATAAGGAGTATAAATGGAAGAAAGTTTGTTATTTCATAATCCTTGGTGGAGCGACGCAGCAAGAATAGACTCAGATAAGAATCTCAAAGCAGTGGAAAATTCATCCATCAAATGCAGGCAAGAAAAGGTAGTAAGCTTTGATCTTGAAAAAGATGTAGTGTATACTCTCCGCGGACCCCGTCAGGTAGGTAAAACCACTCTGATTAAAAACATGATAAGAGGTCTTTTGAAAAGCGGGACCAAACCTCAGTCTATTTTCTATTATTCTCTGGATTTAGAAAGGAAACCGGAAGACATTATGCGCATTTTCCAGCAGTTTCTAGAATTCTCCAATGCCTATAAAATTCCGCGAAAGTATGTTTTTTTAGATGAGATAACTCTTATAGAAGATTGGCAGTACGCTTTAAAGAAAATAATTGATTTAGGATGGGGCGAGAAAACTTCTTTTCTTCTTACTGGTTCTTCAACTATAGACTTAAGAAAAGGGACAGAGAGATTACCAGGGCGTCGGGGCAAAGTGTATCCACCTGATAAGGTGCTCCTTCCTATGAGTTTTAGAGAATTCTGTGATAGTCGGGGTTTTTCTCTACCTTTGCCTTTTTCTCATATCACCCTAAGAGATTTTGTTTTTCGCTCCCCAAAGGCTTACAAAAAAATAAGTCCCTTCAAGCTATTTTATCCAGAGTTGCAGCCTTTTTTTGATGGCTATCTTCGAACGGGAGGCTTTCCCTTAGCTGTAGAAAGTTTATCTTCTTCAGGAGAAATTACTCCCGATGTTCTGGAAACCTATTCCTCAGTTATAATTTCAGATTTTGAGAAATTAGGAAAGAATAGAGTTACTTTGAATCAAATTATTCGTAGGCTTTATCTAACTCACACAACACCCATAAGCTGGCAGTCTTTGGGAAAAAGTGTGGATGTTGCTTCTCGCAACACGACCAGGGAGTATGTAGAGCTTTTAGCAGATTCTTTCTTGATTACTATTTTATACTTTCTTGATCGGAAAAACTGGCAAGCTTCGAACAAGAAGAACAAGAAGTTTTATACTGTCGATTCCTTAATCTACAGACTTTTTACTTCTCTTGCCTCTCCCATAGCCGGTGAAGCGATGATGGAAAATCTTGAATGGATAGCAAAAAATGTAGAGGGGGTAGTGCTAAACCACCTGGCAAGAACTGTAGAAACCCGCCTTACTGAAGGATTTTCTAAGCTTGCTAATACCTTTTACTGGCGCTCTTCTAAGAATAGAGAGATAGACATTGTTGTCCTTCTGGAAGATAAGGAGGTACCGCTAGAGATAAAATATCAGGATAAAATTACTCCTTCCGATTATACTACTTTGAAGCGGGTCTTCAAAAAAGGAATAGTAGTTACCAGGAAAGATTTTTTCATCGATGAGAATATAATTGGCATTCCCGCCTGCTTCTTTCTTTATCTTTTGAGTAGTGACTGAAACAAATAAAAGAGGTCGCTATGGCCACGCAACTGCTTAAAATTCCTGTTTCCTCCTACAGTAATTGAAAAATTATCGAGGAGATGCCTGAACTTATCTCTTGTGCTGTCATATTGCCTGGATAGGAGGTAAAATTTATGCCTGCGTATAGAAACCAGAGATTATTTTCCGATCATTATTTAAAAGAAATTCTTCCTCAATCTGATGAATGGAAATATACGAATAAAGAAAGATTAAACGAGGCTTTCGAAAGAATACAATCTCTTTATCAGGAAAAGTGTAAAATAATTCCTTCCCTCAAAGAATCACAATTAGAAGAGGAATTTATAAGACCAATTTTAAGAATATTAGGTCATATTTATGCTCCGCATCCTTCGATTGATAAGGTCTGGGAAGGAGCGAGGGAGCCAGATTATGCCTTTTATCTCTCTGAAGAGGCCAAAAAAGAGGCGTCTATTAGAAAAGCCATTTCTATTGGTGAGGTTAAGAGATATGGAAGGCCTCTTGATAAGAAGTTAAAGGGTAGAGACCCCTTTGAAGTTCAAAATCCATCACTACAGATGAGTCGCTATCTGTGGCTCTCCGAAGTTCGCTGGGGGATATTGACTGATGGGAGATTTTGGCGACTTTACGAGCGAGAGACATCCAAGAGGATTGATATTTTTTATGAAATTGACCTTGAAAGACTGCTCAAAAAAGGCAACTTAGAAGATTTTAAATATTTTTATCTTTTCTTTTACAGGAAAGCTTTCCCGGAATTCCTGCAAAGAGTTTATAGTGAAAGTCTGGATTATGCTGAGAAAGTCGGTGAAGAACTTAAGGAAAATGTCTATCAGGCCCTAAAGTTCTTGGCTGAAGGATTTCTGAAAACACCAGGGAATAATCTTGCCCCTGAAAATTTGAAGGAAATCCATGATAACTCCTTAGTTTTACTGTATAGGCTACTTTTTACCCTTTATGCTGAGTATCGCAGGCTTCTCCCTCTCGAGGAAAATGAGCTTTATACCGATAGCTATAGCCTTGATTCTATAAAGAAAGAAATCCGAGATAAGGTTGACGGCAATTCTCCTTTATCCCATACTCATACCCATTATTGGGATAAACTTAAGGAGCTTTTTGGCACGATAAATTCTGGAGATTCTGAAATGGATGTTCCCTTCTATAATGGTGGCCTTTTTGACCCACAAAAACATCCCTTTTTAGAAGATTACAAAGTTGCTGATTTTTATGTCGCTAAGGTTATTGACCTTCTTTGCCGCTCCAGGGATAAGGCTTTCATAGATTATTCAAGTCTTGAGGCAAGACATTTAGGTTCCATTTATGAGGGACTTTTGGAGTATAAAGTTAAGATTGCTCAGGAGAACCTTGTTGCTGCAAAGAAAAAGGGGAAAGAGGTCTTTGTTTCTTTAAGGGAAGCAAAGATTTCAGGAAATAGGATAAAAGAAAGTGAGATTATAGGAAATGGCGAACTATATCTGGCAACCGATAAAGGAGAGCGTAAAGCAAGTGGAAGCTATTATACTCCGGAATATATTGTCAAATATATCGTAGAGAATACATTAGGACCGGTTATAGAAAAAAAGAAAAAGCTGATAGCCGGAAAAATACAGGATTTACAGAAGAAGTCTAAAATTTCAAGAGGCTATAATCGGGATGTTTTTGAAAAACAGCTAAGGCAAGCTGCGGGTGAGCTAATCAATGAAATACTGAAGATAAAAGTTCTTGACCCTGCTATGGGAAGTGGCTATTTTCTGGTTGAAGCTACAGACTTTTTAGCTCATGCTTTGGTAGAGGCATTAAATAGTGAAGTAGTCTTTGAACCTTCAACACAAGGCTGGCTTTTACGAGATGAAGCTACTTTTGAGAGAGGCGAAGATGATATCCGCTGGGCAAGGCGGGAGGTGGTAGAACGCTGCATTTACGGAGTTGATCTAAATCCCTTGGCTGTAGAGTTGGCAAAACTTTCCCTCTGGCTTTCCACAGTAGCTAAAGGCAAGCCTCTTAACTTCCTTGACCATCATCTAAAATGTGGAAATTCCTTAATTGGGGCAAGAGTTGATGATTTAGCCAACTTACCTGAGCTTAGAAAGAAGAAAAAAAGAGAAGAAATTCCAGCCACACAGGGCATTCTCTTCGATATATCTCCTATGACAATAGACTTAGGATTGGCAGTAGGGAATTATTTTTTGATTGAAGATAAACTTAGCAATACCCTTGAAGATATAAAAGACAAGGAGGAAATGTACCAGAACATAAATAGAAAATGGATAGGCAAGTGGCAGGAAGTAGGCAATTTATGGACAAGTTCTTACTTTGGAGTTAAACTCGATCCTGCCCTTTATAATGCTCTCTCTGATTACTTATTAGGGAAAAGCAAGAGAATTCCTCAGGAATGGGTAAAAGATTTTGTCGATAAAGCATCAAAGATAGCCAGGGAAAAGCGCTTTTTCCACTGGGAACTAGAATTCCCCGAAGTTTTCTTTGATAGGCAGGGGAAGAGGCTGGAGAATCCAGGTTTTGACGTGGTAGTGGGGAATCCGCCGTACGATGTTATGTCTGAGGAGGAACAAGGGAGAAGGGTTGAACCCGATAAATTCTTCTTTTCTTCTATTCCGTTCTATAGTCCTGCTATGGGAAGCAAAATAAATCTCTATCGTCTCTTTGTTGCCCTGTCTTTGAACGTATTGAGAGAAAGAGGGACGCATGGTTTCATAGTCCCTATGGCTCTATTAGCTGATAAACAAGCAAAACCTTTGCGTGAGTTTATACTTGAGAAAAATCGTTTGAAGACTATTGAAGCCTTTCCTCAAAAAGATAACCCGTTAGATAGAATTTTTTTGGAGGCAAAATTGTCCACTTGCGTGTATGCCGTTGAGAAGTCTATACCCACTACCTTCTCTCTTAGAGTCCATCCGGGTAAACATATCTTAAAAAGTTCTCCGACCCTAAATATGAAAGTTGATCAGATTGAAGTATTTGATAAGGAGAATCTAAGTATTCCTTGCTATCCAAATATGACTATGATGGATTTCCAGCTCGCCCTAAAGCTCATAGAGGTGTGTAGAGAGAGGGCTCTCCGAGATTTCGCCTCATCTCGGCAGGGAGAAGTTAACCTAACGAGCCATTCGGAGCTTCTATCTCCTGAGCCGAAAGGTCAAATTGTCTTACGGGGCGCCCACGTGAATCGGTATGATTTTATTGAAAAACCTAAACAAGGAATTCCAATGTATCTTGATGCTCAAAGGTTTCTTGTGTTTCATGGCAAGGATACCAAAGCCTACGATCATCTCTATATTCGGATTGGCTATCAAAGAGGATCTGCTATAGATAATTGGAGAAGAATTATTGCTACAATAATAGAAAAGGGTAACTTTTGTTCTGATACTATTAATTATATTGTGAATCCGAAACAACTCGATCTATTTGCTATCCTGGCTTTATTGAATTCATCACTGTGGGAGTGGCGATTTAGACTAACAAGCACGAATAACCATGTAAATGCTTATGAGATAGATTCTATGCCTATTCGTCGCATTTACTTCGCCACTCCAAAGGAAGAGCGAGAAAAGTTAGTAGAGGAAGGAAAGCAACTTTACGAAAAGTACTTTGAAAACGGCGACTGGGATTCGCTTCTTTTCTTTATCGACGACCGTCTTAAGAAGCAACATAATCCTGAACGAGAACTTGTTAAAAAGCATAATACTGATCCGTTAAATAGGGATTTTCAAATTAAGGAAGATGAACTTGTCGAGCAGTCCGATGTCGTTCACGACCTCCTAGCTTTCTTAGCTGAAAAGATGATTGAATACAACAAAGAGAAAAATAAAGAGACAAGGAGTCTCTTGGGATGGCTAGAAAGAGAAGTTGGGACTAAAGTAGAAGACTTAACAGGAAAAACTACAATTAAGAAATATCATGAAACTACTGTGGACAAATTAATAAATATCCTTAAGAAGAATAAGAAAAAGCTCCATATTGACCCCTCTCGTCGAGACTTCCAGGATAGATTCTTCACTGAATTTGACAAAAGCCTCCAGAAAATCACACCTCTAAAGCACAAAATAGAAATGACCGATCGCCTCATAGATCAGATAGTTTATAAGCTATACGGTTTAACCAAAGACGAGATAAAAATTGTAGAGGAGAGCTTTCAAAAATAGAATATTTTTAAATAGAAAGAGTTTTTATTACATGTTCTTTAATTGTTCATTAGATGAGGAGGGATGGCAATGTTACGTATCGAAGCTCTGGGAAACTCAATCCAAGAAAAAAATGAAAAAAGGGGGAAACTTTTCGAGAAGCTGTGTCGTGATTTACTCCGTTCTTTAGGTTATGAAATAAGGCTCGTTACTAGAGTAAATTACGCGGGGATGGAAATAGATATTGAAGGTGAAAAAATAATAGAAAAAACATCATTTATCGGCGAATGTAAAGTGCATAGCTCTGAAATTTCCTCGGACAAATTACAAAAATTCGTCGGTAAACTAGCTGCTAGGTGGCTAAAAGATAAAACTATACAAGGGGTTTTCATTGTTTTGCCCCAATTAAATCCACATGCTAGGGCTTATTATAACGATTACTTTAGAGAAGAAAAAAATATGATCCTAAGGGTGTTGGAGGAGGAAGATATTATTAAATACATTGTTAAAACCAAAATATCTGTTTCGCCAGGTATAATTGAGAAAATTGCTTCGGAGAAATATTCTTTAAGATTAGGTGATCTGGAATTGATTTATACAGAAAAAGGATTCTTCTGGTTTCAATATTTAATAAATGATCAAACAGGAATCCCTGATTATTTATGCATTTTAGATGCCAACGGAGAGATAATCACAGAAAGGTATCTTATTGATTATTTACAAAATCTTTCTAATGATTTTTCTGATCTTAAAATTCTTTTCCCCAAGATCGAAAGCGCGAAAGTATTGCGAGAAAAGACCGAGGGTGAGGAAATAGTACGAATTCGGGGAAGTAGTAGCTGGTTTGAATACCAATTTCCAGCTTCTTCCGAATATTTTGTAGGTCGGCAAGATATTGTAGATGAGTTTTTAAATCTTCTAAATACCGTTCTTGAGTCGAAAACCAGTTATAGAGCAGTTGTTATAAATGGAAATTCAGGTTGGGGCAAAAGTTCATGCATTTTAAAGTTAGCTGCTGAGGTAAAGGATGATATTTTAATGATCCCAATAGATGCCCGGACTGCAAGCAGTTCCAGATTTCTTCTATATGCTGTGAAATACATTTTTGATGAGATTTTAAGAAAAAGATTTCTCGAAGTGAAAAGAGATGATTTCTATATAGGGGGTTCTGAGTCGTTATTCAAAAATTTGGAGATAATGAATGAGTTGCTAAAGAAAGATAAAAAGACGATAGTTATATTTTTCGATCAGTTTGAGAACATTTTTTATCAGGAAGGAATTCTTGAAAAATTAAGGAATTTTGCTCTCAGATTGAATGATAAACAATATAATATAGTTGTCGGATTTTCCTGGAAAACAGATTTAATAGGCATTACGCATGATTTTCCTTACACTTTAAGGGATGATATTGTAAGAATCTCTAAGACTTTCCAACTTGAAAAGTTTGGAGAAGCAGAAACACAGGCTATTATTAAAGCATTAAGGAAAGAAATAAAAGCACAGGTTAGAAAAGATCTGGCGTTTAGATTGAGTGAGTTTTCTCAAGGATTGCCCTGGCTATTGAAGAAATTGTGCGCTCATATAATAAAACAGAGGCGAAAAGGGATATCGCAAATAGAACTCTCCAATAAGTTACTCAATATTCAAGAGTTATTTAATGAGGATATAAAGGAACTTTCATCTCCAGAACAAGAAAGTCTTAAATATATTGCTCAGAAAGCACCGATTTCTATCAATGAAATTAGTGAAATCTATGGCGAAGAACTTATTAGTTCTTTAATAGATAAACGCTTAATTGTTCGCGTAGGACCGAAATACGATATATATTGGGATATTTTTAAGGACTATTTAAATACAGGAAAACTACCAGCCGAAGAGACGTATATTCTAAGGACTGCACCAAACAGTTTATTTTCAGTTCTAAAAGAATTCATAGGAAAAAACAAATTATCTGTGCAGGGTCTTTTAGATAAAGTAAGATATACTGAGAAAAGCATCTATAACATTTTGAAAGATGCTAAACTCCTAAACCTCATAGACATAAAAGAAGATAAAGTTAAGCCTTTGTTTAACGTAAAAATCGCAGCAGAGGAGTTACCTGAGGAAATCAAACATCTTATTAAGGAAAAATTAGGAAAACATAAAATAGTAAGCAAGATAAATGAGTTATTTCTAGAGAGGGACAAAATTGATGTTAAACAAATAGCGAATATTTTCAGAGAAATCTTCCCGTATATTAAGGCCGATCAAAAAACTTGGAATACATATGCAAGAATTTTGGGTCGTTGGATGGATTTTGCCGATTATGGAATTTATAGTAGAGAAATTTTGAAAAAGTTTGATCCAAACTCAGATGTTAAAAGTAAGTATCCTTTTGGTGCAAGGTACAGAAGACCTGGTTTCTTTATACCACGAATTCAATATAAGCCCATTGAAGAAGTTATGAAGGAGGTTGACCATGCCATTAGAAATAGAGCTGAGTTGGATGTCAGCAGTTCAAGAATGGGGAAGGCCTTAACAGATGCTGTTAGTATAGGATTTGTTAAAACAAGTCAGAATAAGATAATTCTAACCCCGTTAGGCTCATCATTTATCAATGATAGTAAGAAACGAGGTAAGATTTTTAGTAATTCGATTCGAAAAATAGAAATATTTGATAAGTTCCTGAGAATAGTAAAAACTTCAAAACGTAAAAGTGTTGCGAGCTTAGCAAATGATTTAAATAGAGAGTACGGAAATCGCTGGAAAGAGGAGACAGCAAAGGGAATTACAAAAATTCTAATAAATTGGGCGAAGTATGCCGGTTTAATGGAGCAAAGAAGAAAATTCGAGAATAAGACATTATGGCTTTTCAAAGACAATAAAAGGGGGATTAGTTAGAAATGCAATTTGTTTGTAAGCTTTTGTCTAATTAATCAATTGGGTTATCTCATATTATCAGAGTGATAATTCTATATTAAAGAAATAAAAAAAGGGGGTAGCTTTGGGAGTAATATACATAGAAAGAAAACCTAAAAGTGTTGAAGGCAAAGGATGGGTTTTTCTGCAGGAATTCTGGAAATTGATAGTCCTTTATCTTTTAGAAAAAGAAGTTAATCGCTTAATAGGTGAGAGGTTTTATAAGTCCAAAAAAGAAGAATTCAAAAAATTGTACACGGTATTGAAAGAATCGAAGAGTTTTAGTCTTGATAAAAAAATTGTCGAAGCATTTGCAGCACTTAATTCACCAATAGCCCAAGAATTATTAGAAAACTCGGTATATCACTTATGTAAACTACTTGATACCATACCAATTACTGAGATCGATAAGCCTCAGGACATCGGATCTGCTGTTATTGAGAGAAGATGGGACAAATGGGAATCATCAATCCACGATATAAGTAGATATCCTCCTGCTCCGGATGCCAAAAATAAGTTCTCGCCTACTTACTGGAAAAAGTATTTTAATGATTTAGATCAAAAACTTACCAATTTCTTTTTCGAAAACCTGACCATCAATTACGAAGCTCTGATATCTGAGGAAGACGCAAATAGACTGCGCAAAAAAGCGATTCTGGGTTACCTTGAAATACTTCGTGGTTTTATCATAAGCCATCCTAAATGGGTGTTCAAATCAACTTATAGCTCGGGCATTGTCGAGAAATTAGCTTCTGTTGATATAGAAGAGCTTTGGACAGATTTTTCAGATACCATTTTAACCTCTCCTATAGGTGATTACGAAGAAAATATTCCCATTATCTTGGGTAAATATTTACAAAAAAAGAATATTCATATCTCAGAGCAAGTGATTTCTGAGGCAATGAAACTCTGGCCACATTGTCAATTTTCCGAGCATTACCTTGGTTGGGTTAAAGATGAACGAATTGAGAGAATATTCTTAAAGAGTGTTCGTAGGACCGTTATCAACTTTCCTGCAGGTGTTAAAGAAGAGATTCACGGTTTTTTAAACAGGCTTCAAGAAAAAGAGAAAAAATGGATGGTCATTATCCCCATTAAAGGCTTTCGTTCTCCTGATGGTATGATTAACTTTAAAGACCTATTTCTTAGATTCACTTCCACCATCAATTTTTTAAAGAGGGAGACAAAAACTCCATTCATAGACATTCTGAAAAACTACAAAGAATTTGTAGTTATTGACCAAGTTTCTGCTACGGAACCAAATTTAGCCAGGTATGTTGCTTGTAAAATAGTCCGTCGAGTATTAGATCTGCTCTCATTCTTATTAGACTCGCCTGTTGTCATTACTGCCAATCCTCTTAGTTGTGTTATATCTAAAGAAGGAGGAAATAAAATTGGAGGAACTTTTCTTCTGGGTGGAGATATTCCCACATTAGAATCTTGGAAGCGTCCTCAAAACACAGATTTAATTCTTAAATTAGATAAGCTAATTATCTATTCTGGTAATAAAAATAAAAAAAATGAGAAAAAAATAAGACGAGCACTTGGATGGCTTAATAAATCTCTCTCAGAGACCGAGAATGAAGTAAAATTCCTCGAACTCTGGATTCCTTTCGAATTACTCGGAGGTGGAAGTCATTATTACAAGGATAATATACCCAAAATCTTGGGTGAGAAATATATCTCGAGAAGATGGAATTCATTGACAATTAAACAAAGGTATCAAACCATTTATCAAGAACGTGAGCAAATCAGAGAAATAGTCGATTTTCTAGCAGACATAAGAAGTAATTTATTAGTTCATAGAGGAAAAATTGATCTACCTCAGCTGAATTATTCAGTGGAACAACTACATAGCATTATGAGATTTTTAATCAATGAAATATTTGCATATCTTAATTATAAATTCAACAAAAAAGAAACTGTTTCCGAGCTTACTAAAGAAATGATAGAGGAAATTGATCGAGTAAGAGGTCTTAGGAGCTAAAGGCAGAAAAGATAGATATATACTGTTCTCCGATACAACATTAGAAACCTTGAGAAATTATAGGGAGATAAACCGATAAAGTGGCTGTTTTAGAGTTAAGATAAAAAAGAGTAAGACAAGGAAGAGATTATGGTATTACCGAAGAAGGATGAAAAGTGAAAAACACAAAATGCGAGTCGGGTCTCAAAATTGGGAGAGTTATTTTTGAGCTATTATTTTTGACTGAAGGAAAGGTTTATCAGGCACATTGGTGAACATTAAAACAAACTCAAGACCAATGTTAGAGGAAAGACGCTTCAGAATTTATATTGATGAATCTGGTGACCATACCTATAGAAACCTGCAAAAACAAGAAAATCGGTATCTTTGCCTTATGGGCTGCATTTTTGAGCCAGAGCAATATAGAATTTTTGTCAGAGAATTAGAAGATTTTAAACAGAAGCATCTATCCTATGATCCGGACTTTCCTCTTATTTTACACCGAAATGATATTATAAATCGGCGAGGTTGCTTTGGAAGATTATGCGATCCAACGGCGAAAAAGAAATTTGATAGTGATCTTTTAAATTTGATAAGAGAAGGTGATTTTAAGGTTATTGCTGTAGTTATTGATAAGAAAAACCATGTAGAAAAATATAAAGAGCTGGCCTTTCATCCTTACCATTACTGTTTAACCGCTATTCTTGAACGATACTGCGGTCTTCTAAATTTTGTAGGAGGCATTGGAGATGTGTTAGCAGAAAGTAGAGGAGGAAGTGAGGATACACAATTGAAAGAAGCTTATAAGAGAGTATATAATGCAGGAACTCGTTATCGAGAGCCTGAGTTTTTTCAAGACGTTCTTTCTAGTAAGGAAATCAAATTGAAGCCTAAAAGAAACAATATTGCTGGTCTTCAACTTGCGGATATTCTAGCGCATCCCGTTAAACAGAGCATTTTACAGGAAAATAAAAAAATTCCAGATCCAGGAAGTATATTCGGGAAAAAGATTTGTGAAGCAATAAAAACAAAATATAATAGGCATCTATATCGGGCATATATCAAGGGTTATGGAAGGATATTCATATAAATAAAAGAAGAGGTCTTCGAATGAAGACCTCTTCACGCTAACCCTTACGGGTTATCCACCTCCAAATTATTGGATTAATTATAGTATAGTGTAATTGAAAAATTTGTCAAGGGGGGTTCTTTTTGGCTATAGGAAGATTTTATCTCATCTGTCCAATTCTGCACGCACTGCGTGCGGAATTAAACGGGGCTAAGCTGTAATATTATACGCAGTCCCCATAATTATATTACAAAAATAAGGGGATTGAAGAAGAAAAATGAAACAAATGCTGCTTAAGGCGACACCAAAAATACCACGAATAATATACGATGATAAAGGTTTAGTGAAACAGGTTGCCGACGGCTCTATTATCAAGCGATTTGATAAAACTCCTTACCCGGTAAAGCCTACTGATGTGGTTTGTCCTCATTTTCTTGAGTTAAAATGGGCTTATGGCTGTCCATTTGATTGTAGTTGGTGCTACCTAAAGGGGACATTTCGCTTCAGACCTGAAGGGATAAAACCTGCTTATAAGGATCTAGAGAAAGTAAAACTCCATGTAGAGACTTTTCTTCACCAGGTAGAGACTCCCGAGATTCTCAATACTGGAGAAATTTCTGATTCATTAATGAAGGAAAATGGAAGTTCTCCATTTTCCAAGTTCATCATCTCACTTTTTGAAAAGCAAAACAGGCATAAAGTCCTTTTTGTGACGAAATCAACAAATGTCAAAAATCTTCTTGAAATAGACTCATCAAGACAGGCTATAGTGAGCTTTAGTCTTAATGCTAAATCTGTAGCTGAAAAGTGGGAAAAGAAAGCACCTCCTGCAGAAAGAAGAATAGAGGCGGCAAAAAAACTTTCTGATGCCGACTATGAGGTGAGAATCAGGATAGATCCAATGGTTCCCATTGAAAATTGGGGAAAGTACTACATTGAACTTATCGATGAGATATTTTTAAGATTCATTCCTGAAAGAATTACCCTGGGATCTTTAAGGGGACTTCAGAGCACAATCAACGGCTCAAAGGATACCAGTTGGGTCAAGTATTTAAAAGAGGGGTCAAATTGGGGAAGAAAAATTGATTTCACCACAAGATATAAGATGTACAGAACCATAATTGAACACTTACGAAGTAGATATGACTACCATTATATTGCTCTATGTAAAGAGACAAAGGCTATGTGGGAGAAATTAGGAATGGATTGGAGCCAAATTAGATGTAATTGTGTGTGGTAGAAGAGGATAAGAAAATGCAAAGAATAAGATGAGGTCTAGGAATTTGACATTAAGAAGATCTGATAATGCTTTATTTGTACTATAGCAAGATACAAGAAAAGAATGAGTGGACAAATAAAAGTAGGAAGTGGAAAAAAGAAATCGCGCAATCTAATCTAGATGATGACCCGGTTTATTAGCCAAGTGCCACCTATTTTCCCCTTTACTCAATTTTACTTCATCGGTATGCTATAATTATCTTGATTTTATTACACGCCTATGCTATAATTATCTTGATTTTATTACACAGGGGAGAGGAATTTGGTCAGAAGAATAATCTTTGATGAGATTAAGGAGTGGCTTTCAGAGGATAAGATTATTATTATCAAAGGTACCAGACGCGCAGGAAAGACAACTCTATTGGGTCAGATTAAGGACTATCTGGAGAAATGTGGCGAAAAGACTATTTATCTATCAGTTGACCAGGAATTCGCTAATCTCATTTTCTCCGAGCCCAGATATTTTATTAGATATTTGAAGGAGCAATATGGTGTTAATAAAGAGAAAAGGACATACATTCTCCTTGATGAATTTCAATATATCAGAGAAGCTGGACTTTTTCTGAAAGTCATTTACGACATAGCACACAAATACCTAACTATCGTAGCCACTGGTTCATCAAGCCTTGAAATATCTAGAAACAGAGAGTTCCTGACAGGAAGAAAGGTAGAATTTATATTAAACAGATTTTCGTTTATTGAGTTTTTGTGGGGTACATCAGAATATGAATATGAATATTCTTGGAGGTTGTCCGAGGAGATTGTGGACTTAAAGGAGTTTTACGCCCTATACAAAGATGATTTAGAAAAGCGGTTTTTGGAGTATGTTAATTGGGGTGGATATCCTGAAATCTGCCTACAAGGAAATTTCAAGAAGAAAGAGACTCTTCTGAAAGAAATTATGAGAACTTATATTCAGAAAGATGTAGTTGACTTCTTAAAAATAGGAAACGTATCTGCTTTCAACAATCTTGTTTCTCTTTTATCACATCAAATAGGCGGTCTTTTAAACAAAGTTGAAGTTTGCAATACCCTTGATATCCATTTTAGAACGCTTGAAAATTATCTGGATATTTTAAAATATACTTTTATATTCTCTTTTTTAAAGCCCTTCTTCACCAATATCAGGAAAGAATTGTCAAAGATGCCTAAGATATACGCCGATGATATGGGGGTAATAAGATATTCCACAGGTAGAAGTTTTACGGATTTTAAAACCATTGAAGGTAGTGTGGTAGAGAATTTTATCTATAATAACCTCTCCTTGGCTTTTCTTGAGGATAATATCCATTTCTACAGAACAATATCTAAATCAGAAATAGATTTTGTGGTTAAGGCTAAGGATAAATTAATTCCAATAGAAGTGAAATTTCAAAGAAATGCTAACACCCCTATTTCCATAAGAAACTTCAATAAGAACTACGCTGATAGAGCTGATTATAGTATTATAGTAACCCTAGACAAGCTTGATTTTCAAAACAATACATACTTTATTCCGGCGGTTTTGCTGCCTTTTGTAAGATTTGGGTAAATGAATTCGTTCAAGCGAAAGCCAAGAAATGAAGATACTTCATACAGCAGATATCCATCTAAGGGAATATGGAGATGAGCGGTGGAGGGCTCTTTTAAAGCTCATCGAGATTGGAAAAAAGGAGAAGGTGGATATTTTTGTGATAAGTGGGGACCTTTTTAACAAAGAGATTGATGCAGAAAATCTAAGGCCAAAGATAAGAGAGATTTTTTCTCACAATGGCTTTAAAATCGTTATCCTTCCAGGAAATCATGATAGTGATTCCTATAAGAGTGGTATGTATTTTGGCGAAGACACAGTTATTCTAAATGATTTAGGAAGTTTCTTTGAATATGAAAATGTAAGAGTATGGGGTATTCCCTTTGAGCAAATAGGGGGAGAGGAAATTCTAGAGAGAATTCACTCTCTCAAGGATGAATTCAGCCCCGATAAGAAGAATATCCTCTTATACCACGGTGAACTACTGGATGCATTCTTTTCCCGAAAAGATTTTGGCGAGGAAGGAGAGGAAAGATATATGCCTGTCAAGCTCTCTTATTTCAAAGATTCAGGTATTGATTATGTCCTTGCCGGGCATTTTCATTCAAGATTCGATGTAAGAAGGTTGGAAAATAAAGGCTATTTTGTCTATCCCGGTTCCCCCCTTCCCCTCACAAAAAGGGAAACAGGACAGAGAAAAGTCAACATCTTCGAAGTAGGGAAACCGCCTACAGAATACCTACTAGACATCCCCTATCTGGAGGAGGTAAATATAGAATTTGATCCCTTTGAAGAGAAAAATCCCCTGGATGTTGTAAGAAGGCATTTAGAAAGTCTTCCATCAAAGGCAAAAATCATCCTTATCGTAAAGGGATATATTAATAGTAAAGAGGCTGGGATGGATGAATCTGAACTGGTAGAAAAGATTAAGAAGATAGCCCTGGATAGATGTGCTGAGCCTCCTAGATTTGAGTTTAAGGATATCCAGACAATCCTGGAGGATGAGCTCTTCAGGAAGTTCTTTGGTGAACTCAAGCGCACCAACTATGAAGAGGAAAAGAAGAGACAAATGCGCGATATAGCCATTAAGGCAATGATAGAAGCAGGCTTATGAGGATAAAGGAATTCTCAATAATGCGCTATGGTCCTTTATCTAAAATGGAGCGTATTTCACTGGGCAATTTTAATTTACTTTTTGGCAATAACGAAGAGGGAAAGACGCTAAGTATCGATGCCTTGGTGAAGATGCTTCTAGGGCGAAGTGTTAGAGAGTTTGCGCCTGGGATACATCGAGTGGAAGAAAATCCGGAAGGTTATGTAATTATGGAGGATGAGAAAAATAGGGAAATCAAGCTTCCCGAAAAGGGGAATATCATAGAAAAGCTTGGCCTCACTCCCTCGGACTGCCGTAATATTTTCATTATAAGAGATAGTGACCTGGCTATCACCGGAGAGAGTGAGTTCTATACTAATGTTACAGACCGCCTCACCGGGCTGAGGACAAAACAAATCCTTGCCATAAAAAAGAAACTAATGGAATTGGGAATATTGACGGCAGCAAATAGTAGTGCCTCTATTGCTAATAGGAAAGAATCTGGAAAAATAGGCTCCCGACTTGGCAAAGCTAGTAAGCTTATTGAAGAAATAGATGGATTAAGAGATGAGATAAAGAGGGAGGAATTCGATGCACTGGAAGAAAAGTCTAATATTGTCGGCGAGAAAATAGGTGAAGTGAATCAAAAGCTGGAGATGTTTGAGCAGGCGAGGAAAAGAGAAAAGTATGAAAAAGGAAAAAAGGCGCTGAAGATTCTTAGACAATCTTTGGAAAAGACTAAGGCTATGGCGGTTTATAATAAAGAGGATGAAGAACTATGGAGAGATAGTGAGCGGGACATCAAGACAAATGAGGAGGAAAAAGAGAAACTCGAGGCAAAGCTCAATGAAAAAGAAAGGAAATTTCAGAATACATCTGAAGAATTGAGACAGAAGGAAGCTGAACTTCGCACTTTTGAAGAGAGAATAAGAAAAGTCAATGATGAAGTGAAGCCAAAAGTAAAGGATTATCAAGAAAGAAAAGAAAAATTCAAACTCAGGGAAATAAGGGATAGACTATTTACCTATTTCCTGATGGCCTCCATTATACTCCTGGGTATTTCCTTGTTTGGGATAGCGATGAGACTATCATTGCTATTCTACATATTAGCTAGTTCTTTTGGAGGGCTTAGCCTTATTTTAGTCTTCATCAAGCTCAGATTTGTTAAAGATAGAGGCTTGTTGGCGAGACTCTTTGAAAAGATTAAATTTGAAGTGTCAAGGTTTGGGTTGGAAGCGGAAAACATAGAAGGAATTATTTTCCACATTCAAGAATTTGATGAGGAGTTTACTGAGAAAACTAATGAATTAGAAGAAATTCGAGGAGATAAAAGGATATTAGAAAGAGAAATCAAGGAATTAAAGGAAGAGAGAATCGCCGGAGTAGAGAAAAAAATGACGCAGGCCCGGGAAGTGATAGAAAAGGTGAAGAGAAAGGCGGGAGAGGAGTCACTTCCCAAGTATAGCAAAAAGCTAAAACTCAAGGTGGAACTCGATAATTCGGCGGAAGAGCAGCAGAGTATTTTGAGAACTATTCTAGGGGTGGAAGGCAATAATTCAGAGACAAACATTGCCTTCTGGGACAAAGAAGTCAAAGACCTTGAGATATATAAAGACAAAGCTCAGGGCATAGAACATAAGGAAAAGGATATTCTGCGGTTAAAAGAGAAGGAGAAACGACTACAAGAGAGCCTTCGGGAAATAAAAGAAACGATGAATCATTTCCAGAGAGAACTAGCAGAAATAGAAAGAAAAGCAAATGAAATTCTAGTAGGAGAGTTAGAGGAGGATTACTTGTATTGCAGGACATCTGTGGATTTAGAGGCAATTAAAAATAAGCTCGAAGAGTTTATAGATAAAAATGAGACTAACAAAGATAATGTTCTTAAAATTATGAGAATTTTTGAGGAAATAGAAAGTGAAGAGAAGGAAAAGGTCTCAGAGCTTTTCGGTGAAGAGAGTTCTGTGGCGCACTATTTCAATGAAATAACTGACGGTCTTTACCGGGAAGTAGTCTTTAATCGAGAAAAAGGGAATATAGAAGTGAGACATAAAGATGGGTTAGCGTTAGAGGCAGAGAAGCTATCCGGCGGTGCATATGACCAATTATATCTTTCCATTCGGCTTGCTCTGGGAGAAAAAATCTTAAAGGGCAAAAGGGGATTCTTTATTATGGACGACCCCTTTATAAAGGCGAGCCCTGATAGACTACAAAGGCAGATAAGTATGTTGAGAAAAATTTCTCAATCAGGATGGCAGATTATCTATTTTACGGCCAAAGGAGAAGTGAAAGAAGCTTTAAAGGAAGAGATAGACTCGAGAAAGATAAGCTATTTTGAGATAGAAGGTCTCTTATGAAAGTCGAAATCTACATTCCAAACAATTTAAGATAAAAGAAAATGGGGTCAGGTCTCAACATTTAACATTAAGAAAATGTTGTGATACTCTATTTGTAATATGCTAAGACATTTAAGATGAGGAACAATGAATAAAGAGCTTAAAAGGCTATCAAGTTTAGAGAAATTAGTTGATTTCATAGCATCAGAATACAATCCAGAGAAGATAATTCTATTTGGTTCTTATAGTACGCAAAGAAGTACTGAAATCTCTGACATAGATCTATTAATCATAAAAAAGACAAACAAGCGGTTTGTGGATAGAGTTGTGGAACTAATACAGCTTATAAGAAGTAAGTTTGGATTCGAATATCCTATTGAGCCTCTCATTTATACGCCAAACGAATTTAGAAGAGCAAAGAAGATTAACAGTCTATTTATTCGAACAGTTTTATCAAAAGGAGTCTTTTGTATGAGAAAGAATAAAGCAGCGGCAGAAATTTGGTTTAGAAAAGCAAAAAATATGCTAAATTTGCAATCTAGACAGCGAAGAAGATTCTGGTATTTGTAGAGGAAATAATCTCAAAAATCTAGGGACTAAGGATATTTTTAGGCAAGAATACTACGATTTGGGCTGAACGTAGCCAAAAAGCTTTTGAAGAAAATGTAAGAATAGAGTCAGACTTCAGCATCTGACAGACTTTTTTTGAGCTATTAGGCTATTTCAGAGAACTCTTTAACAAACAGAAACTTAATGAAGAGTTTATCCGGAATGATGATAGTGTTTTTGAGGACTTCGTCAACTCAACGATTAAGATAAAGATTGCCGAGTAGTGGCAATTAAAGATTTACTTAATAAAGGTTTGCGAGAAGAACTCAAAGTTCAGAGAGAAAATTTCTCATGACAAAAGAGTTTTATTTATTCTGTTGAAATATTATGAATGAGGGATAGAAAATGCTAAAAGTTGAAGAAGTTGGAGAACATGAATGGAGATTCGCTTATCCTCCTAAGTACGATGAATTAATGGATAAGCTTGATGAGTGTATTGAGCTATGGGAAACAGGGCATGCTAGAGCGGCTGAGAAAATTTATAAAGAGATTATTGCCGAATTTCCTGGATTCATTGATGCTTATCATCAACTGGCTATCCTGTATGAGGAATCAGGTAGGGATCAATTAGCCTTTGAAAATTGGCTAAGAGGCTATCAAGTAGGAAAAAAAGCCTTTCCTCATAATTTTACTCCGGGAAAGGATTTGTTGCCATGGGCATTCCTGGAAAACCGTCCTTTTTTGAGATGCACTCATGCTCTTGGGTTGTGCTTTTTTGACGGCGGTAACCTGGCCAAGGGCATTGAGTTATTTGAGTTTATCATCTCAGCAAATCCCAATGACAATCAGGGAATAAGAGCACTATTGGTTGAAGGGTACCTGAAAACCGGGAATTACAAAGCTGCTTTAGATATGTGCAATAAGTATAAAGGTGATATTACCGTGGAACTTACCTATGGAAAACCCTATGCTCTGTTTAAATTGGGAGATAAAGGGAAGGCTACTCTTTTATTGAAGGAGGCTATCCGATTGAGCCCAAAGGTCGCTGAAGAGCTTCTAAAGAAGAGACACATACCGCCTAAATCTCTGCATCCGGACAGGTATATCGTTGGCGGAGATGATGAGGCTTTTTATTATTGGGAAAGAAGTGGAATTCTATGGGAAGATCCGGAAATCAAACAATGGCTCATTCAAAATGCAGACAAAGGCAAGCGTTCAAAATCAAACCTTCAATGAGAATGAGGAATTAAAATGTAAATGCTCAGTAAACGCCGTGTCACATTGAATTTTCAGGGTAGCCGCACCCTTTAGGGTGCGCAGGTTCTGAGCCTCGTGACTACCAAAAATGAGGCGGTTCACTGAATACATACCTTAAAATGAATACATGTCTATTCCTAAGGAAAGATTTAAAATAAACTCCCTGGATATAATAAATAAAGAGCTATGGCTAAGATCGAGATCACTATTTTAGGAACGACGGCAGGTATTCCCACCAGAGAAAGAGCTCATGCGGCTTTCTACCTTAGCTACAAGGGGAAAAATGAATTTTGTTATCTTCTTGACTGTGGAGAAGGGACGCAGAGACAGATACTTTTAGCTGATTTAAATCCTATGAAGTTAGATGAAATTTTCATAACCCATTGGCATGGAGACCACTATCTTGGCCTTCCTGGATTAATAGATACTATGAGCTTCGAAAATAGGCTAAAGCCTTTGACTATTTATGCGCCAGAGGCAGAAAGACTTACTAATATTTTGGATTTAGGTTATTCTCCAAAGGGATTTAAAATTACCCCAAAAGATGTCCCTGCCAAAGGTTGTCAGATAAAAGAATTACTAGAAACAGGTGATTTTAAAATTGTATCTGTACCGGTAAGGCATAATGTAGCTGCTGTAGCTTATAGTTTGATAGAGAAAGATAGGGTTAAAATCAACAAGAAAAAGGCAAAAAAGGTAGGACTGCCAGCTCAAGGACTGATTTACAGGGAGATTAAAGAAAAAGGTAGGGTGATTTTTGAAGGCAAGAAGATTGAATTTGAGGATATTTCTCTGGTTGAAAAAGGCAAGAAAATTGTCTATTCTGGGGATACAGAGATATGTGATAACTTAATTAGATTAGTTCAAGATGCTGATTTATTAATTCAGGACTGCACCTATTTTGACTCGGAAAAGTTTGAAAAATATGGACACGCTTCACTTGAAGATGTTGTAAAAATGGTAGAACAGGCAAAAGTCAAGAAAGTTATTTTAACCCATATTAGCAGAAGATACCGGGATTTAGAGAAGTTAAGAAGAAAGGTAAGAGATTATCCTACCTTAACAATTGCCGAAGACTTTATGAAAGTGACGATTTAACAGATAGACATTTGTCGCTTGACTAAAGACTTGTCTTAAGAAAATCCACATTTTTCGGTGAAGGGGCAAAGAATGAAGTTTTTGAGAAGTAAACGAGGAAAGTTGGGGTTGGGAGTCGTCATTGCTCTGGCAGTCTTATTCACTGTATTAGCTATACAAAGACAAAAAGTCCAGCCTCTTAAGCAAAGTCAAATGATAATGGGCACCATAGTGGAGATAACCGTCATCCCTCCCGACGAGCAAGCAATTAAGGCTGCCTTTGAGGAGATAAAGAAAGTGGATGCCCTGATGAGTACTTATAAGGAAAATAGCGAGGTATCCATTCTCAATCGTGAGGGAGAAAATCACCTTTCCACCGAGACTCTTCAGGTAATTCGTGAGGCCATTAATTTTTCTGAAATAACGGGAGGAGCTTTTGATATCACCTGTAAGCCCCTCATCAATTTGTGGAAGAAAGCCAAGAAGGAGAAAGTGATTCCTTCCCCGGAAGAGATCAAGGAGGCTCTTTCTCTGGTCGGTTATGAGAAAATATTACCTGAAGGAGATATAATTAGATTCAAACAAAAGGGAATGCAGATTGATCTTGGGGGTATCGCCAAAGGTTATGCGGTGGATAGAGCCATAGAAGCATTGAGAAAAAATGGCATAAGGCGGGCTCTGGTCAATGCGGGGGGAGATTTATACGCTTTAGGAAACGGTCCCGGG
This sequence comes from uncultured Clostridia bacterium, assembly GCA_964543295.1. Lineage (GTDB taxonomy): Bacteria > Aerophobota > Aerophobia > Aerophobales > AE-B3A > AE-B3B. Next base: position 10,507 of record CAZIXA010000019.1, on the reverse strand, counting down.
GGAGAAAAATGGAAGGTGGGAATCCAGGACCCCCGTGAGGAGGGTAAACTCCTGGGCATCATCAAGGTAAAGGATGTTGGAGTAGCAACTTCAGGAGATTATCGAAGATACTTTACCATAGAGGGAAAGAGACTTTCTCATATTGTAAATCCTAAAACCGGTCAAACTGTACAGGATGTGCCTATGAGTGTGACTGTCATTGCCCCCCATGCTACTACTACCGACGCTCTGGCTACAGGAGTCTTTGTCCTGGGACCGCAAAAAGGAATGGAGTTGATAGACAGTCTTCCTCAGGTTGAGGGAATGATAGTTAGTGAGGGAACGAAGCCAATCACCTCTAAAGGATGGGCACATTTTCAAGATTGACTTTAACCTTAAATGGAGTACAATTAACCCCAAGGGATAACTTAAAATGAGACGAGTATGGATCTTACGTGATAAACTAGACCGAGAAAAGTATGATTTCCTTTCTAAGAAGTGGAATGTATCTCCTCTGGTTGCTCAACTCCTAAACAATCGGGGAATAGATGGGGAGGCGGTAGAGAGGTTTCTTCATCCAGTCTGGGAACATCTGCACAATCCTTTTCTTATGAAAGGAATGGAGAATGCCACTCACAGAATCCTTAAAGCTATATCTAACGATGAGAAAATTTTAATTTATGGTGATTATGATGTAGATGGAGTTACGGCTACTTCTCTTTTACTCCTTTTCTTTCAGAGTCTCGGAACGGCTGCCTATTTCTATATTCCACAAAGGAAAACCGAAGGGTATGGACTGAACAGAATTTCCGTAGAAAAAGCTGCCAGGGAAGGAATAGATTTGGTCATTACCTGTGACTGTGGAAGTTCTTCCTTTCAGGAAGTGGAGTATGCCCAAAGTTTGGGATTAGAAGTGATTGTTACAGATCATCATCGAATCAAAGAATCTCTTATACCCCCCTGTACAGTTGTTAATCCCAATCAACCAGATTGTCCTTATCCCTTTAAGGAACTAGCCGGAGTAGGAGTCGCCTTTAAACTAGTACAGGCCTTAGCCCGGAAGCTTTCCTCAACTGCGGTAGACCCATCAGAGTATCTGGATTTGGTGGCCCTGGGAACCATTGCTGACGTTGTTTCTTTGAAGGATGAGAATAGAGTTCTGGTAAAGCTAGGTCTAGAGCGTCTGCAGGCCAGCTCTAACCTCGGCCTGAGGACGCTTTTGAGTCTCGTCGGTCTATCCGGAAAAGAGATCACGGAAGGACAGGTCGGATTCATCCTTGCTCCCAGACTTAATGCCTGTGGCCGTCTTTCTTTAGCCAGACAAGCGGTAAAGCTGCTGCTGTCCACCAATGCTAGAGAGAGTTTTCAATTAGCCAAAAATTTAGATAGGGAAAATACCAATCGTCAGAGGATAGAAGAGAGGATGTGTAAAGAAGCTGAGGAGCTTCTGCCCGAAGAAAAGGGACCGGTAATTGTTCTCTCTAAGAAGGGATGGCATGCAGGGGTAATTGGTTTGGTAGCTTCCCGCCTCAGGGAAAAGTACTTTCGTCCTACAGTTATCTTTTCCCTGGATGCGGACCAAGCCAAGGGTTCAGCAAGGAGCATCCCCAAATTTTCCATATTTAATGCTTTAAAGAAGTGTGAAGATCTCCTTCTCAGCTTTGGGGGACACCGCATGGCAGCAGGGATGAGAATCTTAAAAAAGAATATACCTGAGCTTAGAAAAAGGTTGAATGAGCTAGCCGATGAGATACTCTCTCCTGAGGATCTTGTCCCTTCTTATTTTATAGATGCCGAGGTGAATCTAGAAGAACTGGAAGATAGAGTCTTTGAGGAACTAAAACTGTTTCCTCCTTATGGCCGTAATAATCCTGCTCCTCTTTTTTTAACCAAAGATCTGTCTATTAATCCTTCCCCGACCATGGCAGAGAGAGGCATCCTCAAGGCATCCTTAAACTCAAAAAAAGGCGAGAAATTTGAGGTAATTGGGTTTAATTGTGGTAATGAGTTAAAAAAAATTGATGGATTAAGACCCATAGATGTGATCTTTACCCCCAGAGTAAATGAGTTTAGAGGTGAGATAACTCATCAACTGGAGATAAAGGACTTCCGAGGAGAAACCAATGATAACAATATCCAAAAAGATCAGAAACATAGCGGACTTTCCTAAAAAGGGAATTCTTTTCCGGGATATCACTCCTCTTTTGCAGGATGCCACCTCCTTCAAGGAGGCTATAGAGCTACTGGTAGATCATTACCAGGATAGGGAGGTTGATCTGATAGTTAGTGCAGAGGCTCGCGGTTTTATCCTTGGTGCAGGGATTGCTTACCGGCTGGGAGTAGGTTTTGTACCGGTGCGCAAGCCCGGTAAACTCCCCTACGAGGTAAAGAGGGCGACTTATGAACTTGAATACGGTGAGGATTCTTTGGAGATCCATAAGGATGGGGTCAAGAAGGGTGATAGGATTCTGGTTTTTGATGATCTTCTGGCCACAGGAGGAACAGCCAGAGCCATCTGTCAGTTGGTGGAGGAGTTAGAAGGAAAGATAGTGGGAGTTTGTTTTTTGATTGAGCTGACCTCTCTCAAAGGACGGGAGAAGCTTAAAGGGTATGACATTTTTTCCTTGATTAAATATTAGAGGGTAAAGAGGAATTGACCTTTCAAAAATGAAGGTAGAAAAACTTGTCGTGGGAGAGATGCAGGCAAACTGTTATCTTGTGTGGGATGAGCAAAGTAAGGAAGCCGTGGTAATAGATCCCGGAGGAGATCCAGATACCATAATTGATGCCATATCTCGGAACTCACTCAAGGTCATCCATATCATTAATACTCATGGTCACGTCGATCATGTGGAGGCCAATGATTTAATTAGACAAAAGACTCGGGCAACTTTGTTCATCCATTCAGCCGATGTTTCTTTACTGCAAGATTTAGAGCTCAATTTGTCACAGGCGTTGGGGAAGGGAAAGAACTTTCTACCTCCCACAAAGGCGCTAGAGGATAAAGATAAACTAAAACTAAACGGATTTGATCTGGAGGTTTTGCACACCCCCGGGCATACGCCGGGCAGTATCTGTCTTTATGGGGATAAGAGTCTCTTCAGCGGGGATACCCTTTTTGCCGGTGGTGTAGGAAGGACGGATCTTCCAGGAGGTAATTTCAGACAGTTAAAGGATTCTCTCGAACACAAGATATTGAAGCTTTCCGATGAGGTAGTAGTTTATCCAGGTCATGGACCCAATACCACTATAGGAAAGGAAAGAAGGGATAATCCCTTTCTAGGAAATTAAAATGGATTCGGTTTTAAAGGGAAAGAATGTTTTACTGGGAATTAGCGGCAGTATTGCCGCTTATAAAGCGGCTGAGATTGTAAGACTGCTTCGAAAAAGGGGAGCGGCAGTTTTTCCTATTATGACCTCATCGGCTACCCATTTCGTTCATCCTATTACTTTCCAAACCCTGGCCTCTCAAAGGGTTACCCTGAAGCTATTTGATAAAAATAATAGAGGGATGGGACATCTTTCTTTGCCGAGGTTAGCTGATCTACTTTTGGTTGCTCCAGCTAGTGCAAATGTGATAGGAAAGATGGCCAGTGGAATCGCGGACCAGATTCTCACCACTATCGTCCTGGCTACTGAAGCTCCGGTAGTTATAGCTCCGGCTATGGACCATGGGATGTACCACAATCCCATCCTGCAAAGAAACATAAGCAAACTCAAGGCTGCCGGTTATAGGTTCATTGGGCCAGAAAAAGGAGATCTTGCCTCCGGAGAAGTGGGAATGGGTCGAATGACGGAGCCTTCTAAAATTGTCGAATATCTGGAAAAGCTGCTCCAGTCCAGAGATGATTTTCAGGGGAAGATCTTTTTGGTTACCGCTGGTCCCACCAGAGAAAGATTGGATAGAATTCGCTTCTTCAGTAATTATTCCAGCGGCAAAATGGGCTATGCTTTGGCCGAGGAGGGTAGATGGCGGGGAGCAAAAATAATCTTGGTGAGTGGCCCTGGTTCCCTTCATCCTCCTGGTGGAGTTGAGTTTTATCGGGTGGAATCGGCTCAAGAGATGTATGACACCGTGATGGAAAAATTTGCCGAGGTAGATGGAGTACTGATGGCAGCGGCGGTCTCTGATTATCGACCGGCGAGGCATTGGCAAAATAAGATAAAAAAGGAATCCCGGGAAAAATTGATGGTAGAGCTTGTGCAAAACCCGGACATCTTAAAGGAGCTGGGAGAAAAAAAGGCTAATAAGGTCCTGGTTGGGTTTTGCGCCGAGACTAAAGATTTGGAAAAAGAAGCCAGGAAGAAATTAATGACCAAGGGTCTTGATCTGGTGGTGGCTAACGATATAACTCTAGAAGGGGCCGGTTTTGAGGTAGATACGAATGTAGTTACTTTAATCGATGGCGAAGGTAAAAAAGAGGCTCTGTCCAAAAGAAGTAAAAGAGAAGTAGCCCAGAAAGTATGGGATAAAATAAAATGGCTAATGGAAGCCAGAAAAAAATCGAGAGAGATGGTTTGATGACCAAAACGGGCGGATCTGTAGCAATTACACTATTTTCTCTGTTTTTTCTCTTTACTTACCCTGCTATGGGTGAGGAGAAAAGAGTAGTGCAGGTTTTGCAGCTGGAAGGGCCAATAAGTCCGGTTTCCGCAGATCGTCTTGATGAAGCCTTGAAGGTTGCCTCTCAGGAAAAGGCTCAGTGTCTGGTGATTGAACTGGACACCCCGGGAGGATTGGACAAATCAATGCGTCAGATGGTCAAAGCTATGATGAATAGTGAGGTTCCCATAGTGGTATATGTTTCCCCTAAGGGCGCCAGAGCAGCCTCGGCGGGAGTCTTCATTACCTTGGCTTCCCATATTGCTGCCATGGCCCCGGGTACCAACATTGGAGCAGCCCATCCTGTGGCTATGGGAGTGGGGGGAATGAATAAAACAATGGAGGAAAAAATAGTTAACGATGCCTCCGCCTATATTAAATCTATTGCCCAAAAAAGAAAAAGGAATGTTGAGTGGGCAGAGAAAGCGGTAAGAGAAAGTGTGTCCATTACCGATGAAGAGGCTCTGAAACTGGGAGTTATAGACCTTGTTGCTGAGGATATGCAGGATCTATTAGGAAAATTGAATGAAAGAAGAATAAATCTTGACCACACTGTGGCAGTCTTAAAGACTGTCGGAGCTCATCTCCGTTTTATGGAGATGTCCTTTCGAGAAAAAGTTCTCCAAACCTTAGCCGACCCAAACATCGCCTATATTTTACTCATGATAGGAATATGGGGGATCATTCTGGAATTCTTTCACCCGGGGATATTCTTGCCTGGCATTGCCGGCGCAATTTCCTTAATCTTAGCTTTTTTCTCCCTTCAAATTCTTCCCTTTAATCTAGCAGGGCTTTTGTTAATCATCCTCGCCATCGTTCTTTTCGCTCTGGAGATCAAGGTGCCTTCTTATGGAGCTTTAACTATTGGAGGGATTATTGCTTTAACTTTGGGTTCTCTCATGCTCATACGTCCTTCTGCTGTCTATATCTCCATCTCTTTAACTTACATTATTACCATGGTGGTAGCCACGAGTTCTCTTTTTATATTCGTCGTCTTTTATGCTATAAGAGCCCAGTTTAAAAAGCCAGCTACGGGACTGGAAGGTATGATTGGAACAACTGGGGTAACCAGGAGTAATCTTAACCCCCGTGGTAAGATCCAGATCCATGGAGAGATCTGGAATGGCGTGGTTCAATCAAAGGAGGAGGTGATTAAAAAAGGGGAAGAGGTAGAGGTAATTAAAATTGAAGGAATGAGATTAGTGGTGAAAAAAAAGGAGGTTTAAGATGGGATCGGTAATTTTTTTGGTGATCATAGTGATCATTATCCTCATGGCCTCTATAAGGGTGGTCACGGAATATGAAAGAGGGGTTATCTTCAGATTGGGTAGATTAATCGGAGCCAAGGGACCGGGGCTTTTTTTCCTCATCCCTATTGTAGATAGAATGGTTAAGGTAACTCTTAGAACCATGAACTTCGATGTCCAGCCTCAGGAAGTCATCACCAAAGATAATGTTCCCGTGAAGGTAAACGCGGTGGTCTATTTCCGGATTATAGACCCTTCCAAGTCGGTGGTCGAGGTAGAAAACTATCGTTTTGCTACTCTCCAGATTGCCCAGACAACTATGAGAGGAGTTGTAGGAGAGGCTGAACTGGATGAACTTCTTTCGCAAAGAGAAAAGTTAAATGAAAGACTCCAGACCATCATTGATGAACAGACCGACCCTTGGGGAATTAAAGTAAGTGTAGTGGAATTAAAGGAGATTGAGATACCCGATACTATGAAGCGAGCTATGGCCAGACAGGCTGAGGTAGAGCGGGAAAGAAGAGCCAAGGTCATCAATGCCCAGGGAGAATATCAAGCTGCGGAGAAACTATCTCAGGCGGCAGAAATTATCGGTAAGTATCCGCAGGCCATTCAGCTTCGCTACCTGCAGACCCTATCTGACATAGCTACCGAACAGAATTCAACTATTATTTTCCCTTTACCTATTAATCTTTTAGAGGCCTTTAACAAAAGATTTTCTGCTAAAACAAAGTAATTGGGGTCAGGTCTCAACATTTGACATTTCTATTTAAACGCCGATAATAGCTTGAGGGAAAGAGGATTAGAAGGGGTAAAGGATTAGAGGATGCCCTTGAATGCGTGGCTCCTTGAACCCTTTGTCTTAGAAAGTGAGGCGTATCTTGCTACTGGACTATAAGTTGGTAGATTTTTTAGTTTGTTTTTCGAGCGTAGGCACTCGGTTTTTTGATTTTAGCCTGCTTTTTTGACTTCGGACATAGTAGGACCTGGGTTTTGATTTTGACTTGTTTTTCTGACTTAGGCCCTCGGACTTAGGACAGTTTTTTGTAAGTAGGGGAACTTCAGCAAAGCCGGTCTATGGAACGGTTTATGCGGAAAAAATTTATCTGGAAGCCTCAGCTAGTAATAATTTCTTTTTTATTTGTTCTCATTTTAGCCGGTTGTGGTTACCAACTGCAGCCTCAGCTTCCTGCCGCAGCCTCGAAAATTGCCATACCTACCTTCGATAATCAGACCCTCCAGTATGGACTGGCAGAGGTTCTTACCAACTCAGTAGTTGAGCAATTTCTTCGTGACGGTAGGCTGAGGGTGGTAGAAGAAAAAGAGGCTGATTTGATATTAAGAGGAAAGATCACTCAATATTTAAAAGAGACTTTATCTGAGGTATCCATGGATTTGACAGAATACCGAGTGAAGCTAGAGGTTTCTGTGGCTCTGATTTCCGCCAAGGACGGGAAGATCTTATGGGAGAAGAAAGTAGAAGAAGCGACAACTTATACTCCCACAGAAGGAGGAGAGGTGCAAACTGAAAGTGATGCTGTCAGGGAAACCGGCAGAAAAATTGGAGAAGACCTGGTTAATCTAGTTACGGAAGGATGGGAAAGATAAGCGAGAAAAAATTCAAAAAACCAAAATCTATGAGGGATAACCCTCTGCATTACTGCCCGGGATGTGGCCACGGGATAGTACATCGGCTGATTTGCGAAGTAATAGATGAGCTAAAGGTTCAAGAAAAAACAATCGGTGTCTGTCCGGTCGGCTGCTCAGTAGTGGCCTACAATTATTTTGATTTTGATATGGTAGAAGTAGCTCATGGAAGAGCTCCTGCTGTAGCCACCGGGATAAAAAGATCTCGTCCTGACAAGATCGTCTTTACCTACCAGGGAGATGGGGATCTAGCTTCCATAGGAACAGCCGAGATTGTTCATGCCGCCTCCCGAGGTGAGGCTTTTACGGTAATCTTCATCAATAATGCTACCTATGGGATGACCGGTGGACAGATGGCCCCCACTACTCTCATAGGCCAGAAGACCACCACCACTCCTTTTGGTAGGGAGGTTAAGGAGGCGGGCTACCCTTTAAAGGTGTGTGAGCTGCTCTCATCCTTACCAGGAGTGGCGTATCTTGAAAGAGTAGCTGTGAATAGTCCGGTTAATATAAGAAAAACAAAGAAAGCTGTTAAGAAGTGCTTTACTATCCAGATTGAGCTAGAAAAATTCGCTCTGGTAGAGATTCTTTCCCCCTGCCCTACCTGCTGGAGACTCTCACCCCTTGATTCTCTCAAATGGATGGAAGAAAAGATGATCCCCTCCTATCCTCTGGGAGTGGTAAAAGACGAAGCTAGCCTCCCAGTATAGTTCTTAATGTCCTCCTTAAAGCATAAAAGAAAGCGCCAAAATATTGACATTTGCCATTTTTTCCTCTAGAGTATGACTGATGAAGATAGGAGGTGGTTGAGGGGAGGAGGGCCTAGCCCAATTTTTTCATAAGTCTGGATTTTATCCGGGCTGCTTTATTTTTGTGCCACACTCCTTTAACTACTGTTTTGTCGATTAGGCTTAAGATAGTAGGAAGGGACTTCTTTGCTTCATTTTTTTTACCTTCATCTATAAGTTCCTTCAGTTTTTTGATACTTGTTTTAGTTTGTTTTTTTACACTCTGATTACGGAGTCTTTTCTTTTGATCCTGTCTCATTCTTTTTTTTGCTGATCTGAGAAGGGGCATTGTATTCTCCTTTGCGTGGTTTTGTTGTCAAGGAGTATATCATACCCGCCAAAAAACTGCAAGTAAGGCGCCAAGATAATTGGGTACGGATAAGGTAATAAAAGCGGCCGGGGTGGTGGGATTGGGCACTTTTCTTTCTCGTATCCTCGGCCTAGTAAGACTCCAGGTTATTGCTTATATATTTGGCTATTCCGCAATTACTGATGCTTTCTGGATCGGCTTTACCCTCCCCAATCTTCTTAGATCTCTTCTGGCAGAAGGAGCATTAAGCACCGCTTTTATTCCTGTCTTTAGTGAATGGTTGGCTAAAAAGGGGGAAAAAGAAGCAAAAAGACTGGCCAACAATGTCCTCAATATCCTCATGCTACTTTTGTTAGTGGTAGTGGGATTGGGCATCTTTTTTGCGCCGCAGTATGTGCCTTATCTGGCCTTCGGCTTTAGAAAAATTCCCTCCCAGCTGGGTCTGGCTATAAAACTGACCCAGGTTATGTTTCCCTTTCTTTTTTTTATTAGCCTGGCTGCTCTGGCAATGGCTTTTCTCAATTGTAAAGGACATTTTGCTACCCCCGCCTTTGCTCCTCTCCTCTTCAGCGTAGCCGTCATTTTATCCGCTCTTTTTTTAACTCCTCAATTTGGAATCTATAGTCTAGCTATAGGAGTGGTAGTCGGAGGAGGGCTCCAGCTCCTTTTCCAGATTCCTTCACTCATTCAAAGAGGATTTGGATATTGTCCAGCTTTGTCTTTTAAAGATCCAGGAATACGCAAGATCGGTAAATTGATTGCACCAGCCACGGTGGGGGGAATTACTCTCCAGTTTAACGTATTGATTAACCGTGTCTTTGCTTCTACTCTTGTTCCCGGCAGTATCTCGGCTCTTTTATATGCCATGAGGTTGATTCAGTTTCCTCTAGGCCTTTTTGCTATAGCCTTGTCTACGGCTATTTTTCCTACCCTTTCCTCTCTTGCTGCCAAGGAAAGAGTAGGGGAGCTGAGGGAGATGGTATCCCTGGGAGTGAGAATAGTTCTCTTTGTTCTCATTCCTTCTAGTGTAGGATTAATCATAATTAGGGGCCCTCTCATTTCTCTACTTTTTCAGCACGGAGCTTTCTTAGCTGAAGATACCCTCATGACCGCTCAAGCTTTGGTCTATTACTCACTGGGCTTATTTGCCATGGGTGAGGTTATGGTCCTTACCAGGGCTTTTTATTCTCTTCAAGATGTCTTTACCCCGGTTAAGATATCTATTCTTATATTGATCCTCAATGTCTTGTTAAATTTTCTTTTGATCTCACCCCTAAAACATAGTGGACTGGCCTTAGCCACATCCCTTTCCATGTTTACCAATGGAGCGATACTCCTGGTTCTTTTGAGAAGAAAGTTAAAAAGAATAGAGGGAAGGAAGATCCTTAACTCTTTCTTAAAGATTAGCCTGGTCACAGGAGCGATGGGTGCAGGAGTTTTTCTTGTAATTGAAGCCATTCCCATTATGACAGGAATATCTTTGCTCAAGGCTCAGATTGCACAGGTTTGCAGCGGTATCGGCGTAGGGATGCTCATATTTTGCAGCCTGGCTTATTGTTTGAAATTGGATGAACTTAGGGTAGTTTACCAGGCATTCAGGAGAAAAAAGCTAAAAAGTGGCCGCAGATGAACACAGATAGATTTAGACACAAAGAGATCCCAACCATAATTCTTAGAAGTTTTTATGAAGTTTATTTTGTATATGATGATAAAAGAAAAATATCAGCGTAAATCCGCGGCTAAATAATTACAAAAATGGTTAGTCAAGGACCTCTGAATACCTGAGAGGCTCTGGGTAGGTTAACCACAGGAGGATTAGGTTTTGAGAGACTTTCAGTGGTTGAGTTGACAAATTCAGAACTAGTTGATATGTTAGGGCAACTCATAAAAGAGGGGAATAAAGAGAAAAAGGAGAGGAAGATGAAGGACGTAA
>CAZIXA010000018.1:14189-46807 GCA_964543295.1 uncultured Clostridia bacterium | reverse complement strand
TTACGTCCTTCATCTTCCTCTCCTTTTTCTCTTTATTCCCCTCTTTTATGAGTTGTTATGCTTTCTCTAGTGATCAATTTTTATTTCTTTAAAATCCAGTTTTAATACCCTTCGCCCCTGAGCATCACCGGTATCGTCCTCAATATTATCTTGATATCCAACCAGAGTGACCAGTTTTTAAGGTAGTGGATATCCAATTTAACCATCTCTTCAAAAGGAATCCTGTTTTTGCCACTCACCTGCCAAAGGCCAGTAATCCCAGGAATTCCATCCAGCCTTTTTTTGTGCCAATCCCTGTAATCCTTGTATTCATGTGCTAGGGGTGGTCTTGGCCCCACCAGGCTCATCTCACCCTTAAGGACATTAAGCAATTGAGGAAACTCATCTAGACTGTATTTTCTAATCAGCCTGCCCACCCTGGTGACTCTCCCATCATTGGAAATTTTAAACAGAGGCTTGCCATTCTCATCAATTTCATATGGATTACCTGCCTTAATCAAGTCTTTCACATATGATCGATGTTTGGCATCGTCTGTATTAACATACATCGACCTGAACTTATAAAATCTAAAAGGTTTCCCCCTTTCTCCCAATCTCACCTGTCTGTAAAACACCGGCCCGGCACTACCAATCTTTATAGCCAGCATGATTAGAAACAGCCAGGGGGAAAAGACCATTAGTATTAGAGAAGTCAATATAAGATCCAGGGCTCGCTTAAGAAGAAAGGCTTTTCCCTTTACAAAAAGCTGGCTCGATTCCATTAGGCTTGCCTTGATCTTGGCAGATTTTGTTTCCCCTAAGTCAATTACATCAAGGATAATCTTATTCATTGCTCAAATCCATCTTCATTGGAGTGCTTCATTTGATTTCCTTCTAAAAAGAAAAGAGGCTGAGACACCTATGTGCTCGAACTTACACCGCCGCGGACTGAATACCCTCCATAAGGCTTATCTGTTAGTCCCGTGACGCACTTAAGATCATCAATATTTTTTACCACCCTGGCCGGGTTTCCGTAAACAACTGATCTCGGAGGGACATCTTTAGTTACCACGCTTCCTCCTCCGATGACGGAATACTCTCCGATGGTAATAAAGGGAAACAGAGTAACATTGACTCCAATCTGTGCACCTTTTTTTATAATCGGTCCCTTCATACATCGGGCGGAATACTTACAGCCCGGATGGATGTCATTGGCCACCACCACACCGGGTGCCATAAAGACATCATCCTCAATCACCGTAAACTGAGCAATATAGACGCCACAGTGAATTTTAATATTGTTGCCGATCACACATCCATAGTCCACTACCGAATTATTCCAGATCTTGAAATTATCGCCTATGACATTTTCCTCCCTGATTACCACATTATGCCCTGTCTGTAGATTATTTCCTATCTCCGAGCCACAGTAAATGACCGATCCACTTCTGATTCTGGCATTCTCACCTATGATCAGCCTCTCAGATTGGATTATTCTGCCGCTTGGATATCCAATCAGTGCTCCCTCATCGATCTGGCAACCTTCTCCCAAAGTAACCTTCTCTGTCACTATCTCCAACTCCTGACTCATAAGCTTATCTTTCCTCCCTTTCCTCCATTCTTTAGGGATTCATTTATCTTCTCTATCATCCTCACTACCTGATAGCCATTTTCGCCATCAGTAAGAGGTTTTCTGCCTTCTCTGATACAATCCAGAAAATGGCTTAATTCCACCTTCAAGGGCTCTTCCTGTTTTAAGCGAGGAATGGTAATATCCCCGTATCTATAGGAAAGTTGAAACTCACCAAAACTATTATGGGAATCGGGAACTAAAACCCCCTTATCATAGATTTTAACCTTCTCTAAGGTTTCTATATCATCATAGACGACCATTTTCCTACTCCCTACCACGGTCATATTCCTGACCTTACAGGGATCAAGCCAGCTAAGATGCAAATTAGCTACTACCTTATCAGCAAAATTCAAAGTGATAAAAGCTACATCTTCGTTCTCCGAGAGAAAGTGGCTCTGGCCGGTGGCCACAATTCGACAATCTCTTTCTCCTAATCCATCATTTAAAAGATACAGAATTACCGAAATATCATGGGTTCCAAGATCCCAGACCACATTTACATCGTCCTGAAAGAGTCCTAGATTTCGTCGCTGAGAGGAGATATAAAGAACATCTCCTAGTTCACCGGAATCGATCAGCTCTTTTAGTTTATTCACCGCTGCCGTATATAAAAATGTATGTCCCACCATTAGTACTTTACCTTTCTTTTTGGCTAGCTTAATCAGTTCCCTGGCTTCCTGGCTGGTGCGGGTTAAAGGCTTCTCCACAAAAACATGTTTTCCTGCCTCCAGCATTTGCTTTGCCAGCTCAAAATGGGTATATACCGGGGTAGCAATGGCTACTGCCTCCACCGTGGGATCATTAAGAACCTCCTGGTAATTTTTAGTCACCTTAGGCTCGGGATAAAGACTCTTAATGCGCTTAAGTTTTTCCTCATCCAGATCACAGCAATACTTCACCTTACTTTCAGGAATCTGGATAAAATTCCTGATTAAATTTGGCCCCCAGTAACCACACCCAATGACGACAACCTTGATCATTTTCTCCATCTTTGGCCACTTTTCTACATGGCAAAAAATCTCTTTATCTCAGTAACGACCTTTTCAATCTCTTTCTGAGTCAACTCTGGAAACATTGGTAGAGAAAGAATCTGCTTAGCATAGTCCTCCGTTACAGGAAAATCGCCTTCTTTGTATCCTAAATACTCATAAGCCTTCTGTAGATGAACAGGTATAGGGTAATGAAGCCCTGTACCTACACCTTTGGATTTAAGCCAGTCTTGCAGCTCATCCCTTCTATGTGTCCTAATCACATACAGGTGATAAACATGTTTAGCATACTCTGCCTCTGAAGGCATGACCACCTCATCCACATCCTCTAAGAGGTCATTGTAAATGGAGACATTTTTTTGCCGCAATTTATTCCACTCGTCCAATCTTTTTAGCTTAACTCTTAATATAGCCGCCTGTATCTCGTCTAACCTGCTATTATAACCTTCTAATAAATGTTCATACTTTTTTATCTGTCCATGGTCCCTGAGCATCTTTATCTTCTGAGCAATTTTATTGCCATTACTAACCACCATTCCCCCATCCCCAAATGCTCCCAAGTTCTTGCTGGGATAGAAGCTAAAGCAACCGGCATCCCCGATAGACCCTGCCTTTTTACCTTTATATTCTGCCCCATGTGCCTGGCAGACATCCTCAATGACCTTTAAATTATACTCTCTTGCTATCTTCATTATTGGATTCATATCTGCAGGCTGTCCAAATAAGTGGACTGGAACTATTGCCTTCGTTTTCTCATTTATTGTTCCTTCAATCCGGGAAACATCAATATTATAAGTCGATGAATTAATATCCACAAAGACAATCTTTGCCCCGGTGTGGGAAATCGCCTCGGTAGTAGCAATGAAAGTATTGGGAACAGTAATTACCTCATCTCCCTTTCCAATTCCACAGACTAGTAAAGCTAAACGTAAGGCATCGGTCCCATTAGCTACTCCAACAGCATATTCTGTCCCACAAAAGCTGGCAAACTCCTTTTCAAAGGAATTAACATTTTCCCCCAGGACAAACCTGCAGTCATTCATTACCTGCTGAACGCTCGCATTAACTTCATCCTTAATTGACTGATACTCCTGTTTCAAATCAAAAAATGGCACTCCCGTTGCTTTCTTCATACCAGCTCCTGCTCGTAGGTTACTTTTATATCTCATTTTTCAACCTGTTTTTGAACTTTCTAACTTTACACTTCGAATACAACTTCATCATTTACCAGCTTAATCCGTGTGATTACGCCATCCCTGGCAGCCGGTCCTTTAATATAAGGCTCTCCATTTTTACCAAATCTAATCTCCGAGTTATCTCTTCTTCTCCACCATCCTGCCACATCTCGGGGTAAGGCATGCCAGTAATGGTCTTTTTTCCTCAAATACCGCAATAATTCCTCATAATACTCAATCGGATACCTACTCTCTTCATGTTCTCCTCTACTTTCACCTGACCTTATATAGTCCGGGTGAACAATTACCAGCGCCATACCATTCATTTTTTCAATCCAGTCAATTTTTCGTTTCCATATAGAGATATCTTCATATCCAAGAATCTCGAAAAGGGTATGATCCTGAGCAAGGGTAATGGGAAGTTCTACCAGATTTCCTATAAAAAATGGGAAGATAGAGAGACAGCCACCTGGTTGAGGTTCATAGGGATCAGCATCTGGAAAAGAGGAATCGTATTCAAATGGTATACCCACCATCCAGTCTGGATTTCGGTGGGTTGCAGGTGATCTAAACCCCACAGCACCCCATTTAATGGCATATTTTTTGATTTTCTTCATTCTCTCATCAAAGATTTTTCTTGAATTAAAAAGTTTTCCATCGTGCTTGAACCCATGAATGCCAATCTCAAAGCCATCGGCTACCAGCCCATAAAGAACCCCGGCGTCAACAGAATATCGCTCAGGCACAAAATTCCAGGAGGACCTGAATCCATATTTTCTCTCAATTTCACATACGCTCTCTATATTTCCGGATCCTTTCTGAGTTTCCACATCATGGGTGATGACAAGAGTGAAGTTCTTCCCGTAGGGCCAGAACCATATAAAAGGAATTCCATCGCTTGTTCTCATCGAATTTTTAAAAATATCTCTTTTTAAATTTTCTAATTTTTCTTCAATTGGCCAAAGAAGAAATGAACTCCGCATCTTTTTTGCTCTTCTTCTTCTTAGAAGAATCTGCAATCTCCGTGGAATTAAAGGTTTCAAAGCATAGTAAGTTTTTAAAATCCTTGCACTGCCATTGTCTTTGTATCTCTCAAAAAGGAAAGTTCCGATTTCCTTATCGTATTTGTTTATAAAACCATCAAGATTGATCCCTAATTTCCAAAATCTCTTGAGTTCGCCCATTTCACCCTAAGTATTTATAAAACAATTCTCCAGCCGTTTTAGAGACAGCTGTCGGCGTTCGCCGCAGAACAGAAGTTATCATTCTGTACTTCAGGCTTTTCTGTTCAGTGTAGGTAACACCCTTAACTGTTGGCCAGTAATAGTATGGCAAATTTATTTCCTCCATCCCCCAACGGCGTTTAAAAAATATTAATCCCAGATTATCTGGTGCAGCACGACCAAAGTCAAGATATTTGTAGCCGTTTTGACAACTATACTGAATTGCTTGCCATTGGAGAAGATGATTTGGGTGATATTGCAAATAGTTCCTGTCAGATGCATTGAACTTATAATAGATTGTATCTTTGTAGATAAAAAAGACCCCGCCCGCAATAGAGATACTCTTGTACTTAGCAATCAATACAAAACCAAGTCCGTTTGAGACTAACTCCTGCCAGATATTTTTAAAAAAATCGTAAGGTTGAGGGAGTATACCATGCTTTTTACGAGTTGTAAGGTTAAGGAGATAAAAATTCCTCATATCTTTTTCTGTTTCACTCTTTTTTATCTTCAGATTTGCCCTTTTGGCCCCTCTAATTGGGTTACGAACAGTTTTGAGGCCTTTCCAAAGAGAGTCTGTACCCGGAGAAAGGTCTAATTTAAAGAGCTTGTAATACGTGCGATTCTCAAAATGTAAGTTTTCCAAAAGAACACTCGGACATTCTCCCCGTACTTCGATATAGTCTGCTTTTTCTCTTTTTGCCTTTTCTACAACGGTAGAAAATAGAGATCCAAAATCTTCATCAGAAGTTACCAAAGGAAAGCAAGCATCTGTGAAGGGTAAGCAGACGAGCCGATCGCCGGTCACCCAGCTTTTGATAAGAAAAAACGGACATCCTGCCTTAATCTTCTTATCGGAATCTTCTAAAATAAAATAACAGGGAATATACCCATAAGTCTTTTGCAGCACCCTGGCCCAATTAGAAAGATGGAACACAGTCCCTTGAGGGTGATTATCCGCAAACTCATCCCACCTTTTATCCTTAGATGGATCGATTATCTTGACTTGCATATCATCTTTTCCCCTGACAAAAGTTCCTCGTATACCTTCAGATAACTCTTCTTCATTTTTGACCATCGATATTTCTCGTAGATCTTACTTGCGTTAGCGCCTAATGATGCCCTTTGCGATGGATTCCGATAAAGCTCGAGAATACAGCTCGCCAAGTCCTCCGCCTCGCCTACCCGAAAATATTTCAAGGAATTTCCATTAAAATGTTGTCGTATTGTTTGAAGGAGAGAGGCTATCACTGGTTTTCCCATGGCAACCAACTCAAAGAGTTTATTGGGAGATTGGTATTCATTGAGTAAGGCTACCACCCCTGCATCTGCTTTTTTAATCTCCTCCAGGAGCCTCTCCTGACTAACATAGCCCATAAAGTTTACCTCTTTCTCAACTCGAAGGGCTTTTGCAAGATCTTTCAATGTTTTTCTATATTCTCCTTTGCCAAAGATCTTTAATCGGATGGGAATCTGATTTCTTAAAAGTGAAACAGCTTCTATGATAACCTGAATACCATAGTTCTCAGTTATTGTACCATGATGAATGAAGGTGAAGAATCCATCATTAGGATGAGTACGGTTTACACTCCTCACTGACAGACCAAACACATCCTCGTCAGGCACATTGAGGATAACGGTAATTGATGTCTTTACTTTTCGTTTGTCAACTAGCTTCTGGCGAGAGAGTTCATGGCATACAATTACATGGTCCGCGTAATTTGCACTCAATTTTTCAACCAAAGCAAAAAGTTTAATAATGAAATTATGGCTCCCCAGAGAAAACCTACTTGCCATAAGTTCAGGCATATCCTCAAAAAGGTAAAGGATTACTTTACTGCCAAGAAGCTTTGGTATTAATCCCGCGAATACTAAAAAGTCGGGCATACTCTCAATTTCAATGGCATCATATTTTTTTTTTGAATACAGCCAAGTCAGCTTTATGAACACCCATAAAGAAAAGACAACATACTCGAGGACGTACCTCAGCACTCCCCGGCGTTTATGCCGGATAGGTAGCCTAAAAACTTGTACACCTTTAACCACTTCGCAAGGGAGTTGATCGGTGTCACGTTCGCAGATGACATCAATAGAGTATCCGCTCTGAAAAAGAGTTTCAACGTTTCGCCGTGTGTGCGTTTCCTCAGGATAATAAGCTCGCCGCACGATGCACACCTTTTTTTTATTTCTTCTGACTTCGCCATAACTGTGCTTTTCTGTTATTTTGCAATTAACCAGGCATTCTTTATAAATTTTGATGATATCCTTTGCGATTTGCTGTATTTCTAAGCCAAATTCTTGGATACATTTCCTTCCATTAGTTCTTTTGCCATAGTTTAGCGCCAATCTTATCTTTCGGGCTATATCTTCAGGCTCTCTCTCGCATATATAACAACCTTCAGTATTTCTAATTATTTCTTTTGTATCACCAACATCTGTAGAGACTATAGGTACATTACAGGCCATTGCTTCTTTTATAACCATTGGTGAAGCCTCGAAGTTGGAGGTCTGGACTATTACATCAGATGCATTCATATAAAGAGGCATATCTTGGTGAGAAATACTCCCACCTGTAATTAATAAAACATTATCTCTTGGTAGAATTGCAAACGCCCTTTGCAGAATATCAAATCCCTTTTCTGTGCGTGTTTTAGGATTTTCAATATCAGCGGGAAAAAATACTATCTTTTTATCTTTAGCTAAATTCAATTTTCTTCTGCATTCAAATTTGTTTACTGGTTTAAATAATTCCAGATCAACCCCTGGAGGCTTAACTATTGATCTTTTTTTAAGATTTAAGACTTCTATTAGATCTCTACATACAGATATGAGAAAGTCCACCCTCTCTACAGCCAATTTTTTAATTCTTTTTGAATACACAAGTTTCGAAACCACATCAATATCTCTCGGCATAAGTTCGGGTGATTTCAAAGCTTCTCCTTCGTGAAATGTCAATATCAAAGGTATTTTCAATCCTAAAATTGATTTTGCAATCCAGAAAGGATATATACAATATGTATGATGAGCATGAATTATGTCATAATGGCCGAATCCCAATTTCTTAACCAAACGGGGAACTGCAAGAAAATAATTCAATCTATTGCGCCGCCCGTTTATGAAAAATATATCCACAAAAATGCCTTCTTCTCTGAGAGATTCAACCTGCTCCTTCACAAATATCCCATAAAAAGGATACTCAGTAGTGGGGTACATATTGGTAAGAATCAAAACTCTCATTGCTTTCTCTCAAGGCTAAGTTGATTCATGTTAGTAAGAAGCAATCCTTTTGAAGGTTCTGAAATTAGTGTAGTAGTTTGTAAGAATTGTACCCATTATTTAAAGATACTTACAAAATTAACCAATAGGACTATTATACCTTCCATTAAAGATTTTCGGTTTTATATGCCCTCGCTCCGTTAATGATTTATATATTTGTGTAAACTCCTTAGAAATCTTTGCAATATCAAATTTCTTAACTCGTTCAAGACCGCCTTGGATCAATTTCTTTTGTTTTGACTCGTTTTCAAACAGGTTAAGTACTTCTTGACTCATCATCTTAATATTTCCAGGATTTACAAGAATGGCGCAAGTTTCGTTAACAACTTCTGGAACGCCATCAATCGCAAATGCAATAATTGGAACCCCTATTGCCATTGCTTCTAACAAGGTAATTCCGAATGATTCCCAATTAGAAGTTAGCAAGAACATGTCAAAAATTGATAGAAGATCCGGCACATCTGTTCTGGCACCCGTAAAAATAATCTTGTCTTGCAGGTCTAACTTAATTACTTTCTCTTCCAAGATAAGCCGCAACTCGCCGTCTCCAACTATAAGAAATTTAATATTATCAACCTTCATCAATGCCTTTTCGGCAACTTCAATGAACTTATCTATGCCTTTCTCGGGGGCCAAACGAGCAACAGTGCCTACTACTTTTTCAGAATCCTTTAGACCAAATTCTCTTCTAATCGCTGCTCTCTTTCTAATAGGTCGGAAGCTTTCTAAATCAATAGTGTTATACAATACAGAAATCCTATAGTGTGGCAGTCCATATTTCTCCATAACTATATTCTTTGTATGATTTGAATTAGTAATATAATGATCAATCAAGCCAGAACTTAATTTATCCCAAAACAATGTGCTGCTTTTTTCCCATTTTTCATTCCCTAATGTTGTCCCGTGAAAATGTTTTATCAGTACCGAACCGGGCAAAAAGAGTTTAATAAGATTTAATAAAGGTGAACCATCATGATTGTGAATTACATCAAATTTTTCTTTCCTAACAAACTGAAAGCATCCACTAAGGTGAAAAAAATCATAACCATTTTTCATTCCACATTGGAAAATTTTTATTCCTGAATCTATTGCTCGTTGACCAATTATTAAGCGGTTTGCCATATAAGCAATAATGACATCGTGGCCAGCCGCTTTTTGGGCCTTTGCAAGCTGATATGCAAAATTCTCGGAACCTCCAAATTCCCCTGACCAATTACAATGTAAGATTTTCATATATGAAAACCGTGTTCTTGCATTATGATTAATGATTTATGAAACAACTTATCCCAACTATAATTTTGAACAACTTGTACCTTTCTTATTTTTCCTTCCTTTGAAAGTCCCTTTGTAATTCTTTTTTTAACCAATTTATCAAAAGTAAAATAATCAGCAGCAAAATCTATTTCGTTGGATATTAACTTATCCGACTTCAAACTTTCCATGTCGACGGAAACCAAAGGTTTCCCGCATGCGAGATATTCGTATATTTTCAACGGATTAACACTGCGAGAAACTTCATTAATTTTGAAAGGGTTTATGCAAATATCAAAAGAATGTATGTAAGAAGGTATAACTTCTCTTGCTTTCTTTCCCAATAGATAAATGTTCTGATATTTTTTTAACTTGTCGACATATTCTTCTGCGGAAGGTTCTATAGGCCCAATTAGTACAATCGATTTGTTTGGATTTTTTTCTGCAATGTAACCAATCAGATTATAATCCAAGAATTCAAAAAGAACTCCCACAAAGCCAATAATTGGCTTAGGGATGTTTCCCATATCTTCCGGTAATTCATAATTGTCTTTGGGAAAAAGTCCGGCATCAAAGCCGTTGGGAATATAGTAAACCTTATT
Source organism: uncultured Clostridia bacterium (assembly GCA_964543295.1). GTDB lineage: Bacteria > Aerophobota > Aerophobia > Aerophobales > AE-B3A > AE-B3B. The sequence goes on along the minus strand of CAZIXA010000018.1, from coordinate 36,679 downwards.
TCCTCCACAGATTGCAGAATATTTTTTATATAGTGTTTTCGCCGTGGTAAATATCAAGTCACTTCTCTTCATCAGACCCTCAACGCACCCTCTAATATAAAAATATTGACTATCCTTCTTCCCTCCATATGCAGCAATATCATCGACCAAATCAAAGACGATCTTATCGTAATTCATCGAAGAAAGGGCATTATAATATTCAGGAAGATATACCCACAATATATAATCTTTAAACCCTAATTTTCTTGCTTTTTGGTCAACGATCTTCCCACACCATTTATGGTTTAATACTGAGACAAAGGGACGTGACGAATATGGCAGTTCCCTTGGTGGTTTCAGGAGAAAGATGTTCTCATGCACTTTTTCAACCGTAGATTTAAAAAATCTGTTATGGGCATAGGCTCTCTGATATGCGTAAGGCCGTCTAACCAAAGAAAACGAGGGTTCTACATATAAAACTTTGTTGCCCTGGCGTGCGAATCTCCACATAAAATGTTGTTTGCGGTACCAAAAATCGTTCCAGTAGTGAGTCGAGATGCAGACAATATTCCGGCTCATTTTAGCTAGCATTATCTTTCTTCATAGATGCTTTTCACGTTACGGGGTTTTTGGTTCAGATAAAAACCTGATATTATTCCAAGAACCATAAAAAGAGACATGCTTGCACCAAGACCACCAAAGCCAAGGGGTACCGAATCATAAATAAGATACAGCAGACAAAAAAGGCTAAGTGTCTTTATCATTTTATTGGATGCACGGTTAAAAACATATAAACTTGTCTTTATTCCACTAAGATATACCCAGATGAATGGAATAAATCCCACAAGCCCGGTAGTATATAAAAGTGAAAGATAAGTTCCATGTCCACCGAAACGAAGTTGCTGGGTCAAAAAACGAGTCATTCCTGTTCCATATATTTCGACACCTCCCATACCAACTCCAAAGACAGGATTCCCGAGGAACGAGCTCCAGAAGAGAGGAAAAAGCATGCCTCTATAAACCTCCATTTGTTCCAGCGAGCCCCTAATTTTGAGCATTCTCTGTAGTTGCAACGGAAGTATGTCGTAATATACAAATACGCAGATGTAAATGATAAACCCCGTAACAAAAAGAAGAGGAAGAGCTCTCCAGCTTTTTTGTAAGACTAGCCAGAGACAGAGGGCAAGAATAGTACCTACGAAACTTCCTCGTGCACCACTCAATATCAGACCAGACCACAAGAATCCATAGAGTATCCATTTCGAGAGGCCATTTACTTTTTTTGCGCCGGCAAGTAATAGAAGCAAGCATATTGGAGCAACTTCCCCAAGAGTACCTATACGGTATCCCCCGGAAAACAACCTGTAATGTGTTTCCAATAATTCAGCTCCAGCTGCGTTAAAAAAAGCAGAAGAAAAGATACCCCGATTTTGAAGGCTATAAAGAATATTTTGCAATGGATATGAAAAAATTAGGACAATACCCAAAAGGCAAAGGACGAGGCATATTTGCCAGAGAAACCCTTTAATCCCCTGTATAATTTTCATATCCGAAGACACAGCTTCACCGAATACAAGGTACGCACAAAAGCTTAAAAAAAATTCATAATAAACCCTCAATCCACCCGCCTCCTGTGGTATTCCAAGAACACTTGATGAAGGCAGCGGATTTCTTAAATAATTGGTAAAGACTACGCCAAAATATAACAAAATTGGAATTAACAGAGGATTCATGCTCCTTTTAAAAATAAGTATTGGTTTTCTTTTAATAATCTTGAAAAAAAAATACACAATCGTGATCACGGGAATTCCAACTTCGGCTACTTCTAAATTAGGTATGTTAAATGGACTACCTACAGAAAGAGGGATAAAGACCAATACAATAGTAGCAAAAACACCTATATGTGGCTTTATTAATACCCAAAGGAAGAACAAGAAACCTATTAATAGCATTAGTATCCGGAAAGGCGGAATGAAACCTTTAGATACTACTATGCCAAGTCCAAAGGCGACAAGAAGTCCAATTATCGTGAGGAGATTAGACCTCTGCAATTTTTTGTCCCACACATTATGAATAACTCTCATGTTCAATTTCTATCTTCTTTCTTTCGAGGATAACAGGGTTTGAATCCCACCTAACTTAAACTCTCGCAACAAAAAAACATCTGTTTATTTCTAACGATTTCTTTCACCAACCTTTCTAAGACAGAGAGTATCACTGTAAGGCATCGCTGTTTTTAAAGTCGCAGTAAACTTTTGGGTCTTAGTAGTTACTCCATATTCAGGACAATAAAAAGCAGGCTTTTTATGCCATTGCAATTTCCCCGAATCAGTTTTGAGATTTGACTTAAAACCCGGAGATAAAACAAGATTCCACTCCAGACTGTGTTCTCCTTCTCCCCTGAATTTGTCTATTATTTCCATTTTCCTTTCTTTTTTATAAAATCTTATTTCTCTTTGATGAACAACAGAATAAGAAAGTCTTTTATATCCGTAATGCTCTCCAATAAAAATATCTACTTCATTACTGATTTCCCATCTCAAACATTTAATCTCAGCATCGTCTTCCATCTCAAAAAGACTCTTCCCATCAAATCTATTTTGCTCCTTGCCATCTACCACGACTGTATTATGATAATCGGTTGAACGTAACTTATTTCGCCATTCAGGCTCAGCAGTATAGACAAAAGTCCCGGGATCAATAATAATATCCTCACCATCTACGCATAACTCAAAACTCAACTTATCATTATGGCAATGGCCACCATTTCCATTTTGTCCATTAGAACCGCATGAAATAATGATATAATCTTTATCTTTCCTCATTATATACCAGCCAGCATCGGAAAATGCCCGGCTGCCAATATTTGTAAGAGAGTTCCCTTCTAAATCCCACCAGACTTTATAACCCTTCTCTCCAAAAATCCATAACGCCTCCTCGCAAAAACCAAATTCTTTAACCTTAAACTTAGGTTCTTTAAAAAATATGGCTGCAAGAGTAAGCAGATATCGCATATCAAGAACTTCTCGGTTAGTAAATACATGGAGTCTGCCGTTATCATTGTCTCCTATCTGAGGCATTGTGCCATTTGGCTTTAAGGCATAGAGAACGAATTCAAACATCTTGCGGAGACGCTGGAGGTATTTTTCACCAAATATTTCATTCCCAACTTCCATAAAGTTATCTTCTTTAAAATTCTCACCATTAATTGTTACTAAAAAAGTGGCATAGAAAAATAGTTCCAATGTCAAACGGTGATAACAAGTAGAAGCTTCAAAATCACATCCATCTGGATAGACTTGTTTTTCCATTTCTTTTATAAGCTCTTTAATTCCAAATTCCTTCCATTTTTTTGCATCTTCAAATTCAGGGAAGATAACACCAAGATAAGCCAACCCTGTAATATCGGAAAGATAATGATTGGAAGTAAAAAGTTCACTTTTTTCTAAATTTTTTATAATATGACACCCATGTTGATATAGCGATTTTAAGAATTTGAATAAAAAATGCTGATTAATTACTTCCGAATCTTTAAAAAAGTAATATCCCAAAATCCAATTGCAGGCACGAATAGCCACATCCATTGTGCAGCACCAGTTTACTCCAAAATTTGGTTTATTATTGTCTATCCAATCACTAATTTGGTTAACAAATTCCCTTACATACTTTTTGCCATTGGTTAACCAATATGCCTCACCTAATACAGATAAATGTTGAAACCGTGAAAGTTCCCAGGGAACTTTTATGTCTGCCTTTCCATAAGGAATTTTTATGTCTTTATAATATTTCTTGGGATTCCATTGATATCCTGATTTAAAATCACAATGCCAGTTGATCTTATTCCCCAGCTTTACTTCACCAGAGCCGAGAAGATCAAATATATGCTCACAAATTTTATCCGCTTTTTTTATAGCAGCTCCAATAATATCTTTAGAGAACTCTTTTTCAAGAACCCTGACGGTGTTGCTTTGCTCAATTGGATTTATAAAGAACTTTGGCCTTCCTTTATTACCTTGACGGTTACGCAAAAAACATCTAATAAAATCCCTTACTGAAAGAACGCAACTATCCAGTGAACTCAAAAGTTCCTCATCGGATATTTCCGAATGCATTCTTAGAGCTCTATATTTGTTGATCCTATCAAAGATCGCTTCTTTTATCTTTTCATAAGCCCTACTTGGTAGTTTGCTAAACGGTATCTCCCCTCCGAACAGGCGTCTTATCTCGAAATCGCTTTTTCCCACTATTGCCTCCTCCTACTAATTTTCTGGCTAGCTCGATGGCCGCTTCATTATTCTGATACCCTTATTTTTGACACCCTATTCTTAAGGTTGTGCAGAGCGTTTGAATTTCTTCCTTTTGAGGCTCTCGCAATAAGAAGAGCATGGCAAAATAAACCACTAGCCCAAGACATATTCCTAAGATCAAGTTTGCCAAGGTTGATTGGGTTAATTTGTTTCCCACAAGATAAACGATTACTCCCATTATTGCTGAAGCACAGGTGATTTTTGATAGAGACCTAAAAGGAAATTCCCAAACAAACAATCTTCTTGATGTGACAATCATCAGAAGTAATAAAAAGACATAAGAAACCAAAGTAGTTATAGCTGCAACTACATAACCGTACACAGGAATTAGTAAAAAGTTAAGTCCTAAATTAAGCAGACCAGAGGCAATAATAGAAAACATTATAAAATGAGTCCTTTTATAAAAAAGGGGACCTGCTTGAAACCTTTGTTGAAGGCCAAGAAAAAATGCTCCTAAAGTGACTAAGGGAATAATTCTATATCCTTCGTGATATTCCTGCGCCGTAAGAATTCCAATAAGTGGTTTTGCCAAGACACTCAGTCCTACCACAGCCGGAAGACAGATAATCAGATAATAGCGGGTAAGTCTACTCACAAATTCCTGGCTTTTTTTCTTACCCTCCTTTTCCCATATATTTATTGAAAGTGGTCCTGAGGCTAACATGAATAGAGTGGCAAGAAGCATGATGCTCTTCTCGGAAATACCATAGCTTGCTGAATATATTCCTACCTCTTTACTACCTCGAAAAAATTCCAAGACATAGCGGTCAGATAAACTTAGTATCCAAGCAGCAAGATTGCCTATTACTAGGGGAAAACTGTATTTTGCCATCTCTAACGTCAACGGGAAGGAATTACCTTTTGTACTTAAAGAGACTCCTTCTATCGCTTTTTTCCAGAGAAATGGGAAACCTATTACTAAGCTCAGGACGGAGCCCAAAAGCAGCCCACTAACGCCAAAATGGAAAGCCATCACTAATAATATCCCAAAACTAATTGCCACTATACTATCCCATATTCTGAAACCACTGTACCAACTTATCTGCCGTTTTACCCTAAGAAAGTAAAGAGGCACCTCAAAACCGGAATTGAGAACAAATACGAGTATGCCAATCCACATTAATGAACACAGTTTCATAGAAATGTGTGGTTTTAGAATTACAAGAATACCTGAGGTAACGAGCGACACTACTAATATTGAAACAATGGTTAACTTAATTGTATTCCCATAAAACTCGTCGAGTCTGTCATCTCGCTCATAGACAGGATAAAATCTAATAATGGACATAGGTAGCCAGCCAATGATGGTAGAAAGCACACCAACAGTAGCCATTACTAAAACATAATTTCCATATTCCCCAGGAGAAAATAAGCGAGTAATAACAGGAATACTAATAAATCCTACAATTGCCGGAACAATCTGCGCGGGTAGGTATATGCCCATATCCTTAATAAGGTTTTTAATCATTCTTTAGTTATCTTCCCTTTAGGTTTTTTGACAAAAACCCTATGTAACACCTAATAACAAATGGAGAAATTAACCACTTAATACACTGAAAAAAGTGTCTTATCCCATACCTTTTTATTCTAATAATCCAGGCTTTCATATTACCAGATAAATATTCACCAGCTATCTCTTCAAACCACCATCTTTCAGTAAGATGCCCCGTCATGAGGGGCTGAGATATCTTAGTAATAAAATCACTTACTTTATCCTTTAATTTACCTGCAGCTACGCCTGGAAGAAAGTTTTTGCCTATAATGACAGGAATAATCTCGTAACTTTCGACCCTTTCTCTATCGAAGTTTAAGCAAAGAATAATTGATTTGTTTCTCTTAGGTAATTTAGAGTCATATTGAAAGTTTCCTAAGGAATAAGCGATCAAGCCAGTTTTATATCGCTCTATCCCCTGGATTACATGAGGATGATGCCCTAAAATAACAGTTGCTCCGGCATCAATCAATTTGTGAGCAAAATTTATTTGTTTAGGAGATGGATAGAAAGCGTTATTAATGCCCCAGTGTAAAGAAATGATAACAAATTCACACTGTGGACTTATATATTCAATATCTTTTATGATGTCTATCTCCTCTATTTTATTTATCCAGACACCCTTTTCAGGAAAGCTAAATCCGTCTTCCGTATACCCGAGAAACCCAAATTTTATCCCTTTTTTCTCTACTATTACATGGTTTTTGCCAGGCTTATTGTTTGCCCCAATGAAGGTTAAGTCATTCTTGCACAGAACATCTAAAGTATTGTTAAACCCTTCCGGTCCCCAGTCGAATATATGATTGTTTGCTATATTGAGAACATCAAAACCTGCACTTTTTAGATGCTCTACATTTTTTGGAGACGAATAGAGAAGATGCGCTATTTCTGCAGCTTTTCCCTTGCTTGATAAAACTGCTTCCAAGTTCCCGAAGAGTATATCTTTATTTTTGAGGGTTTCCTTTATATTCTCGAACGGATATTTATTATTCCTAGTTTGTAGAATAATATCACCTACGGCAATCAACCTTACTCTTTGCATTGCCATACTCTTTTTCCTTTATTCTTCCAATAAAATTGGGGGTCACTAATTTGAAAAATTTCTCTTAATCCACCTAAAGCAAGTTGATAACCGTCTAAACCAAAAACAAGATCTGGCTCTACGGCTAAGGGGCCTCCTTTTGTCAAGACAATATCCCAGCCCAAATAGGTGAACTGCGGTAATTTCTTTGCACTTTCTATCGTAAACTTCTTTATTTTGTTCCAGTTAAAAATTTTATAGCTCTTGAAAACAAAATTTGTATCAGGATGTTTCTCAAAATATTCACATTGCTCTGAGGTAGCGTGATCTCCTGCTTTCCCTGTATCTGTATCAATTTTTAGAATTAGCCCATCTTGAGCAATATTATCAACTTGATTTTCATCCCTGCCAATTCGTAAAACGGAGTACAATATACGAACATTCCCATTCTTGTTTTCTGTAGCAATTCTAAAGGTGTTTACGGAATGAGAATATATTTCTGAAATTTCCGGATCTTGTTCCAGTCCGGGTTGTATTATGTAACTATTTTGTGCTCCGATTTTATTTAAAAAGTCTTCATTAAGTACATCATTATCTTTGGTTACATACTGTCCCCTGTCATTTTTATGAAAAATATAAATTCCATAACCGCCTATTCCGTCTGCTGGTTTCACAAATATTTTTTGGTATTTTTTTTTTGTTAATTCTTGTTCCACATCGTTATAGCTTATCTTGACTAATTCATTAGTATAAATATGATTGTTAATCAATTTACAAATTGTGTGTGGCTGGAGGATCTTAAGACTTCTAAAAAACCGCTCAGTAATAATTTTATCCGTTAATAAAATTTTATATTTTTCCGAATCATAAAATGGTAGAAATAACCTATAAAAAAAAAATTCGGGGATGTAATTTAAAAGCTTGTTTTCCGATAATTCCTTATCTTTTCTATACAGGTCATATCTGTAGTAATGCAAAGGATAACATCCCCAAAATTTCTTACATAAATTCATCTCCTTTCTTATTTGAGACTTTGGTTTTTTGTTATCACATTTCTCATACCGTCTCATAGCTTGCGCCATTCGTTCATAATTTTTTTCATACACTAACCGGTGCTGTATCTCCATTAGTCTTAGAACTAAATATGAGTTTTTGATTTTTCTAAAAGTGTTTTCGAAATTTATCATTTTCTCCAAACTCAATTGGTAATTTTTGAATCAGAAACCTGTATTTGCCGCTTTTGGTGCGGGGGATGTGATCGAGAAACCGAATTTCTAATTTCATATCATCTCCCAATTTTTTATAAAGTTCCCTTTTTATATACTCTGTGTCTTTTCCAGTATAAGTATTCTTTTTAATTACATTAAAAATGACCTCACCTTTTTTATCTTGATAAAACTGAAATTGTTTAATATTGTCAAACACATCTGAGTGCATGTTAATTGCTGTCATCGATATTAAGCGACCTGTCCTCGTAACAATTAATTCTTGTAATCTGCCCTCAATTCTTTCTAATAGTTGATACTGTCTCCCACATTGACATTTTTTACTGCTAAAAACTCCTAAATCCATTGTTTTATAACGGATGAAAGGAGTAGCGAAATTATTAAATCCAGTAGCTACAATCTCCGCTGTTTCCCCGTCTTTGGTTGCCTCATTTCCATCATTACCTATCAGTTCTAAATATCCATACTCAGGAAAAACATGATAATATGTGCTATATTCACATTCTGCCGCTAAAGCTGCTCTTTCAGCATGCCCGTAAAAACTCCAGACTCTGCATTTCATGACTTCTTCCAGTAATTCCCGCTGCCAGGAATATAAATTCTCGGAGGCGCACAGGACTGCCTTTACCGTAGGGAAAGGTTTAATGTCATTGTCTTTCATAAATCTTGCCAGAATAGTAATTGCCGAGGGATACGCTTGGATAAAATCTGGCCTAAACTCCCTGATTTTCATAATATAGCTTGGCAATAGTTCATTAGTCATATGGTAAGCCGAGATAATCAGATCTTTCTTGAGGGGATCATATTCCCAAAACTTACCCTTGTTCGTTGAACGGACAACATTGCCTCTTAATACTAAACATCTATTACCTAACTCAAATCCTACTCTGCTCCACAATGTTATCACGAAAGCCCATTCCTTTAAATCAGTTACATCCTTTTCCCAATAGAATCCCAGGGGAATACCGGTGGAACCGCCAGTGGTAACATACTGCAACCTTGATTTAGGATAATTTCGGGCTATCAGGTCTGACAAATTTTCTTGTATGATTTCTTTTGTCAAATAAGGCAGCTTCCTTAAATCACCAAAATCCTGAATATTCTCTGGTTTTAAGTCTCTCTCATCAAATACCCTTCGGTAATAAGGCACATTCTTGTAAGCGTGGTGTAAAAGCTTTTCCAACTCTTGTATCTGATATTCCTCCAACTTCTCTCTGCTCCACCACTGGGATTCCTTTAGAAAATAATAGGTTTTCCAGAATATTTTGCCATAATGAAAACGAGGAGGCATAGCTCCATAGATATATTTGAGACCCTGTTTTGCAGGATATGGAAGAAGCCTTTTTGCTAATTCTCGCAGGCTCATTTTTGTAGTTCCTTGATGACTATTCTATCACCGACCTGGTAAACTGGAGAAGTGCCTTTTATCTTCAAGACTTTTATGATAAGTCGGTTCATTGGACGCCCATATTCCCCTGGTATCAATAATGAGACTACCTCGCATTTTCTTCAGGAGCTCGTGGGGGTTGATCTTCTTGAACTCTTTGTGGTCCACAAGTAAGACCAGACAGTCTGCGCCTCGCACTGTTTCTTTCAGAGAAAATAAAGGAAATTCGGTAAAATCCTTAATGTAAGGATCGCAGGCTCGAACAATATAGCTTTTTTCTCTTAATCTTCTTATTACTTTTAAGGCAGGACTTTCTCGAAGGTCGCCGGTTCCTGCCTTGTAGGTTATACCGAGGCAAGCAATAATGGGGTTTTTTATCTGTGCTTGTTTTACAGCCCTTTCTATTTTTTCAACTATATAATCGGGCATTGAGTCATTAACACACCGGGCAGTTTTTATTAAATTTACCTCATGGGGAGCTTTCTCTATGATAAAGAAGGGATCTACAGCGACGCAGTGACCTCCTACGCCGGGGCCCGGTTCCAAGATGCTCACCCGAGGGTGCTTATTAGCCAGTTCAATGACTTGCCAAACATTGAGGTTAAGCTTATCGCAAACTCCGGAAAGTTCATTAGCGAAGGCGATGTTTACATCACGAAAGCTATTTTCCACCAGTTTTACCATTTCTGCCGTGGTGGCATCGGTAAAGTAGATTTCCCCTTCTACAAAACTTCCATAGACTTCTTTGGCTAATCGAGCGGATTCTGCATTAATTCCTCCAACTATGCGATCATTTTCCACCAGTTCCTTGAGGATATTTCCTGGAAGAACTCTTTCTGGACAATAGGCTAGATGGAGCTCATTTCCTAGTTTTAACCCACTTTTCTCTAAGATGGGTTTGAGAATTTCTTCCGTGGTTCCGGGTGGAACAGTGGATTCAAGAATAACTAAATTTCCTTTCCTTAAATAAGGTAAGATACTTTTAGCGGCATCCTTCACGTAAGTAAGATCTGCTTTGTTTTCGTCCGTAGGAGGAGTGGGAACACAGATCATAAATACATCTGCCTCTTCTGGACTAAGTCTGGGAATAAAACTATCTGATTTTATGGCTGAATTCGCTAAACCAGCCAATCCCGTCTCGAGAGAGTCTATATTAACTTGATTTAGCTCTTTGACCAATTTTTGGTTTTTATCCACACCTACTACTTTGAATCCTTTGCTTGATAAGATGCAAGCTGTAGGTAAGCCGATGCAGCCGAGACCGATCAGACAGACTTTCTTCATACTCACTCAACTCTCCTCGATGCCTCCACAACTCTCCTTGTTGCCTTTCTACTGCATAGGGATTTGCGGCCTTAGACATTTTCTTATAAAGAGTTTGATCTTCCAATAATCCTTGTACTTCCTGAACGATTTTGTCTTTATCTAATCCTCCCACTCTCGCCATTTACGAGAGAAACCGCAGGCTCGCGGGGGTATTACTGAGCGTGATCCTTCCTATCCCTCTTTGTTCAACTTGTTGTTCAACTTGAAAAAATCTATCACACTCTCACATAAGTCCCTCTTTGCTCTCTCTTTACTTACCTTTTTTAACTCCTCCGAGAGCTTTTTCTTCTCCTCCTCACACCACTCTAATATAACCTCAACGTCATAACTAGTAGCACTACGATCTATGCTATTCAAATACTTTATGTAACTATCCCAAAATCGCTCTTTCCGCCTACAAACCCCTATTTCTTTATCCAATTCCTCCAGTTTTTTCTCATCTATCCAGTATTTTTCTATTATTTTTTTCATCCATTCTCGCATTTCTTCCTGTGGCATGAAATCACCTCCGTTTGCTTTTACATAGGTAAGCGTGGCTCTTCCTTTTGATCAAAGGTAAGAGAAACTACCTTCTTTTTGTTAAATCTTTTCGTTCTCATTGGAGTAGTAGTGATAATAGTATTCTCCGTAGCCACGGCGTTCAGGTTTTATTTTGGTTAAAATGACCCCTAAAATGTGAGCTTTTACCTTTGCCAGCGACTCTTTAGCTTTTTGGGCTGCTTGTCTATCTACTTCATTTGCTGCTAATACCAGGAGGATGCCGTCTACATTTGAACTCAAAATAGGGGCATCGGCTACTCCAAGAAGAGGGGGAGAGTCAAACAGTACTCGGTCATATTCCTTTTGAACCTCTAAGAATAAGATCAACTTTTTCATCTGGGAAGACCTCAAAAGCTCAGAGGGATTTGCAGACAGAGAACCACTGGTGAGAAGATCTAAATTATCCACTCCCTCTATACTATGTACCACCTGATAGGGGCTTTTGTTAGCGATGAGGACATTAGTAAGGCCGGGAGCCGCGTCTAATTTGAAAACTTTATGGATCTTAGGGAACCTCAAATCTGCATCAGCAAGAAGAACCTTCTCGCCAGCTGAGGCTAAAGTTATGGCCAGGTTTATGGCTACGGAAGTCTTGCCCTCTAGAGGAATCGATGAGGTTACTACCAGAGTCTTTAGCTTTCGGTCTAGCTCAGCAAACTGCAAATTAGTTACCAGAGCCCGGTAAGCTTCTGAGATGGGAGACCTGGGGAGATCCCGGGTGATTAGTTCTATGGGAGTCTTGCTTTCTTGAAGAATGCTGGCTCTAATCCCTTTTCGTTTCCTTCTCTTGCTGGATCGGTATGAGTATGTGTAACCATATCTACCTGGTGCACCGGGCCTAGGGATTACTCCAAGAATGGGAAGATTTAGCAATTTCTTGGCCTCATCCTCGGTTTTGATGGTTTTATCTCCGTATTCCGAGAGAAAGGCCAAGCCAACACCCAAGATTAAGCCAGATATTAGACCAAGTAGGGTATTCAGTTTTTTCTTTGGCTTAACTGGTTTGTTGGAATTAGAAGCAGGATCAACCACCTCGATATTGCCGATCTCGCTGGCGGATTCAATCTCGGCTTTGTTCTTCGCCTTGACTAAAATGGCGTAGAGCTCGGCATTGACCTGTTGGGATCTCTGGAGGCGGGCCAGGGCCAACTCCTGTTGGGGAAGTTTGCTTACCTCCTTCTCATATTCGGCTGCCAAACTTCCCAGAGCATCCTCCTTGGCCTTGAGGGCATTTACCTCGGTCTCGTAGCTAACTAATTTGGTAGAAAGTTCAGTATAAACGGGACTTATACTCTCAGTCTTTCCGGCCACTACTGTCTTAACCTTGCGTTCTAACTCTTTCTTAGTCTCCTCAATCTGGGCCTTTATGGAGGTAACCTGGGGATCATTGGAGGAGAACTCCCTGCCGAGCTGCGCATGTTTAATCTCTAGATCCGTGAGACGGCTTCTAAGCATCTGGACCAGTGGATTGTCGGAGATATAGGTGGAAGAGACCCATACCTTGCTCACTTTTTTGAGCTGGTTTCTTATCTCCCTTAGTCGGTTGTTGAGCTCTTCCCGGGATATTCTGGTGCTTTGATGCAGACTTTCCAGCTCCGAAAGGCGCTCTACCATTAGCCTCGCCCTCTCAGAAAGCTCCGCGAAGCCCTCTTTTTCTTTATATCCTTTAAGAGTTTCTTCGGATTGTCGCAGGTTCTCCGCCACCTTTTCGGTCTCCTGGCTAAGAAAATGGAGGGCAGCAGTGGTTTCCCTTCGTCGGGAGCTAATGTCTCTTTGGATAAAGATCTCGACGGTCGTATTGGCGATGAGTCGAGCCATCTTAGGATCGTCGGAAGATGCAGTAAGGGTAATGAGCTGGGTACCACGTATGGGAGCCACCGATATGCTTTTCTTCCTTAAACTGTCAGCTATTTCAGAAAAAGATTCGAGTTTCTCTTCTTTCGAGAAATTACTCAGGATCAGGGTGAGCAAATTTCTTAAATATCCATAAAAGTCGCTCTTTTTACCTGATTCTTTTTTAGGAGTTTCTTTTTTATGAGTACTGACAGGAGAGAATAACCTGCGGGCCACTTCCTCCATTACGGTGCGAGACTTGAGCATCTCTATCTGGGTGTTGATCTCGGTTTCGGTGGAAAGGAGGGACACTCCACCGAAGACGTCGATTTGCTCCGGGCCGGCTTTGGCCTTTTTGAGATAGAGAGTAGTAGAGACCTCGTAAATAGGAGTTTGAAGAAAACTGAATCCTACTGCGGAGGCTGTCATCACAACTACAGTGAGAATGACAGTCCACTTTCTCTTCCATATAACTCTCCAGTAATCCTGGAGACTGAGCCCATCATTCTCACTCAAGATTTTTTCTCCTCTACATATTTGACACTTAACTGTTCTAACATTTGCCGGAGTTCTTTAGATTTTTCACCTCCTAAATTAATAGCTATTTCTCGCTTCAAAATTTCCGACTCGCTGGAGCGATTGTAAATTTTGGTCTCTGTATCCATAATTCTTTCGGTTATTTCCCATAAATCGGCTGGTTTTATCACCCCGGCTCTAACCTGTTGCTTCAAGGATTCTATATTAGAACTAAGAAAGAACCTGAGCTCCTCCAGCTTCTTTTTTTCATTCTCGAGCTGGAACAGTTTATTGAGCTTGGCAAGAAGTTCTGAGACGACGGAGTTTCTCAGGGCCAGATAATCCTGTTTAGCTTTTTCCAGCTCCTTGGCATAAGTTAGTCGGTCCATTATACGCTCTTTTCTTCTGGAGCTACTAAATAGAGGAATTTCTAAACCTACACCCCCGGTGGGACCGGTAAAGACTTCTTGTGTATCCAAATTGGCATAGGTAGTTATTCCTCCCCTCAGACTAATCTGGAAATCACCGCCTTTACCGGGATCAGGTAAAGCTTGGATTTGCTCCAGGAGGCTCCTCTGGGATTGAAGAGTAGGGTTATTTTCCACCACCAGATTGATAGTCTCTTGCAGGATGTCCCCTTTGGGGATAAGTTCTTCGGTCTTTCCCCACGCTGCCAAAGAAAAAGTAACCCCCATTAATACAAGAAAGACGGCCGTGGCTTTTTTTCTTATCATTCTCCTTCTCCTCCTCTTCATAGCTTATTCAATAAATCCAGAAGATCTTCCCACTTCTCTCCACCCAGGCTTATGGTTGTTTCGAGCTTCAGGATCTCCAGTTCCCCGGCCGCATTTTTTATCTCAAGGCGGCTTTGCATAACTCTTTCCATGAGGTCAAATAGAGCAGTTGGTTCTTTTATGCCCGCCTTTACCTGTTTTTCTAAAGAATCCTGTCTCGTCTCAAGGAAGGATTTAAGCTCTTCTAAGTTTTCCCTTTTGTTCTTTAACTTTGCCATTTCTGTGATCTTGGCCATGAGACTCGATATCAGGGACTGCTTCAGATTCTCATAGGTCTGTTTGGCCTCGGCTAAAGTTTTTTCCCGATCTAATTTACTTTGTATAAATGTTTCCATTTGTACCGCCTGACTGAGACTCAAAAGGGGAGTTTCCATTCCTTCCTCACCTACCCGGCGGCTGCTGGACTGGAGCTCCTCAAGATTAATGAAACCTGCGCCTGGCTCGGGCATCTGCTGAATAGTGTTGATAAAACCCTTCTGGGATTCCAGGATAGGATTATTCTCCACTGCCAGTTGGATTATTTGCTGAAGGACATCCGCCGGGTGAACCTTCTCATCAGCCTGGCTGAAGGCAGCCATGGATGAAAGAAGCCAGGCAAACACCCCTGCACCTATCAGAATTTTCTTCATGCTCATTTTTACTGTCTCCTTATTTTTAATGATGTTCTGAACTTCTTACTTGGGTTCGGAATCAGGGACTTACTGCTGGAATCAATGAACGTTGGTTGATCCTTGGGAAACCACCGGGAGGATGATCACCACCGGTAGAGCTTTCCACAGCAGTAGCTCGGCCGCGAAAGATATCCCTACATTACCTCCCAGTCTAACTGTCACCGATTTCTATATAGCAACTTTCATGCCACGTTCTTTAAGTGAGGAAAAAAGCTGGGTGGGATTATCCAAAAAAGCCTCTAGCTTGATCTATTGAGTGTACAAAGAATTGGGTAGGTAAAGATGGTTAGCTAAAAGATGAGACCAACTGATCCATCTGCCCTATGTGGGTGCACACTATGCACTAAGACAAGGCAATCCCTTGAGTGCATATTACCTCTACGGTTGATACTCGTGCCACAGGGTAGCTGCATTAAAATAGGGCAGGCCATAATTGGGGAAAGTCTTTGCTAAGGAAGATGGAAAAGGCAGGTATTCATCATCCTCCCTTATCAGTATTGTTTTCGGAGTCCAACCCAATTCTCTGTAATAAATCGCATAAGTGCCTTTCGGCTGTCTGCTGTCTCTCTAAAGCTAATTCCACTTCTTGCTCCCTTACGAATCCCAGATCGAGCAGGATTCTTCCTATTTTCCTCTTGTTGTCACTGACCTGGATTTTCAGAGCTCTTTCTAATTGTTCTTTCTTTATAGACTCTGTCTCCAATAGATATTCCCCCAGGAGCTTTCTTATCGCTTTGAGTCTTCCGTCTACAGCCAGAATGGGTAACTTCACCATAAAGCTCGTTCCCCGGTTCAGCTCACTTTTCACCTCTATTTTTCCCCCGTGTAAGGAAACGATTTCTTTGCAGGAAAAGAGAGCTAACCCCAGTCCTTTCCCTTTAGTAGTCCTGAAGGGCTTAAATAAATTGTAATCTATGAATTCCTTCGTCATACCGTAGCCGGTGTCAATGACCTCAACCATCGCCGCTAATGGTTTTTTTGTTTTTCTCGTAACTATGGTGAGCTTTCCCCCATTGGGCATAGCTTCTAGGGCGTTAAGAATGACGTTTTCAAATACTCTCTCCATATTGTCCGCGTCAATCATCATTTTCGGTAGCTCGCCGTATTCCTCGATCAGTTCTACATCCGGGAGCTTTCTCAAATATAATTTTTCCACTAGCCGCTGAAGGAGAAGGTTTACCGACTCAGATCGGAGCTCCAGCAGATGAGGTCGACTGGTTAGCCGGGCTACTAAATCCTCCGTCTTTTTTATCGTGTCAGCGATAGTGAATGTCAAATCGGCTCGAAACTCTGGGTCGTCATAATTTTTCTGAACGTTGTGAAGGAGAAGAGATAATCCACTAATAGAACCCTTTAGATCGTGAATGATGATGGAAGTTATTCTGTTGAAGGAGTCTAATTCCCGGGACTCAATCAGATTCTCCGTTAGCGAAGCATTTTCCAGAGCTAAGGCAACCTCGTTGGCAAAGGTGGAAAATAACTCTAAATCAGCTTCAGTAAAGTCTTTCTCGGACATCGAACTCTCCACCGCCATGGCTCCTAAAAGCTCATTCTTAGTCTTCAAAGGAGCGCACATAATCGGGTCGGTGCTATCCTTTTCTAACAACTCTTCCAACAACAGGTCCCCGGCTCCTTCTTTTATCAAAATGGGTTTATTGTTCCTCATAACCCATCGGGCAATTTTCTTATGCGCATTTATATTAATATCCCTTCCCTGAGAGGCCCTGAGGTTTAGACTCTTTGCTCTCTTATCAGTAAAGATGAGGAGGCCCTTTTGGGCATTAGTTATGGAAGTAGCGATGTTAACAATCAAATCCAATTTTTTTTCTAATCCCAGAGTGGAGATCAAAACTCCACTAGCCTTATTCAAGGCTGATAGGTCCAATAGCTTCTTTTTCAACTCCTCCGTATAGACCCTGAGCCTCGACTTGACCTCTTCGAGTTCTTTTCTATTTTTCTGCAAATCATCGGTCGTTCGGTTAAGAGTGTCCGCTATTTCACCCATCTCGTCCCTGCTCTCAACCTGCACTCTTTGACTAAGATCTCCTCTGGAGATACTGGCAATACCGCTCATAAGCTGCCGAACCGGATGGGTGATCTTCTTACCTACTATGACCACGACCATTATTGCCGTCAAAACAGCCCCCATGATGAGGAGAGTAATGTTCCTCTCTGCTTGAGCAAGCTCCCGGTTCAGACCAACCAGGGAAAACCCCACTCTTGCTACCCCCCATTTTTGGGAAGCAAAATCGATAGGCAAAGCTATCTCATAGAGAGGCTCACTCTCTTCTCCGGTATATCTCTGCTCAACAAGTTTCTCAGTTCTGGCGGCTCTTATGTCAGTGGGACTACCCAGCACCTTGCCTTCCTGTTCGGGGTCGCTGTGGACCATTATCCTTCCGGTGGTATCCATTATTACAAGGTAAGCTACCTGGTGACTCTTTTTGATCTCGTCAATGTATTGCCTCAACTTAGTAAAATCGTGGGTCGGCACGGCCTCAGCAGCGGTTACAGCTAAAGTCCTACAGATATCAGCACCTCTTTCCCTCATCTGTTCCTCAATAGCTTTTCTCTGCCACTTGAAGGTAATAAATGCTATTAAGAGCCCCATTGAGACCACTAAACCAATGAATAGGAAAGTAAATTTAGCTCGAAGCTTCATTTATCTAAAGCTTCCTCCCCTTTTTAAGAAATGGGAAAGAAATGAAGAAAATGGCTGGGTAAGATAGTATCCGAACGCAGCAACTTATCCATCCTAGTAAATCCTAGTAAATCTTAAAACGCCTGATTTTTCTTCGCAGAGTGTTTCGATGGACTCTTAATATCCTTGCCGTTCTAGTCTGATTCCAGTGGGTGAGTTTTAACGTATCTTCGATGAGTCTTTTTTCTGCCTCAGCCAGTGAAATATCCACAGAACTCGAAGTAACTCCTGATTTTAAAAACTTCTCCCCTGTCTTCAGAGAAAGATCGCTCGGTAGAAACATGTCTCCCTCTCCCAGGACGATGGCTCTCTCAATGACGTTCTCCAGTTCCCTAACATTGCCCGGCCAGTCATAGTCCATTAGCAATTTCAGGGCCTGGCTAGAGATACCCTTTGCATTCCTGTTATCTACCCTATTGTACTTCCTTAAGAAATGACTCACCAATAAAGGGATGTCCTTCTTTCTTTCACGCAAGGCAGGAAGATAAATTGAGACCACGTTTAGACGATAATAGAGGTCTTCTCGGAAGGCCTCCTTCCTCATAAGTTCTTCCAAAACCTTGTTGGTAGCGGTGATAATACGAGTATCAACCTTTATCGGTCTGGTACCTCCTAATCTCTCAAAGGTTCGCTCTTGAATAACTCTTAATATCTTAGCTTGCATGGCTAAACTCATATCGGCAATCTCGTCAAGAAGAATGGTCCCACCAGAGGCTAACTCAAATTTACCCGGTTTTCCGGTGGTTGCCCCCGTGAAGGCCCCCTTCTCATAGCCAAAGAGCTCGCTCTCCAGAAGACTTTCAGGGATAGCGGCGCAGTTTACCGGCACAAAAGGATTTCCGGCTCTTTGGCTACTATAGTGAATGGCTCGAGCCACCAGTTCCTTACCGGTGCCACTTTCTCCCCGCAGTAGAACCGTACAATTAGCTTGAGCCAGGGTTCCGATTACCTCAAAAATCTGCCTCATTGGCTCACTCTTGCCCACCATACCGGCAAAGTTGTATCTCTCTTCCCATTGCAAGCGCAGGCGTTGAACTTTACGCTCCAGATTCTGTCGGAAGAGTGCTCTCTTGAGGACAACTCTCATTTCCTCCAAGTTAAAGGGTTTAGAGAAGTAATCATAGGCACCATTTTCGATAGCCTTTAAACATGTCTCCTCTTTTTTATCGGCAGTTATAACGATTACCTCGATCTCAGGCTTGGTGCTTCTGATCTCCTCCAGAGTTTTCATTCCCTCCTCCGGAGTATTTAGCCTAGGAGGAAGACGTAAATCTAGCAATATCAAGTCTACTGGAGCTTCCTCTATTACTTGATGAGTTTGAGGCCTATCCTCAGCTTGAAGAACCCTGTAGGAATCTTTCAAGGCCCAGTATACTTGTTTTCTTAGGCGCTCATCATCATCAACCACCAACACCGTCTTCATTTATCACTCCTTTTCTGTGGCAATGGGTTCCCTGCCCACCTGTGGGTCTTTCTTCTGAACCACCATGAGGCAGTCCTCAGAGATAATCTTTCTTTATCCTAGCGAATAACTCCCAGTACTTTCGTTACTGTCTCCTGGGTGCCATCAGCACCCTTAGCTATGACTCTCCAGATATATAGGCCATTGTTCACCTGCTCCCCATACATGTTTTGGCCATTCCAGGACCATTCTTTTTCTCCACCAGGTGCAATGTCTTCACTCCAGTCCCAAATTAGCTCCCCGCTAAGGTTAAAGATGCGAATGGTAACGTGAGCTTGTTGGAACGCAGTGAGAGTGATTACAATAGGATTTTCTGAACGTACTACAGAGGAAGTTTGCAGAGTAAAGGAGAACACCTTTGAGTCTGATACCAATGCGTTTTCTTGAGCCAGAGAGAAGCTGGTAAGAAAAAAAGAGGCAATCCACAAACTCAAAACCACCCTTAAGGATTTTTCCAAAGTTGTTCTTCTCATTTTTCCAGGTAAATACTCACTCAACTCTTCGCTAAAGCTTGATTATGGCATTAAAAAACATTCCTTCCTGGATAAAAGTTGCGTTATCCCAATTGGAAATTGCCGTTTCACCAGCGATTCTGTCGGTTCCTCCACTCTGTCGATAATTGTGGGCTCGGTAGCCAAGGGAAAGAGATAATTTAGATAAAGGATTATAATAGAGACTGATCTCCGCATCAGTTCCATGTCCCTGACCCGATTGATAAAAATGTAAATCCCGTAGGTTCCAGTATCCCTCACCTTTTACATTCAAAGAAGGCAAGTAGGCTATACTTCCTTTTATAGCTAGATGCTCCGTAAAAAACACCTCTATTTTTGTTCCTACTCTCATTCCTTCGAATGTAATGTCGTAAGTGCTATTCAGTCCTTCAGATTCTGTGACGTGATAGTCTTCCCACCACCATATCAGTGTCGTTATGGGATCAATCATTTCCATAGAGACCTTGCTATATTCATAGCCGAGAAACAGACCCAGTTTTATTCTTTCAAAATTTTTTACAAAACCTGTCAGTCCTGCTTCTTCAAAAGATTTTGTAAAATTAAGGTTGGTATTGTAAAAATAGGTATCCCCTGAGGAGGGATTCTGGGTCTGGAGTGCAGGGTCGGATGAATAGTCGTAAAAATAATCAGTGTAGTCATAAAACCAATCAGTGTCAGTACAGGTGCCTGATTGAATATCGCCAGTCCCATAGGAAAAATCAAAAAAGAACCAATCGATGGGTTTTAATTCCAACCCCAAAATAGCCATATTACTATTTGTGTCATAATCTAACTTTGAGGCAAATTCACTGTAATAATAGTTACCGTTCCTCTCAAACCAGGTATCACCCGATATTTTCCAATTTAAATTGCCGCTAGAGGGCCAATATCCCAGGTTAAAATTAACCTTAGTAGATGTTTGTGCCTTTATGGTAAAAAGACAGAGTAAAACACCTGTCAAAACCACCATCCACCCATTTCGCATTGACCTATTTCTGAAGTTTTTTTTATTCATTACCAATCTTCTCCTTTCTCTCCCATTCAGGGCATCACGGTAGAGC
This sequence comes from uncultured Clostridia bacterium, assembly GCA_964543295.1. Lineage (GTDB taxonomy): Bacteria > Aerophobota > Aerophobia > Aerophobales > AE-B3A > AE-B3B. The sequence goes on along the minus strand of CAZIXA010000018.1, from coordinate 15,872 downwards.
CTTTCAGAGTTCCTACTTTGACAGTGGCGTGATCCACCTGTTCGGCTGACTCATAATATTTCTCCTCTGGAGAGTCAACAGTGGTTACCTCAACGGTGACGTGCTCTACTTTTTCATAGTTCTCTTTTGGATATAAAATGCTGAAGTCCCAGGTTTCTCCTACTTCTAAATCGGTGGTACTGGCAGTCGATGAAGCTAGCAGAGTTTCTTCTTCATCGTACTCGGTACTGGTTACCTCAGCCATAACGTGATCTACTTCCCCATAATACGATCCCGGATAGAAAACAGTGTATTCACGAGTTCCTCCTACTTCTAAATCTACCACACTGGCTGTCCCTGTGGCCAGCTCGCTATCGGCTACATCATAAAAGGTAACCGTAATCTGAGCCAATGAAAGCATCACATCTCCGTCATTTTGAACCTCACCGACTGCTTTGGCCGACGAGCTATCTATCTCCAGATTGCAGCTAAGAATCGCTAAAGAAGGATGAGCTTCTCCCTGGTAGAAATTTCCGGTAATCTGGGCAAAGGATAACGTGACATCCCCATCGTTTTGAGCCTGGCCGACTATTTTAGCTTCGGAAGAGTCTTTTTCTAAGGAGTAGCTAAGAATCGTTAAAGAAGGATGAGCTTCTTTGGCGGCGGAGGAGTAGGAAATAGTGAACTCCCATATTTGCCCGGGGTCAAGAGGATACAATTTCCCTTCTTCGTCGATGGGTTTGGCAACACCTGTGGCTAATAAAGTGCCGTCCTGGTTGTAAAATTTTCCAATGACTTCGGCATATTCTAATTTCGCACTGCCATCATTGCGAGCAACTCCCTCGATTTGTGCTCCCCCCTCACTTTTTTCAAGATGGTACTGGACAATGGTCAAAGAAGTTTTGGGAAGGAATGAGCAACCTTTTGGGGTACAGCCGCCTATTGATATTATCAAAAAGATTAAGAGCAAAAGACGAATTTTATTCATTTTTATTTCCCCCCTTGGTAAAAAATAATCACGTCCCCTTTTTTACCCTTTTTTAGAATCTTATTCCTAATATGGCTCTTATTCCATTGAGGTCTTCATTTTCAGGTACATAGAAGTAATTACCTTCCAGTCTTACCCAATCTGCTCCGAGAGAAAATCCGCCGGTAAACATCAATTCGGTTTTCTCAAGCGAGGTTGAACTCATTCCACCCACACCAAAGTTCAGTTTATCTCCCATTCTGGCTCCGAAGTAACTAATATATGAGGATTGGTCAGAAGATTCACCCCCGCCACCGAAGACCCTTAAGCTCCCTTTTAATCTGAGCTGAGCTTCGTATATCATGAACGAATCATCATCCTCAGATGGAGACCACACACCCAGACCAAGAGCAAGGATAGGTTTCTTCTCTGTTTTCTTCTTCTCCAGTCCTTCCTTTCTTATTCTCTCTTTCTCCAGTTTTGCCTTTTTTATCCTCTCCAGCCTTGTTTGTTCTCTTCTTTCCTTCTCCAGTCTCTTCTTCTCTAGTTTCTCTTTTTCCAACCTCTCTTTCTCCAGCCTTGCCTTTTCTCTCTTCTCTTCCTCCAGTCTCTTTTTCTCCAGTCCTTCCTTTCTTATTCTCTCTTTCTCTAGTTTCGCCTTTTTTATCTTCTCCAGCCTTGCTTGTTCTCTTCTTTCCTTCTCCAGTCTCTTCTTCTCTAGTTTCTCTTTTTCCAAC
>CAZIXA010000018.1:0-14089 GCA_964543295.1 uncultured Clostridia bacterium | reverse complement strand
CTCTCTTTCTCCAGCCTTGCCTTTTCTCTTTTCTCATTCGCCAGTTTCTTTTTCTCTAGCTTCTCAAGATTGCCTAGTTCTTTCTCTGCCGATTTTAGATAATCAGAGAAGCCATAAATCCGACTTTTGCTAATAATTTCCCCAAAACATTCCCCTGCTTTCTCATATTCTTCATTTTTTTTATAATCCAGTCCCTTTTGATAGAGCTCCTCCATTTGAACTCCCAGGGGTTTGCGTTTTTCTACTATATTTTCCTCTTCTAGCTTTTCCGATAGAATATAAGGGGTGATAAAGACCAGCAAATCAGTCTTTTCCCTGTCAACTTCCCTGCGGGTGAAAAGGGAACCAATGATAGGAAGGCGAGACAAAAAAGGAACGCCCTCCCTGGTTACCTTCTCAGTCTCCCTTAAAAGACCGCCAACTACAAGTGTCTTTCCATCCTCCACCATTATGCGACTCTCTGCCTCTCTGGTACCCACTATGGGAGGAGCACCGGTGAAGGGAGGGGGCCCGGTGAGCTCACTGACGTCAGGGTGGATATCCAAAACTACCTTCCCTTCCTCTTTGATATGAGGGGTAACCACGAGAGTTGCGCCCACGGTAACGAACTCGATACTTTCCACCCATACCCCTTCTACATATTTGGTTACCCGATAAGGATGCTTATCTCCGACATCTATCTTCGCCTCCTCGCCCTCAAGGGTAACTATATTGGGACTGGAAAGAAGACGGGCCTTACCCTCGGAGATAAGCAGGTCTATTATTCCCCTGAACTCCTGCTCAGCACTGCCAAATATTATTCCCATTCCGGTAGCCGTAGAAAGAGCTTCACGACTGGGAACTGTCTCTCCGGGCTCGGGGCTAGTGGAATAAGGATAGCGAAAGGTTGCTCCCAGAGGATACTTCTCGTAAGCTCCCTTCCATCTCCACTTTACACCTAACTCTTTTAGAGCACTCAGGCGAACCTCTACAAATTCTGCTTTAATCATAATCCGCTTGGGAGAAACATCGACTCCTTCAAAATAATCCTTGACCTTTTTTATGCAAGAAGAGGGGGCCTCTACATAGACAGAGTTATTCAAAGAATCCAGAAAGAACTTTCCCTTTTCACCGATTATGTTACCCAAGCTCTCTGTCAAAATATCCTTTTTTCCCTCTACATTTATATAGTTTAATTGAAACCGTTTTTTCTCCAGCACTGGAGTGGATGGTTCTTCCTTCTTGATCTTTTCTCTGGCAGTTTCCTCTAATTCAGCTACCTTCTTTTGGAGAGCCTCGACAACCTCCTGAATCGTCTCTTTTTCAACCTCTTCCTTCCCAATTTTTTCTCCTATAGCTTTCTCTAATTCAGCTACCTTCTTTTTAATATTCTCGATATCTTCAGGAGTATCGGTAACAATCAAGGCCTTGCTCGTGGCATCCGCCTCCATAGTTCCCGAGGCGGAGAGAAGATGTTGTAAATCTTTTTTTACATCTTCTGGCTCGGCGAATTTTAAGAAAATGATTTCAGTTTCCAGCAGTGGCGTTTTCACTTCACCGAGTTCCTTTGCCTTAACCACTCTAATAATTCCGTCCTCCTCTCGATAGGCACACCCACTTGCGTCTAGGACAGCCTCCAGTGCCTGCCAGAGATCCACATTCTTAAGACGCAGGGTAATCTGGCCATCCACTTCTTTTCCCGCAATAATGTTGACATTGGCTTTCTCAGCGATCAGTCTCAGCACATCCTGGAGATCCATCTGTTTTACATCCAGGGAGATAAGAATCGGAGTCTTCTCTGAAGCTACCTGGGCTAACCCTGAACCTGAACCTAACACCACTCCCAGCACGGCGAGTGAAATTACGACGATCCCAACGGATGATTTATTTTTCCATAGCACGGAGCTCCTCCATTAATTTCAGGATAATGGTTTGATCTCCCCTTTTTAGAGTAACGCTATTTTCCCCAATTTCACTAACCGTGAAATCCCCTATCGTCTCCCCTACTTTTAGAACTCTGTTATTGATCATAGCCAGGGACTGATCAGGAGCAGATAGAATTCCCATCAAATTAAACACCGGGATTCCGGTGTCCAGTTTGGCTACTAACTGACGAATCTTCTCAATATTCTCACGGATGTCCGTGATAACCAGAGCGTTACTCCGAACATCTATCTCCATAGTCCCTGGGTATTTCTTTGAAGTAGAGAGAAGGTGCTGAGAGGCTTTCTTCATTTCTTCCGCCTTAGCATATTTTAAGGGGATAACCTCAGTCACCAGCATTGATTTCTCCTCAATAACCTCCCCTAACTTAACCACTCGGACAATTCCTTTTTCCTCTCGATAGGTAAACCCGTTGGCTTCTAGAATAGCCCCCAGTGCCTGCCAGAGATCTACATTCTTGAGACGCAGAGTAACCGTACCGGCCACTTCTTTACTTATGATAATGTTCAAATTAGCTTTCTCAGCGATCAGTCTCAGCACATCCTGAAGGTCCATCTGAGTAACATTCAAAGAAATAACCTCCCGGCTAGACATGGAAGCGGTTCCGGTAGCTTTTTCCTGGGCACTCACCCCTGAAGCGGCAAAGATTATGATTATAGCCGCCAGGAATACTATCGTTTTGCTAAATCCCCGAGATTGAATCCTTTCTCGACCCCTTTTGTAGCCCAACATCCCTCTACCTCCTTATCTTTTATTGTCGGAATTTGAAAAGGGTTCTATCATACTATGGAAACCCCCTCTGGATTTCGAGAAGATAAACCACTCTCACCCCAGGAAAAACTCATTAAATAATCAAAAATTGAAGTTCTTCCCAAATTTATACAAATATTGTCTCTCTTCTGTTAGTTTTTAGGACACCCTCCCAGCGATGAGCTCACCACTCAACGCTGGGAGCTTTTTTTAAGTTGAATATTCTTCCTTTCTCTCTATGTCCTTTTGCTTGTCTTGTATCCGCTCAAGATCCTCTGTGGTAAGACTCTCATAGTTTAGATGTTTTTCCTCTGATTCCTCTTCCTCTGATTCCTTTTCCTTTACATTGATCACAACATCCATGTCAGAAAAACTTCCCCCTAACTCCTGCAACACCCCCCGCAATTGGGACCTTTCAACATTTATTACCACCTTCATTTTACCCTCCTTACTAATGTTGTAATTTCTAAAAATACGAACACTTCCTTCTCTTCCCTCACTCTCTCCGTAAATATTCAGTGAAGGACGTTCCATCAGGACTTCGGACTCATTAGTTCAATGACAAATTTCTTAGCGCCATATTGGATGGCTACCCGGTCAAAGTCTATCTTCACTATTCTAGCTCCCTGGATAGTATCGCCTTCTTTGACCACCAGGTCATTAATCAGAGCTAGGGGCTCAGTTTCATCCCAGGCAATACCCTTTAGCACTAATTTGGGAGGTTCAACCGGCAGGCTCTTTTTTTTCGCTTTGACCGGAAGCAAAAAAGGGTCCCGCCGACTTTCATGATAGACCAGCATCTTATCCATCTTCTCTTGCTTTTCCAACCAATTTGAGAGAGAAAGAGCAGTCTCTTCGGCTTTTTCCCTTAACTCCTCAGGACTCACCTCCACCGTGGCCGGTCTTTTTACAAGCTCTCTCACTGTCTTTTTCACAGGAACAATTCCCAGCACCCACAGCCACAATCCTACCAGAACTATCGCCAGGACCACTACAATTATGACCCCCCTTTTTCCCTTCACTTCTCCTCCTGCTCCTTCTTTAATAAGCTAACTCTGGAGATAACCAATTGGGCCCGGTGTTCTGGCGAACTTCCTTCTGAGGAAATGGTTAAACTATCTATTTGGTTAAAATCGGCTGATCTTTCTAGCCTGCTTATAAAATGGCCCAGTTGATGATAGCTGGCTAAAATGCTGATATCCCAGGAAGATATCAGTAAATCCCCTTCCACTTTCTCAGGAACCGGCCTGATAGAAATCACCTTGACCTTACTCTCCCGGAAAATTTCCATTAAGCTCGTCGGAACCACTAAACCCATCTCTCCTCTTTCTCGCACCTTTAGGAAACGGTCCATAGTCTGGCTGATAGCAGCTTTCTTTTCCCGCAGCTCATCAATTAAGAGGGAAAGAACCCCCAGTTTAGTATAGAGAGCCTCCTTTTCCTGTATCTCCACTTTTATCCTTCTTAGCTCGGTCTGTTGGGGCCTGATGACCAAAAAATAGAGTAAACTTAAAGCAGCTACTCCTACCGGGATGAGGAGCATGATTTTTTTATCCAATAGCCTGGAGTTCATAAACTTCCCTCGGCCGCCAATCCACAGGAAAGTCGAAAACTTATGGCGGAAACTTCTTCCCTTTCGGTCCGGGTGGCAGTGGTCAAATTGATTTCCTCAATGATTTTGCTGAAGGCTGGATTTTCCTTGAGTTGATGGGCGAAGTTTTCTATGGAGCGAAGTCCCCGATTATCACCGGGCAAGGCAAAACCCTCCAGGATTAGAGTTATAGAAGGATGAGCTTTAGCTGGGGAAGCCTTAGCCCCGGGAGAAGATACTTTCCTGGAGGCGGGAGCCGATTTTTGCACCAATAGCCTGTTTATCCAGATATTTTCTGGCATCAGCTCACTGAGAGCCTGAAGCCTTGGCGTCCACCAGACTTGTTTTCCCTTAAGCTCACTGGTTAGGGAAATCTTTTGGCGCAGAGAATCCCACTCTCTTTTGTATTCCACTATCTGGAAGACCTCTGGATTTAAGGTGGCAAATTTTTTTGAAACCAAAGCTAGCTGGTTCTGGCAATCTTTAATTTCATAATAGTTGTCTATGTAAATATACCCCATCCCCATAATCAAAAGAAGAAAGACCAAAAGTGAGACAGCGAAGAGAATTCTTCTCAAACTTTTCAGTCTAAAGGGAGTTACTCTGTCTCCAATCACATTCAACTGGATTTTCATTTTTATTTTTCCCTCAAGCCCAATCCAATAACGATGGCCAGAAGATAGCCCTGGCTTTCCTTAAACTCATGATTCAGTTTGCCGGGGTCAAATTCCAGATCTTTCAACGGATTCCATTTTTCCACCGGTATCTCCAGAGCGCTCGAAAATGAATCAGTAGTCTCTAAAGCCGCGGTACCTCCTCCGGTTAAGAAAACTCTGGCTACCTTGTTTCCCTGGACTCTATCTTCGTAATAATGGATGGATCGACGAATCTCCTCAACTGCTCTGCTCAGCATGCTTATTTCCTCGAAGTCCAGAGGAGTCTTCAAATCCAGACTAATGTCTCTGACGAAGTATAGATTATCTTTGCTTAAAATCCCCAGACTAATTAATCTCGCCCCCAGGTTCAAGATCATCACATGCTCGTCAGAAGCCAGATTCTTCAGTCTCAGGAAACAGTTGGCCAGGGCCAGACAGTCAACATCAATGGCTAGGGGATTGAGGCCCGCCTGTTGAAGGGTTTCCATGCGCTGGCGAACCATCTCTTTGGGCACCGCGGCAAACAGAACCTGCTGTCCTTTAGCTTCTTTTTGATTCTGCGGTAAGATCTGAAAGTCTGTCTCCATCGAATTGAGCTTACCGCCCATCACCCGTTGAGCTTCCAGTCTGACCGCACTCTCCAGCTCTTTTTCCGAAAAGGGAGGAAATTTGAAGTACTGAATAATGATGGAAGATCCCCCCAGCGAGGAAACCGCATCCCTGGCCTTAATGCGGCTTTTCCTCAAGGAGTGCCTGATGGTCTGGGCAATGGCATTCTTACCCACTCTATACCCCTCAGTACGGAAATTAGAGATGGGATTATCCACTACCTCCACCTTTTCCAACCTTATCTTCCCGGAGGATTGACTCAACTGAACCAGTTTTATCAAACTGGACCCAATGTCTATACTAACCACTTGCCTCAACCCTAACATAAATTTTCCTCCTATTCCTGCTGCCAATGGGTCCTTTCCACGGTGCTCACTTGAGGAGTGCCTGGAGGTAAATTGGCAGGCTCGAGAAGATCCTGGTCAAATTCCCAGGCACGGTTTGGTGCCGTATAATAGGGCATGCCATAGACCCACTTTCCTGTCGCCTGCTCACTTTCCCAGAGAACTACCATGGACCCACTAAGGGTAAAAGTCTTACTGCTCCAATTTTCCAGAAACCGAGGAAGGTTCTCAACTCCACCACTGTAATAACCTTCCTCCGTTTCTACAATTCCCGTGACCATAGAAACGTTAACCGTAGTACTAGATGCTATTCTGTCGTGATCAGAACTATCGTCCCAGTCATTGGAAAGAATATTCAAGGCATCGCAAAGAACTGCCGCTGGCTTTTTGTTAACAGTGTTATAATCTCCCTGAATATAAAGGGGATTATCCGTTCCTACCGTTAGGCCACCTGAAGACAGCCCTGAACCATTAACTAATCGAACTCCTTTATTTGAACCTGATTCGGAAACATAGAGGATTGTTCCATCATCTTTTAGACACTCATTGCCCTCAATCGTCCCTGCCTTGATAAGTTCCTCTCTTCTCATTAGCTTCTCGATATCAATTTCTACAACCGTGATCGTCGCTCCCTCCCTATAGTTATAGAATGATTTACTGGCAATGGGATCTATCATCTCACCAGGATGCTCAGGATCCTCGTATGCTAAACCTACTTGCATAACGCCGTCTTTATCTTCAGTATACACTCGGTCACCGGATTTAAGATAGGCTACTCCATCAAGAATGCGAAGGTCTGCCTGCCAGTATAGTCTGGCTTCCTTGAGTAATTCAGGTTCTAAAGAGCTCTCCGGATCTGGGGTATCACCTCGTTTGATTATCTCGATCGGATCCTCCAGAGGTGGTAAGGGAAGCTTCAGTTTGGTGACTCCATAAGCTTGATCCTGGACATTCTCATCCCACCTATCTCCGGCCTGCGGGACCCAATTTGGGTGATTGTGATCAAACCATTTCCCAAGATCGCTATCATAATACATCTCTTGATAGATGCCATCGCCATCTTTAATGGTTACCGTCCCACCCTCTATTGAAGGATCTCCGGGCATCGATCCCTTAATGATCTTGCCGGCGCTGGTTAAATAAGAATCAATCTTAAGGGTCGAATTGGAATCTAGATAAATGTCCTTATTTGAGTGGACTCGACCTTTGAAGGTCATGTCTGGACCGGGCTGTAGCTCACACTCCACATCGGAATAGAAAACGCCAAACTGAAATAAGTAAAAACGACGATCTTTGACCTTTTGGATTATCTTCGCTGAAGCCGGGTTTCCGGTAGTACTACTAGCCTCGGAAGTAATTTCATATCCTTGAGTAATGGCTGTCAATCCGGCATATGGTCCAGTTGTCACAAGTTCGCTCCCTTCGACACCGTCTTTCCCTATTGTAATATCAAAATTAAAACCGCTAAGCGGCGGGTTAGCTTCTATATCGGCTTCGATTGCGTCTAAGTCGTCTTGAGTAGGATGCAGTTCACTAGATAGAAGTGCACGCAGTCGAAAGAGACCACATTCTATCCCCGCCTCTGCTGCATAAAAGGTCTGATTTTTGGTGATTTCCTTCCTTACCAGACTGTTCTCCATTACCCCTGCATTAAGAAGGGCCAGTCCTGTTATAGTAAGAGCCAGCGTCAGGATGATAACGATGGGTAATATTACTCCGCTTTCACAGTTAGATGATATTGGTCTCATTTTCTTATATTTCATTGATAATTAATTTCTTGGCTTCACCGACGTCCTGAGGATAGTTTGAACATTTCCTCTAGCTAGAGTCAAAGTCATCTTTATGGCGCTCCCCTCAAGAATGACTTCAAAATCTGTACCCTCGTCTCCCTCCACAATTAATTCTTTGTTCCCACCAGATTCCTGGATGAAGTCATTAAAGAAATCGCTTGCCTCTTCTTTGTCTACGTAAAAACTGTCCTCACCGATAACTAAAGTACTATCATCGGGGACAGAAACCACTGGATCTTCGGTAAAACTAGCCGGTCTTAGCTTACGCTGGATTCTGATCATGGCATAATGGGCATCTCGCTGCATCTTTAGCCTCTGGCTTCCTTTTGTCCAGGAACTGACACTAAAGAGAGGAATCTGAGTAAAGAGCAAAACTGCCACACCTACCACCACCACAACCACCATTAATTCTATTAAAGTAAATCCTGAGTTTCTATTCTTCACTGACTAAACCTTATTCTACGGAGAAGCAATCACGGTAGATAAGCTCACCGTATTGGTAGTATTATCGGTCCACTCTACCGTTACCCTTACTTTCAAGTAGTCGTAGCTCCCACCACCAGGCTCCCACAGAGCCTCGGTAACCCTCTTTCCGTCGGATAGATTATCCACGGTTACGGTTTCCTCTGCATTTTCAGGTGGGTCGTCTCCCGAAACTTCCGGCTGGATCCAACTCCAACTACCACTACCCAAGAGATAATATCGGAAAGATGGGTTAAAGGTATATCCGTCAGACGTGTCGCCAGCCTCGGGAGCAACATCATCCCAGGCTGCTGCCTTCAAGGCCTCCAGTCTCTGACTGGCTACCAAAAGAGCGGCCCGGCGATGGGCCTCCCGGATAACATTGACTCGGCCATAAAAAAAAAACATCCCTCCACCCACCATTACTAAAGCTATGATAATCAGGGCTACCATCAATTCTACTAAGCTAAACCCCTCTTCTGACTCATGAGGAAAAAACTTCATAAGAGCCTGCCCCTAGGGCTTGGAAGAATGATTGTCTTCCAAGCCCTAGGTTTCTTTATTTGGAAAGCTTATGAAAACCGCCCCATTAAAATAAGTCCCGCTTCTATCCCCTGGTGGTTACTTATAACGCGCTGTCATTTTACGTAATTATAGTCCAGTTGTACCCCATGTGTCTGTAGCTACAGTATAAGTCACCGTTATACCTTGGATTTTGGCATCACACGCAGCATCCGAAGCATCAGCGACGATAGAATCCAAAGTCGTGGGGGGTGTGCCAGTGGTATTGACGGTCCACGTCACGCCGGTGTTCCACCATACGTTATGGCCGACATCTACTCCCAATGTATCCGTCAAGGCAGTGGCACTACTGGCTACGGCGGCTAACGGGAGATATGCGGCGTTCTCAGCCCAGTACACCTCTTCCGCGGCTCGGATAGTACCAATACTAGCCTTTGCCTCTGAAATGCGGGCTTTTTTCACAAAAGCCGAGTATATGGGGACAGCGGCAGCAGCGAGAATACCCACGATTATGATCACCACCATCAACTCAACCAGAGTGAATCCACCCTTCTTCTTATTTTCTTTACCTAAAATCCTCATTAACCACTTCATCTCTTTTACCTCCTTAATTTAAGATTTAATTTTAGAGAGCTTTGTCTTCTCAGTATAGCTCATCACCCCCTTGTGTCCTGTTCTTCAATTTAGTCCCTATTCCATAACTCCGGCCAGGTGGAAAATAGGGTAATACATAGATATTACAAAAAAGGCCACCAATACTCCCAGGCCGATGATAAGAGCCGGCTCCATAGTTGAGGTTAGGGCTTTTATCCGGTAATCCAGCTCCCGGTCATAGAAGTCGGCCACTTTGGGCAGTATCTCGTTGAGGGTTCCTGATCGCTCACCGGTGTAAACCATTCCGCCCACCAGAGGAGGGAAAAAGCTCTGTTTTCTCACTTCTTCAGCTAAGGTAGAGCCCTGAACAATTCTTTCCCGAATTTCCCTTATCGCATTTTCCGCCACTACATTTTCGGCCACGGCGGCGGTGTGATCAAGGGCGATTACCAGAGGAACCCCACTGGACAGCAGTATGCCTAAAGTGCGACATATTCTTGCCAGCAGCAGATAATAAATTAATTTAGCCACTATGGGCAGTTTTAACTTAATCCTATCCAGGGTGCCCCTTCCTTTACCGGCTCGGAAATATCCCAACGCGAGCACTCCCAGTGCCAGAATAATAACTATTTCATAGAGAAGGTTTCTAATAAGAAAATCACTTACATTCATGACAAAGAGGGTAATGGCCGGCAGCTCAGCTCCGTAGGAGGCAAATATCTGCTTAAACTGGGGAATGAGGTAAAAGACCATTATTCCCACCGCTACCAAAAAAAAGCCGGTGATGAACATAGGGTACCTAGTAGCACTTGCCACCTTTTTTTTCATGTCTATTTGATCCTCGAGGAAACTGGCCACCTCGGAGGTCACCTGGTCCAACGATCCAGCCTCTTCTCCCACCGCTACCATCTCCGTAACCAGGGGAGGAAATAGGTGTGGATATTCGGAAAGAGCCTGGGAAAATCTCCGTCCCCAGGTTACATACTCTCTTATCTGTCTTAGAATAAGGGCAAATTTCTGGTTCTCTGTTTGAGAGGAAAGACTGTCCAGACATTCTGATAAATTCACTCCTGCCTCCAGCATAGTGGCGAGCTGACGAAAAAAGACCGCCGTTTCACCTGCTTTTATCCGGCGTGCCTGGAGGAAAGAGGAAAGCTCCCTCAATGCTTGTGAGCCAAAAGTCTCCGCTTTAACCTCCTTTATGGAGATCGGAGTAAGACCCCTGGTTCGCAAAAAAGAGGATATCTCCGGAATTGAGACTGCCTCATGCCGAGTTTCGATCTTCTGTCCCTGGTTGTCTACTGAGATACAGGTGAATTTGGGCATATTATTTACTTCTCCAGAGTAACGCTGAGAACCTCCTCAACCGTGGTTAAACCTCCTCGAAGCTTCTCTATAGCGGATTCTCTCAAGGTTCTCATACCCTGCCTGGTTGCCTCATTCCTCAGAGCATGCATATTAGCTCCTTCAAAAATGAGCCGTTTCACTCGAGGATTGATTTCAAAGAACTCGAATACAGCAATTCGGCCAAAGTAACCAGCGTAGCTACACTGTCGGCAACCGCGGCTGCGAGCCAATTTGAGCTCATCCTTCCCCCTATCCCCGAGACCCAGTCGGTGCGAAACTTCCCCAGAAAGAGCATAATACTCCCGGCAGTTGGGGCAGACGCGACGAATCAGCCTCTGGGCTATAATTAAGTCAACGGCAGAGCCAATGAGATAGGGTTCAATGCCGAAGTATTGCAGTTGAGCGATAGCACCCACGGCGTCGTTAGTATGCAGAGTGCTAAAGACCAGATGTCCGGTCAAAGCAGCCCTTATAGCAATCTGAGCCGTTTCAGAGTCACGAATTTCCCCCACCAGGATTACATCAGGGTCTTGCCTGAGAATAGCCCTAAGACCCCTGGCAAAGTCCAGACCAATCTCAGGTTTTACCTGGGTTTGATTGACCCCGGCTAAATCGTATTCAATGGGGTCTTCTATGGTAACAATATTCTTCTCCGGTGAGTTAATATGCCTCAGGCCCGCGTAGAGAGTGGTAGTCTTTCCACAGCCGGTGGGCCCGGTTTCCAGTATCATTCCATAGGGGCGTTTGAGTATCTTTTCGAACTTTGAGAGTTGATCCGAGCTAAGACCTAGCTCCTCAAGACCTATGGAAATTTTCTCCTTATCTAAAAGACGCATAACTAACTTTTCTCCGTACAGAGTAGGAAAAGTGGAGATCCTGATGTCAACCTCTCGGTCTCCTATTTTCACCACACAACGACCATCCTGAGGGAGTCTTCTTTCAGCAATGTCCAGATTGGAAAGAATTTTTACGCGGGAGATGATGGCTGGATGCATGGCTTTGGGAGGAGGAGTCATGTCTTGTAAAACCCCGTCAATACGAATTCGAACAGTAGATTTTCCCTTTGCCGGCTCGATGTGGATGTCGCTGGCTCTTCGCTCAATGGCATCGAGCAGCAGCAAATTAACGAACTTAACTACGGGCGGATCATTGGCTTTGAGTTTAACCTGGGTGAGGTCACCTCCGGTTTCCGGTTGAACCATATGATGTCCATTTACCTTGACCAGATCTAGTAAAACTGTCTCCATGTCGGCAGATCCACTGTAGTACCTTTCCACTGCCGTCATTATATCTTTTTCTGAAGCCAGCACAGCCTTAATTTCGTAGCCGCTGATGGTTCTAACTGTATCAATGGCTACCACGCCATTCAGGTCAGTCACGGCAAGGGTAAGGATCTTCCCATTCTTAGATAGGGGGATAACACAATAACGCCGGGCTACCGTTTCCGGAACCAATTTCAATACCTGAGGATCGACCTGGCCCAGGAGAGACTTCTCATCATGAAAAGACTTTTTCTTCTTTAAAGCTGTGAGCTCCTCATTTTTGACAAAGTTAAGATCTACCAGGATCTTTTCCAGATTTTCCCTGGTCTCCTTCTGTCTGGCCAAAGCCTGAGTTAACTGGTCGGGAGTAACTACTTCTTGATCCAGGAGTGTCCCTACCAGCCATTTATTGTTTTCAGAGAACATCTAATACCCCCTTTCCTCGAGCTTCATCCTTAAAAAAGTGTCCAAAGTCCTGGGTCAGAAAAGCAAGTCCAAACCGAAGTCCTGGGTTCTAATTAAGAATGGTACATCAGTGATTTTTCAAAAACAGTCCGATTTCTCACCCTCACCACAGCCGTCTCGTAGCTGACCATATCCCTATCAACTAACTCCTTGAGTGCCTGATCCATGGTTCGCATTCCCAATTGATTTCCCGTCTCCATAACTGTGGGTAATTGGTGAGATTTGCCAGTTCGTATCAGATTCCTCATGGCGGAGTTAGCAATTAATAGCTCCACCGCAGGTACTCTTCCTTCGTCACTTTTTTGGGGAAGAAGAATCTGGGCAATTACCGCCTGTAGAGTATTGGCTAGCTGAGTCCTTATCTGGGGTTGTTGGTGAGAGGGGAAAACATCGATGCACCTGTCCACCGCCCCCGGAGCATCGGGTGTATGCAGGGTGGCCAGGACCAAATGTCCGGTCTCAGCCGCAGTAATAGCGGTAGCAATGGTTTCTAGATCTCTCATTTCTCCGATCAAAATGACATCGGGGTCCTGACGAAGGCAGCGCTTCAAAGACTCAGCGAAGGAGAAAGTATCTGAGCCCACCTCCCTTTGCTCTACCACACTCTTTTTATGAGAGTGCAGATATTCAATGGGGTCCTCCAGGGTGATAACATGGGCGGGTCTCTGTTCATTTATTATTCCTATCATGGCAGCCAGGGTGGTTGATTTGCCACAGCCAGCCGGGCCAGTTACCAGGATGAGCCCTCTCTTCTTAAGAGCTAACTCGGCCAGAATAGAAGGGAGATTGAGCTCGGAAAGGGAGGGAATATGGTCAAGGAGACGTCTAATGGCTACTGCTGTCGATCCTCGTTGGACATGGACATTGGTCCGGAAACGTCCCACTCCACTTACTCCGAAAGAAAAATCAAGCTCATGACTCTTCTCAAACTGGGCTATTTTCTCAGGACTCATAACAGAATAAACGAGGGATTTTACCTCCTCAGAGGTGAGAGATTCCTCCTCCAATCTCTTCAACTCTCCATCAATACGAATAATAGGAGATATTCCGGCTACAAGGTGCAGGTCTGATGCACCCCTTGCGATCGTTTCCTTTAGCAAAGAAAGCAGATTCATAATTTGCTCCTTTTCAGTCTATTTCGAGAATACCTCTGCCTCATTTTCTCTAATCTTGGCCAATTTTTCGCTTAAACATCACCTAAGCAGAGTGCAAAAAATATGCCAAAAATTTGACCACCTTTCTTTTCTCCGCTCTCCGCTTTGTCAAGCAGTTATCTATCTTCTTTACCATAACAACATACTACTTCACCTTTAAATCTCCTTGCACCTGAATGCATCAACTTGCCCCAAATATGTTCACATTTATATTTATAGGACAAATAATTATTTTGTCAAGTGTCTTTGTAGGACAAATAATCTTCTGAGGGTAAATCCTTTGATTGATCACTCAACAAAAAAGCCCATTCTTTCCTTCGAAAGAATGGGCGATCACAAGTCGCAATATAACTTCGGTAATCCAGCTGCCATTTAAATGGCCTGTGATTTTGCGTCCTATTCTTTCGAATAGTTTGCCTTTATCGATTACATCTTTCTCAGCTCTCTAACAATTATCAAAGATCCACTTTTCTATCAGTTATATTATAGCAAATAAGAAATATTTGTCAAGTAGCATGCGACATAAAATGATAAATAGTCCTTATAATGGGTTGTATAGTCCTGTACAAGATACTCGAGGGGGGAAATAGGGCTTCGCCGATTCCTTCGGAATTCCCCCC
>CAZIXA010000017.1:0-49383 GCA_964543295.1 uncultured Clostridia bacterium | reverse complement strand
GGGGGAATTCCGAAGGAATCGGCGAAGCCCTATTTCCCCCCTCGAGTATCTTGTTATTGAATTTTGGTAGAAAACCAGAATTCAAAAGATTTGTATATGATAATAAAAGAAGAATATCAGCGTAAATCTGCGGCTGAATAGTTATGTTGTGTTAGTTAAAGGGATTGAAAACTTTAAAGTGACAACTGAATTTAAATCTCGATTAAGGAGGATGCAGGATGAAGAAGTGGCTAAAGATCTTAGGTGGAGCGGTAGCGACCGCAGTGGGAATATGGTTGATTGTGATTTTTGCCCCAAAGGTTTTAATTTTTTTGGAGGGAATAGTAGGTATAGCAGCAGCCTTAGTCGGATTAATTATTCTGGCCATAGGTATCAGTGAATTAAAGGAGTAACCTTTAGCTCTGAGACTTGAGAGATTGGTCAATCACAATCTTCGATTTGTCTCTTATCTTTAAACTGCTAATTTTAAGGCAAGGTTTCAAATTTAGATTGCTAAGAAAGGAGTGGTTTGCTTGTGGCTCACAAAAAAGGACAAGGTCATTCTTCCAACGGAAGGGAAAGCCTTTCCAAGCGTCTGGGAGTGAAGAGTTTTGGTGGACAGTTTGTCCGGGCTGGCAGTATTCTGATAAGACAGCGAGGTACAAAATTTTGCCCCGGCTTTAATGTGGGTAAAGGTAGAGATGATACTTTATTTGCTAAAGTTGATGGATATGTAAGGTTTGAAGGAAAAAGAAGAGTTAGCGTCTATGTAGCATAGGGCAGTCGAAAATGAAACAGAGGTTATTTACCCCGGGACCTACACCGCTTCCGGAGGAGGTAAGATTAGGTCAGGCGAGAGAGATCGTTCATCATAGGGGTAAGGAATTCGCCGAGATTTTCAAAGAAGTCCGCCAGGGATTAAAATACGTTTTTCAAACCGAGGAGGAAGTTTTTGTCTTCACTGCCTCTGGAACGGGAGCTATGGAAGCGGCTGTCGCCAACCTTCTTTCCTCAGGCGACAGGGTGCTGGTGATTAAGGGCGGGAAATTTGGAGAGAGATGGGCCGAGATCGCCACTGCTTTTGGTGTTCAGGTGATTCCTCTCGATGTTAAATGGGGAAGTGCCCCTGACCCGGGTCTAATAAAGAAAAAACTAACTGCACATCCTGAAATAAAAGGTGTCTTTACCCAATTAGTGGAAACCTCTACTGGGGTGGTTTACGACATTAAGGCTATAGCCGAAGCTGTGAGGCCGACCCAAGCTGTACTGGTGGTGGATGCAATAAGTGGATTGGGTGCCCAATTCTTTCCCACTAATGAATGGGGGATAGATGTAGTCATAGGGGGCTCTCAGAAGGCTTTGATGATCCCTCCCGGATTGGCCTTTGTTACTTTGTCACCAAAGGCATGGGACTTCGTAGAAAATTCCCATATTCCCCGGTACTACTGGGATTTTAAAAAGGTTAGGAAAGCTCTTGATAAAAATCAAACTCCTTATACTCCGGCTGTTTCCTTGATCTGTGCTTTGAGAGAATCTTTGAGCCTGCTAAAGAAAGAAGGTTGGGAAAATGTCCTGGCCAGGCATGCCAGGTTGGCCGAAGCTACTCGTAGGGCAGCTTTAGCTTTGGGGCTAAAGATTTTCAGTAAGGTTCCTTCCAACGTAGTAACAGCGATAGAAGTTCCCCCGGGGATTGATGCGAATGAGCTGAGAACCATGATGCGGGATGGATATGGAGTGCAGGTAGCTGGAGGACAGGAGGAGCTGACAGGAAAGATCATCCGTATTGCTCACCTTGGATGGATGGATAGAAGCGATATGGTGGCAGCTATATCTTCTCTGGAGATGAGTCTCTCAAAGTTGGGCTATCCTGTAGCATTAGGGAAGGGGGTTGCTGCGGCTGAGGAGGTACTGAAAGAATGAATATGGAGGTAGTGAGTGAAGGTTTTGATCAGTGATCCTTTGGCAAAAGAAGGGATAGATAGATTAAGAAAAGAAGATGGTTTTAGGATAAGGGAAGCACCAGGATTATCACCGGAGCAACTAATCAGAACGATCCCTGAATATGATGCTTTGATTGTCAGATCCGAAACCAAAGTAACCGAAGAAGTGATACGCGCAGCTTCGCGCCTTAAGGTAATCGGGAGAGCAGGAACAGGCCTGGATAATATAGACATAACCTCAGCAACCAAAAAGGGAATAATAGTGATGAATACTCCTGGGGGGAATACTATCTCCGCGGCTGAGCACACTATTTCCATGATATTAGCCCTTTCTCGTAATATTCCCCAGGCTCACTTTTCTCTTAGAAGTGGAGAATGGAATCGGAAAAAGTTTATGGGGACTGAGGTCTACGGAAAGATTCTGGGCATAGTGGGATTGGGGAGAATCGGAAGTGAGGTAGCTAAGAGGGCTCAAGGACTAAAGATGCGCACGATAGCCTACGATCCTTTCATCTCTAAAGAGAGAGCGGACCAGCTCGGGGCTACTCTCATGGATCTGGAGGATCTTTTACCAAAAGTAGATTACCTTACCGTGCACACTCCCCTTAGCTCCCAAACCAGGAATTTAATCGGGGAAAGAGAGATTGCCCTGATGAAAAAAGATGCGAGGATTATCAACTGTGCTCGGGGGGGGATCATTCAAGAAGATGCACTTTATCAGGCTCTTAAGGAAAATAGGCTTAAAGGGGCCGCTCTGGATGTTTTCGAAAAGGGAAAACCCTTTGATAGTCCTCTATTAAAACTAGATTCAGTAATCTTTACTCCGCACTTAGGAGCTTCTACAAAGGAAGCTCAGAAAAGGGTTGCTTTAGATATAGTCCTGCAGGTTATAGACGCCCTTAAAGGGGGACCATTAAGAAATGCGGTTAACATTCTTACCACTTCTGCCCAGCTGCAGAAAAAGATTGAACCTTATCTTTCTCTGGCTGAGAAAATGGGAGATTTGGAAGCCCAATTGGCTGAAGGCCATCCTAAAGAGATAATGATTACCTATGGGGGTCAGTTTGACGGACTCGAACTCGGATCAATTACGGTAGCCCTGCTCAAGGGTCTGTTAAATTCTGTTTATGATACAGTCAACTATGTAAATGCTCCAGTTTTAGCTAAAGAACGGGGAATCAAGTTGGTGGAGATAAAAACCCCTCATGAGGTAGGATTTACAAATCTAGTCTCGGTAAAATTGATTACTGATATTGAGGAAAGAAGAATTGACGGTACGGTGTTTGAGAGGGTTCCTCACATAGTGAGGATAGATGATTATCCTCTGGATTTTGTCCCTCAGGGAAATTTGTTGATTTGCGCTAATGTGGATAAGCCTGGAGCAGTGGGTAGGATAGCCACTACGCTGGGAAGACATCAGGTCAACATAGGATCTCTACAGATGGGTAGACGAAGTCCCGGGGGGAAAAACGTCTCTGTTTATGGTCTGGATAGCTCACCTTCTTCAGAGGCTTTGAGAGATCTTTTAAAGATCAAAGAAGTTCTTGAGGCAAAGTTAGTGCATCTTTAAGTAGCCTTATTTTCGGGGGTTTTGACGCATGAAAGATGGAAGAGGGTTAACTGAGGTTTTGGAAAAGCTTCCTCCTCAGAATTTAGAAGCAGAGAGATCAGTACTGGGAGCGATGCTTCTGGAGAAAGAGACCATCCCTAAGGTTGCACAGATAATGACAAGTTCCAGCGATTTCTACTCCGAGACCCACCGATTAGTCTACGAAGGAATAATTAGTCTATTTGATAAAAATAAGCCGGTAGATCTGGTTACTCTGAGAGAGGAATTTCGTAAACGAGGCAAATTAGAAGAAGTGGGAGGAGCTGCTTATCTAGCTGAGCTGGTCAATTCGGTCCCCACAACAACAAATGTATCTTATTATGCCTGGATGGTAAAGGAAAAACAGATCCTGCGGGAGTTACTTAAGGCATCCGCTTCTATCAGTACTCTCTCCTACGATGCTTCGCAGGATTTAGATGTTGTATTGGATAAAGCTCAGAGTCTTATTTTTGACATAACCCGAAAGAGAATCAAAACTCCCTTTGTCCATTTAAAAGATGTTTTAACGGGGACCTTTGAGCATATTGAAGCTCTGTATGAGAAAAAAGAACATATTACCGGAATCCCTACCGGATTTAGCCAATTGGATAGGTTGATCTCGGGCTTTCAGCCCAACGATTTGATAATCATCGCCGGACGTCCTTCCATGGGAAAGACCTCTTTTGTCCTGAATATTGCCCAATACGCCGGGATCGAAGCCAACATACCCTTGATCATATTTAGCCTGGAAAGTGCTAATGAGCAGTTGGTAGAACGTCTGCTCTGCTCAGAAGCAAGAGTTGACTCCCAAAAATTACGTACCGGTTTTCTTTCTGAGGATGATTGGTCCAGGCTTACTGATGCGGCCGGGGTTTTAGCTGATGCTCCTATTTACCTTGACGATACTCCCAGTATTGGTGTACTGGAGTTAAGAGCTAAGGTTCGTCAGGCAAAAGCTGAACATGATGTTAAAATGGCTATCGTTGATTATCTTCAGTTAATGGCGGGTAACAAACGGGCTGAAAATAGGCAACAGGAGATAACTGAAATATCCCGGAGTTTAAAAGCTCTGGCTAAAGAATTAAGAATAACAGTAGTGGCTATATCTCAGCTAAGCAGATCTGTAGAGAGGAGGGGAGAGGAAGATAAGCGTCCCCGACTTTCTGATTTGCGTGAATCGGGGGCCATTGAACAGGATGCTGATCTGGTACTTTCTTTATATCGAGAATACTATTATTCGGGAAAACGTGAGGATGAAAGAGAAGCTGAGGTTATCATTAACAAGCAGCGTCGTGGACCCATAGGCAGAGTACCTTTAATCTTCTTAAGTGAATATACTCGCTTTGAAGATCGAGAACCCGGCGAGATAAGGTGAAGGAGTAAATAAGATTGGTCAATATAGTAGTAGTGGGGACACAATGGGGAGATGAGGGTAAGGGCAGAGTCATCGATAGCTTAGCCAGGACCTCAGATGTGGTGGTAAGGTTTCAAGGAGGTAGTAACGCCGGACATACAGTAGTAGTAAATGGAGAAAAATTTATCTTTCATCTTATTCCCTCCGGTGCTCTTTATCCAGGAAAAAAATGCATAATTGGGAACGGAGTAGTAGTTGATCCGCAAGATCTACTCCTCGAGATTGAAACCCTTCGGTCCAAGCAGATAGAACTCAAAGGTCTTTATCTTTCCAGCAATGCTCACGTTGTCATGCCCTATCATAAAAGGATAGAGCATATTGAGGAAGAGCGAAGAGGTGAGCAGAGAATAGGAACAACTAAAAGAGGAATAGGACCTGCCTACGCTGATAAAGCGGCCAGAAGAGGCGTTAGGGTGGCAGACCTCCTAGAGAAGGGGGTTCTGGCTGAAAAATTGAGAATAAATCTTGGCTTCTGGAAAAATTTCTACGGATTGAACTATTCCGCCGAAGATCTCCTCCATCAATATCTAGAATATGGAAGGAAATTAAAAAGATATGTTACTGATACCTCACTCCTCGTTAATCAACTAATGCAAGAAGGGAAAAACATACTTTTTGAAGGAGCACAAGGGACCCTTCTCGATGTTGATCATGGAACATATCCCTTTGTGACCTCATCCAATGTCGTAGCAGGTGGTGCTTGTACTGGCGTAGGAATAGGTCCCACTAAGATAGGAAAAGTTTTGGGAGTAGCTAAAGCCTATGTTACCAGGGTAGGACAGGGTCCTTTTCCCACAGAAATACAGGGAAAAATAGGAGAGATACTTAAGGAAGGAGGACAGGAGTACGGTGCTACTACGGGTAGACCGAGAAGATGTGGATGGTTCGACGGAGTCATTCTCAGGTATGCAGCTAGAGTAAATGGACTTGATGAACTTATTTTAACTAAACTGGATGTTCTAGATTTATTAGATAAGATAAAAATTTGTGTCGCTTACAAATACAGAGGCAAGCTGATCCAGGATTTTCCCTTTGAACTGGAGTACTGGGAAAAATGTCAGCCTGTTTATGAGGAGATGAAAGGGTGGAAGGAGGATATTTCCGGGATAAAAATAGAAAAGGATCTCCCTAAGAGGACACGAGAGTATATAAAAAGGATTGAAGAAATTGGAGGACTACCTATTCGTCGTCTTTCTCTAAATCCCGAAAGGAGTGAATTTTTACCATTACACTGATTACTAGTTCCATTTCTTGACAAGAACCATATTTGCGCTATAGTAAAATAGCTTTTCACTTCAATCTTGTGAGGTGTTTTGTATGTTTAATAGATTTACCGAACGAGCAAGAAGAGCGATTTTGTTAGCCAGAGAAGAGGCCAAGCGATTAGATCACGACTATTTAGGAACAGAGCATATTCTTCTAGGACTGATTCGAGAAGGAGAGGGAGTGGGGGCTACAGCTCTGCAAAATTTAGGACTAGATCTGGCTCGGGTTAGGCAGGAAGCGGAGAAAGCAGTTGGTAGAGGGGGAGGAGCGCTGTTTTTGGGTCAGATTCCTTTTACTCCTCGAGCTAAAAAAGTATTGGAGTTAGCAGTAACGGAAGCCAGAAATTTGGGTCATAACTATATTGGAACAGAGCATCTTCTTCTAGGATTAATCAGGGAAGGGGAAGGGGTGGCTGCTCAGATTCTTATCAATTTGGGAGCTGATCTAGAGAAAGCGAGGGAGGAGGTGGTAAATCTGCTAGGAGGAGAAAAGGGTTCCTTCCAACAAGCAGCTCAACCCAGTAAAACTCCTGCTCTGGATAGATTTGGGCGTGACCTTACCCAATTGGCCAAAAATGGAGAGTTAGATCCGGTAGTAGATAGAGAGAAAGAGATTGAGCGTGTAATCCAAATCCTTTCTCGCCGAACTAAGAATAATCCTGTTCTTATAGGAGAAGCAGGGGTAGGAAAAACAGCTATTGCCGAGGGATTGGCTCAGAAGATTGTGCAGGGATCCCTTCCAGAACTTTTGTTAAATAAACGAGTAGTCACAATTGAACTGGGTGGGATAGTCGCCGGAACCAAGTATCGAGGAGAATTTGAGAAGAGGATGGAGAGGATATTAAATGAGATTCGGAAGGCAAAGAATATAATTCTTTTTGTTGATGAGGTGCATACTTTGGTGGGAGCAGGGGCAGCTGAAGGAGCTATCGATGCCTCTAATATTCTTAAACCGGCTCTTGCCAGAGGAGAATTACAATGTATAGGAGCTACTACTTTAGATGAATATAGAAAGTATATTGAGCGAGATGAGGCTCTGGAGAGAAGATTTCAGCCAGTAATGGTGAACGAACCCACAGTCAAGGAAACTATAGAGATCCTGAAGGGTTTGAGAGACAAATATGAGGCTTTTCATCGAGTCAAAATAACCGACGACGCTCTGGTAGCGGCAACTAAACTTTCCTATAGATATATTCAGGGTAGATGCCTTCCCGATAAAGCTATTGATGTGATGGATGAGGCTGCTGCCAGAATAAGACTGCAAAGTAGCACCCGTCCTAAGGAACTTAAGAAAATTGAGGCAGAATTAGAGCAGCTTCGGAAAGAAAAGGAAGCCGCAGTTAAAGCACAAGAGTTTGAAAAAGCGGCCAATCTGAGGGATAAAGAGAAGAATTTGAAACAGTCCTTAAATAGGGAAAGGTCTCAATGGGAGGTGGGTAAGGGTAAGAAAGGGGAGAAGGAGAAAGTAACAGAAAAGGATGTTGCCTACATTGTTTCTAGCTGGACCAATATTCCTCTGCGTGACTTGACTGAAACTGAATCTAAAAGACTTCTCCGTATGGAAGAGACTTTGCATAAGAGAATGGTTGGACAGGAACAGGCTATAAGGGCGATATCTCAGTCTATTCGAAGGGCTCAGGCCGGAGTGAAAAATATTAAGCGACCCATTGGTGTCTTTATGTTCTTAGGTCCCACGGGCGTAGGCAAGACAGAATTGGCCAGGAGTTTAGCTGAGTTTCTCTTCGGAGATGAAGATGCCATGATTCGTCTTGATATGTCCGAATATATGGAGAAATTCACCCTGAGTCGTCTTACGGGTGCTCCTCCCGGGTATGTGGGATACGAAGAAGGAGGGGAATTAACAGAAAAGGTGAGACGGCGTCCCTATTCAGTGATCCTCCTCGATGAGATAGAAAAGGCACATCCAGACGTGTTTAATATCCTCCTTCAGATTATGGATGATGGAAGGTTATCTGATAGTCTAGGCCATACAGTAGACTTTCGCAATAGTGTATTGATTATGACTTCTAATTTGGGGGCCGATCAGATTACCAGTGGATCTAGCCTCGGATTTCAAGCAGAGAAGGGGGGTGGAATGTCTTACGAGGAGATGAAGAGTAGGGTTACCTCCGAGTTAAAACGTAGCTTCCGACCCGAATTTCTAAACAGGTTAGATGAGGTAATCGTCTTCCGTGGTTTAACTAAAGATGAGATTAAAAAGATAGTGGACTTAATGTTGGCAGAAGAAGAGAAATTATTGGAGGAAAAGGAGGTGAATTTAGAGGTTGCCGAAGAGGCAAGGGACTTTATCGCTCAGGAAGGATATGATCCCGATTTTGGGGCAAGACCCTTGCGTCGAGCCATCCAGAGACTAATTGAAAATCCCCTCTCGGAAGAAATCCTGCAGGGCAGGTTTAAAACAGGAGATACCATCATGATAGGAATAAAGAAGGGGAAGATTACCTTTGAAAAGAAAGAGAAAAGTAAGGCCAGAGTTAAAGATTAAATCTGCCTAGACAAATTACGAGCTCTACGCAACCGTTGTTAGAGAAAGGCGAGTAGATGAAAAATACTGGGTGCCCCCTCTATAGTCGAAAGGAGGGGGTTTTTGTCAGGAAAGTGGGCGAAATCTTAATCTTGGCGGTTTTGTTAGCAATTTTGTTCTTATCAGAATCTCTGGCTCAAACCCCTCCTATCATCCGGGAAATTCAGATTCAAGGAGCTAAACATATCAAGACTGAGAAGATAAAAGAGGTGATAAAAAGTAGAGTAGGCGAGCCCTTATCAGAGGAGATCGTAAGGGAGGATATGCAGGCAATATATGAGATGGGTTTTTTTTCAAGCCTTAAAGCCTTAAAAGAGGAGGTAACTGATGGAGTAAAGCTCATCTTCCAGGTTAAGGAAAATGAAGAAATTGCCGAGATTGAAATTAAAGGAGTTGATAGAAGAGACAAAAAAAAGATCAAGAGCCTGATTGCTTTTAAGGAAGGAGAGTTATGGAATTTTAAAAAGATAAAGGAAACTCGTGATAAAATCTTGGCATTTTATGACAAAAAAGGCTATTTTTCTACTTCGGTAGATCTCTTCTCGATCGGATTAGAGAAAGGTAAATGTAAGGCTGTCCTGACCATCAAAAAAGGCCGTAGAACCAGAGTAAGGGAGGTAGTAATCGAAGGTAACACTGTTCTTTCCGATAGGAAGATAAGAAGATCCATGAAGACAAGATTCCGGAGTTTTTTCGACCCTAAGACCTCAGATTTAGATAAGGATCTAGAAAAAATTGTTGGCCTTTATCAGAAAAAAGGGTATTACTTTGCTTATTTTAACCCCCCAAAGTTTGAGTTCTTTACCAAAGGAAAAACCCATTGGGTGAGAATCTTTCTGGAAATCGTGGAAGGTAAAAAATTTTCGGTCTCAGAAGTTGAGATAAAAGGAAACCGTGTTTTTCCCACTTCCAAAATTCTGTCTCAACTACGACCGGGGAAGGAAGAAGTTTTTGTGCCGACTTACCTTGAAGAAAGTTTGGGGAGGCTTCAAGATAAATACGGAGAAAAAGGTTACGTATATGCTCACCTTAAGTCGGATCTGGAATTTGATAGGGAGGCCGGCAAGGTAAAGATCCTGCTTCAAATAGAAGAGGGCTCGCTCGCTAAAACAGGAAAAATCAGAATAGAGGGGAATACTTTTACCAAAGAGAGAGTTTTCAGACACACCCTTCTTCTTAAAGAAGGGGATATTCTTAACTCACGCGAGCTCAGAGAAGGATGGCGCAGACTCTATAATCTAGGTTTTTTTGAGAGCGTAGAAATAGAACCTCTCTTTGTCTCTTCCCCAACAGTAGATTTGTTAGTCAAAGTCAAGGAAGCCGAGCAAAGGGGACAGATTCTTTTAGGGGCAGGATATAGTTCTGTTTCCGGCTTGGAAGGACATATTCAGTTGTCTAAAGATAATCTGGGGGGAGTGGGAAAAAAGATCGAGCTGAACTGGGAATTTGGAAAAAAAAGAAGCGACTATAATATTAGTTATGTAGATAGGTGGTGGAGGGATAGTCCTCTGAGACTGGAGTTCAGTCTCTACGACTTACTCCATCAGTATTACGAAGATGAAGGGGGCTACCAGGACGAAAGAACCGGAGGAAAAATAGGATTAGGATGGCCGGTCTGGCAAAATATGCAGACCTCGATTCGATTAAAGAATGAAAAGGTGACCATTAGCCAGATAGAGGGCGAACCTCTCCCGAAAAATTTTGAGTATGAAGTCGGATCAAAAATCGGGCGGAGCCTGGAACTTATGGTGGATAGGGATGCCAGAGTTAGAGATGAGGCCTTCAACCCCTACAAGGGGTCCCATAGCTTCCTTTCGGTGGAGAAAAGTGGAGGATTTTTGGGAGGAGATCTTGATTTTATCAAGTATGAGGCAGAGTGGCGAGGATATCTGAGGAAAGGTGAATTTTGGAAATCCCCCATACTCGCCTATCGCCTAGGAGGAAGATTAGGAGAGGACCTTCCCTTTTACGAGCAGTTTTACCTGGGGGGCATGGAAACCCTGCGAGGCTACAAAGAAAATGAATTCAGAGGGGATAAAGTAGTTCTTGGGAGTTTAGAGTTAAGAGTTCCCCTCACCAAGGAGATCTTAGGCTCTTTATTTGTAGATGCAGGAAAAGCATGGAGTAAAGGTTCGTCAATAGAAGATTTGAAGGTAGGTTGGGGATTCGGGATAAGGTTCAAGACTCCCATAGGGCTTATCCGCCTTAATTATGGAGTGGGGGAAAAAGAAGGAAATTTTTATTTTGGTATGGGTGAGGGTTTTTAGAGAGGATATGGAAAGATTAAGGGTGCTTGATCTGGGGTTAAAAGATTATCAACAGTCCTGGGCTTTCCAGGAAAGATTGGTGGAAAGGAGAATCTGTGGCCAAATAGAAGATAGTCTAATTTTGGTGGAACATTTTCCCGTGATCACTCTGGGCCGCCAGGGAAAAGAAGAAGATGTTCTGGCATCAGCGGAGTTTCTTCACCAGAAAAAAATCTCCCTTTTCCATGTAAATAGAGGAGGAAGGGTGACTTTCCACGGGCCAGGCCAACTGGTCGCCTATCCCATACTCGATCTTAGTCCTGACCAAAAAGATATTCACCAATATATAAGAAATTTGGAAAAAGTAGTCATAAGATCTTTGGATAGACTGAAGATTGAGGGAAGAGGTAGGACAGGGTATACCGGGGTGTGGGTAGGAAAAAAGAAAATAGCCAGCATTGGAGTGGGGGTAAAAAGGTGGATTAGTTATCACGGGCTATCTTTAAATGCAAATATTGATCTTTCCTATTTTTCCTTGATTAATCCCTGCGGTTTTAATGAGAATGACGTGACTTCTTTGGCTGAAATTCTGGGCTCCGAGGTGAAAATGGATACTGTTAAAAGCCTTTTTGTAAATTCCTTTTGTGAGGTATTCCTAAGGATTCCCTATGGCTGGCGGTGAAAAAAATGAGGCTTACAGGAGGAGTGGCAAGAGGAAGGCCAATAAAGACTCCCAAGGGAAAAGCTACCCGGCCTCTTCTTTCTCGAATAAGAAAGTCCCTTTTCGATGTTATAGGTGATGGGATTCAGAGAAGCCATTTTCTCGATCTTTATTCTGGATCAGGTGCAGTGGGGATCGAGGCCCTAAGCAGGGGAGCAGAAAGGGTAGTTTTTGTGGAAAAGGATAGGGTCTCGGTAGAGACGATAAAGGAAAACCTTGCCTCCTGTAATTTTTTGTCCCCATCAAAAATCTGGCAAAAGGATGTTCTTACCTTTCTCCCTTTTCTTCTGGAAAAAGAAAGGTATGACTTTATCTTTATTGCTCCTCCTTATTATCAGGGATTACAGGATCGGACTCTCGATATTATGGAAAAGAAAAATACAGTGAAAAGCTGGATTATAGTGCAGCATTCGCCCCGGGAAAAAGTTAACTTGAATCGAAAAAAAATCAAGCTATTTAAGCAGAGAAGATATGGAAATACGATTTTGAGCTTCCTTGATGGATTATATGCCCAATCGAAAGGTCAAAATTCTTCCTCGATAGGGAAAAGGGGTGTAACTATTTAGCCACAGATTCACACAGATGAACACAGATTTTGCAGATGATAATAAAAGAGAAATATCAGCGTGAATCTGCGGCTAAATTAAAAATGGGTAGTATTCAAAGAAAAACTATAAATTGTTTATTCAAGGGTTCTCAAGTCAAAGAATTCCCGTCGAATACCTTGACTTTAGAAAAAAAACTAAATCGCCTGCCAGACTCACCGGGGGTCTACCTTTTAAAGGATGAAAAGAGAAAGGTTTTATATGTAGGCAAGGCCCTTTCTCTTAGAAAGAGAGTACGCTCTTATTTTCAAAAAACAAGCTTTCCTTCGAGAATTCACTCGTTGGTGGGTCAAATTAAGGATTTGGAATGGGTGATTACCGATTCCGAGGCAGAGGCTTTTCTATTGGAGTCCAATTTAATAAAACACCATCGCCCTCGGTATAACATCCGGCTCAGAGACGACAAATCCTATCCTTACATTAAACTTACCGCTTATGAGCCTTTCCCACGTGTTTTTCTAACTCGGGGCCCTAAGGAGGATGGTTCTCTTTACTTTGGTCCTTATACCAACGTCAAAGCAGCCAGAAAGAGTTTGCGGTTGATCCACCGTTTTTTCCCCTTGCGCAGATGTAAGGGAAAATTCAAGTTAAGATCTAGACCATGCCTTAATTATCACATAAAGGAATGTAGCGGTCCCTGCGTGAAAAAAATTAATTCACGGGAATATGGTAGCCTGGCCAGGGGAGTTTCTCTTTTCCTTCAGGGACATTATGAGAGTTTACTTTCTCAGCTGGGAAAGGAGATGGAGGAGGCAAGTCGGGATGAAAAATTTGAGAGGGCAGCAAAATTGAGGGATTTGATCAGGGCTATTCATAGGATTGGTCAGACTCAGAAGGTAGCCTCTTTCCCTGGAGGGGATAGAGATCTGATTGGTGTTGCTTATAATAGTGAAGAGGCCTGTGTAGTTGTCTTTCAGATTCGGGAGGGGAAAGTGGTGGGTAATAAACATTTTTTGCTCAAGATCGGACAGGAAGATAAAGGAAAAGATATATTGACCTTTTTCGTCAAGCAATACTATGGTAAAGTTTCCTTTGTTCCTCCAGAGGTACTCCTTCAATATGAAATAACCGACCAGGCTGCCATTAAGCGATGGTTTTCGGAAAGACGAGAAGGAAAAATTAAGCTGGATGTTCCCCAAAGAGGAAAGAAAGTAAAGCTAATGCAGTTGGTGGTAAAAAATGCTCGTCTCATTTTGCAACAGGAGAAAGGTAGAGAAAAAAACGAGGCTCTTCTGCAGCTAAAAAACTATTTAGAGCTAAAGGAAAAGCCTTCTCTCATCGAGGGATTCGACATCTCTAATATAAAGGGAAAAGAAGCTACCGGGTCAGTAGTTGTTTTTCGAGAGGGAAAAGCTGAAAAGTCTAGCTATCGAAGATTCAAGATTAAGACGGTCAAGGGGATAAATGATTTTGCTATGCTCTCCGAGGTGGTAAAACGACGTTATCAAAGATTACTAAAAGAATCATATCCTCTTCCTCATCTTATTTTGATAGATGGAGGGAAGGGGCAATTGTCTTCCTGTCTGAAAACGCTCAAAGAGCTGGGTCTGGGTCATGTCTCTCTAATAGGGTTAGCCAAAGAATTTGAGGAGGTTTATCTTCCTTCTGGACCTCTTCCCCTTGATATTCCTCATGACTCAGTTGCTTTACGGCTTTTGCAGGAAATAAGGGATGAAGCTCACCGATTTGCCTGTGCCTACCACAGAAAAATTCGTCAGAGAAAAACGAGTCATTCCTTTCTGGATGATATACCGGGGGTGGGAGAAAAAACAAAAAAGGCTCTTTTAACCCATTTCAGGTCAGTTAGTCTAATTAAAAACAAAAACTTAGAAGAATTAAAACAGATTCCCGGAATAGGAGAAAAAACAGCCAGAAGTATTCTTGAGTGTCTGAAAGCATCGGAATTGCGATAGGACCTCGAAAGGGTATTTAGGAGGCAAAATGTACGATTTTTTAAAGCTAAAGTTAAGTCCATACTGGATAGGAGCCGTGTCCGAGAAAGGAAAGCTGGTGAAGATTTCCGTCTGTTACAGCCAGAAAGATCTATGTAGGAGTCTCGGGGCAACCCTGAAGGAGCAAACAGGACCTTCTTCCTTCCTGAAACGGTTAAAGCAAGATCTACTTAGCTACTGGCAAGGGGAAAGGGTGAATTTTACGAATTATTCTTTAAAGCTGGATGGATACTCCCCCTTTCAAAGAAAAGTATGGAGACTTACTCAGGAGATTCCCTATGGAAAGGTTCGTTCCTACAAGTGGATAGCAAAAAGATTAGGAAGTAAAGGATATCGGGCTGTAGGCCAAGCTTTGGCTCACAATCCCTTTCCTCTCATTATCCCCTGTCATAGGGTGATTAGGGAGGATAAAAGTTTAGGAGGATTTTCAGCAGGGTTAGAGATCAAAAGAAAACTTCTCCGGAAAGAACGAATTTCCTTGGCTTGCCTATATGAGTAAGCATGATATAATAGAGGGGACAAAAATCTTTGAGTTACTAGTCATTAACTGTTCACCGCAAAGATCGCAGAGTGCGCAGAGATGAATCAAAAAGAAAAAACTTAATGAAATGTAAGCATTCAGAGAGGCACTAATAATTTTCCTGATTCTTAGCGTTCTGGGCGTGCTCTGCGGTGAAATATGATAAGGCTGAAGAGTTACGATCAGGGATATAAAAAGGGGGAGCATGATGAATTTTCTAACGAAAATTTTCGGTACTCACCAAGAAAGAAAGGTTAAGAAACTCCTACCTTTGGTTAACAAGATCAACAGTTTGGAAAAGAAGATCTCTAAACTTTCGGATAAGGCTTTGCAGGGAAAGACAGACGAATTCAGAGGCAAGCTGCGCCCCATTCTCACAGAGATTGGTAGTTTAGAGAAGGAAATGGGCAGACTTCCTGAAATTGAGAAAGAGACAGCAAAATTACATCTTCGAAAGAGAAGACAGGAGCTAGACAGCCTTTTCGAGGATATTTTGCCGGAGGCTTTTGCCGTAGTTCAGGAAGCGGCTAGAAGGACCATAGGCCTTCGACACTACAATGTTCAGTTGATAGGTGGCATCGTTCTTCATCGGGGAGGAATAGCCGAGATGGCCAATGGAGAGGGTAAAACTCTGGTAGCTACCTTACCTGTCTATCTTAACGCCCTAGATGGGAAGGGGGTACATTTAGTTACGATAAATGATTACCTGGCTAGAAGAGATAGAGATTGGATGGGACCGGTTTATGAATTCCTGGGTCTTTCGGTAGGAGTTATCCAGAATCAAATGGACAACGTAAGTAGACGTGAGGCTTATCAGTGTGACATCACTTATGGTACCAACAACGAATTTGGCTTCGACTATCTTCGAGATAATATGAGCCCTACCAAGGAGGATCGGGTTCAGAGAGGATTCAACTATGCTATTGTGGATGAGGTTGATTCTATCTTAGTTGATGAAGCTCGCACTCCTCTTATTATTTCTGGTCCGGCAGAAAGGTCCACCGAACTTTATTACAAAATTGATAAGATAGTACCTCGTCTGAAAAAGGGCAAGAAAGACGAAGATGAAAAAGGTTATGACTACGAAATAGATGAGAAGGACCAGACAGTTGCCCTTACGGAGAGCGGTTTGGAGAAGGCGGAGAAGTTATTAGGGGTGAAAATATATCACAGTGATCCAGAGCAGGCTGATCCAAGGCTGGCAACTCATATTCATCAAGCCATCCGTGCTCATGCACTTTACGAACGAGATCGAGATTATCTGGTCAAAGATGGGGAGGTGGTAATAATAGACGAATTTACAGGGAGATTGATGCCGGGAAGACGTTGGAGCGATGGACTGCATCAGGCGGTAGAGGCCAAAGAAGGGGTGAAGATAAGAAATGAGAATCAGACTCTGGCCACCATAACTCTGCAGAATTACTTTAGAATGTATAATAAACTAGCAGGAATGACTGGAACAGCGAGTACGGAAGCAGATGAATTTAAGAAAATTTACAATTTAGAGGTGGTCACAATTCCCACCAATAAGCCAAGTGTTAGAGAAGAACTTTCTGATAAAATCTATCAGAAAGAACATGCCAAGTTTGAAGCTGTAATAAAGGAAATAGAAAAGCTCTATCGAGAGGAAAGACCTGTTCTGGTAGGGACCCGATCAGTGGAAAAATCTGAATTCTTAAGTAAGATGTTGAGAGAAAGGGGAATTCCTCATACGGTACTTAATGCTAAGTATCATGAGAAGGAGGCTCAAATTATAGCTCAAGCGGGGCAAAGAAGAGCAGTGACCATAGCTACCAATATGGCCGGAAGAGGAACAGATATTAAACTAGGGGATGGAGTTGAGGCGTTAGAAGGATTGTTTGTCATTGGCACCGAACGTCATGAGTCTCGCAGAATTGATAATCAGCTTCGAGGAAGAAGTGGTAGACAGGGAACTCCTGGTGCTGCCCAGTTCTATGTTTGTTTACAGGATGAATTAATGCGGATATTTGGTTCAGAGAGGATTGCCTCCCTCATGGAAAGGTTAAAAATTCCTGAGGATGAGCCTATTGAGCATCCCTGGGTGACCCGCGCCCTGGAAAGAGCGCAGCAGCAAGTTGAAAGAAGAAACTTTGAGATAAGAAAGCAGCTCTTAGAGTATGATGATGTGATGAACAAGCAAAGGGAAGTAATCTATAAGGAAAGAGAGAGTGTCCTGGAGGAAAAAAGTCTAAGGGAAGATATTCTGGAAATGATAAATGACACAATTAAGGCTTTAGTATCTTTATATGCCGAAGAAAAAGTCAGACCTGAAGAGTGGGATATAAGGGGATTGATTAAAAGGTTAGAACAAATTTTTCCCATTTCTTTCCCTTATCATAGTTTAAAGGAGATCTATGACCGCAAGCAGTTAATGAAGGTGATCACGCAGGAGGTAAGGAAAGCTTATCAGAAAAAAGAAGAAAGACTGGGAGACGAGTTAATGCGGACATTGGAAAAAATGATTCTCCTGCATACTATAGACTCTCAATGGAAGGATCATCTATATAGTATGGATGGTCTAAAAGAAGGAATTGGACTGCGGGGATATGGACAACGTGATCCCTTAATTGAGTACAAGAGAGAAGCCTTTGAGATGTTTGAAGAATTAACGCAACGCATCAAAGAAGATGTGACTGAACTCATATTCAAAGTGGAAATTTCCCGCGAACCTTCCTGGGAAAGAGTTCTAGTAGGAACTCCTCAGGTTCCTCAGCCAGCTCTGGTAGGAGCTGATCAGAGAAAGGAAAGGATGGATACTAGTCAGGAATCACATGTCCCTTACCGAAGGGGTAAGACAAAAATCGGTCGCAATGATCCCTGCCCTTGCGGGAGTGGAAAAAAATATAAGTATTGTTGTGGAAAAAGATAATAAAGTTAAGGAGACTTTGGAGTGAAGAGAAGCGGATCCCGGGTAGTAACTGAGGCCTTATTAAAAGAGGGAGTAAAAATTATATTTGGATATCCAGGAGGAGCGGTAATTCCTCTCTATGATGTTCTTTACGAGACGCCGGAAATAAAACATATCTTAACTCGTCATGAACAAGCAGCTGCCCATGCTGCGGATGGATTTGCCAGAGCTACAGGTGGGGTAGGAGTGTGTATTGCCACCTCCGGGCCAGGAGCGACAAACTTAGTTACCGGAATTGCTACTGCCTATATGGATTCCATCCCTCTAGTTGTTCTTACTGGTCAGGTTCCAACCTCCATGATTGGAAACGATGCCTTTCAGGAGGCAAATATAACGGGAATAACTTATTCTATAACCAAACATAACTATCTAGTGAAAGATGTGGATGAGCTACCCGGGGTTTTGAAAGAAGCCTTTTACATCGCCAGAACTGCTAGACCGGGACCGGTATTAATAGACCTTCCCAAGAATGTACTAACGGCAGAGACTTCAGTTCCTTATCCTAAAGAAGTTCAGATTAGAAGCTATAATCCTAACTATAAGGGTAATCCTAAACAGATTAGACG
Organism: uncultured Clostridia bacterium; assembly: GCA_964543295.1. Lineage (GTDB taxonomy): Bacteria > Aerophobota > Aerophobia > Aerophobales > AE-B3A > AE-B3B. The sequence continues at coordinate 31,113 of CAZIXA010000017.1, read as the reverse complement.
GGCTGCCGAATCTATAGACGAATCTGAGAGACCTGTTATTTATGCTGGAGGCGGAGTCATCAGTTCAGGAGCATCATCCGAATTAGCTGAATTTGCTCGTCGCATCAATATTCCGGTGACCACTACCCTGATGGGATTGGGGTCTTTTCCTGAAGACAATCCTCTTTCCTTAAAGATGCTGGGGATGCATGGAACCCGTTATGCCAATTATGCAGTTAGTGACACGGATCTACTTATTGCTGTTGGAGCGAGGTTTGACGACCGAATAACCGGTAAGATATCGGAATTTGCTGCACATGCCAAGATAATCCATATAGATATTGACCCCACCGCCATAAGTAAGAATGTGAGGGTCGATATCCCTATTGTGGGTGATGCCAAAAATATTCTTTCTCAGCTACTCTCGGCTGCTCAAAGAGAAAAGAAAAGAGAAAATTGGCATCGAAAAATTCAGGAGTGGAAAAGAAAGTATCCCCTAAAATATGAATTGGATGGAGATTTAAAACCTCAGTACGTAGTGGAAATGATATACAAAGCGACTAGGGGAGAAGCTATTATTGCTACTGAAGTAGGCCAGAATCAGATGTGGGCGGCTCAGTTTTATCAATATACCAAGCCCCGGACTTTTATTAGCTCGGGAGGATTAGGAACTATGGGCTACGGTTTTCCTGCTTCTATTGGAGCACAGATTGGCCGTCCGGAAAAGATTGTTTTCGATATTGCTGGCGATGGAAGTTTTCAGATGAATATACAAGAGCTAGCCACAGCAGCCAATTACAAAGTTCCGGTGAAAATCGCTATTTTGAATAATGGATATCTGGGAATGGTTAGACAATGGCAGCAGCTATTTTATGAATCTCACTACTCTCAGGTAAATCTAGAGGGCCATCCTGACTTCGTGAAAGTCGCAGAAGCCTACGGAGTTGAGGGAATCAGGGTGACAAAGCCGGAACAAGTAGAGCCAGCTTTAAAAAAGGCTCTGGATATCGCCGGTCCAGTCATTTTAGATTTTAGAGTCTCTCGGGAGGAAAACGTTTATCCTATGGTTCCGGCAGGAGCAGCTCTTACCCAGATTATAGAGGGACTAGCCTAGTTTATAGTAATCAGCGGAGGACAAGGCCGATTCCTTTGCTACCATTTTAGTACATTCAGCACTCTTCCCGAGTGCAAAATTCCTTGCTTTAATTTTTTGAGCGCCTGTAGTTCAGTGGATAGAACGTCGGCCTCCGGAGCCGAAAGTCGCAGGTTCAAATCCTGCCAGGCGCACCAGGCAAACTTCAGAACATCTTTGCTTAGTTACGGTACCATCTAGTGCGGTAGACTCCCAAAAAATGATCCCTTGATTTATCAGGAAGTTAAATGTCCATCGTCTCTATAGTAAAATGTCCGGATTATGAGCAGGAAAAGGTTTATAAAGCAGTAAAAAAAGCCGTTGAGCTTATGGGCGGAATAGACCAGATTATAAAACCAGGTGAAACTGTTCTTCTCAAGATAAACCTTCTTTCAGCCAGGCCTCCCGAGAGGGCTGTCACTACCCATCCGTCTCTAGTAGGAGCAGTGGTAAGATTGGTCAAAGAGATGGGAGCTACTGTCTGGGTCGGAGAGGCAGCCTCTACCGGTGGTATGGGATTGGAGAGAAGAAGAGGGGCATTCGATATTTGTGGCATTAGGGAAGTAGTAGAAAAAGAGGGTGGGGAAATAGTAAATTTCTCCCTTAAAGGATATAAAAAGATTGAAATACCTTATGCTAAGGAACTTAAAGAAATTAATCTTGCCAGACCCATCCTGGAGGCAGATGTAGTAGTTTCCCTTCCCAAATTAAAGACCCATGAGCTAACTCTTCTCACTGGAGCGGTAAAGAACTTTTTTGGCTGTGTACCTTCGGCTGACCGCTTTGAGGCTCATAGACTGAGCCGCGTGGAGGAGTTTTCTCAGGCAGTGGTGGATATTTATTCTGTATGCAAACCCAAGTTGGCCATAATGGATGCGGTAGTAGCCATGGAAGGAGAAGGTCCCTCTGCCGGGGACCCTATTTGGCTTGGGACGGTTCTTGCCTCCCCTGACTGCGTAAGTTTAGATGTAGTAGCTTCTCAGATGACTGGTTTTAAGCCTCAAGAGATCCTAACCTCTGTTCAAGCTATGGAACGAAGGTTAGGTCCTCAAGCTCTGGAGGAAATAAGGGTAGTTGGGGAGGAGTTAAAAAAGGTGGGAAGAGTCGATTTTAAGAAGCCTTCTGCCTACCGTAATTTTGCCCACAGATCTTTGCGTAGATTACTTACTCCCTTGGGAATAAGAATCTTCAGGGTCTATCCCGAAGTTGATCAATCGAGATGCAGTCAATGTGGCTTGTGTAAGGAAAAATGTCCTGGAGGAGCAATTAGCCTGGATCCTTTTCCTCTGTTCAATTATGACAAATGCATTCAGTGCTTCACTTGTCATGAACTCTGTCCAGAAGAAGCCGTTCGAATAAAACGAAGTTGGCTGGCCAGGCAGCTTCAGAGACGTAGCCCATAAATTAGCCTCCATGTCTGAATCTTCTCTTGCTTTTCCCTTTGCCCAAGAGCCATCTGGAGCATTCGCCCCCCTTGACATTCTCAAAAATTATTGTATAAATATAATAGCATATGAATAGCCCCCTATCAACAAGGGGCCCATATGAACGGGGAGCTTATCAGTTATGAGCTCCCCTTTCTTATTTTCTCTATCTTGTCCCTTATCTGGTTGAGATCTATGAACAGATTGGTAGCGTTTAAAAGTTCCAATGCTGTTGATTCCTTTCTTCCCACGCAGATAACTTTCTTCCCATTGGTTCTCAAATGCTGGATAACCGGAACAAAATCACTATCTCCTCCCAGGAGTACCGCCTCGTCATAGCTATCCATAGAGGTTATCATATGTAAAGTAACCTCGACATCCAGATTGCCCTTTATTATCTTCTCCTTGGTCTGTCGATCTATAATGACTTTGACCTCTTTGTCAATCACAGTGTAGCCCATGTAAATTAAGGCTTTTTTAAACATTCTATAGGCTCTAATTCTCTCTGTGTCTTCAAAATGTGGAGTTCCTGTAAAGTAATAAGCTCCGGCGAGCTCTTTACCTCTGGCAAAGTACTGATAAACTCTTTTGTAATCGATGTGCCATTTGTCATCCCGTTGAGCATAAAACATGCTAGCGCCATCCACGAAGATGGTTACTCTTCCTTTAGTTCTTGTTTTTCTCTTCAGACTCTTTCTTGGCATTTATCTCTTTCCTTCCCCTATGTTGCTTAATCCCTCCTTATAAGATGCTTTATTATAGTAGATTTCTGAGTATTTGTCAAATTGTGAACAAATGGGGAACATTTCCTCTTTCCCGGAGTCTAATCTATTGGAAAGCAAAAGACAAATTTTGCTTTTAGACACCTTCATCTTTTAAATAAATGGAAGAAGCACGCCCTTCCCCTCAACAAAATAAAATGGTATAATTAAAATGATTTTTCCTTTTAAAGAAAACACCTTTTTTTCTTAAATGTTAGCTAAGATGGGAAGACACAATTAATGCAATATTCTGATGAAGAGTTGGTAGAAAGATATGGAGCCGGAGATGAAGAAAGTTTCAGAATGTTGGTAGAAAGATATCAGGATCGGGTTTACTACATCGTGTACGGAATAGTTGGCAATAAAGACGAAGCAGAGGATCTTTCTCAGGAGGTTTTCCTTAGGGTGTATCGTTTTCTTCATCGCTTTAAAGGAAAATCTAGGTTTTATACCTGGCTCTACCGTCTTACGGTAAATGTTTGCCTCAGTGCTAGAAGAAAGAGAAAAAATGAGCCAGGCAAGATCTTCTCTCTTGCTGATTCTTCGAAATACGGTAATGATCCTGGGGAAATAGAATTGGCCGATGAGTCCCTTTCTCCTTTGAAAGTACTTCAAAATAGAGAAATGGCCGAAACGATAAAATCTGCCATTAACTCTCTCTCAGAGGTTCTGAAGAGCACTTTTGTCTTGCGAGAGTTTGAAGAGCTCTCATACGAAGAATTGACCAGAGTATTTCAGTGCTCCAGGGGCACGATAAAATCGAGGCTTTCTCGGGCCAGAGAACAACTTCGTAGAAAAATAGAGCCGTATTTAAATGGCACAGTATAGTATTTTTAATTCAGGAGGTACCTATGAGTTGCAAAAAGTGGAAAAAGAAGCTCTCCTCTTATTTAGACAATGAAGTCAGTTCTAGAGAAAAATCAAAGATCGAGAAACATTTAAAGAGTTGCAGGACCTGTTTTAATCAATTTAAACAGCTAGAGAGGGTTCACCGGTTAGTTCAAAGTATTCCACCTGAGAAACCCAGGCCTGCATTTTATGAGCGCCTATCCGAGCGGCTTTCTCAAAAGAAGACAACTTTAAGGGAAAAACTTGTAGGATGGAGATATGGTTGGCAATTATCTCTTCCCAGGGTTGGAAAGATAGCCATCGCCGTCAGTGCAGGGATAATTTTATCGGTGTCACTTTATGTGTGGCGCTCATCCACCAGCTATGAAGTAAACATCAAGGTATTTGAAGAGGAATACTTCCGTTCGCAGCAGATGAACTCTTTTGTGGGAGAATTGGCTTTACCGGTATTTTTCGAGATAGAACGATGAAGAAAGGAAGTTGTATGAATCTAGGGAAAGGATTCCCAAAACTTTTGCAGGGTCTGTTTGTTTTGGTTATCCTTTCAGGGGGCATGACTTCTGCGCTTTTGGCTATAGAACCAAAAGAGATTTTAACACGCTCCCTGGAAGCTCAGTTTGGGCTTGATTTTGAGGGCATCAAGAAAACAGAGTTTCACCTGGCGGGGAGAAGTTACACTACAACTACCAGAATTATCCGACAGGAGCCGGATTTTACCTACACAACTACTTTAGCCCCTGCCAGACTTAAGAGGTGGATCGCTCTAGATGATGGTGAATTCCGCATATGGCATATTCGGGGTTCAAACAAATTTGAATTCTTCCCCTCCGAGAATTCTCCGGAAGCGAAGGAGATAAAAAGAAAAAGTCTTAATTTAAAATTTATTAACTACAAGATCTCACAACTTCTCGATAGCTATATCTTGACTCGACCTGTCTATGTGATTTCCTTAATTCCCAGAAATTCTGGTAATCCCCGGCGAAAGATCTGGATAGATAAAAAAACCTATCTTCCTCTCAAGGAAGAAGACTATAACTGGCGGGGAGAGTTCATTTCTTCTTCTTTTTATACTGAAATTCATTTTGATAGGCGTTTTTCTAAAGAAAAGTTCTACCAGGATTTCTCTCAAAGAACAAGAAAGAAAGTCTCTTTTCCAGAACGTTTTCTTAATCTGAATGACTTGAGGAGAAAAATAAGATTTCCGGTATCTTTACCGCAGTATCTCCCGACAGGTTACGAGTTTCAGGAGGCAGTCTTACTCCTCGAAGGAAGACTCTTAAAGCTAACCTATACCAATGGCTTAGGGGTAATTTGCCTTTTCCAGATGGCCCCAAGAGGATACCCGGAGACAATATTCAAGGATTTTGAAGGAGCGCATCCTCTGGTTTGGAAAAAAGGAGAGAGAACCTTTCTTTTAATGGCCGATATATCAAGAAAAGAACTCATTAAGATAGCACAATCAGTTAAATAGAATCAAAAAATAGGTTTTTAGATCCTAAGACAGTCTGGTTAAAGGTAAGATGACTAAATTTTTCTTTTTCGTTCTGCTTGCATTTTCTCTTTCTTTTTGTATAATGTTTTGATTTGGAGCAGGACTTTCTCCATAGGATGAGAACCATGAGCATGGTGGCAAAAAAAGCAAGACCCTCCGGTGATGAAGCCACTAACGAAACTGATGTCTCAAAGGAGGCCGTTAATGCCTGAAATGCCCGAGGTGGAGACCGTCAAGCGGGATCTTGAGAAAAAGATGAGGGGGAAAAGGGTAGAGAGAGTAATTATAAAAAATAAGAAATTTGTGAAGATGCCCACCTGTTCTGAGTTTATTCGCCGGATGGAGGGCAAAGTTTTTACCGGGGTGGAGCGTAGAGGAAAATTTCTCCTGCTGGGACTGGACTCGGAAGACAGTCTCGTTATCCATCTTAAGCTAACCGGTCGGCTAATCTATTCTAAAAGAGGAGAAGAAGTGGACTATAGCCGGGTAGTTTTTGTTTTTCAGGATCATACCCAGCTTAGCTTCACTGATATACGAGGTTTTGGGGGAATATGGTTGATCCCGGATAGAGAATTTCAAAAGATTCCTACCCTTGACAATCTGGGACCGGAGCCCTTAGCAGAGGACTTTACGGTAGCTAAATTTGGGGATCTTCTAAAAGGGAAAAGAGGCAAGATCAAAAGCCTTTTAATGGATCAGGAATTTATGGCCGGAATCGGCAATATTTACTCTCAGGAGGCTCTTTTTCTGTCACAGATTCATCCAGAAAGAATCCCTTCCAGTCTAGCTGATGAGGAAATAGAAAAACTTTATGAGAATCTGCGGCAAGTCCTAAAGAAGGCCATATCCTATCGGGGCTCTTCAGTTGATACATATGTTGATCTGGAAGGAAAAAAGGGAAATTTCGGGTCACAGCTAAAAGTTTATGGTAGAGAAGGGGAGCTTTGTTTTAAGTGTGGAACAAGCATAAAAAGGATAGAGGTATCGGGAAGAGGAACTTACTTTTGCCCGAATTGTCAAAGTTAAGCCACAAGGTGATTTTTATAAGCCATGTTTAATCTGTACTTACGAATCTAAATTAGAATGTTAAATTTACAGGAGGTACGTATGTTAAAGTATATATCTAAACCTAGGGTTTCAAAGCTTCCCTTTTTTGTCTGGATAGTTCTTCTGGGAGCCTTGGTAGCGGTGGGAATGGGTTTGATGTCATTGGTTTACCCCTTACCGGCTATTGGTCTCAAAGGACTCAAAGGTTCTCTTTATCAGGAGAGCGTGGAACCTCATTCCATTGATCCTGATAGTCTTCAGGGAAGGATAATCAAAGCGGTAGAGATGGTAAGTCCGGCTGTGGTCAGCATTAGCACCGAAAGAACAGTCGGCGTTTCAGGTTTTGGAGGAGATAGGTTTTCCGGGACTCCTTTTGAAGAATTTTTCAAGCGTTGGTTCAATGAGCAGTTCCCGGAAAGGGAATTTAAGCAGAAAGGACTTGGCTCAGGGATGATTATAAACAAGGACGGTTTTATCTTAACTAATGAGCACGTCATCCATGGGGTAGATAAGGACAAGATCAGAGTTACCCTGCCCGATGGTCGAAACTTAAAGGCAGAGATCGTGGAGACCGACGAAGAGTCAGACATAGCTGTGCTTAAGATCGAAGGAGACAATTTTCCGGTGGTGACTTTAGGTGATTCCAAAAGGATTAAGGTAGGGCAATGGGCCATTGCTCTGGGTAATCCCTTTGGCTTTGCGCTCTCTCAGCTTAACAAAAAATATGAGCCTACCGTGACGGTAGGAGTAATTAGTGCTACGGGAAGAGCTATGCAAGCTCAAGCAGGAGGTGGGGAGATAAGAACCTACAGCGATCTTATCCAGACCGATGCCTCCATCAATCCGGGGAATAGTGGCGGTCCTTTGGTGAACGTCTGGGGAGAGGTCATCGCAATCAACGCTGCCATCCTTAGTCCTTCCGGAGGATCCATTGGCATAGGTTTCGCCATTCCTATTAATAAGGCCAAGCACATCCTGGAGAGTATCGTCAAATATGGGAAGGTTGCCTGGCCCTGGATAGGGATCTATATGCAGGAGCTTACTCCCGAGCTTTCCCAGAAATTTGGAGTTGAAAAAGGAGTCTTAGTGGCCGATGTGATAAAGGACAGCCCTGCTGGCACCTCAGGAATTCAGGCCGGGGATATCGTAGAGAAAGTGAATGGAAAAGAGGTTGGCTCCCCTTTTGAACTAAAAAATGAGGTTCTCAAGGCCGAAATTGGAAAACCCATAACCTTGACTCTCATCCGACAGGGAAAAAGGATGGAGATTACCATCACTCCTGCCGAGAAACCTGAGAAAATAACTCCCACAAAAGAAAAAGCTGTGGAAGAAAAACTTCTAGGAATAGCGGTTAGTGGTCTTACTCCAGATTTGAGGAAAAAGTACAACATCAAAGAAGATGAGGAAGGGGTGGTAATTACCGGCGTAAAAGAGAATAGTCCGGCAGCTCGGGTGGGACTCAACCCGGGAGATGTGGTAAAGGAGATTAATCGACACCTGATTAAAGGTTTAGATGATTTCCAAGCTGCTATGCAAAAGGTAGAGCCGGGCGATGTAGTGCTTCTTCGAGTGCGCCATGGAGTCTGGACCATGTTTGTTACCTTGCCAACACAAAGGTAAGCCTGACCGAGCTATGTGTAAATTTCAAGTAATGTGTGAGATTTGTGGTCAAAATTTCAGGTGATGGATAATTCATTAAAGAGATTAATAGAAGCTTATCTACACGAGAGTTGTGAGGAGCTTAAAAAAGTCGAGTTTTTCTCAAAACCCCTTCCTCCCATCTTTATCAATCGGCCAAAAAAGAAAGAATGGGGAGATCTTTCCACCAATCTCCCCTTTTCTTTATCCCAAGAGATGGGAAAATCTACTTCCAGGATCGGAAGACTGTTAACTTCTTACCTAAAGGAAAAAACCCTTTTCTCTCAAGTCGAATTCGCCCCTCCGGGCTTCATAAACTTCTCTATCTCTTCCCCTTTTTTTAATGAAGTCCTTAAAAAGATAGTTACTCAAAAAGAGGAATTTGCGAGGTTCTCTTATGGAAAAGGTAAGAGGATTCAGGTAGAGTTTGTTTCAGCTAATCCTACCGGACCCCTTCATGTAGGACATGGAAGAGCGGCTACCTTTGGGGATAGCCTGGCTAATATTCTCTCCAAGGTTGGCTATGAGGTAGAGAGGGAGTACTATGTCAACGACGTAGGGGGCCAGATCGAAAGACTGTCTCGCTCTGTCTGGACCCGTCTTCAGCAGCTAGAGGAAGAAGAGATTAGCTTTCCCGAAGACGGCTACCAGGGTGAGTATTTAATAGATATTGCTAAAGAAGCCAGGATCAAGATGGGGGATGAATTAAGTGAGGCTGGAAAAACTAAGCCTCAATTGATTCATTTACTGGGTGAGTTCACCGTAAAGGAGATGCTCAGGCAAATCAAAACTGATCTAGACCAATTTGGGGTAAGGTTTGATAGATGGTTCTTTGAATCGAGTCTTCATAAAGAGATTCCTAAGGCAATCTCTTTTATGAAGGATAGGGGCTATGTCTATGAAAAAGATGGGGCCCTCTGGTTTAAAACCTCATCTTTTTTACCGGGTAGGAAAGACCGGGTCCTAAGACGGCGCAGTGGGGAATATACCTATTTTGCCAGTGATATTGCCTATCATGCTCATAAATTCGGCCGGGGACTTGAGCAAGTCATAGATATCTGGGGAGCTGATCATATTGGATATGTTCCTCGCATGAAAGCGGCGGTGGAAGCCTTAGGCTACTCCAAAGAAGCTCTAAAGATAATTATTTATCAACTGGTGACTTTGAAGCGTGGAGAAAAGAGAATCTCTGCCTCCACTCGTGAGGGAAAGTTTATCCCTTTAAGGGAAGTTTTGGAGGAAGTGGGAAAAGATGCCGCCCGCTTTTTTTTCCTTTCTCGCACGTGTGATTCGCATCTCGACTTTGACTTAGAACTGGCTAAGAAACAGACTCCTGAGAATCCCGTTTTTTACATCCAATATGCTCATGCCCGTGTCTGCAGTATCCTGGAGAAGGCTAGAAATGAAGGGATAGAACTTAAGAAATTGGATGAAGTTAGGTTTGATTTATTGGCCTCTCCTGAGGAAAAAGAGCTGATGAAGGAACTAGCTCTTCTTCCTGATGAGATAAAGGAAGCAGCGGGGAGCCTGGAGCCTCACCGACTTACCACTTATTTGATGGGATTGGCCGCTCTCTTTCACCAGTTTTATACTCGTCACCGAGTAATAAGTGAGGATAAGGAACTTACCTGTGCTCGTCTCCTTTTAATTAAGGCAGTCAAGATCGCTCTTAAAGATGCTCTTAACCTTCTAGGAATTACCGCCCCCCAGAAGATGTAACTTTCCCTCAATTTCCCACCCTTGACAAAATCCTCAAATATGATATAATATAATCACAAACAAAGAAAAAGGACCAGTAATGAAAAAAAGCTTTCCTATAGAAAGAAAAGATCAGATTCTTGACCTAATTACCCGAAAGGGAAGAATAACTGTTGATGAGTTGATAGATATATTTAAGGTCAGCGGAGCGACCGTAAGGCGGGACCTGGAGTTTCTGGAACGCCAGGGTTCAATTACGAGAGCTCATGGTGGCGCCATGAGCAAAAGCCGGGTAAGCCTCGAACCTGATTTTCTCGAAGAAAAAGAGAAATTTCTAGAGGAGAAAAGAAGAATTGGCGAGGAGGCTGCCAGGTTAGTAGAAGAAGGAGAGGTAATATTTCTAGAGGCCAGTACTACTGTTCTCGAGCTAGCCAGAAACATTCAGAATAACAAGAACCTTACCGTAGTTACCAATTCTCTGGATATAGCTCAGGAGTTAGACGGAAAGGAAGGGATAAGTTTAATCATTACTGGAGGAAGCCCCAGGAGAAGAACCCGTGCTCTTATTGGCCCTCTGACCGAGGCCACACTTTCCCAAATGCGGATAGATAAGGCTTTTATGGGAGTGAGTGCCCTGGATCCCACCTATGGAATAACTGCACCTACTTTAGAAGAGGCTCAGACCCGCAAAAAGATTGTTAAAGCATCCAATAAAATAGTTATTTTATCGGATCATTCTAAGTTTGGTAAACAAAATTTTGCCTCCGTCGATCCCCTGCAATCCATAGACATTTTAGTCACTGACCGGGGAATACCGGAGGAAATGAGGGTGGAGATGGAGAGATTGGGAGTTGAGGTAAGAATAGTATAGAGATACAATTAATTTTTCAACTATGATATTATTTAATCATAAATAAGCAAAGAGCAAGTAAAGTTAAAGATAACACGGAATTGGCGGCGACCGAGGTTAAAGCAAAGAATGGAAAAAATAAAAGCTGCGTTTTTCTATGGTAAGGAAGACATCCAGATACACGAGGTCAATATTCCTAAAATAAAGGAAGATGAAATTTTAATAAAAGTAAGGGTGTGTGGAATTTGTGGCTCAGATGTTCGTAGTTACTATAAGGGCGTTGAAGGAAGATATAAAATTCCACTCATTTTGGGACACGAGGTCTCTGGCCAAGTGTTTAAAATAGGAGGAAAGATTGATGGTTTTGCAATAGGGGACCGGGTGGTAGTAGCTCCCATTTATGGATGTGGTAAATGTAGCTTTTGCCTTTCTGGTCAGGAGAATCTTTGTAAGGATGTAATGGTCTTTGGCTGTAATCTTGACGGTGCATTTGCTGAATATATGAAAATACCGGCGCAGGCTATTCAAAGGGGAGCTCTAGTGAAAATTCCTGATGAGCTATCAGATGAGGAAGCAGCATTGATTGAGCCTTTTAGCTGTTGTTTACATGGAATTTTAAGGGCAAATGTTGAGCCGGGAGATACTGTGGTAGTGATTGGAGCAGGACCTATAGGACTTGCCCATCTTACACTTTTAAAAATTTTAGGCTCTGGCAAGGTGATTGTAAGTGATATAGTTAACAAAAGATTGGAAAGGGCAAAAAAATTTGGTGCCGATGCAACTGTTAACTCAAAAGAGGGTAATTTACCCTTAAAGGTAAAGGAATTAACCAAGGATAAAGGTGCCGATAGTGTAATTGTAGCTGCTCCATCTAAGGAAGCTGTTGAGGCGGGATTAAAGATAGTAAGAAGAGGTGGTAGTGTAGTTATCTTTGGGGGATGTCCAGCAAATAGCCTAATTCAGATAGACCCTAACTTAATTCACTACTCAGAGATTACCGTTACTGGAAGCATAGATTCTACTATAGATGATTTTCGTAGAACTGTTCAGCTTATTTCTCGATTAAATTTAAAGCCTTTTATAACTCATCGTTTTCCCTCAGAAGAAGTTCACCAGGCAATACAGGTAATGAAAGATAAAAAAGGATTAAAGGTTATCCTTACCTTTTAAAATTAAAAATAGGAGACAATTTATGTCAATGCAGATTGATTTAAAAGAACTAGGAGAGGGAAGGAAGTATCTGTTATCCGGTTCAGTGGGGGGTGAGCTTCCCCTTCTTTTAGTAAATGGAAAAGGCTCGGTGGTTAAGGATATAAATGATAAAGAATACATTGACTGCACTTCTCAGGCTTGGAGCTACAATGTTGGTTTTTCTCATCCTAAGGTAATAGAGGCTGCTATTGAGCAAACTAGAAATGGGCTAACTCATTGTAGAACGAGCTTTGAAACTATTCCTAAGTTAAGATTATTAAAAAAGTTAGGAGAGATAGCTCCTGGAAATTTAAAAAAAATAAGTTTTTGTCTACATGGCTCGGTAGCCAATGAGGGAGCTTTAAAGCTTGCTATGATTAATAAACCCGATGCCTTTAAGTTTCTTGCTCCTTATGATAATTACGCAGGGAGAACCTTAGCTACTATAGCAGCATCCTGGCCCTATCCTCCCATTTCTCGAAATTTTGCTCCCTTTATGCAAAATTTTATAAGAGTTCCCAATGCTTACTGTTATCGCTGCCCATTTGGACTTAAATACCCCGATTGTAACCTTTTATGTGCTGAATTTATAAAAACTACTTTGGAAAGGGGTGTAGAGCCTGTGGCAGCTTTAATAATGGAACCTCTACAGGCATCAGGAGGTATGATACCACCACCTGAGGGATATTTAAAAAGAGTTAAAGAAATTTGCAATGAATATGGTGTTCTTTTGATTTTTGATGAAGTTCAAACTGGTTTTGGCAGGTTGGGAACTATGTTTGCCTCTGAGCTTTACGATACCATTCCGGATATACTTACCTTTGGTAAGGGAGTTGGTGGAGGATTTCCTCTATTTGGGGTAATGTTAAGGGATGATCTTAAAGGTTATGAGCCTGCTACTCACTCTTTTACCTTTGCTCATTTTCCTGTAGCTATGGCTACTGCCTGTGCTACTTTGGACGTTATTAAAGAAGAAAATCTTTTAGAAAACGTGAGAAAAATGGGTGAGTATATCACTGGAAAACTTCTTCGGATGAAAGAAAAATATGAACTTATAGGTGATGTGAGAGGTCCTGGTTTAATGATTGGCATTGAGCTGGTAAAGAACAAAGAAACAAAAGAGCCTGCCTGTAAAGAGGCCACTCAATTTATAAAGGAGGGTGTAAAGCGAGGGGTGATTTTTGGTGAAAGTAAGTTTCGAGGTGTAGGAAATGTAGTTAAGGTAAAACCACCCTTTGTAATTACCAAAGGGCAAGCTGATAAAGTATTAGGAGTTTTTGAAGAGATAACCTGTTTTTTGAGGCCTACATAAATAAAATGGAAAAAGTTAAAAAAGTAGCTAAAGAGATGCTCCAGAACGCAACTTGGAGCGTTGAACAGTTAAACGAAGAAGATATAAAGGGGATGATCGATATTCTCCTTAAAGCAAAGAAAATATTTGTTCTGGGGGTAGGTCACTCTGGCTTGATAGGGAAAGTTTTTGCTATGAAGCTTGCTCATCTTGGGTTTAACTCTTATGCGTTGGAAGATGTAACTACTCCAGCTTTAAATTCGGGAGATGTTATGATAGCTATTTCCCAATCTGGAGAAACATCAACTATTTTAACTCTTTGCCGGAAAGCAAAAGAGCTTAGTGGCAAGATTATAGCTATTACTGCCTCTCCTAATTCTACCTTAAGTAAGTTATCCGATCATAGTGTATTTATTAGAGCAAAATCTAAAGATATAGATTTTGCAAATTTCTCTTTACTTGGCGATGAAGCACATTCCAATATGTCCGGTGCTCTTTTTGGATTAAATATTTACCTTTTCTTTTATGGGTTAATCTGTGAGTTGGCAGAGGTAATAGGGCAAACCCCTAAGCAAATAGACTCAAGACATGCAAATATTGAGTAGAATTAGTCTCTTTAGATCTCTTTAGATGGTAGCCACAGGCTTTAGCCTGCGTAATTGAAAGGTTCTTACTTGACAAATTTCTTCAGCTATGGTGTAAAATAATCACAAATAAAAACAATCTTATATTAGGTTCGTAAAGAGGAGTAAAAATGAATGGAAAAGAGATAAGACTGACAAAGTTATTTAGCAGAGGAAAAGCGGTTGTAGTAGCCTTGGATCATGGAGGCTACATGGGTCCTATAAAGGGATTAGAGGATTTACCAGGAAAGATAAATTTATACAAAAAAGCAGACGCTGTTTTAATAAATCCCAATATAGCTAAATACTGTGGTAAATTTTTTTCTTCTTGGGACTCTCCCTTGATGATTATTAGAGTTAACTGGGGAAGCCACTACTGCGAAGGATTTAAAAAAGGCTATCAAAGAAGAATGGCTACAGTAAGGAAAGCAGTTAACTTGGGGGCAGATATGATAATGGCTTCTCTGTTGCTCGGAGGAAGCGAGGAAGCTAATACAGAAAATATAACTTTATTGGGAGAGATATATGAGGAGACAGAATCCTTAGGAGTTCCTTTAATAGGAGAGTATATTCCCCTGGAAGGAATTGATCGTTTTAAGGGAAAGGAAAGTGAGGTAGAGCTAGGGGTAAGAATGTGTGCTGAGATAGGATCTGACTTAATTAAAACAGTTTATATTCCGGGATTTTCTAATTTAGTAAAATCTGTTCCTATTCCTATTCTTGCTCTTGGTGGAGCAAGAATGGATACAGATTTAGAAGCTCTTAAATTTGCTAAAGAAAGTATTCGGGAAGGAGCAGCAGGAGTTGTTTTTGGAAGAAATGTTTTCCAGGCAGAAAATCCGGAGAAATTCCTAAATGCCTTAATTAAGGTAGTAAGGGAAGGACAACACCTAGAAAAGGTGATTGAGTAAAAAGATAGAAGTCTCGATCTATAGGATGGCTACAAGGCGTAGGAGACAATGGAAGTTGCGTAAGTTTCGACAAGAGAAAAAGGGAGTAAGGTTGGATAAACTATCATTAAAGAGGTAGTGCTCGTGACAGAAGACCACCTTCTCGGGGTAGACGTGGGGACCACTTCCATCAAAGTGGGACTTTTCCAACCTGATGGAAAACTAAAGACTATGTCCACCCAGGAATACACTCTCCTTACTCCTTCTTCCAATAGAGTCGAGCTCCCAGCCGATGTTTACTGGACGGCCTTAGGTAAGGGGATAAAGGATATTCTGGGTAAATCAGAAGTTAATCCAGAATCAATCCTGGCTTTATCCCTCTCCAGCCAGGCAGAAACATTGATCTGTGTAAATAAAAAAGAAAATGTGCTAAGAAATGCCATTGTCTGGTTGGATAGCCGGGCAGAAGAGGAATCTAAAGAAATAGCCAAAAATTTTGCTCCAGAACTTCTTTATAAAACAACCGGTCTTCCTGAAATGTCTCCCGTCTGGCCAGCACCCAAGATACTCTGGCTTAAGAAAAATGAGCCTGACGTTTTTAATCAAACTGCAAAGTTCCTTATCGTTAAAGACTATCTTATCTGGAAGTTAACAGGAGAGTTTTTCACTGAGCCTACCGAATCGTCCTCCACTTTCTACCTTAAGTTAAAGGAAAAAGATTGGTGGGATGAGATGCTTGATTTTATCGGCATAAAAAGGGATAAGCTTCCTCCGATTTTGGCCTCCCATGAGGTGGTGGGAAATGTCAGCCCTCAGGTAAAATCAGAATTAGGTCTATCCACAAATACTAAGGTTGTAGCAGGGTCTATGGATCAGATGGCCGGAGCCTTAGGTGGGGGAAACGTTGAGCCTGGTATGATTACCGAGAGTACGGGAACGGCCCTTGCCGTGGTGGCTTGTGTAGATAAACCTGTGTACGATCCCAAAAGAAGAGTTCCCTGTGCCCCCCACTGTGTCCCTGGTAGATTTGTTCTTTACCCCTACGCCGAAACCTCAGGTATTGTCCTTAAGTGGTTCAGAGACACCTTCCCTTCAGATGCCAGTAGAAAAGAGGGCTACGGTGAGCTCCTTAAACTTGCCTCCCAAATTCCTCCTGGAGCAGAGGGTCTTCTTGCACTTCCCCACTTTACCGGAACTGCCTGTCCAGATTTTAACCCCCAGGCAAGGGGTGCATTCGTAGGGATTTCCTTTAAACACGAACGCGCTCATTTTATAAGAGCCCTTATTGAATCTATAGCTTTTATGCTCAGGGAAAACATTGACCTTTTGAAGACCCTTTCCATTCCGGTTAAAAAGGTAAGGTCTTTAGGGGGAGCTGCAAAAAGTGACACTTGGCTTAAGATAAAAGCAGATGTTTTGGATGTTCCGATAGAGGTCCCCCAGTGTAGTGAAGCAGCTTCCTTAGGAGCAATGCTCTTGGCGGGAGTGGGAGCCCGGGTTTTCCCTGATATTAGTCAGGCAGTTAAGGAGGTTGTAAAGATTAAAAAGAGCTTTTATTCTGAGCCTTCTAATGTAGCTATTTACCAGAAAACTTATAGGGACTACCTTTCCCTATATCAGAAACTCTACGGCAAAACTTGACGAAGTTTTTCACATACGGTAGAATTTGATTGCTAATAAAAAAATGAGAAGATTAAGATGAGTGTAGGAAGGAAGTGAGGAGGAACAAGACTATTTAATCCTACAGTAAGGATTAGACAAAGCGGAGGTGAAGTCTAGAAAGGGAGGTTGTTGAAAAACAAGAAGTGGTAATCTTTTCGAAGTTTTGTGAAAGATATAAAAATCAAGTAAAAGAGGTGGTGACAGATCCTTTAAAGACATAGGTCTTTAACTAAATCCAATTATACGAGGAGGTGAGGAAAGGAAGTTGTAGTAGAATGAATTATTAATTCTCAAAACAAAGGAGGAAAAGAATGAGTAAAAGAATAAGCATATTTATTATGAGTGTGGTAATTCTGTCTGTATCAGCTCTGTTTGTAGGAGAAGTTGCAGGTGAGAAAGTCACAATAACACTAATGCGCGATGCAGCGGAGATGACAGATGAGGTTGTTAAGAATTTTGAAAGCAAAAATCCAGAGATAAATGTCAATGTCATTGAAAATGACTTAACCAAGTTAATGGTCATGATGGCTGGTGGAACTCCCCCAGATATCTTTAGAATTAATGGTATTGGACTTCCTTATTGGGTGAGAAAAGGTATAGTGAAAGATATAACCCCTTATCTGGAAAAGACTATAGACATGGATGATCTCTTTCCTAATAACGATCTCTACAGATTTGATGGAACTACTCAGGGAAAAGGACCTTATTATGGACTGCTGAAGGATTGGTCTTTCGATTGTATGTATAATTATAACAAAATTGCTCTAGATGAAGCAGGAATTGCCTATCCAAGTGATGATATACCTTTAACTTTCGAAGAGTTCAGTGATATGATTAATAAGTCCGTGGTATACAGGGGTGGGAAAGTAGAAAGATATGGATTTGGTTATTGTGATGATGAGTTTAATGCGTTTTTCCTAGTTATGTTAGCTTCTAAAGGAAAATGGCTCTTTACAGAGGATGGCAAAAAGTTAAATATTAAAGATCCCGACGTTTACACTCTTTTCAAATGGTGGTTTGAGGAAGCTAAAGTGCATCATGCAATGCACAATCCTTTGGATCCTGCTCCGGATTGGGATGGTCCCTTGTTTCAAGCTGGAAGGCTTGCCATATTCTGGGAGGGCTACTGGCTTGGACCCATAATAAAAGAGGGAAACGTACCGCTGGATAAAGTTGGCTTTGCACCCGCTCCTATGTATGGAGATAAAAGAGTTAATGCAACTGGTGGTGGTACCGGATATGTTATCGTTAGAACTTGTAAGAACTTTGATGCTGTATGGAAGTACTGGGACTACTATATGTTAGGTGAACGAGCAACAGCAAGGGCAAAAAGTGGTTGGGGAATACCGGCTTTCAAATCATTGTTCAAGTATTGTCCGCATGATACGGAATTCGATAGATACCGGTTAGAACAAATTAGGAAAGAGATGCCCTATCAAATTACAGTGCAACTTCCTCCATACCTTAGGGACAATGCGTTAATATCGGCTTATAATCAGCAAATGGAACCGGCTTTAAGGGGTGCAATAGATTTTGATACAGCGCTAAAGAATATGGCCAATCAAATTGATTCTATAATTGAATCGGCACTGTGGTAGTGGACAAAGAAGCATCTTTTGTATCCTTTTAGAAAAGGATGGGATCTTCTTAAAGTGGGGGAGCAAATCGAAATTTATAGATTTGCTCCCCCAACAGGTAATATAAGAGAGTAGGGGTGTATAAAAATGTTTTTGTCCCTGAGGAATAAAGTTAGTAGAGATACGAAGACTTTTTACCTAATAATAGGTCCGTGGATTGCAATGTTTGTATTCTTAAATGTTCTTCCAATGGTTTATGCATTTTACTTATCGTTAACTTATTTTGATGGTATTTCGCCTCCTCGTTTCATAGGTTTTAGAAATTATTTAAGACTAATATCTGATTATAGATTTATTAGTTCAATTTATAGCACTTTAATATTCACTTCCTTAAATGTACTATTTACTCTGGTGGTTGGTTTATTGATAGCTCTTTTATTAAACAGGAGATTCAAAGCACAGAGTTTTTTTCGTAGTGTATTCTTTATCCCCTATGCAGTTCCTGTAATAGCGATTGTATTTATCTGGAAGACTCTTCTTAACCGCGAATCTGGCTTAATAAATATAGTCATAAACCAATTTAATCCACAGTTTTCTCTGAACTTTTTAGTGAATTTCCCCCGGTTTTCTTTAGTTAGTATGTTTGCTTGGCAAGCGGGTGGAGCTATGATTATATTTTTAGCCGGGCTTCAAAATATGCCAAAAGAGCTAATTGAAGCAGCAGAAATAGATGGGGCAAATAGGTATTTTATATTTAAGAATATTATTCTGCCACTAATGTCACCGGTTATTCTTTATCAAGTGGTAGTAGGTATAATGCTTTCCTTTGGTGTAATAGTTCGACCTATACTTCTTACATCTTCTCCTGGAGCTGCCTTTACGGCTTTTTTAAATCAACAACCCCCTTTCCAAAACTATTTCACCATAATTTATGCTTTTCAGCAGTGCTTTACAAATCAACGTTTTGGTTATGGCATGGCGGTGACATGGATAATGTTTATTATTATGTTGATTGTGACTTTTACCTTTCTTAAGATAAGTAGTAAATTAGTTTATTATGAATACGAGTAGAGATAGATAAGATGAACGCCGCAAATATAAAATCATTAAGAAAGTTATTTTTCTATGGATTTTTAATTGCTTTAGTAGCTGTATTTATGGTTCCTCTCTTTTGGCTTATTCTGTGTTCTTTAAAAACTCAGCAGGAGATGGTAACACTCCCACCAATTTTTTTACCCAGCAAGCCGAAATTTATAAATTATTTTTTAGCACTCACAAAAATTAATTATTTTGGATATTTACGCAACACCATTGTTTTAAGTATGATATATACAATCCCTGGCATTATGACTGCCTCAATTTTTGGATACGCATTTGCTCGATTTCGTGTTCCGGGTAAAAATTTCCTCTTTTATATTGTTATAATGCTTTTAATGATACCCCCGGTTTCGGTTATGCTCCCTGAATACGTGTTTTACACCAAGCTAAAACTTATTAATACTTACTATATTTGGCTCTTATGGGGCATAGGTGCAAATCCCTTATTTATCTACCTTTTCAGACAGTTCTTTTCCTATATTCCCGCTGAGTTGGAAGAAGCCGCTATTCTTGATGGATGTAGCAGAATGGGAGTGCTGTTTAGAATATTTATTCCACTTTCAAAACCAGTGTTTATTACTGTATTTATTTTATCCTTTTTGTGGGTATATGGGGACTTTATGGGTCCTGTGATTTTCTTAAGTGGTCAAAACACCACTTTGCCAGTGGCTATGACTACTGGATATGTTCTCCGTAATGGGATCTTGATGGTGAATGCACTGTTAGCCGGGATTGTAATATATATTATACCAGTTTTTTTGATTTTCGCTTTCGGTCAGAAGTACTATGTAAGGGGACTCTTGTCATCGAGCGGGATTAAAGGTTAAATAACGAGTGGTTTTTCAATGAAAGGGGGGTTTATATGTTGTGGTCAAAACAAGAAAGAGTGGAAGCTGTTTTTAGTCATGAAATTCCTGATCAGGTTCCTATTTTTGAATGTCTTCTTAATGATAGCATTTTGGAGCATTTCGGGGGAAAGCATATTAAAGCAGGTGATGCAGAAGATTTTACCAGAGCATGTGCTAAATGCCTTGATGTATGTCACCCGTTATGGCTTCCCGAAGAACCTCGCATTGAAAAGGATTCGGATTATTTATACAGATTAAAAAAATCTGGCTCACTCGTTTGGAATAAATGGGGTTTATCTCCCGGTTTTATCAAAAAATACGAAAGATGGACAAACTGGATTATAGAAAGGCCTTTTAAAACCAATGATGAATGTGTTAAGTGGATAAAGGAACTGATAGAAAAGGAAGAAGCCTGGCAGCCAGATGATAATTTTGTAGAAAATTATCACCAGCGTGTGGAAATAATGAAAAAATGGAAAAATGATATGGTCTATCCTGATATTTATACCATGGATGGACTTTACAAAAATTATCTTCTCGTCGGAATGGAAAAATTCGTTTATATTTATTACGATCATCCAGAATTGATAAGAAGGTGGGTAAAGGTTACCAATGAAAGAATTTTAAGGAAACTGGAAGTTAAATTACGCTATCATGATTCCCCTGTAGCAATGATATGGTCAGATGTGGCCGCCAAGGGAGGTCTTCTGTTTTCACCAGACATGCTGGAAGATATTTGTTATCCTTACCTAAAAGAAATCATTGATCTATTACATAGCAGGAATTTTAAAGTAATTTTTCATTCGGATGGGGATATGGCGAAGGCGCTTCCTGTTTTGGTTGATAAATTACATATTGATGGATTTAATACTATAGAAGTGGGAGCAGCAATGAATGTTGGACAAGTTAAAGAAGAATATGGAGATCGGTTAGTCTTGGTGGGTGGAATGGATGCTGATATCCTAGCCAGAGGCACTAAAGAACAAGTTATTACCGAGACTAAAAAATTAATTGATACAGCAGGAAAAAATGGAGGATTGTTGATAGCTTCTTCAATTGGAGAACTAAATAATAGTATGCCAACAGAGAATATTTTGGCCTATTTTGAAACTGTCTGGAATTATGGAAGGTCCAATAGAGGGTGAGAATAGGAGGTAATAAAAAAGAAACAGGGGTTTATTTACGAGCAAGAATTTTATTCAAAAAATATTAACCAAGAATATAGCGAGTAGAGGTAATGGTGGAACTACTTTTTTTGATTTTCGCTTTCGTTCAGAAGTACTATGTGAGGGGACTCTTATCATCGAGCGGGATTAAAGGTTAAAATATGGCTTGTATCAGTTTAGATAAGGAATACAGTGAATTTAATAAACTGGTAGTAGAGAATGAGAGAGTAAAAATAACGGTTTTTCCCGAGCTTGGGGCAAAGATATACGATATTATTGACAAAGAAAATGATGTTAATTTTTTGTGGCATAATCTACGGGTAAGACCAAGACATACTCATTATGGCCAAAATTTCGATGACGTATGGTGTGGAGGGTGGGATGAGATTTTACCCACCGTTGACAGTTGTGAATATAGAGGCGATAAATTGCCCTATATGGGTGAGTTATGGTTTAAACTCTGGGATTTCAGAGTTTTATCTGCCCAGGGTGAGGAAGTTTGTCTTTATACATCAACATATACTTCTATCTTACCTTTTTATTTTGAAAGGTGGATTTATCTAAAGGATAACGATTCCTATGTTCATTTGCATTATAAAATAACAAATAAAGGTCCAAAAACTGTTGATTTTCTCTGGGGAATTCATCCAGCCTTGAATATAAGTGTTTCTCATAGGATTGATATACCTGGTAAAAGATGTTTGGTGGGATTTTCTTCATCACCTGAAATGGGTTTCGTGGGTCAGTTTTATAAATGGCCCTTTCTTCATTTGAGAAATAACGGATCGAGGGATATGCGTATTATCCCAGAAACTAACCCCAATCTTGCAGGTGGACATTACATAACAGAACTTGAGGAAGGGTGGTTTTCTTTAACCGACACTAAGAAAAAACTGGGAATAGGTTTCATCTTTCCAACTGATTTACTTAAAGTGATATGGGTGTGGATGATGTATGGAGGGTGGCGAGGTTTTTATGGGATTGTTCCCGAGCCGTGGACCGGTTATCCTAATATCTTGAGTGAGGCAATAAAGAAAGGACAACAGAGGATTCTGGAACCAGATAGTAGTCTTGAATGTGATGTATACTGTCTTATCTACTCAAGAGTTAGATCAGTTTCCAAGATAGTTAAAAAAAGCGATGGATTTAAGGTTATCGGTTAAAGTTCGGAGTTATTTTGAAACTCACATTAAGGCAAAAGAAGGAGACAATAGCTATGAAGACAAAGTACTCGGTGGGGCTTAGCCCGTTAACTGCCTGTGGAGATCGTTTCGTATCAAAATATCATCCAGATGATATAGATTTAAGAGAAAGGATAAGAATGGTAGCAAAAGTGGAAGATCTAAAGGGGGTTTATCTTGGTTATCCTTCCGATTTCTCTTTCTTTTCTGATACTAAGAAGTTGAAGGGAGAACTAGAGAAGAATAATTTGGAAGTATCGATGATTGAAATTGAACTTTTCTCTGAACCTATCTGGAAATACGGTTCTTTCACCTCAAATGGTGAAAAAATCAGACAAAAAGCAGTAGATCTTGCTAAAAAAGGAATTGACGCGTCTGTCGTTCTTGGGAATAATCATATAAGTATGTGTCTCTTACAGGATGGTTATGATTATCCCTTTCAATCTGATTATAGAAAAAGCTGGGAGAGGTTAGTAGAGGCAATTAAAGAAATAGCTCAATATCGAAAGGATGTGAGAATCTGTCTGGAGTATAAAATAAAAGAAGCGAGAACCCATATATATATGGCAACTATAGGTAAGACTCTTATGTTAATAAACGAGGTCACAGAAGATAATGTTGGGGTACTAATCGATATCGGTCATTCTTATATGGCATATGAAAATCCTGCTGAATCAGTGGTATTAGCTGATATGCATGATAAGCTTTATTATGTTGAGCTTAATGACAACTACCGTTTATGGGATGATGATATGATTGCAGGTACAATCCATTTCTGGGAGACTATAGAGTTTCTATACTGGTTAAATGAGATTAAATACGATGGCTGGTATAACTTTGATATCTTTCCTTACCGAGAGGATGGTTTTGAGGTGGTAAGACAATGTATAAAAAATTCAGAAATGCTTAAGCAATTAGCTATAAAGATACCTCCAGGCAAGCTAGACTCTTTGAGAGAAGAAAACAACACCACAGGTATCGTTGAACTTTTACGAAAGTTACTTGTTTAAAAATTTTTTTGTCTTTTAAAACATTAAAGGAGGAAGGAAATGGCAGAGATCTTTGGTAAAAAATACACCAAAGAGGAACTCACCAGATTTATCGGTAATATCTCCCAGATTGCCGGGCTAAAGAAATATGAGCTTCTAGAAGGAAAGGGTAGGGGAGTAAGAGCGCTCGATGTCTGGACAGGGACAGGATTTTTCTTTACCGTCCTCCTTGATCGAGGAATGGATATCTCGCAGGCTCGATATTGCGGAAAATCGCTCTGCTGGAGATCTTCTACCGGAGATGTCCATCCTCACGCGTTTGATTCCCGAGGATTAGGATGGCTTCGCAGTTTCTTTGGGGGACTGCTTACTACCTGTGGTCTGACTTACTGTGGAACCCCCTGTCAAGATGAGGGAGAAGATCTGGGTCTTCACGGGAGAATCTCCCACATTCCAGCCGATAGAGTTTGCCTGGAGGAGGAATGGAGAAAAGATGATTATATACTCTCCGTAAAGGGAAGGATGCGAGAGAGTGTGGTCTTTGGAGAGAATATTTCTCTCATAAGACGCATAACTACTCGTTTAGGTGAATCCAAACTCTGGATTCACGACATAGTAGAAAATCAAGGGTTCCGAAGGAGCCCTTTTATGATTCTCTACCACATAAACGGAGGTTTTCCTGCTGTGGCCGAAGGAGCCAGGTTAATTTCACCGACTAGAGAGATAAGGCCCCGTGATCAAGAGGCCGAAATAGGTAAAGAGGACTATCATAAATTTACTGCTCCTGTCCCCGGTTTCAAGGAAAAGGTTTATTATCATGAAGTGAAAGAAGATGCCTCAGGACTTATACATTGTGCCTTGGTTAATGAAGATTTTAAGGGAGGGTTTGGTTTCTACGTGAACTATAAAAAGAGCCAACTTCCAAGGTTCATCGAATGGAAGATGATGGGAGAAAGTGACTATGTAGTAGGAATGGAGCCGGCTAACTGTGGGGTGGAAGGAAGGGATAAGGAAAGGCAAAGAGGAACTTTAAAATTTCTGGAGCCAGGGGAGAAAAAAGAGTTCGATCTAGAGATAGGGGTACTGGATGGAAAAGAGGCTATTAACGAGTTTAAAAAACTTGTAGGAAGATGATGGTTCAGATAATTCTCAACAGATGTATGGCTATTTCAAAATAAACTACCAAGCAGGTTATGTCTACAATTGTGGTGATCAGGGGTCCTGAGATAAGAGCCGGGTCAAATCCCAAGCGTTTAAAGATAATTGGTAGGAACGACCCCAAGCAAGTAGCAAAAGTAACAGTAATAATCATGCTTAAGCCCACCGTTATTGTTACGCCAGGATTTTTTTGCAAAATTAGTGCTCTTATTAAAGCAATTATACCTAACACTACTCCAATCATTATTCCGATGATAAACTCTTTTCTGACTACTTTCCAGACGTCTTTTATCCTCACCTCTCCAGTAGCTAGACCCCTTACCATAACACTGGCTGCTTGAGTGCCGGCATTTCCACCCGTGTCCATAAGCAAGGGGATAAAGAAAGCCAAGGCTACAACACTACTCAAAGCGAAGGAATAACTTTTTAAAATCATCCCTGAAAAAAAGTCCATTAAGACAAAAATTGTTAAATATATTACCCGATGTTTAGCAATAAAAGATGGCTTCATAGACATATATTTTTCTCGATGTTCACCTGCTGCCCCGAATTTATACATATCCTCGGTGTTTTCTTCTCTGATTACATCAATCACATCGTCTACGGTAATAATTCCCTTCATTTTTCCATTGTCGACGACCGGTAAGGCCATAAAATCATATTTAGCAATTTCCTTAGCCACCGTTTCTTGATCCATATCAACCGGAATGGCGATGAGTTTGGTATGCATAACCTTGTTTATTCTTTCTTTTGGCTCGGCTAGAATCAGGTCTTTAAGTGATACTACACCCACCAATTTGTTATCTTTACCCAATACATAGACATAGTAAACCATCTCTAAATCTTTTGCCGACTTCCTCAAATTAT
Organism: uncultured Clostridia bacterium; assembly: GCA_964543295.1. Classification (GTDB taxonomy): domain Bacteria; phylum Aerophobota; class Aerophobia; order Aerophobales; family AE-B3A; genus AE-B3B. The sequence goes on along the minus strand of CAZIXA010000017.1, from coordinate 5,702 downwards.
CTAGAGTCTCTTCAACAGTTATTCCTTCCTGCACCCTGGCAAAATCGGTGGTCATTCTGCCGCCGGCTGTGCTTGGGTCGTACTTCAGAAGTTCTCTGGCATCCCGAGCTTCCTCCTTTTCCATAATAGCCAGAAAACGTGCCACCATCTCTTCCGGCATTTCTTCAAAGAGATCAACTCTTTCATCGGGAGCCAGCTCATCCAGGATATCGCTTTTACGTCTCTCATCAATTGTTCCCAGGAGAGTAAGTTGATCATCCTTATCCATTTTTTCAAAGACGTCGGCGGCAAAGTCTATGTCGCACAAAGAAAAAAGAATTACTCTATCTTTAAGGGTGAATTCTTTCAACGCCTCAGCCACTTCAACCGGCTCATACTCATAAAAAAGGTTCTTAAGTTCATCTTTTCTGTTTTGAGAAAGTAGTTCCTTAATTTCAGGTATTATTAAAAACATTCGGGAAGGTTCTTTGGCCATGCCGTTTTTGCCCCTTTAATACTTCCTCGCTTCGGAATTCTTAAAATTCCCATCCGATAAAATTGTGCCTGAGTTTATTTAAATTTTTATAGCTTGTCAAACTTACCAGTTATTAGTATCTTTTTCTACAGCCAGGTGAACTGGGAGAGTTGATTTTCTCTTTTAAACTGTTAAGATTGTCATATTCACTTTTCGATTCCAGAAAGATTTGAGGATGTGTTGATTCCAAAAAAATGAGGAATAAGCCTGCCTTCGTCTATTCGGAAAAGTACACCGTTAATCTAGGAGAGCATGTATTTCCTGTGCAAAAATATCGTATGGTTTACCAGAGGTTGGCCTCTGAAGGATTAATCACCCCTGATAACCTTTTTTTGCCAACCTTTCCCGAGAGAAGAGATCTCTTACTGGTTCACACCCCAGAATACCTGAGGGATCTAGAGAATCTTGCTTTTTCTCCACGTACTATGTTCTCGGAAATTCCTCTGACCAGAGAGATCACGGAGGGTCACAAACTATTTGCTGGAGGAACCATTCTGGCAGGACAGAAGGCACTGGAAGAAGGAATGGCTATACACCTGGGAGGGGGATTTCATCACGCTTTTCCTTCGCGGGGAGAAGGGTTTTGTTACATTAATGATGTGGCGGTGAGCATTAGAAGACTTAAGAGAGATAAACTCATCGAGAAAGCCTTGATTATAGATTGTGATCTTCACCAGGGGAACGGTACCGCATTTATCTTCCAGGAAGATCGCTCGATTTTTACTTTTTCTATTCATCAGGAGAATCTTTATCCGATGAAGGAGAAAAGTGACCTGGATATAGGCTTGCTCGATTTTACCGGCGATGAGGAGTATTTAGCCAAACTAAGCTCCGGGGTCCTGCAAATTTGGCGAAACTTTGAGCCTGATATTGTCTATTATCTGGCAGGAGCTGACCCTTATGAAGATGATCAGTTGGGTCAGTTAAAACTAACCAAGGCCGGACTAAAGAAAAGAGATAACTGGGTAATTAGTAAGTGTCTGGAAAAGAAAGTTTCTCTGGTGATTCTTCTTGCCGGAGGTTATGCCTTTCGAGTTGAGGATATGGTCGATATTCATTGCCATACCTGCCGCATTGCCACTACTTTATTCGGTCGGCCTCTCCTCTAAAGTCATGTGGATAATCTTTGTTTCTTTATTCCTCAAGATGGTCAAACTCACCTCATCTCCTACTTTTTTCTTGGAGATGAAGGCCTTTAAATCCCGGGATGTTTTAACCTCTTGACCATCAAATTTCCTGATGATGTCTTTAGCTTGGAGCCCTGCTTTATCCGCTGGACTCCCGGATATAACTGAAGCTACATAAAGACCAGATTTCACGGGAAGATTAAAGCGGGAAACTACCTGAGGAGTGATGGGAAGATAAGAGATACCCAGCCAGGGTCTTATGACCTTCCCATACTTGATCAATTCGTCAATAATCTCCTTAGCCGCATTGATGGGTATGGCAAATCCTATTCCCTGAGCATAAGGAATGATGGCCGTGTTGATACCAATTACTTCACCTTTGAAGTTTATTAAGGGTCCACCACTGTTGCCAGGATTGATAGCGGCATCGGTCTGAATCAAATCCTCCAGGTCGGGCCTGATTGGACGATTAAGAGCGCTCACTATGCCAAAGGTAACTGTGTTCTGCAGCCCAAAAGGATTTCCTATAGCTATACAGAACTCTCCTACTTTCATCTCATCGGAATCGCCTAGTTTAGCCACCGGTAGGTTTTTACCTTTAATCTCCACTACTGCTAGATCCATTGTGGGATCGGATCCGATTAGTTTACCTTCAGACTCCCGTCCATCGGGTAACAATACTTTTATCTCTTTTACCTGGTGAATTACATGTTCATTGGTGAGGATATACCCATTTTTTTGATCAAAGATTACCCCAGAGCCGAGCCCTCGCTGAGGAACAGGATTAAAAAAGAAATCCGCTCCGATTCTAACAGTAGTGATGTTTACCACCGCTGGTGCCACCTTGCTGGAAGCTTCGATGATAGTATTCTGTAGAAACGAAGCTGCTTCTTCCTGCTTTTCGGGTGGATTTTTGGCCTGGAGTGAAGCTTTGATTGAAAGATTAACGATAACAAAGACAGCCGCAATGAGGATCAGAACTCCCACGAACAAATAACTTCGCCTTTTTAATTTAATCCTGCCATTGTTCATTTTACTTTCCTCCTCTTTTCTCGAAAATAAGGAATTCCTATAGTTGCATTTTATATTCTTACCTCTTTTTGTCAAATCCCCCGTTCTTTTAGCTTGATTTGACCGTTAGCTAGAAATTGTGTAATCTGAAAATAAGCGAGGAGGTAAAGAAATGGATTACTATAAAGTGATAAGAAAAAGGCGCAGCGTTAGAAAATACCAGGATCAAGATGTAGAAGAGGATAAATTAAAGAGAATTTTAGAGGCAGCGAGAATTGCCCCTTCCGCCACTAATGCCCAGCCCTGGCGTTTTATAGTAGTAAGAAAGAAGGAGGTGAGGGAAAAACTAAAGGCAGCCTATCCTCGACCATGGTTCTGGACAGCGCCGGTGGTGATATGTGCTTGTGGAATAACAAGTGAAGCCTGGAGAAGGAGCGACGGAAAGAGCTATCTGGATGTAGATGTTGCTATTGCTATGGATCATCTCATTCTGGCTGCCACAGCCGAGGGACTGGGTACTTGCTGGATCGGAGCTTTTGAGCCCTTCGAAATAAAAAGAATTTTAAATCTTCCACCAGGAATAGAGCCTATAGCCTTGACCCCTCTTGGTTATTCTGCTGCATTACCTGAGTCTAAGTCAAGAAAACCATGGGATGAGGTAATTCAATATATCTGACTATATTGCCTCATGAGGAAACTCATGGAAGCATCCGAATTCGATAGAATCTTAAACCAGATTTTGTCCTCGTTTGAGGTGAAATATATTGATTTTAATAACCCTGAGTTCAGGCCATATAAAGATAGAAAAATTGGTGGATTGGTCAGAATAGACACTGGTGAGATTATGATTGATAAAAATCTATCCGAGGTAGAAGAAAACAGAACCTGGGTTCATGAGATACTAAGTATTTACTATTACTCTAAAGGTATCTTGAGGCATGATGAGGAGATAGAAAAAGAGACCAGAAAAATCTGTCGGGACGACCAAAAATGTCTCATTCTTAAAAAATACCAAAAAAAGATTCACTCCGCTTTTTCCTTTAAAAAGCCCCTAATCTAATGGGCTACATTAAATTTCTGGGTACTACCGGGCTCGATTAGTGGTATCCAGGCAACTTCGGGCCTCAGGAGGAGCCTGGCTGTGTTTGAATGATGTTAATATCTATTTGGACCCAGGGCCAGGCGCACTGGTTAAATGCACTTCGAGTAGACCCAAGTTTGATCCTATCAAACTTGACGCTATAATCCTTTCGCATAAGCATCTTGATCACTCATCTGATATGAAAGTTATGATTGAGGCGATGGCAGAAAAAGGCTAATCATGAGTAAGCAATCAGAACAAACAGCTTTAGTAAGATTCAATGATGAAGTAAAAAGAGATTACCGCTGGAACTTCACTGTCAATCTCCTGGATTGGGTTTTTTTCTCTATGGGAATGAGCTTCGCTTCGCTCAATACGGTTCTACCCGCCTTTGCCCGGCATCTTACCTCCTCCAATTTCCTCATTGGTCTCATTCCTTGTCTTAATACCTTGGGCTGGTTACTTCCCCAAATTCTCATAGCTAACTTCGTCCAGAAATTAAAGAGAAAGAAAGCTTTGATTATCTTTACCGGACTGGGAGAAAGGATTCCTTGGCTATTTCTATTCTTGGCGGTAATATTTCTTTCCTCCCCCTCTCTTTTGCTAGCTACTTTCTTTATTCTCTACGGAGTATTTTCCTTCTCGGGAGGAATCGGAGGTCCCGCCTGGCAAGATATGCTAGCTAAGATAATACCCTTGAGAAAGAGAGGTCGTTTCTTCGGTCGGGGCAACTTTCTGGCTGGAGGAGTGGGTATCTTTGCCGCTTTTTTCTCCATTTATTTACTGAAGAGCTTTCCTTTTCCCAGAAACTTTGCTCTATGCTTTTTATTTGCCTTCATTGCTACCTCTGTCGCCTATGTATTTTCTCCCTTCTTGATTAGGGAACCTGTCTATCCTGTAAAGAACAAAGAATCCAGCTTCAAAGAGTATTTCCTCCAACTTCCCTCTTTACTTAGAAAAGATAAGAATTTCCTATCTTTTCTAATTTCCAGCATTTTCTTGAGCTGCGGGGGAATGGCTACCGCCTTTTTTGCCGTCCATGCCATGAACAAATTGACTCTTCCCGATAGCCAGATAGGAATCTTCACTGTTTTACTGCTTACCGGCCAAACCATCAGTTCCATCTTGTGGGGCTATCTGGGAGATAAAAAGGGATATAAATTGATCATGGAACTGGGAATTTTACTTACCATACTCGCTATTTTGCTTGCCGTCGTTTCCTCTTCTATTTATCTATTTTACGGGGTCTTTTTTATTTTTGGTTGGGCTTTTAGTGCATCTTTTATCTCCAGCCTGGGGGTTGTTCTGGAGTTCTCCTCTCCTGAAATGAGACCAACTTATATTGCCTTAGCTAATACGGTTAAAGCACCTTTTGTGAGCTTATCTCCTCTCTTAGGGGGAATCCTTGCTGATAGAATCTCTTTCCCTTTTGTTTTCATTCTTACTATATTCATTCTTCTAGGAGGAATCTTATATCTGGCCTTTCTCGTCCGGGAACCCAGACACCTCCTTCCTCATCTTCCTGGCAGATATCTCGCAAAAAGACGCATTTAGAGATTATCATGGCCGGATTTTGCCCATAAAAATAACATATCAGAGAAGTTATTATGATCCAACACTATGTTTCTGTGTTGTTGTTTTATAATCAACACAATATATTTACGGAAAAGATTAGATTGAAAATGCCTCTGAGCACGGTAATTTCCGTAGTTGGAATCTGGTTTATCCTTTGATAAAATATAGCTGTTATACTTCGTTTTAGATTCTGGCTTTGAGTTGACAATTATTCTTTGTAAGCCATAATAAGGTAAAAGATACCGCTAGCTTAAGGCATAGGAATTTCAATAATTTCTCTGAATTGTTATGAAGTAAACCTCGGCAGACGAGATATCAGAAAAAAGAGGGGAGCAGGCTCGACTTGCTCGAGCCGTCGAGGGGGGAATTCCGAAGGAATCGGCGAAGCCCTATT
>CAZIXA010000016.1:0-52093 GCA_964543295.1 uncultured Clostridia bacterium | reverse complement strand
GCCGAGGTTTACTTCATAACAATTCAGAGAAATTATTGAAATTCCTATGCCTCTAGTAAAATAGGCTCTTGCCTCATACTATATTATCCGTCACCTACTGTGTCAACTTTGCAAGAAAATGGAGAAAATGGGGACGTGATTATTTTTGGAGAAGGAAAATAACTGTAGGAAGAAAGGATTAGAAAAAAAAGAAAAAATAATCACGTCCCCATTTTCGCTTGCCAACCAGAGAAAATAGTATAGTATTGAAAAGATGAAGATACTGAACCGCTATATTCTAAAAGAGATAAGCAGCGCTTTTATTTTTGGATTCATCTTCTTCAACTTCATACTGTTCATTGGCATCATATTTGATCTTACCGAGCTCATCTTCATTGAAAATGTTCCTCTGGTAGACGTGAGTAAATTGGTGATATTTAAGATTCCCTCTTTCTTCGACATCGTTATCCCCGTCTCGCTCCTATTCGCCAGTTTACTCAGTTTTGGGCGACTCAGCTCTGAAGGAGAAATAATCGCTATGAGGAGCTCAGGAATAAGTTTATTTCATATAACGGGATTGCTGTTATTGTTCGCCTTTTCCTTAACCTTAGGATCTCTTTTATTTTCTTTCTCCCTCACCCCTTGGTGCAACCAACATTATAAAAAGACGTACCGGAAGATAATCTTTCAAAGACCTACCATCCAGGTTAAAGAAAGAATAATTACTAACCTTAAAGAGAGAAGACTTTACACTTATCACATCGATCCAAAAAATTACGAGATGCAGGAAATCGTTCTTTATGAATTTCCCTCCGACGGAAACTATATCTTTCCCCAAATTACTCTGGCCCGGCAGGGAAAATTCGAAGAGGAGACCTTAAAACTGAAAAAAGTAACCTTCTATCGTTTTGGAAATAATTACCGAATCTATCGAAGAGGAAAATTTGATTCTCAGACCGTTTATCTGACCCCCCAAGTTCCAGAGGAAGCCGCAGAGGAAAAAGATATCGGCGAGTTGAGCCTATGGGAAATAGGTCAGAAATTGAATGCGGAAAAAACTAAACCTAAACTCGATGAAGAGAAAATAAGGAAGCTAGCCGTCGATTTCCACGGTCGAATAGCCATCCCTCTAGCTACTTTCTTAATGGGTCTGATTGCTGTTCCCCTGGCAATAAAGATAAAAAGGGGAGAGAAATCCATCAGTCTGGGAATAAGCCTCATCATAACTGTGGCCTATTATGTCCTCTTTATGGCAGGAAGGTTTTTGGGAAGGGGAGGAGTTCTGCCCCCTTATCTTGCTATGTGGCTGCCCAACATATTGTTAAGTGCAGCCGGCATCTGGTTAAGTACGAGGCTTACCGAGGTATAAAGCTCTTATGAGAATCCTGGACAAATTTTTCAGCAAAGAATATGTAAGATTATATTTCGTTTTTATTCTCTTTTTTATCACAATTTTTCTTCTCACTGATTTTTTTACCTCTATACATAATTTAAAAAAAGGAGCTAAAACCTGGGATGTAATTCAATATTACTTTTTTCAGATCCCATATTTATTCAATTTCCTCAGTCCCATGGCGGTCATTGTCTCCACCCTTTTTCTCATTACCCATTTAACTGGAACTCATCAAATTCAGGCTACACAAATTGCTGGAATATCTTTCAAAAGAACTGCTCTTCCTCTCTTAACTATAGGCCTCATCATTGGCTTCGTGGTAATTTTTGCAGACCAGACTTTAATCTTCAAAGCAAATGTGACTGCCGAGGAGCTTAAGCAAGAAAACTTTTTGGGTCCTCCACGAAAAAAGGTACAAAAGAACATCTTTATTCATGTTCCTCCTTCCTACTTATTTTACATAAGATCATTTAATCCTGAGGCGGGAAGGATGGAAAATGTATTCATATATGAAAAGTCAACCCCTGATATCGTTATTTTGGCCAAGGAAGGAAAATGGACGGGTAAGGAATGGATCTTATACCAGGGAATGAGATACCGATTAAACGAGAAAATGGAGGGGATGCCATTTGCGGAAAAGGCTCTACATCTGGATAAAAACCCTAGCTACTTCAGCAGAAAATATTTTCCTCCCGAGAAAATGAACATAGCAGAACTGCAAAGGTACATAAGTGAATACCGCAAAAGCGGATTCAAGACCCTTGATTTGGAAACAGAGCTAAACTTTAAGATTTCTTATCCCTTTACCAATTTTATTCTTCTTTTTTTGGGTATTCCAGTGGGATTGGTCTTGAGAAAGGGAGGAAGAGGAGCCAGCTTTGCCCTCGGTCTTCTCATAAGCTTTGCTTATTATGAGGCAATGGCTTTGCTTAAAACCCTGGGAGAAAACGGGATCGTCTCTCCTTTCTTAGCCGCCTGGGCTCCTAACTTGATCTTTTTAGCGGGAGGAATTTATCTATTCACCCGCGTAGAGTAGAAAATCATTTAAGATTTTGAGTAAAAGTCCCGAAGATATCGGCGAATATCATCAAGGACGGGAGGATGCACCCGAAAAATTTCTATATCAGAGGGAAATTCAATGCTATTGTTCTCCCTGAGAAAGATAATCCCGCTTTCGTTTTCTTTGAGTGTTTCATTTATTCTTTTGGCAATGAACTCATCTCTCTTTTGCATGGCCTCTACATAAAATTGGGAGACTTTGCTGAGAGCCTTCTCACTCTGAAGATTTGCGGTCAGACATCTGATCCAGTCCATGCTCTCCCTGACTAGATTCATATCTTCTGTAGCTTGGAGCTCAGCACCTTTCTCCACATATCTTTTGACAATCCTGTAGCTCTTACCATTTAACCTCTTAACTCTCTTAAGACCCTTTTCTCCTTTCTCATTGATCAACTCGTGATATATCTTGTGGATCTTTCCAACCTTGCTTCCTAGATCGTCCAGACGGAGTCCCACTTCCTTCCAGTAAGCTTCAAGCTTCGCCGGATAATCTTTGGGTAACCCTTTTTGGCGGGATTCTGCTATAGGTAAAAGGGGGACAAGATAGAGTTTTCTTCCAGGCTTTTTGAAATGCTCCACAGGAAGTTTTTCTATCTTCCCTATAGCCTTCTTGACCATATTAATCACCCCCTGTCTTTCTCCAATTTTTTTCTCGCCATCCTCCAGCCAATTCATTTCTCATTGCCTGATCTCCTCCAAAGTTGACCCTTCAAAAAACCTGGAGGTCATTTTCTCCCCAACAATCTCCTCTCGATCGATTAAATCATCACCGGTGACTGGTTTTTCATAAAGGAGAGAATTGGTATTTCACCAGATCCTTTTCCTGCAACAGATCAACGATCCTCCCTGTCACCTTACCTTTATCAAAGTCGACTACGGCGAAGCTTGGAGGAAAGCCTCTTTTGTCCTCTTCTTGCAGGTGGCCAGGATTTACCCACAAGACTCCATTCTTTTCCTTTATCTCAGGGATATGAGTATGTCCATAGAGAACTACCTTTATTCTCTCGCGGTCTATTAACTCCTGCGGTGAAAGCTCACCCGTTGGGTCATTTTTGTGAGGGGTAGGAGCATGAGTGATAAGAGTTTTTATTCCGCCAAATTCCCTGACCAGACGATTGGCTATCTGAGGATCCTGATAATAGGTGCTGAAAACCCCGGGAATTTTGACTAGTTCAACCGGAAACTCTTCCAGAACCTTGGCATCGTCATAATCGTCCCCCAGATGTATAATGGCTTGTACCTTTTCTTCAATGAGCTTGCCAGCGGTTGACTTCAGATTATCCAGATTTTTATGACTGTCACTTACTATGCCTATTCTCATATTGGTACTCCTTCGCTTTTGAACTATTTTAATGGATTAATTTTTCAATCTGACTCTTCAAGGCCCTTTTCTCCTCCCTCAGTGATCAACTCGTGATATATCTTGTGGATCTTTCCAACCTTGCTTCCTAGGGAGCTTAACACATTTTCCATTTAATACAAACGCCCAATTTATTTCCAATATCCTATGCTATGAAGATAATACTCAGCAGTATATTCTCCCACCTGACTAAACCGTTGGGTCAATTTTCTAATTGCTTCTTTATCTCCCATACCTTTTAATGATCTTAAGAAGTTTGAAAAAGACCCGGCCTCTTGTATTGTGTTCTGAAACTCCCTGGCATCATCTATAACTGCTTTAACCTTATTTTTGTTCTTTATTACTCCCTCTCTTTTGAAGAGTTCGTTCACTGTCGCTTTTGCTAGTCTTTTGATATCGAAATTATAAAATCCTTTCTTGAGTGTAGACCAATTTTTTCTAACCATCCCCCAGCCAAGTCCAGCTTGTAATACACATAAACAAAGGACTTCAAAATATTGCTGGTCAGATTTTGGAGGAATGCCTGGTCTACATTCATTCTTTTCTTCCTTGGCAAAAGTACATTCCCAAGGCGCTCTATGTTCTCCGCTGCTTTCTGCCTGGCTAAGCAGTTTTTCTCCCTTTTGGAAATCATTCAAATCTCAATCACCTCTTTAGGCTTCCAATTAGGCTTCAAGTCCCAATAATACGAACCGTCCGGAAGAGAAACTTTTTTTGCTCCTAACTCCTGGAGTCTGTTTCTTTTGTCTCTTTGATTATCCATGAGCAAGTCCTCTTGCAATCCATACGCCATTATTACCAAAATGCTAATTGGACTAAGAAGTATTATATTGATCCTCTAATTGCTCGATTACTCTTATTATTTCTTTTATAAATATCTTTGTATTTTTAAGTTGTACTTCTGCCTCTTTTTTGGAGACTAAATAGAAGTCGCCATAATCACCTTTTTCACGTATTTCTCTTGCATTCATCAATATTCTTCCACAAACTTTATCAACCAAGTCGGTTTTCACAAAGTGCTGATTAAACAACGAGATAATTCCAGAATGTCTCGTGCTATTAAGATTTCTCGTAACTAATAAAGCTCTTGCCGCGGAAAACATAGCATAGTAAGATCTAGAGGTGGAATCCTTGAATTGACCATTTTCGAGAAGTATTTTTGCCGATCTGAGCTTTTCCTCTGCATTCGATAGTCTATATCGAATCAATTCTTTTCTTTTGTGCTTCATATAGGCACTCCGTCTCTTTCAATGCCATCTATAAATGGTGAACCCATCTCAGCGTTTTTTTGATACTCGTATTCCGAAAGAATAACCAAGGAAATTTTTGGATCATACTCCAGGTCAATGTCCAAAAGCAGATCGAATATCTTCTCCCTTAATTTAGAAGTTATTTCCTTAACTACTAGTAAAATATCAACATCGGACTCGTCGCTAAAGTCTCCCCTTGCTTTTGAGCCAAATAGTTTTAATATTAACAAATTATCGCCTAAAAGGGATTTTACCCCGCTGGTAAATTTCTCTAATGCTTCGCTTTCTTCTTTACCGAGGTAATTCACCTTACTCCTCCCTATCCTACCGGTCATTTTCCACTACCTTCCTATGGTAAAATAGTCACGGCCGAAAAAATATTAGATCTATTTTATATTTTGCCCTGACCATCTTCACTTTTATTTAACTTCCTCAGCTCACAAAGTATCTCTCTGAGAAGCAAGAGATTAAGACGACGATATTCGATCTCGCTTGATAACTTGGCCCACTTTCGGGGATTAGCCTCAGATATGTAATCTTCCAGTACCTCAAGAATGTCCTTCATATTCAACCACGCTCCTTTGCTTGACCATAGCAAGAGCCCTATATCTTCAGGGGTTAGGCCACGAAAACTATCCCTACGGAAACGGCGCAGGGTATAGATTGAGGATCAACATCTTTATGCGCTACTGGATAGATTTCCCAGCCTACCAGACTCACTAAACGGTAAACATCAATTCCTACAGCCTCCATGGACGGCCTTGCCTTCAAAGGGAAACGACATCGGCCGCTGTCCAAGAATTGGCAGATTCGACCCCCACAAAGAGCGGTCTTACATCCTCCCGCAGCAAAACCAGCGGCAAAGTAATATCCGTCATTAAAAGCTAGAGCCTCAACTCCAGAGACTATATGATGCGTTTTACCCTGGTGGGCCATATGAGCCTTATGCCACTTCTCATCGTCCACAAAATCCTCAGTCGGCAGAACATCATTCTTTACCAGTATAGCATAATTATATCTTTCTAATATCCTTCGCATCTGGTGCGGATCGGGGGTATAGGGAGGACAATTAGGCGTTTCCCCGTATAAGTGGCAGCGAGGAACAAGACATTTCAGCCTCACCCGTGGGTCTACCACAACTTGCCTGGCAGAGATAATTTTGGCATCGGTTGCTCCTAACTGAATAGATTTTTCTTGATAAAGATCAAGATCTTTTTTCAAAATCTTTTCCGGGGTATCTAGTTTTATTCTTCTAGCTCTAATCTTACCCATTATTTGCTTCTCTTCGACCCGATTCTTAAGATTGACAACTCTGACCAAAAACTTGCCGCAGCTTTTTTAAAAGAACCTCAATACTTATAGAAATTAAGGAGAGAAACGGATTTATTTTTCAGCCTGACCCTTCAAGAAGTTCAAGATAAGACTTCCGGGTGAGTTTTCTTTTTTCTATACCTAACTTTTGCAAAAGCTTGAACATCTTTTCTTTATGCTTCCAGGAGGTGCCTTCCAGCTCCATAAAATTTCCTAATGCTTTTACTTCATCCAGATAAATTCTCAGATCTTTCCACTGATAAAAACTCCTCCATTTCTCCACTTTTCTTATGGGGGAAAACCCTAAACTTTTTAAAAGGTTAAATATCCCCTTCTCTGCCCTTATCTGAATCTCTTTTCTGGTTTTCGTCTCCGGATCAAGCTTTTCTCCTTTGTAAGTTAAAAAATAGTCATCTTCAACTTTCCGCACTCTCAAGGCTTCATCAGATTTTTTAAAATCATGACAGGGATGTCTGAAATAGACATCCATTTGATGGGTTCGGTTGATAAATTCTGCCCCTAACTCACCTAACCTCTTTTCCATTGGCTCAATCTCTATCTTTACCTTGATCTCCACCTCTAGCATCTTAAAATCCTTTAAAGCCATTACTTAAAAGAAAGGTTAGTCGGTATTCTTCAAATCCCTATTTTTAGAAATATTCAACAATATCCCCACCGCTGTCAGACACACTATTAAGGAAGACCCTCCATAGCTAATAAAAGGCAGAGTAGCTCCAGTTGTGGGAAGAATTACTGTGGCTACACCCATATTAACAGTGGCCTGAACGAGAATAAGACAGGTTAGTCCAAGAGCCAGAAGCTTACCCAGACCATCCGGTGCTTTTCTAGCAATTTTAAAACCACGCAGGGCTACCACAAAAAATAAAGCTATAATGAGGCTTGTTCCAATAAAACCCAGTTCCTCTCCAATTACGGCGAAGATAGAATCGGTGTGGGGAGCGGGAAGATAGAAGAGTTTTTCTTTTCCCTGACCTGGTCCCAGACCCCACAGGCCCCCTGAGCCTATAGAGATCTTCAAATGCAGAGGTTGAAATCCTATTCCCTGAGGATCCTGTTCTGGACAAAGAAATCCGATTATCCTGCTTTTTTGATAGCCTATCTTGAATACGGAGAAAGAGAGAGGTATCAAAGCTAGAACCACGGTGTAGGCAAGGTGAGAAATTCTGGCACCTCCGGCGTAGAGAAGAATGAAGGCTAGGATGGCTATAATTAGAGCTGATCCTAAATCCGGTTCTATCATCACCAGAACAGAAATGACTCCCAGGATAATAAAATAGGGTAGAGACCCACTAATGTAACTTTGCATCTTTTCTTTCTTTCTTACCAGAGAAGAGGCAAGATAGATGATGAGACCCAGTTTGGTAAACTCACTGGGAGTGAAAGTGACAGGGCCAAGGCCGATCAAGCGGTGTACACCACGGGTGGGTTTACCTATACCAGGTAGGAAGACAGCACAGAGTAAAATTATAATAAAAGGAGGAAGGAATCTCGATATGATCCGATATTTCTGATAATCAAACCTGCTGGCTAGCCAGAGGAAGATAAGACCCGGTCCCAGCCACAGCAGTTGACGCTTGAGAAAATAATAAAGATCACCTTTATAATAAACATAGGCATAGGCTGCACTAGCACTAAAAAGTTCCATCAGTCCTATACCTATGAGTATCAAAGTAGCAACCAGTAAAGGATAATCAAAATCTTCCCCAGCTTTCAATTTATGAGTCTAACTTTCTCACCTCCTCTTTAAAAACTTCCCCTCTCTCCTCATAATTCTTAAACTGATCAAAACTGGCACAAGCAGGCGAAAGTAGAACACAATCACCTTTTTGAGCTTTATTAAAAGCCTCTCTTACTGCATCTCTCATATTTTCTACTTCCAAGAGAGGGCAGATAGTATCTAACTGAGCTTTAATTACCCTTTTAGCCTCCCCCAGCAAGATTAACCTTCTCACCTTTTTCTTTATGATATTTTTAAGCGCGAAAAAATTAGCTCCTTTGTGCTTTCCTCCCATAATGAGAATAATCGGCTGCGCGATGGACTCAAGACAACTCTTTACCGCCCCCTCGTTAGTAGCTTTAGAATCATTTATAAAATCTACCCCCTTTATCCGGGCCACCGGCTCACAGCGATGAGGCAGTCCCTTAAACTCCAGCAAAGCCTCTCTCACCGCTTCTTTCTCTAACCGATAAAGAGAGGCGATAGCTATGGCAGAGAGAATATTTTCCAGATTATGAGACCCGGTAAAACTAATTTTGTCCGTGGAAACAACTACTTCCTCTCCCTCAAACTTTCTCACTATGTGAGGTCCTCTGAGGAAAACCCCTCTTTCCAACTTCTTCTTTTGACTGAAAAAGATAACCTCGGCTCTGGTTTTTCTCCTTAAAGGGTAGACATAAGGATCGTCTCTATTTAATATGGTAAAGCCATCTGATTTCTGATTGGTGAGGATGCGACTTTTAAGCCAAATATATTGTCTAAGATCCGAATGTCTATCCAGATGATCGGGGGAGATATTGAGAATACAGGATATAAAGGGCGAAAACTTCTTAATAGTTTCCAATTGGAAACTACTTACCTCTGTTACAATTATCTTTCCCGGTTTTCTAGCAACCTCAGAAAGAGGTGTCCCGATGTTACCGGCTATCTGAACATCTTTATAAGCTTTTCTCAGCATCTTCTCTGTGAGGACGGTGGTGGTGGTCTTTCCATTGGTACCAGTAATAGCAATGAGAGATCTATCTGGTAAAAAGCGGGAGGCTAGCTCTAACTCTCCCATTATAGGAATGTGTAACTTCTGTGCCTCGTGAAGTAGGGGAAGCTGAAGAGAAATCCCGGGAGAAAGAACAATTAATTCCTGTCCAGCAAGGATTTCAAACGGATGTGAGCCCAGGACTACCTTAATCCCGTTTCTCTCGAACTCTCTGGCTTTAGCTTTCATCTCTTGACTATCTTCTAATTCATTAATGGTTACCTTTGCTCCCTTTTCCTTTAATAGACATGTGGCTCCTATGCCACTGATTCCCATGCCCAGCACCAGTACTTTTTTACCTTTGAGCATCATGGGCTTCACCACCTCAGGCTGCTTAATCCTGCCAGGGCCAGAAGAAAAGCTAAAATCCAGAAACGGGCGACAATCTTAGGCTCCTCTACTCCTTTAAGCTCATAATGATGATGGATGGGACTCATTCTCAGGATACGCCTCCCAGTTAGTCGGAAGGAAATAACCTGCGATATTACAGATAAAGCCTCCAGCACAAAGACTCCTCCAATGAGAAGGAGCAATATTTCTCTTTTTATCAAGATTGCGGTTATAGCCAGAGCTCCTCCTAGAAGTTGGGCTCCTGTTTCTCCCATAAATACTTTAGCCGGGTAGCGATTGTACCACAGAAATCCTAGAGTTGTCCCCAGAAGTGCTGCCCAGAAGACCACCAACTCCTGCGCTCCGGGGACATGGTGAGTATTTAGATAGCCATGAAAATAGGTAGTTCCCGCTACGTAAGCTAGAACACCATAAGCTATCCCGGCGAACAGCATACAGCCAGCGACTAATCCATCCAGCCCATCGGTAATGTTAACGCTAATGGGAACACACATCAGGATGAGCACAATCAAAGGGATGTAGCCCCACCCCAGGGCTAACCTTACTCCGCTAAATGGAATGTAAAGATGAGTATCAAAAAAAGGCTGATAATAAAGAAAAAGAGCAACCGCCAGAGCCGGAATCAATTGAATGACCAACTTGGTTCTAATCCTAAGACCCCGGGAGCTCTTTTTTAATATTTTAATCTCATCATCCCAGAATCCTATCAATCCCAGAGAAAGTGAAACAAAGAGAGTAAGAAGAATTAGCTTATTGATGAAATTGCCAAAGACAAGAAGGCCTAAAAGAAGGGCAACTATGATGAAAATCCCTCCCCCTACCGGAATACCCCTTTTTTTGTGGTGAGTGGAAGGAGTGAACCTGCGGACATAATCAATCCATCCTGCCTCTTTGAATTTCTTTATGCATATCTTACCCCCCAACAGGCTCAAAGCGAAGGAAAGTAAAGCTGTGGCTGCGACACGCACCCATAGAGAAGAAATCAGGTAAAAGGGCATAATTTCATCCTTAATCTATCGATGATTTCCTCCATCCTCATCTCTCTTGAGCCCTTAACCAAAAGACAATCATTTTCCTTGAGGAAAGTGAGTAATTTCTCAATCAGGCTTTTCTTATCTCGGAAGAAGAAAGCTGCTTCTATCCCAGCTTCTTTTGCCCCAGCAACTGTCTTATGAGAGTATTTCCCCAGAGCAAACAAAGCCTGGATGTTTAACTCCCCCATCAGGCTTCCTATTTTATAGTGAAAAAATTCTGCCACGCCTCCTAACTCCAACATATCTCCCAAGACGACTATTTTCCGACCCCCCCTAATTTCCTTCAACAGTTTCAAAGTCTGGTCCATAGACTCCGGATTTGCGTTATAAGAATCATCAATTACTTTATATTTGCCTAATAGGTATATCTGGGAATGCATGGGAGGAAGTTGAAAGTTTGAGAGAGCCCGGGCCATAGTAGATAGAGGAACTCCCAGAACGAGAGCTACTGCGCAGGCAGCCAGGGCATTAGACACATTATATTCTCCGGGAATGTCCAGATGAATGGGAATCTTCCCTGTCCTGGAGGTTAGGGTAAAATCCATGGCTTCCTGGTGGTTCTGGATGCTATCTACTCCCACGTCAGATCCTTGCCCAATCCCAAAGGTGACTACCTTGCATCTAGCTCTTGAGGCCAGTTCGGGAGTCCATTCACTATCACTATTTAAAACTAGCCAATTGGTGGGATCCCTATTTAGCAGAGGAATAAGTTCTGCCTTGGCTTCTTTAATTTCCTTCAGGCTTCCCAGAAATCCCACATGAGAGTGATGGACGTTGGTAATCACCCCAATGTGAGGTTCAACAATCTCAGCCAGACGCTGGATCTCTCCTCTGGAATTCATCCCCATTTCAAAAACTCCTAATCTATGGGAAGAGGAAAGCTTAAGTAAAGAGAGGGGAACTCCAATTTGATTATTAAAATTTCCTTCGGATTTCAAAACTGGATATTGCTGGGATAGAATCTGCCAGATCATTTCCTTAACTGTAGTTTTGCCATTACTACCTGTTACTGCTATGAGAGGCAAGGAGAGTCTCCTCTGATGATATCTGGCTAGCTGCTGTAAAGCTTGGAGGGTGTCTTTCACCTCTACCAGAAAAAAATCTCCACCAGAAGGATAAATTGGCTCAGAGACAATGGCTCCACAGGCTCCTTTTTCGCCAGATTCCTCGACAAATTGGTGGCCATCGAACTTCTTACCCACAAGAGCAACAAAAAGATCCCCCTTTTGAAGATTTCTGGTATCGGTGCAGATTTGATGAGGTGAGATGGAGGAGATATCAGGGATTTTTCCTATCAGCCTACCCTGGGTAGCTTTCACTATCTCCCGGATAGAAAAGTTATCCTCCATTGGCTTTCTCTACTCTTTCGACCATCCAAAATCATAGTTTCATCATATCATATTATTCTCTCCCAAGCAAATCTTGCACTACTTTCCTATCCTCAAACTCTACTGCCTTATCTTTGAAAATTTGAACTCTTTCATGCCCTTTGCCTGCAATAAGAAGGGTGTCTTCCTTTCTCATCCTTTCCAGAGCTTCCTTTATGGCTTCTCTGCGGTCGACTATGACCAGATAATCTCTTTCTCTTTTTCCTCCAGCCTCCTTTATTCCCTTTTCAATCTGGACAATAATCTCTTCGGGGTTCTCGCTCCTGGGGTTATCGGAAGTAATAATTGAATAGTCAGCCAATTTAAGGGCTACTTTGCCCATAAGCGGACGTTTTTGCCTATCTCTATCGCCGCCGCAGCCAAATACCACCAACAACCTCCGCTTAATAACTCCCCGTAGAGCTTGTAATACTTTCTCCAGACCATCTTCGGTATGAGCGTAATCCACAAAAACTCTGAAGCCCTGCGAATTTTCAATAGGTTCAAGTCTGCCGGGGACCCTCCTTAAAGACTCAAGCCCCTCTTTGATCAGAGCAAAAGGAATTTCTTCTCCCCTCGCCACTGAGGCAGCGGCCAGAGCATTGTAAACGTTATGAATACCCAGAAGAGATAGATTTATCTTATCACTGCTGTCAGCTTCCAAGATAAAATGAACACCGTTAGAGCTGACTTCTAAAACCTTTCCCCGGACATCAGCCTCTTTCTTAATCCCATAGGTAATTACCTGGCAAGGAGCCTCAGCTTTGATATAACTTGCCACAGGATCATCTATATTGACTACGGCTCCTTTAGGTGGCTTCTTTTGGGGGAGTTTGTCCAGTGATTTAAACAAGGAGACTTTGGCTTCCAAATACCCATCAAGGTTTTTATGAAAATCGAGGTGCTCCGGAGAAAAATTGGTGAATACAGCCCAATCAAATTCTACTCCCTTAACTCTGTGAAGAACGAGGGCATGGGAGGAGACTTCCATCACCACATAGTCAAGATGGTCATCCACCATTGCCCTGATCATTCGCTGCACATCCTCTGACTCGGGGGTAGTGATGGAAGAAAAAGAAGAAAATCCCCTTCCCAGAGTGTAATCGATGGTTGATATCTTCCCAACCCTATAGCCACATCGCTTGAGAATAGACTCGATCAAGTAGGCGGTAGTAGTTTTACCGTTGGTCCCAGTAATTCCAATCACGCGTATCTGTCCCGAAGGAAACCCATAAAAACGACTAGAGATCTGAGCTAATACCAATCTTGAGGAAGGAACTCTGACTGAAACGATTTTTGGGAAGGGGATTTGGATCTCTTTCTCTACTATTACTGCCTTGGCTCCTCTTTCTATAGCCTCACGAATAAAGTGGTGGCCATCCTCTTTGAAGCCAGAAATAGCGACAAATAAGAAATTCGGCTGGATCCTTCTCGAATCGTAGGCTACTCCCTCTATTTCCAAATCGGGATTGCCAGCTATTTTCTCTACATCTATCTCGGTGATAAGCTCTCTTAAATTCACGGATTACTCTTTATTCCATATGATAATTTTGGTCAATATTTTGTCAAGAAACTCAGCCACGATCCATTTAGATTAGCCGCGGCTGAGGAAAAAAGCGAGGTTAGATCCCTCTTCAGGTTCCTTTTAGGAGAGGGTAACTTCTCTTTTGCCTGGACCAACCCTTCCTTTTGAGGTAAGATATTTAAGTAAGGTAGAACTCTTTTCATTATTCTTCTAAAAAGAGGTGCCGCCACCTCTCCTCCATAATATGCCCCCGTAGGCTCCTTAATTATCACAATTCCAGCAATTCTAGGTGAGTCTACGGGGGCAAAACCCATAAAGGAGGCAATGTACTTGTTGGGAAGGTATCCCCTTCCATTAGATGCAGGGATCTGTGCCGTCCCTGTCTTTCCTCCAAGAGAATATCCGGTGACTCTTGCCCTTTTTCCCGTTCCCTCTTCTACTACCCCTTCCAAAAGTGATTTTATTGTTTGAGATAAAGACTCAGAGCTCACTCTTCTTATTACCAGAGGTCGGTTCTCCTTAATTATTTTACCATCCGAGTCAGACACGTATTTAACCACGTAAGGTCTTAGAAGTTTTCCTCCATTTATGAGAGCACTCAAAGCGTTAACCATCTGAATAGGAGTGACTGCAATTCCCTGGCCGATAGAGATAGCAGGTAGATCGGTAAGCGACCAATCCGAAGGAGATCTAACAATTCCTTTGCCTTCTCCGGGAAGATCTACTCCGGTCCAGCTTCCGAAGCCGAAAAGACGAATGTACTCATAGAATTTCTCCTTTTTCATCCTGCTTGTTAACTTGATTACTCCAACATTCGAAGAATTTTGAACAATCTGAATAAAACTCAAGTTTTGATCGAAATTCTTCCAGTCATGAAATAGGTGATTAGCTACCCTGATTGATTCCCCACAATAAATCTTCTCATTTAGATCTGCCAGTCCCTCTTGCAATAAAGCACTCGCAGTAAAGGGTTTAAAAGATGAACCAGGCTCATAAAGGGATTGAACTACCCTATTCTTTCTAGTGAAGGGTGAATAATTGGAATAACAATTAGGATCATAATCGGGTTTGTTGGCCAGAGCAAGAATTTCACCCGTTTGAGGGTCCATAAAAAAGGCCTCCACGGATTTGGCCTTGGTTTTCTTTAGAGTAAGAGATAATTCTTGTTCTACCATGGATTGGATGATATTGTCTAAGGTCAAGACTAAGTTCTTACCGGGAACCAGAGCCTGAAGAGTATCTTTAGCAAAGGGAATTTCGTAACCCAAAGCATCTTCTTTTATCCAGAAATGACCTGCCTCTCCTTGTAGTTCACTGTTATAAGAAAGCTCTACCCCGGCCAATCCCTGATTGTCCACTCCAGCAAATCCTAAAAGAGAAGAGGCGAGTTCCCCCTGAGGGTAAAATCTTTTACTTTCCTCCACAAATCCTACCCCTTTGAGACCGAGTGCTTCAATTCTTTTTTTCTGGGCCAGGGAGAGCTTTCTTTCTAGCCAGACAAAGACCTTCTTCTGTCTCAGTTTCTTTGTCAAGTTGGAAACCTTCATCCTTAGGATAGGAGAGAGTTCCCGGGCTACCTTCTTAGAATGGGAAATCTTTCCCGGGCGAGCATAAAGAGAATAGGAAGGGATATTAACGGCTAGCTTTTCCAGGTTTCGATCATAAATTGATCCCCTTTTTGGAGAAATCTCAACTAATCTCACCTGTTCCTTGCTCGCTTGCCGGAAAAACTTCTGGTGGTTTAGAATCTGCAGGTCATATAAACGGCCTTCCAGAATAATTAGACCCATAAAGAGAAGAAAAAAGGGTAAATAGATGCGCACTCGGTAATCTCTTTCTCTAGACACGAAGGTCTCCTTCGAGGACTTTTTAATCCCGGGGCGAATCTTTCCTCATAAATCTCACTTCCTCGGGTTCTCCTAAATTTAGCCTCTCTCGAGCATAAACCTCCAGTCTTCTCAAGGATAAGGAGGTCGAAATTTTTCTTTTTAAAACCCCATTTTTTTCCTCCACATTTTTTATCTTACTTTGAAGTCTCTGGATGGTGTAGCCATTCCTGACCAATTCCATGTGCTTATAAACCTCTATCCCTGCCAATCCCAAAATAAAAACGAGGATTAGTAAAAACCACCTCAATTTTATAGCCTTTCCGCTGCTCTTAGCCGAGCCGAACGAGCACTCGGGTTGGCTAGAATCTCATTTGATGAAGGCTTGACTACCTTTTTGGTCAGGATCCTCAGCCTATTCTTTTCTCCTTCGCTAAATTCCCTTTTAACTATTCTGTCTTCCAGAGAATGATAGCTAATCACACAGACTCTTCCCCCACGTCGCAAGAGCTCAAAACTGAGGGGAAGAGCTATCTTTATATTTTCAAGCTCTTGATTTACTTTGATGCGTAAAGCTTGAAAAATCTTGGTAGCAAAATGTATCTTTCTTTTTTTCCGAACCTCAGCCGGAATAGCTTTTCTTGCCACTTCTACCAGATCCCAGGTGGTCTTGAGAGAACTTTTCCCCCTCTCTCGGACTATAAATTCTGCCACCCGCCGGGCCCATCTCTCCTCCCCTAACTTCAAAAAAATATCTTCTAGTTCGGCTGCCGAGAGGTTGTTCACCAGATAAGCGGCCGTTATTTTCTGTGATTGGTCCGCTCTCATATCTAAAGGAGCAGAACCCCGAAAACTAAAGCCCCTCTCTCGACTTTTTAACTGGAAAGAAGACAATCCCAGATCGTAAAGTATACCGTCTACCTCTCTTATCTTTTTCTCTTTTAGAATTTGAGGGAGATGTTTAAAGTTTGCTTTGACAAAGCTAATGTGTGATTGATACTTCTTTAGTGCTTCTTTAGCTACTTTGAGAGTTTCTTCGTCTCGATCTATCCCTATTAAGCGGATTCTACCCCTTGCTTTTTCCAGGATGGCCTCACTGTGACCACCTGTACCCATAGTGCAGTCAACATAAACATCTCCCTCTTTTGGAGCGAGCCAGTGGAGAACCTCTGTGACCATTACCGGCCGATGAGGGAATTTCAAATCTCCACATCCATAATCTTCTCCGATAACTCCTCGAAGATGGATCTCTGCTCCCCGTAATATTTATCCCAGCTTTCCTCGCTCCATATCTCTATCTTATTGAAAGCGCCAATTACAGCAACCTTCTCCTTAATCTGGGCAAAATCCTTCAAAGTTTGCGGCAAGGTAATTCTTCCCTGACCATCTGGCTGAACTGGATGAGCTCCAGAGAAGAGAAGTCTTAGAAAGGCCCGGGCATTGGATTTAGTGGTAGATAAGTAAGTCAATCGATCTCCCAGATTTTGCCATTCCGATAGAGGGTAGAGAAATAGACTCCTATCCAATCCCCGGGTAATGATAAACCTATCCTCACCCTGCTTGGTAAGTTGACGCAGAGGAGAGGGAATGATGAGTCGGTTCTTTTTGTCTATGGTATGGTGGTATTCCCCCATGAACATTTAACTCTCCCAATTTTTTCTCCACTTCACTCCACTTTTTACCACCAACACCCATTATAAAGTAAAAAAAAAAATTGTCAAGGGGTCACTCACCACAAAAAATTCTTGAGTGAGAGATTGACACTTCCAGGGAAAAGTGTTATTCTCTTGCCCTAAAGAAAATTCTAAGGACATCTATCATCGATGAAGAAAATGGGTAATTTTAAAGCCATTATATTTGATCTGGATGGGGTAATAGTGAAATCCAGGCTTGACTTCAAGCTGATAAGGAGGGAGATTTTCGGCTCAGAGTTAGATGAACCGGTACTTGAGCAGATCGAGCAACTCAAGGATCCAGAGGAGAAAAAAAGAGCTCTAAGGATCCTAGAAAATCACGAAACCAAAGCAGCTCTCACATCAGAGCTGAATTTTGGCATTATGGCGCTGCTTAGATTACTTTCCCAAAAAAAGATAAAGCGCGCTATCGTCACTCGCAATAGTAGAAAGTCAGTTAGGATTATTCTTGACAGGTTCAAACTGGATTTTGACGCCGTAATTACCAGAAAAGAGGCCCCACCCAAACCAGCCAGAGAGCCGGTTTTCCTGGCTTGTCAAAAAATGGGACTTGAGCCAGAAGAGGTAATATTGATAGGAGATTATGAATTTGACATGCTGGCAGGAAAGAGAGCAGGAGTCACCACAATTCTCTTGCGTACCCCCAATCAAAACTCCTCAAAAAATGCCGATCTAGTGATCAATTCTGTTTTGGAACTTGCCAAATTAATCTCTTGACAAGTCTTTGACTTTGCATTAGGCTAAGGGCGGATAAATATTGTGTTAATGCGTGAAGAGACTCCTCCTCTGGAAACAGGAGAAAATATAAAGAGGATATAAGAGAATGAGTCTACAGGAAAAATGGGAAAGAGCTATCCGGGAAACAAAGATTTTGAGACCTCGCTTACGGGGCCTTCTAGCTTTTGAAAATACCGAATTACCTTATACATGTTTAACCAAATCAGTAGTTAATGTAGGAGATACCGTGGTGCGAAAAGGTAAGGTGGTAGTTCACAAACCAATGATAGTTCTGCCCCGGGACCTTCCTCAATTTGAAGGTTTTGAGTTTGAAAGGGACTTTGACGAGGTAGATGAAGATGAAATTGGAAAATTCCTGCTCATGCGCGGAGTCTCCTTTCCTATGTTAAAATACAGCAATCAAACCTATACTGTCAATCTATTTGAAGGTCCATTGGAAAAAGCGATCGGTTACTTTTCCAGAGAGTTAGAGAGAAAAGAGGACGTCCATTCAGGACTGATTACTGGTCCGGAAGATAGCTGGCAATTTTCGGTCTTGATCTACGTGGGAACTTTAGCCATCAGGTCAGCCCCTCATGATATAGAAAGACTTCTGGATTATCTCAAGAAACATGGACATTGGTGAGGAATGTAGCTACTCAAAATGAAAGTAAAACTGCCCTATGGAAAAGAAAGTTTGATTCTGAATCTACCAGATGAGCAGGTACAGATTATAGAACCAAAAGAACTGGAAGAAACCTCAGCCACCTCGGAAACTCTGGAAAATGCATTAGAAAAACCTTTGGCTGGTTCAAAATTGAAGGACATGGTGAGGAACCAAAAAGTGTGTGCTCTGGTAGAGGATAGTACCAGAAACCAGCCTCATTGGCACCAAATCGAGGCCAGTGCAAAACGGCTAAAAGGAGCAAAGCATATTCAATACATAATTACGACCGGTTCTCACCATCCAGAAACTAGGGGAAATCTTGAGATTGTGAGAATTATCAAAGAGATTGCCAAAAAAAACCAGCTTAACCATGCTATTTTGATTCATGATTGTGAAAGACCCACTGTAACGGTAGGTACAACCACCCGGGGGACAAAAGTTGAAGTCGACCCGGAACTCTCAAAAGCGGAAGTCTTTTTTGTTACAGCTAACATGAAGAATCACTATTTTGCTGGCTATTGTAATGCTATTAAAAACTTTCTTCCCGGATGTTGCTCTTTTAAAACAATAGAAGCTAATCATAGACTTGCCTTAGAAAGGGAGGCATCTTTTGGCAGGCATCCCTGGCATTATGATCCTGAACGACGTTCCAATCCGGTTGCTGAAGATATGTTGGAGGCTATGGATCTTATCAGCCAAGGTAGGAGAGTGTACACCCTGGCTACCATTGGTAGCAAAAGACTCATCTGGGCTGCAGCGGGTCACGTTGAAACTGTAACCAGGGAAGGCATTAGAGTGGTAGACCAAACAACTAGTTTCTATCTAAAACCCAGCAAATATTCTATCGTCTCCCCCGGTGGTTATCCTGACGATGAAACTCTCTATACCTCTCAGAGGGGACTTGATCTAGTAAATAATGCCATCCTCGATAAAGGAGAGATTCTTTGGTTAGCCGCTTGCGATGGTGGATACCAAGGTCTGGCTCCTAGTGAAAAGGCCAAAAAATTTTTTTATGATTCCCTAACTCTGAACAAATCGAAAGATGCGCTTGCCCTTGAGATCAAAAAGAACTACAGATTGTTCAAGCAGAAGGCTTATAAAATGGCAAGAATCATTGGGCGAGTAAATAGAGTCTGGCTATATTCCAAGCTTGATGAAAGAACAGTTCGGGCAGCTCATTTAAATCCTACAAAAAATCCACAGAAAATCATTGACCAATGGATTAGAAATGATTCTCAGAAGACGATCTTAGTATTTAAAGATGCCAATAAACTAGCTATATACAGCGCTCACCCCACCAAAAAAGAAGCTGAAGTTTCAAAATCCTTGTTTCCCACAGTGGCGCCTACAAATCAGAGTGATGGGAACCGATTCTAGAGGAGAAAGATATGAGTGAGGATATTAGTCCGGCTATGGAAGGATGGGAATACCGGCCAGATAAGGTCACGGCAAGAAAAATAAAGGGAAGGGATGGAAAGGACAAAATTCAAATGAGGATAGAACTCGGTCTTCTGCAAATGGAAGCAGAGGGTAGACCTGATGGAAAAAGGCCTTATGGTAAAGAGTCTTTACTAGATTATCATCTATCACGATTAGAACAATATAAAACCAGCCATGGCACCACGCGGGGATTTGAGTTGAGTAAGAGTGATTGTGAAAAGCTGTACGAGGAAGCTGTCCAATATTATCACCGCTACCTCAGTCTATTTTCGTTAAAAGATTATCGAGGAGTCATAAGGGATACCGACCGCAACCTCAGAGCACACAATTTGGTTTTAAGATACGCCGTCGATGAGCGATATAAACCAGCTTTTACCCGCCACATACCCTACATAATAATGATGAATACCAGAGCAAAAGCATTGATCAGTTTAGAAAAAAAAGACTACGAGAAAGCCTTAAAGCAAACAAAGCTGGGAATGGAAAGAATTGATGACTTTTTCCAAAGTTTGGATCAGTCAGAATTATCCAAAGAAAGTGAGGAAATAGAATCACTGAGGGAACTAGCAGGAGAAATCAGAAAGAAGAAACCGCTTACGCACCTGGAAGAATTGAACGTAGAATTAGAAGAGGCTGTTAGAAGGGAAAATTTTGAAGAGGCGGCCCGACTCCGAGATAAAATAAAAGAGCTGCAAGCTAAAAATTAAAGCTATCTTGCGATAGCGAAATTGTAACTATTCAGCCTTATCATATTTCACCGCATCTTTTGAATTCCGTGGTCCCAAGACAAGCCCACCGCAATGATTTACCCCCTGAGTGAGGAAATGCTTTAAACTCAAAAAAACATTAAAAAAGGTAAGTCTCAAGGGCTGGGTAACTATCTGGATTCTTTTTCCCCTAATTGCGCCAATGACAGCCTCGGGGGTCTTTTCTGCATCAATAAGAGAGTAGGTCATGCCCACTTGATGAAGAAGATGGGCGTCGGAAACCCCTATCAGAGGAAGGTTAAACTCTCTGGCTTTTCTTTCAGCTTTTTTGTTGTAGTTAATTCTGCGGAAGTAAAAATGAGTGTATTCAACAGCATCAAAAATATCGATATATTCTTCCAACTTTGACTTTAGCGCCTGATACATGGGAAAGTAAGGATGGGGAGCTATCACTAAACTATCCTCGTTTTTATAATGCCTTAGGTCTTGTAGGCTTTGAATTTTTTGGGGAAGATTATCGGTGATATTCAGCAGTACAATGTGTTTTTCTTCTACAGAAAGCTCAATCCCGGGAATCAAAAGAATCCCTTTGCTGGCAGCGTAGTCTCTCAAATAATCATTATAAGTGTAAAAATTGTGGTTGGTAATGGCAAGCACATCAAAGCCCTTCTGAGATGCATAATCAATCAATTGCCTGGCTGAATATCTGACTTTATCTTTAGGGTCCTCGCTAGTATGTAGGTGTAGATCAGCTTTTAATCTTCTATGAGTCATCATTCCCTGTTTTCAAGAGATTTTTAGGTAACGCAAGAAAAAGGGGACGTGATTATTTTTCCTTTAATTTCTTTCCCATCGAGGTCAACCTAATGGATTCTGTCCCCAGCTTTTAGAAATTAGGAATTCCAAAGTTTACCAAATTTTTAAGAGGGGTCAACCACGCCAAGTAAAGAACCAGGAGTTATTGACAAAGCTTTTGTATGAGTTATTATTTAGTAATGAAAGGCTTTTCAAAAGGAATCCGAAGGATAAGGAATTAGAGGAGCTAAGAGAAAAATAGATAGAAAGGAAGAGCTAAAAATAAGGCCAGAGGGAGGTGGGAAAGGAGATGGGTCGTTAGCTGGGGAATAAAAGAAAGCTTCTCAAAGGAGGAACCATGCGCACCACACCTTTGGGTATAGTGATGCTTAATGATGAACGTGAACACGTGTACACAAAGAATAATCCACTGAATATGAGGGTAGTAAGAAGTTGGGCAAAGTTTATAGAGGAGAACGTGATAAATGTGGATAAATCAAAGCTAAAGATAATTGTAGGCTCAGAGATAATTACCAGCATTAGAAGTGCTCAGAAAGTAGGGGAAGAACTTTCCCGTGCAAATTGTAAACAGGTAATTATGTGTTACAACGTCTGGAATTTCCCTTTTCTTGTCTGGCCATTTTTAAATAGCATAGGAAGGGATATCCCAGTTTTATCTCTTTCCAACAACAACGGGAAATATCCAGGGAATGTTGGTCTTTTAGCCACAGATGGAGCTTTAAGGCAGGCTGGATTTAGAACCCATCGTATCATAGGGGAAATGGATGATAAATCAACGCAGGAGAAGGTTTTTAACTGGATAAGAGCAACTGAGGCCATTACTACTACAAAAAATGAGGTTTATGGATGTTACGGTGGACATTCTATGGGGATGGAAACAGGATACTTTCACCTTGTTGCAACCTTAAAAACGTTTGGAGTAACCGTAAGACAGATTGACCAGCTTCTTCTAAGAGAGGTGATGAAGGAAGTTGAGGAGAAAGAAGTTGAGAAAGGATTTAAATGGTTAAGCGACCTTTTAGGAGATAGAATAAAATACGATGGGAAAATGCTCACCCCTGAGAATTTAAGAAATCAACTCAGACTTTACCTATCGGTAAAGAAAGTTAACGAGGAAAAGGGATTTGACTTTTGTGGAATAAAAAGCCAAAGAGAACTCACAGAATATGTTTGTTTAGCCGATGTCGCAGAGATGATTCTCAATGACCCTTATGACTGGAACGGGCCAAAAGAACCCACTGTTTGTGCAACGGAGGCTGATGCTTATGCTGCTATTACCATGCAACTTTTAAAATACCTCTCAGGTGGATTTCCTACCCTTTTTATGGATGTGAGGTTATACCATCCAGACATGGATATATGGGATCTTTGCAATTCAGGAAATCATTCCAGCTTTTATGCTCAGCGTAGCTTTAAACCTGAGAATAATTTTAAACATATCACCTTTTATCCTGCATTGGAGCTTTACTTTAAAGCAGGAGGAGCAAGTGTCTCTTTTGATGCTGCTCCGGGAGAGCTTACCTTTGCCAGGCTAGGACTGTGGAATGCTGAGCCTTACTTAGTTGTGGTGAGGGGAGAAGTAGTGGATTTACCTGAAGAAGAAAGAAAGAGGGTAAATGCACAAACAGATCCCACCTGGCCTCACGTTCATGCAAGATTTTTCTGTGAGTATGAAGAATTTGTAAATATTTTCCCCTGCAACCATATCCTGGCCGTTGCCGGAGATAAAGTAGAGATCCTTAATTATCTTGCCGAGATAGCCGGGATTAAGTCAATAATCCTGGGTGATGAAGGAAAGAAACGAGAGGTTCCTGTGTGGGAAAGAGTAAAATTTCCATATGCATAACTGGAGAAAATATGAAATTTTATCATGTTGATTTCGAGCCAGTGGGAAGACGAGGAAAATGTCGGCATGACGAGTCGCTTTTGGATTGTGCGCGTCGATGGGGAGTGGGTATAATTAGTTTATGTGGAGGTCTGGGAAAGTTCCACTGTTGCAAAGTCCAAATTTTAAAAGGATCTTTATCAGAACCGACTTCCAACGAGCTGGAAAGCTTCTCACCTCAAGAATTAAAGGATGGTTACCGTTTAGCTTGTCAGACTTATGTAACTAGTGATTGCAAGGTAAGAATCCCCCTTGAATCACTGACTACACCCCAACGTATCCAAGTTGAGGGATTAGAAGTTAGCGTTAATCGAAAACCATCTATTAGTCCTTATCACATACAGGTATCATCTTCATCACTGTCAGATTTACGGGCTGATGAGGAGCGTATAATAGAGACGCTAAATCACCAGTACAAGCTGCACTGCAGGAGTATTGATATAGATGTTCTACGAAATATCTCGCCTTTGTTACGATCTTGGAACTGGGAAGCTCAGGTTTCATTACGAGGCAATGAGGTAATAGCCATCAGTCCTTGGCCTACTCATCAATTAGGACTAGCCATAGACTTGGGTACTACCAAGATAGCTGGTTACTTGCTTGATCTAAGCAGTGGACAAACATTAGCAGCTGAGGGAATTATGAATCCTCAAATCAGTTATGGGGAAGATATCGTTTCTCGCATCGCTTATGCTATAGATTCCTCAGCTAAAGCCGTAAAATTACAGGAAGTAGTTGTAGAGGCGCTTAACCAGTTGGTAAATAATCTATGTAGCAGAGTCCACGCTAAATTAGAAGAAATTGTAGAGGCGGTGATAGTAGGCAATACTGCAATGCATCATTTATTACTGCGCCTGCCGGTACACCAGTTAGCATTTTCTCCATTTGTACCTGCGGTGCGAAGGGCTTTGGACGTTAAAGCTCGTGATATAGGCTTGTGTATTGCCCCAGGAGTCTATGTACATTTATTACCCAATATAGCTGGTTTCGTGGGTGCTGATCACGTTGCTATGCTATTAGCTACAGAAGGGATTTGGAAAGATGGGGGTTTAGTAATAGCCATAGACATTGGTACTAATACTGAGGTTTCTTTAATAGATAATGGTGAAATAAGCAGCGTTTCTTGTGCTTCTGGTCCTGCCTTTGAAGGGGCCCATATTAAGGATGGTATGCGAGCTGCTAATGGAGCTATAGAGCGGCTACAACTAATAAATGACCAAGTCAAATACGAGACTATTGGAGGAGTACCACCAGTTGGTCTTTGTGGTTCTGGTATCTTAGATGCTATAGCTCAACTCTACTTGGCCGGTGTGATAAATAGGGATGGTAAAATAAGTAATCATGCACGGGTGCGCATCCATGAAGGACAACCTGAATTTGTGTTAGTTAGCGAAGAAGAACGGAGTGGTTCTGCGGCGATCACTATTACTCAAAAAGATGTGCGAGAGATACAACTAGCTCAGGGAGCTATCCGTTCCGGTATTAACGTACTTTTGCAAGAAAGGAGTTATTCTGAGGAAGAGATTAAAAAGGTAATTATTGCCGGAGCCTTTGGCAGTTACATAAATGTGACAAGTGCTGTGAGTATTGGAATGTTGCCATTATTGCCTTTGGACCGTTTTCAGCAAGTAGGGAATGCCGCTGGCGTAGGAGCTAAGCTTGGTTTGCTCTCTGAAGATAAGCGAGTTAAAGCGCAAGCTATAGCTCGTAGGACCTCCTACATTGAATTGGCAACTGCTCCTCATTTTCAGGAAATTTTTGCCCAAGCAATATATTTAGGTTGATTGTAACTAACTATTTAGCCACGGACTCACACAGATGAACTATGATAATAAAAGAAAAACATCAGCGTAAATCTGCGGCTGAATAGTAACGATTGTAAGAGAGTTGATAAATATGGAAACTAAGTTAACAAGTGCCACAAAAGAAGTAGTTATCAGCAGTGAACGGTCCACAGTTATTATTGGCGAGCGTATTAACCCTACGGGAAAGAAAAAGTTAACCAAAGCATTACAAAATGGCGATCTAGGGTTTGTGCGTAAAGAAGCTCTGGCCCAAGTAGAGGCAGGAGCAGATATTCTTGATATCAATTTAGGTGCATCCGGCATATCAGTAATATTTCTTAACTGCCTGCCTTTCACCCCTTGACAATTTATTTTTTTGTGCTATTATTTAACTAGGTTAAATAATTCTGGAAGAAAAGATGGAACGTTATCTGCTAGAGTTAGAAAGACTGATGGATCTTTTCAGCCGATTGATTAATATGACTACTCTGGAGACATTAAGATATTTAAGGGAGTATCATCTCACTGTATCTCAGCTAAGGGCTTTGAGATTTCTTAAACGACATGAGGATTGTCTGGTAGGAGATTTAGCCAATGGCCTGGCGGTAAGTTACCCGGCGGCCAGTAAACTGATGGACAGGCTTATTAATAGAGGACTCAGCCAGCGAAGAGACGATGAAGCTGACCGAAGAAACACTCGACTAAGAGTTACCATTAAAGGAGGAAGGGTACTGGAAACTATAGAAGAGAAAAGACAAAGAGAGATAGCTCAGATCTTCTTGAGACTAGAGGAGGAGGAGCAAAGATTTCTAACTCAGGGATTAAAAAGGTTCCTTGAGGCTGCCCTCTCAGATGAAGCAATCATTGACAAGATATGTTTACACTGTGGAACCGAACACTTTGACGATTGTTTAATCAATAAATTAAAAACTAGTGACAAATGGGAAAGATTCAGAAAAATCACCAAAGTAAAATTCCCATTGGAGAAACTGTTCCCTGAGGATAGAAGCTAATAAATAGAGCGAGAAAATGGGGCAAGTTAGCCGCAACCTGTAGGTTGTGCTTGTTGGTGCAGGCTCTGAGCCTTGCGACTACCAGATTACAAATGGGCGAGAGAGAAAAACCTAAAGACTTAAAAGGAGATTAATTATGTTTAGTAGATTTACTGAACAAGCAAAACGAGCCATCTTATTGGCTCAAGAAGACGCCAATAGATTAAATCATGGTTATCTCGGAACCGAACACATCCTTCTAGGGTTGATTCGGGGAAATGAAGGAATAGCTGCTAATGCCTTAAAGAATTCAGGAATAGATTTAGCCCGGATTCGCCAGGAAGTGGAAAAAGTAGTGGGTAGAGGTCAAGGAGCTTCATTCCTGGGACAGGTTCCTCTTACTTTCCGGGCCAATAGAGCCTTACAGTTAGCCGCGGAAGAGGCAAGACAATTGGGACACGACTATCTAGGGACTGAACATCTTCTCTTAGGATTGACCAAAGACAAGGAGAGTCTGGCTGTCCAAATTCTTATCAGTTTAGGGGTGGATCTGGACCAACTAAGACAGGAGGTAATTAATCTCATAGGAGAGTTCCCCTCTTCGGCCGCCAAGGTAGCAGGATCTGGCAAAACTCCAGCTCTGGATCGATTCGGTCGTGATCTTACCCGGCTAGCTAAGGAAGGAAAGTTGGATCCAGTCATTGGAAGGGAAAAAGAGATTGAGCGGATAACCCAGATCCTCTGCCGGCGCACCAAAAACAATCCGGTCCTCATTGGCGAAGCGGGGGTAGGTAAGACTGCCGTGATTGAGGGTCTGGCACAAAAAATAGCGGAAGGTTCCGTTCCTGAGGTTCTTTTAGACAAACGGGTAGTGAATATTGAACTGGGAGGAATGATAGCCGGGACAAAATATCGAGGAGAGTTCGAGAAACGGCTGGAAGTGGTGTTAAACGAAATAAGGAAGGCCAAGAACATTATCCTCTTTGTGGATGAGGTACATACTCTGGTAGGAGCAGGAGCAGCAGAGGGAGCTATAGATGCCTCAAATATGCTCAAACCTTCTCTGGCCAGAGGAGAATTTCAGTGTATTGGGGCAACCACTCTTAATGAGTATCGCAAATACGTGGAAAAAGACGAGGCACTGGAGAGGAGATTTCAGACGGTGCTAGTGGGTGAGCCTACGGTTGAACAGACCATTGAGATTCTTAAAGGCCTGAGGCATAAATATGAGGAATTTCACCGGGTAAAGATAAGCGATGAGGCTCTGGTGGCAGCGGCTAATCACTCTCATCGCTATATTCAGGGGAGATTCCTTCCCGATAAGGCTATTGACGTAATAGATGAAGCTGCGGCAAGGGTAAGAATGCGGAGTGGTTCCTCAGGCCAGCTTAAGAAAATAGAAAAGAGACTGCAAGAGATCGAGGACGAAAAACAATTGGCAGTGAAGAAACAGGAATTTGAAAGAGCAGCGCATCTTCGGGATGAGGAGAAGAATCTACAGGAGGTGGTTTCCAAGGAAAAAGTTCAGCTTCAAAAAGGAAAGGGTGAGAAGGAAAAAAGCCTTAAGGTTATCCCAAAGGATGTAGCTCACATCATTGCCGGTTGGACCAACATTCCCATCGAGGATCTCACTGAGGCTGAATCAACAAAACTTCTTCGCATGGAAGAGACTCTTCATGCACGAATGGTTGGCCAGGATGAAGCGATTAGATCGCTTTCTCAGTCCATCCGTCGAGCGCGAGCAGGGGTGAAGAATATCAAAAGACCTCTGGGCGTCTTCATCTTCATAGGTCCTACTGGAGTAGGCAAAACCTACCTGGCCCGTAATTTAGCCCAGTTCCTCTTCGGAGATGAGGATGCCTTGATCAGGTTGGATATGTCTGAATATATGGAGAGGTTCAACGTCTCTCGGCTTATTGGTGCTCCTCCGGGTTATGTAGGATACCAGGAAGGGGGGGAGCTCACCGAGAAGGTCAGACGTCGTCCCTATTCGGTAATTTTGCTGGACGAAATTGAAAAAGCTCACCCAGATGTATTCAATATCCTCCTTCAAGTCATGGAAGATGGGAGACTATCAGACAATTTAGGCCACGCAGTAGACTTCAGGAACACCGTTTTGATTATGACCTCCAATTTGGGAACCGAACAGATTGCTACGGAAGGGAATCTCGGATTTCAGGCCAAAAATAAGGGAGCTTTATCCCATGAAGAAATCAAAAGTAAAGTGATGTCTGAACTAAAGAGAAACTTCCGTCCAGAATTCTTAAACCGGGTGGACGAGGTCATTGTCTTTCACTCTTTGACAAAAAAGGAGATCGAGAAAATCGTAGACTTGATGCTCAATGAAGTTAAGGAGCTTCTTAAGGAAAAAGAGATCAAGCTGGAGCTCACCGAGGAGGCAAAAGACCTGATTGCCAAGGAGGGATATGATCCTGATTTTGGAGCTCGACCCTTAAGGAGAGCCATCCAGAGGTTAATTGAGAATCCTCTGTCCGAGAAGATTCTGGAAGGAAAATTCAAGCAAGGAGACACCGTCACTGTCGAAATAGAAGAAGGAAATATTGTCCTGAAGAAAAAAGAGGAGCTTACGGAAGCGCTTAGTAGATAGATATAAAGCCAATGGCCCTCCGGGGCTGTCTTCTGAACTATAATCCGACTATCAGAATCAAGCCCTGGAGGGCCAACTTAATTTGCTCCTTCTTACTCTACCCATTAACAAAAAGCTTAGTAGAGTCGTATTTTCCACCTTTGTCACAGGAGATTCCGTTTTTGTCGAATCCCCCCTAAAAAAGTCAAAGTCCGGTTTTAATTTTTCGAGTTCAAAACCCTCACTTGACACTTAGGAATTTTCGATTATAATAAGATTATTCTCAATTATTGAGAAAATGCTCTAAAACGGGAGAGTCTCAGTATGAAGGTTGCTGGTCCGACAACCGACCTAATAACTAGAATAGCGTGGTTGTACTATAAGGAAGGATTGAAGGAGAGCCAGATCGCTACCATGCTGGGCCTGTCACGCAGCAAGGTAGGTCGTTTACTTCAAAAAGCCCGGGAGGACGGGATTGTGCATTTTCAGGTGCTGGGGCCTACCAGCAATTGCCTGGAGATTGAGAAAAAACTCGTTGGTTTATTTGATTTAGAGGATGTAGTAGTAGTTCCCACAGTTTCGGAAAATAAGATCAGAGAGAGTTTAGCCAGAGCCGCCGCTCAATACCTCGAGAGACATCTCACCACCGGAAGTCTCTTTGCTGTGGGCTGGGGAATCACCATATCCGAAGTGCCTAAATTTATTCGCTCGCAAGAAATCCGCGATCTCAGAATAGTCACCCTTAATGGAGGACTTACCCCTTCATTTTATCTAAATCCCTACGATGTTGGGAGCAGGCTGGCCTATATCTTTGGAGGAGAGTGTTACTATGTTCACGCTCCTGCCATAACCACATCAGAGGATCTGTCTCGTTCCCTTAAAGCCGATGCTACGGTAGAGCAGGCTCTGGAAATGGCCAAACACGCTGACTATTCTATGGTGGGCATCGGCGGAGCTGGTGCGGAGTCGACTTTAGTTAAGATGAGATATCTTAATCTAGGAGAAACCGAAGCTCTACGTCAACAAGGTGCCGTGGGGGATATTCTAGGCCAGTTTTTCAATGTCCAGGGTGAAAAAGTTAGCTGCGACCTCCACAAAAGAATTGTAGCTTTCCCCATCGAAGATTTGAGCAAAATGAGAAATGTGATCGGGCTGGCCGGGGGAATGGCTAAGGCACAGGCGATCCTAGGAGCACTCCATGGCAGGTACATCAAGATCCTCATCACCGATGAGAAGACGGCTCAGTCCCTGATAAACCTTGAGCAAAGATCAGCTTCTTGAAATTAGATCTTTTTGTTGGCTGAACTCTTATTCTGTTGGGTTGCCCAAGATTATGAGAAGAAAGGAGGTGAAAAAGAGAATAAAGAGGCGTAAAGCGGAAAAATGAGTTCATTGACGAAAGGGAGGTAAATCAGATGAAAAGAAACAAAGTGATAGTTGGTGCGGTGGTGGTACTGGCGGCTCTATTGTTAGTGTCTGTGGGGGTGACTCCAGTATTTTGCTACACTGAGGCCCAGGAGAAGCTTTTTCCCCGAGTAGACCGGAAATTGTCACCGTTCTTGATGGCTCGGTGGAGCATCCCGCCTGAATATCAATTCCCCAACGATTGGGTCAAGACAGTCGATTGGGCAAAGATTAAGGAGAAATACGGCGGAACCACTGTGACTATGGCCATTCAGGGACACGACGTTTCCGCTCCGGAGATGTTCAAGGACGACTTTGAAGCCCTTTCCGGAATTAAGGTCAAGCTATACGGGGTCCCTTCAGAAGAATTCACTGAAAAACTGCTGGTGGAATTCCTTGCCGGGACTGCTAAATACGACACGGTGGAGTACTACCAGGGCGACACCGGAATGTTCCTTCCCTATCTGGCTGACCTGGCTCCCTATGTTGCTAAATTTAAATATACCGACATCAGGGATATTCACCCAGTCTACTTCTGGATTCACTCGTTCCGCGACGGCAAGATAGTTTCACTCCCCTTTGACAGTGACTGTCGATTATTCCATTATCGCCCCAAGATGCTGGCACTAGGAGGATATGATCGACCACCCAAAACCTGGGAAGAGACCCTCGACTACTGCAAAAAGCTGGAGCAGGTACTACCCAAGGGAGTATATCCCATTGGATTTCCGGGCGCTCGTCATTTTGGGGCCCTCAAGGCCTGGATGGACATCGCCGGCTCTGAAGGGGTAGAATTCTTTACCGAAGGCTGGAAGGTAGCTGTCAACACTCCCGACGGAGTGGGAGCTCTCAGGACCATGGTAGAGCTTGCTAAGTACGCACCTCCAGGTCTGGATAACTGGGGTTACTCTGAGTGCCGGGAAGCCTGGTTGGGTGGAAAAATGGCGATGGTCCAGCAGTGGCAGTGTGTGGGAAGACAAATGTATGATCCTGAGATCTGTGAGTTCGCTTTGGAAGAGCCACGCCCTGAAACCGCTCCTTTACCTCAGGGAACCGGGCCCAATGCTCGTGAGGCCTACAGTGTTGTTCAGGGGTCCTCCGCGGGCTTGACGAAAGCCAGCAAGCACAAAGAAGCAGCTTCCACCTGGCTTTTCTTTCTAAACGGAACGGAAACTCAATTCGTTTACTCCGTCTCTGGTACCGGAGTAGAGACCGGCTCCAAGAAAGTTATGGAAAATCCTGTCTATCAGACCGGTTTCCCTCCCGCCAAAGCCTGGCTCTATGAGCTAGACCATGCCAACACTGAACAGTTGTGGATTTCAGAGTGGTCAACTCTGGAATCATTAGGTACTATGATAGTCAACTATGGACTGGTGGGAGAATATACGCCTGAAAAGGCC
The DNA here is from genome assembly GCA_964543295.1 of uncultured Clostridia bacterium. Taxonomy (GTDB): domain Bacteria; phylum Aerophobota; class Aerophobia; order Aerophobales; family AE-B3A; genus AE-B3B. Next base: position 20,774 of record CAZIXA010000016.1, on the reverse strand, counting down.
ATGGAGATTATGGAAAAGAGGTGGACAGATATTATGAAACGGGCTGGATACTATCTACCAGGTGCCCCACCGGTAGTCAGCGCCTACTGGCCAGAAGTCAGGGATGTGTTTATTGAGAAAGTCAACAAGCTCTTGGATAGTCTCGGAGTATAGGGACCTCGTTTCATCACTACGGGAACCACCATGAAACAGGGGGCCCAGTTTCTGCAACTGGGCCCCAGAACGACTAAGGTGTTTTATAATGAAGAAATTCAAATGGAGAAAACTCCTGATTATTCTGGTTCTATTGGGCCCAGCCATGGGTATGTTCATAGGATTTACCATCTATCCTTTCATCAAAAACATTATCTGGAGTACTACCTACTTTGTCCTGTACAAGCCTACAAGCCAGTACGTTTCTGCTGGTCTGGAAAACTACAGGGATATTCTGTTTGGGACTGAATTCTGGAACAGCGTCGAATCCAGCTTGGTAATCATTTTTGGAGCCCTGGCCATAGAGTTTTTCATCGGTTTGGGAATCGCCCTAGTGTTGAATGAGAGGTTCCGGGGGCGCGGCCTCCTGAGGACTCTTTTCATTATCCCCATGGGAGTTATGCCCGTGGTGGCCGGAGTGGTCTGGAAACTGATGCTCTTTCCTGGAGGAAGCGTAATTAGCGACATTCTAGTGAAGCTGCGATTGGCTCCCGGTCAGCTCGACTTCTGGGGCGATGTCTGGCTAGCCCGACTTAGTGTCATGGCGGCGGACATCTGGGGCTGGACCCCTTTTGTGGGTCTTATCCTCCTGGCCGGCCTGCAGGCCATCCCCAGTGAGTTATACGACGCGGCCCAGGTAGACGGTGCCTCCCAGATACAGAGATTCACCTATGTGACCGCCCCTCTGCTCAAGTACGCCATAATTGTCGCTCTTATGTTTCGAGGAATGGATCTTCTTCGTCTTTTTGACCAAGTGTACATGATGACCGAGGGAGGCCCGGGATATGCTACGGAAGTTATCAGCTTCTTTATCTACCGAAAGGGCTTTTCGGAGTTCAGTGTGGGATACGCCGCTGCTATGTCGGTCATAGTATTCGTGGTAATCTTCGTCATAGCTCAAATTACGGTGCGCAAGTCGGGTATTGCTGCCTGAGAGGTATAAGCATGAAGAGAATAAACATATCTAAAACCATCGGCATTTGTCTGGTAGTACTCTACGTAGTGGCAGCTCTAATTCCAATCTACTGGGTGGTTACCACCGCCTTTAAACCCCGAGTAGAAGTGTATACCTTTCCCGTGAAGTATATACCTTCTTATCTCACCTGGGAGCCTGCTCATAATTCCCTTACCCAGCGGCCAACCATGAGTTTTCTCCGCAACAGCCTCCTTGCCGCAGTCGGTGCCACTATTCTCGCCCTGGCAGTGGGAGTACCAGCTGCCTATGCCCTAGCCCGAGAGAAATTCCCAGGAAGGAAGGATATAGCCTTTTTTATCTTGACCACCAGAATGTTCCCTCCGGTAACTATCTGTATCCCCATTTACTTTATCATTAGAAACATGGGGTTGTTGGATACACTTGCCGGTTTGATAATCGTATACGCCCTGTTTAACCTGGCTATCATCATTTGGGTAATGAAGGGATACATTCAACAGGTGCCGGTGGAGATTGAGGAAAGTGCTAGGGTAGATGGTTGCACCAAATTGGGGGCTTTTGCCAGAATTACCTTACCCCTAATTGCCCCCGGAATGGCTGCGGTGGCAATTATTTCTCTGGTTTTGTCGTGGAACGAATTCCTCTACGCCCTCATACTTACCCATTCGCCGGCTGCCAAAACTTTGCCGGTAGGAATCGCTGAATTCATCGGCGGTGCCTACGGCATCCTCTGGGGTGAGATCTGCTTCCTGGGTACTGTAGCCATTATCCCTATGATCGTGCTTATTCTGCTGGTTCAGAAATACATCGTCCGCGGTTTAACTATGGGCGCCATAAGATAGGCTAGAGTGGCTTTACTCGTAGATTCTAAGGCTCCAGCAGAGAGTGCTGTGCCCCAGTTATCCCTCGCTGGCTCCCCCATCTGCGTTAATTATGTCCTCGCATAGGATTTTCAATAATTTGAAAGAAATAGGTGTAATAAAAGGCAACTTACTATAGGACCATTTGTCCCTGTAGTCAAGATCATTTATCTTATCCTTTATCCCTAATACTTTCGCTATATTATCAGATGCTTTGCAAGAGTTTGTACCTTTTGCCTCAAGGCAGAAAGATAAGACTTCAATACTTTGGCTTTTTCTCATCTTTGGGGAATTTATCTGAGGAGCAGGTTACAAAGATTCTCATCTCTTGACCTAGCTTTATCTTAGAAGGGTTTCCTAACCGGTAAAGAATTTTCTGTTCTAGCCTTGTTGAAAGCTTCTCTACTGGGATAGCACTACATTCCTTACATAATCTATTACAACCTTTGTAGCCAGAATCGCTAGGAAATAAAGTTCCATCTACGAGTTTTGCTTTTTTAATACGGATCTTTGCTTCCTTGTGTTTATAAAAGGATAAAAGCCTTTCTCTCGGTTTACGGAATGGCCTCTGGAATCTTGAATTAGTTAAAAAATTGATCTTTTGCATTTTCCGGAAGACCTCTCTTATGGAAAAGTCTGCAGGTCTTTTGGAGCTATTGTACACACCATAGGGGGAGAAGAGATGTTAGATATGGGTTTAGTGGACTGACACACTTAGGAGTTGAAATGAATTTGGGTGAGTTGAAAACCTGCCTATAACCGGCAAAATCAGTTCTTAAAGTGGCTAATCATTAATGCATAGATTCTGAACAGAAGAGACGAAAGGAGGCATTTGCGTGGTTAGATTTGATCCGATTGTTTTCTCTTCCTGGGAGGGACTCCATCAGGAAAACTATTTGATAGCTACCTACTTTTTAGAGGTTGGAGCAAGCGTAGATCCAGTAGAGTTGGGTGTAGAGATCGCAGTGGACCAGACTACTGGCACCTGGACTGCCGTACCAGCCGAAACACCGGAAGTCCGTCGTCGCCATGTGGCCAAGTTGATAGCTCTTCACGAAGTTCCAAATTATGAGTTTGAGGTTCCTCAGGGTACCAAGACAAGACGCTATCTAATTCAGATAGCCTTTCCTACCATAAACTTTGGAGCCCAAATTCCCATGCTGTTGAGTAGTGTGTTTGGCAACTTATCGTCTCGTGGCTGGATAAAATTACTGGACCTTCAGTTTCCCAGAACCTTTCTGGAAAGTTTTCCTGGTCCAAAATTTGGAATTGAAGGATTGCGCAGGCTTCTAGGGATATGGGATAGACCAATCTTATGTAATGTTATTAAACCCTGTACTGGTATCAGTCCTGAAGTAGGAGCTGAACTTGTCTACCAGGCAGCCAGGGGAGGGGTAGATATCATTAAGGACGATGAGTTGATGGGTGATACTCCCTTTTCTCCAATGGTAAAGCGAGTGAAGGAATACATGTGCCGACTCACGGAAGCCGACGAACAGAAAGGCGAAAAGACGCTATTTGCAATAAATGTTACTGACCGGCAGGATAAGATTCGGGATAACGCTCTGAGAGCGATTGAGGCAGGGGCTAACGCACTGATGATAAGCTTTGCAACGGTCGGCTTCTCCATGGTACGAACTCTGGCAGAGGATAAGTCCATAAATGTTCCCATAATGGGGCATATGAATTTTGCCGGCGCGCTTTGCGAATCACCATGTTCAGGTGTGAGCTCCGAACTAATCTGTGGAAAGTTGGCCCGAATGGTGGGTATGGATATGGTTCTTGTTTATCCTCCTCAGAGCCGATTTCATCTCATAGAAAATAAGTTTGAGCGTGTTCTGCAGATATTGCAGCAACCTTTTTCCAAAATAAAACCAAGTTTTCCTTTATTTGCTGGCGGTGTTCATCCGGGAATAGTTCCTGCTACTCTGGACTCAGTGGGGACTGATATTATTATTGGCGCCGGGGGCTCCATTCATGGCCATCCTAGTGGTGCTACAGCCGGGGCTTTGGCTTTCCGGCAGGCTTTTGAAGCCTATTCTCGCGGCGTTAGCTTGGAAGAATGGGCTCAGAATAAAGAGGAGCTGCAACAAGCCCTAGCACTTTGGGGGACAGCATGAGTTTAGCGCCTGACAAGAAACAACAGCGGGCTGTTCTAGCTCCTCAGTTCTATCGGAAAATGCTAACCATTAGGCTATTTGAGCAACGTGCTATCCAACTTTATGTCCAGAGGGAGATACGGGGAGTAATTCATCCCTATATAGGTGAGGAAGCTGTAGCTGTAGGAGCGTGCGCTGTTATCAACAATGATGACTACGTGGTTTCTACTCATCGCGGCCATGGCCATTGCATTGCGAAAGGGGCTTCATTGGATCGGATGATGGCCGAACTTCTGGGACGCAGCAATGGCTACTGTCGAGGAAAGGGTGGTTCCATGCATCTGGCCGCCTTTGAAGTGGGAATGTTGGGTGCCATAGGTGTCGTGGCAGCAGGTATTCCCATTGCTGTCGGAGCTGGACTATCAGTGAAATTGAGAAAGACTGGTCAGGTAGTAATTTGCTTCTTCGGTGATGGGGCCGTCAACCAAGGAACATTCCATGAGGGAGTAAACTTAGCTGCTGTGTGGAACTTACCGGTTGTCTTTCTGTGTGAAAATAATTTCTATGCCATCTCTACTCATGTGAGCAGAGTTTCAGCAGTAACGGAGCTAGCTCGGAGAAGTTGTGCCTATGGTATTCCTGGCAAGCAGATAGATGGCAATTCCGTATGGGCTGTTTATGAGACAGTTCAGGAGGTAGTAGCCCAGGCTAGACATGGACATGGTCCAAGTCTCATCGAGGCTCTGACCTACCGCCATGAAGGACATTACAAGGGAGACCCCGGTCATTATCGACTACCAGAGGAGTTAGAAAAATGGCAACGGAAGGACCCCATTAAAAGGTTAAGGAAAGAGTTACTAGCTAAAAATTGGCTGGAGCCAAAAGCACTGGAGGAACTGGAACAGGAGGTTGCCCAAGATGTACAAAGGGCCGTTGAGTTTGCCAGGAAGAGTCCCTATCCTGCAGAGCAGGAACTCACAAGCGATATATTCGGAGGAGACCATAGGAAATGAGGGAAATTAGCTACCGAGACGCCATAAATGAGGCTTTACAAGAGGAGATGAAGCGCGATGAAAGAGTGATACTGCTTGGCGAAGATATCTCGCTCTATGGTGGACCTCGGCGAGTAACCTGGGGTCTTGTTGAGAGCTTTGGTGAAGACCGGGTCAGGGATACCCCTATTTCAGAGAATACTATTATAGGTACGGGTCTGGGAGCCGCTATTACCGGTATGCGGCCGCTTGTGGAGATTTCGTATATAGATTTTGCTTTACTGGCTATGGATCAAATTGGTAACCAAGTAGCCAAATTATCCTATATGACCGGTGGTCAGACCAAGGTACCTCTGGTTATTCGGACCCAGGGTGGGGCTGGTGGTGGTACCGCTGCTCAGCACTCGCAGAGCTTGGAAATGCTATTTGTACATCTTCCTGGGCTGAAAGTGGTAATTCCGGCTACTCCTTATGATGCTAAGGGATTAATTAAGATGGCTATTCGGGATGATAGCCCGGTGGTCTTCATCGAACACAAGTTGCTCTATAGTACCAAGGGAATGGTTCCGGAAGAAGAGTATTTTATTCCCTTCGGTAAGGCGGCAATTCGCCGTAGTGGTTCGGATATTACCATGGTAACTTATTCAGCCATGTTGTCAGAAGTGATGGCGGCTGCTGACGTACTCCATCAGGAGGAGATAGAAGCAGAAGTGCTTGATCTGAGGACCCTTGTTCCATTAGATATCCAAAGTATTCGGGGCTCGGTGAAAAAGACTGGAAGATTGCTGATAATTCATGAGGCCTCTTTGGTTGGAGGAATGGGGGCTGAAATTGCTGCCCAAGTTCAGGAACAGGCATTTGACTATCTGGATGCCCCTGTTATCCGTCTGGGAGCAGTTCCGATACCTATTCCTTATTCAGAGTCCCTAGAGCGGCTGGTTTTTCCCAATAAAGGGAAAATAGTTACTGCTACCCGTGCCCTAATTGTTGCTTAACCTGTGTCGGTTTGACACCCTAAAAATACTTCCCGTAAGCCACGTCGCTTGACGGCGTGGTAAGGGAAGTATCCAGCGAAGCTGCACTAATTTGCTCTTTCAATTAGAATTCGGCAATTTGCACCAAAGACAAGAATTTGACGAGTATCCGAAGAGGTTATGAAGAACAAAGTTGTAAACGTTCCTAAACGCCCTCGTAGTCCCCAAAGACGAGACCCTCGCTCTAGGGAGAAGCTTCTTGGGTTGGTCACTGCTGCTGTGAGGAGAAGTTGGGCCTTCATCATAGCGAGTGACCTGGCAACCAATTGCCCGCGCACTATCAATGCGCCTTTTTCGATCTGGATAAGTGTTGCATTCTTCCTTTTTCGCCCAGTAGATAATTTAGTTAGTGCGATGGCTCTTAAATCGTCTTGGTAGCTTTCTACCCCGAGGACAGATGAAAAGATCTTGCTCTATCATAATAACAGTATATTCAGGAACGTTGGGAAGGCAACAAATGAATGCAGTATATATCAGAAACTACTAAGGGAGAGGAAAGGGGATTTCAAGGGGAAAGAATTTTCCCTTGATTATCTTGTACGGAGGTAAATGTCGGCTTCTAGCATCTATTCTTCTTCAGCACCGTCAAAGTGATGGGTTTTGGCCTGTGAGGGGATAATAGTATGCCGATTGGCTGAGAAAACAGTGAAAGGGGTTTTGAGGATGAGACTCTTATTGACCAGTAGACTAGAGGATGAAGACCTGAAGATATTGAATCGCTACTTTGATGAGATAAGAATTCGTGGTCTCTACGTGAGATCCAAGATTCTCGGGCCAGAGGAACTGGCTGCGGAGTTAGGAGACATTGATGTTCTGGTGGTAGAGTTTGATCAGGTAACACCAGAGGTATTGGATGCCGCTTCTAACCTGAAGTTAATAGTTTCGCTGCGGGCTGGTGCAGACCGTAACATCAACCTAACAGCCACCACAGAAAGAGGCATACCAGTGGCCTGCTGTCCTGGTCGCAGCTCTGATCAGGTAGCTGATTTTACCCTGGGTGTGATAGTAGCTCTTGCTCGACACATTGCTGAGACTCACTGTCTAATCAAGTCTCGACAGCTTACCGAGAAAAATCCCCGACGAGAGGGCTTCGCCAAGGGTGATGTTATCTGGATTATGAACGATCCCCGGAACTTTAGCTTCTTGAGGTTCAAAGGACCCATATTAGCTGGTCGGACTCTGGGTATCTTGGGATTTGGTGCCATCGGCCGGGAAGTAGTCAGCCGAGCCAGAGGTTTTAAGGTAACTGTCATTGCCCATGATCCCTACGTTTCACCTGAAGAAGCGGCAGAATTTGGAGTAAAGCTGGTTGATTGTGACACTCTATTCAGAGAGTCAGATTTTCTTACTGTGCATATTAAGGACAGTCCTGAAACCCGCGGTCTGGTTGGAAGACATCATTTCTCTCTGATGAAACCCACCGCCTACTTTATCAATACCGCTCGGGCTTCCGTAATTGACTACAATGCCTTGTATGAGGCGTTGGTTAACAATAAAATTGCCGGTGCAGCCCTGGATGTATTCGAGGAAGAGCCGCTGTCCCCTGATCACCCACTGCTGGATCTAGACAATGTCTTGCTGACCCCTCACATTGCCGGGGCCAGTTACGAATCTTATAGGGTAGCTTCTCCACTAGCCAGAAAGGCAATTGAGGACTTTCTGGCCGACTGCAAACCGGAATTTCTGGCCAATCCGGAGGCCTGGGAACACCGAAGATTCAGAATTGACAAAGACAAATCAGATTATCGGAAAAAGTTATGAGCTCCCGGGAACTGGTAATTGGGATAGATATTGGAACCTCTCAGGCTAAAGGAGGAGTGTTTGATCCCCAGGGTAGATGCCTGGGGAAGGCCTCTTTTTCGTATACCATCCATTCTCCACATTCTTCTTGGGACGAGGTTGACGCTGAGGACTGGTGGCAGGCGGTCTGTCACATAATTCACCAGTCTCTTACCAGAGCCAGAGTATCCCGCGGGAATATTGCTGCCATATCAATCAGTAGCCTACTACCCTGCTGTTTTCCAATCGATCACCAGGGAAACCCCCTCCGTAGAGCCATTATCTGGCGTGACCGGCGAACCGACCAAGAGTGCGCCTGGATGGAACAGCACATCGGGACAGATACTTGCTTCGAAATCTCCGGCAACCGTATTGACCATTATTTCTGGGGCCCTAAGGTGCTCTGGATAAAGCATCAGGAGCCAAAAATCTTTAAGAGAACCTGGAAGCTACTTCAGGCTCACAGCTACATGGTCCTGAAGCTTTGTGGCGAAACAGTGACTGACTTCACCTGTGGCAACCTCTCCATACCTTTCTATGATTACCGCAAGAGATGCTGGTCGCCGGTTATGAGTGAGAAGATGGGGGTTCCCATTGAGATGCTGCCTGATTTAGTACCTTCACACAAGGTAGTCGGTCGGGTGAGCACCAAGGTAACCGGAGAAACTGGTCTTGATAGGGGTACCCTGGTAGTCACAGGATGTGGAGACTTTGCTTCCTCAACCCTGGGAGCGGGCGTTTATCGTCAGGGAGAGGCTTGCGTGATGTTGGGAACCGCCGGAAACTTACTCATCCCTATGGATAACCCCAACTTCGATCCCCGTCTCATTAATTCCTCTCATGCCTTGCCCAATCGGTACATAAGTTTTGCCACTTCTTATGCTGGTGGCTCACTTCAGTGGTTACGGCAGGTTCTGGCTGGACCAGGAGGCCAATTTGATATTTCCTACCGACAGTTGGATTTGGAGGCCTCCCGCATCCCGCTGGGAGCAGAGGGATTGCTGTTTCTCCCATTTCTTTCGGGAGAACTCACCATTAACTGGGACCGAACATCACGAGGTGTCTTCTTTGGCCTAACTCTGAATCACACCAGAGGACACCTCTACCGAGCTGTACTGGAATCGATTGGATATCGATACCGTCACATGCTAGAAATCATGGCCAGTCATGGAGTTACGGTAACAGAAGCAACCCTCATTAACGGCGGAGGAAGAAGTCCGGTTTGGCGACAAATTTTAGCCGACATTACAGGCATGCGTCTTCGTTACACGGAGTCAGAGGGAGCGCCTCTGGGAAATGCTGTGTTAGCTGCGATGGGAGCAAAGCTTATCAAAAGTGGCGAGGAAGTAAAGAACTGGTTATCGATAAAGAGTAAAACTGAACCCGACCAGAGAGCTTATCGGTTATACAACGATTACTTTCAACTGTACAAAAGACTTTATGAGCACCTGAAGGATGATTTTCAGGAACGCTATCGCTTTGTTAGCAGCTAACAGAGGACGAGGAGTGTTGTGATGGTTCTCATAGGATTAGATCTGGGAACTACTGTCTGCAAAGCTGGGCTCTTCGATACCACAGGAAAACTTTTAAAACTGGTTAGAAGGGAATATCCGGTTACCAGTGATTATCCGGGGTGGGCTGAGCAGAATCCTGATATTGTTTGGAACACCATTCGAATGGTTTTGTCAGAGATCACTGAAGATAAACAACTACACGCTCCTATCAAGGCGATTTGCATCTCAGCTCAGGGTGAGGCAGTGGTCTTTCTCGATCAACGGGGAAGGTCCTTGCGTAATTCCATCCTCGGTATGGATATGAGGTCAGTCGAGCAGGCAGAGCGTTTAAAAAGCAAGCTGGGAGCCAAATGGTTTTTAGAGACTTCTGGAGTTCCTCCTCATCCCCTCACTACAGTAGCCAAGATCCTCTGGGTCAAGAAGCATGAGCCGGAGATTGCCAAAAAAACTGTTCGCTACCTTTGTTACGAGGATTTTGCCTTCTTCAAACTAGCCGGTGTTCCCGCCATTGACTACTCCCTTGCTTGTAGGACTGGACTTTTTGATATGGAAAAGAAAAAATGGTCAGCGCAGATATTAGATTATGCCGGAATAAACCAGAATCAACTGGCCAATATCTATCCCTCAGGAGAGGTGATCGGCAAAATTAATCGAAAAATAGCTCAAACTTTGGGTCTACCGACTGATGTCCTGCTGGTCACCGGCGGACACGATGTAACCTGTGCGGCTTTGGGAGCAGGTGCCATCAAGAAGAGAGTGGGGGGAGACATTCTGGGGACGGCAGAAATTTTCGGTGTCACCGTGGAGAACAATTCAGTGGCGAAGGAAATAAGACCGAGTAACTTTGCCTGCTACTGTCACGTGGTTCCTAACAGGTTCTGGCTGATGACTTTAAATCAGACCTGTGGGCTTCTCCTCAGATGGTATCGAGATAACTTTGGTGGGCCAGAAGTAAAGCTGGCTGAGAAGGAAGGAAAGGATGTCTTTGACCTAATAGTAAACCAAAGTAAGCCCGGCATTGCGGAAAGTATGATTCTTCCCCATTTTGTAGGGAGCGGCACTCCCTGGATAGATGCTCGTTCCAAGGGAGCAATAGTGGGTTTGAGTATTCACACCAACAAGGCCGATATTATTCGAGCCATCTTGGAAGCCGTCATTTATGAGCAAAAGATAAGTATAGACATTTTTGAAAAGTATGGAGTTAATATTAAAGAGGTCAGAGCAGTTGGGGGAGGTAGTAGATCTCAGTTCTGGCTACAGATAAGGTCGGATATCCTGGGAAAAACTGTTCTCACTTTGCAAACTGAGGAGGCTTCTTGCCTCGGAACCACCATTCTTGCTAGCTATGCTCTGGGGAATTACCCTTCTATTGAAAACGGAGTCGAACAAATGGTGACCACCAGGGACAGAATTGAACCGAATAAAAAAATTTACTCCCGGTATCAGCGCAGATATCTTATTTACAGAGGACTTTACCCAGCCCTCAAGAACATCAATTATTCACTTCACCGAATAAGTTCCAGGGGAGGTTGATAAATTGGAACTGCTTTATCAAAAACTAAAATCTCTTCAAGAAAAGAAGCAGCCTATAAAGGTGGGTCTAGTTGGATGCGGGCAGATGGGATCAGGAATGGTAAATCTGGTAAGCCAAATGCCGGGAGTAGAAGTTGCAGCCATCGCCGAATTAGACCAGGAAAAAGCTAAGGGCGCTTATGAGACTGCGGGAATTCCCGGGGGGAGCATTGCCGTTGTTGAGGACCCGGAAAAAGCAGAGGATCTCCTAGGTAGAGGAAAAGTCATCATCTGCAAGGATGCTTTGGCTCTGATTTCCATTCCTTCTCTTCAAGCAGTGGTGGAAGCCACTGGCATCCCTAAAATCGGTGCCCAGGTTGCTTTAGAGTGCATCTTTCATCAAAAGCATGTAATCATGCTGAATGTGGAAACCGAGGTGACAGTGGGCTGGATACTGAAGAAGATGGCCGATAAAGCCAATGTTGTCTATACTGTCTCTGCCGGAGACGAGCCGGGAGCCATAAAAGAACTCTATAACTTCGCTTCTTCTTTAGGTTTTTCGGTAGTGGCTGCCGGTAAAGGTAAAAACAATCCTCTGGATTTTGATGCTACCCCTGATCAGTGCCAAGAAGAAGCTCTGAGAAAAGATATGAGTCCCAGAATGCTAAATTCTTTTATAGACGGGACAAAAACCATGATTGAAATGGCGGCAGTAGCCAACGCCACGGGTCTCGTTCCCGACATACCGGGAATGCATGGTCCCAAAGTTGATGTCTCTGAACTCACGCAGGTCTTAATACCAAAGAAAGATGGAGGCATATTGAGTAAAAGTGGGGTAGTTGACTACTCTATCGGTAAAGTGGCTCCGGGGGTTTTTCTGATAGTAACCACTAATAAGGAGAGAATAAGAAAAGATTTAGAATACTATAGCATGGGACTGGGACCCTATTATCTTCTTTACCGTCCTTATCATCTATGCAGTATAGAGACTCCTCTCTCCGTGGTTAGAGCTGTTCTCTTTAATGAACCCACTTTAAACTCAGAGCAAAGAGTAGCTGAAGTAGTAACGGTAGCCAAGCAGAATCTAGATGTCGGAATTACTATTGACGGAATAGGGGGCTACCATGTGTTTGGACGAATCTATCCAATGCAGGAAGCCAGAAAAAAAAATCTCTTACCTCTAGGACTAGCTGGAGGAGCCAGAGTCAAGGTGAGAATCGCCAAAGGAGAATATATCGGCATGGATATGGTTGAGCCAGAAACTGATTCGACAGTTTACCAGCTTTGGAAACTACAGGAAAGCCTCTGGGAATCTGAGCTTAAGAGTAAATAAGTAAGACAGGGCCAAAAAGCAAGGCTGGTTAAATTCAGAAAAAGCAAAGGTGGTCTCAAGCAAGATGCTGCGGATGAGGATAGCGGAAGAACAGGGAGTAAGATTGATCTTCTGCCGGACAGAATCAGGGACTGTGGGCAGAGGTAAACCAATGCCCAAGAAGCTAAAATCTGAAGAAGACGAGAAATACGACTTTGCTGTGGGAAGTGATCATGCCGGGTTCTCTCTGAAAGAGAAGATCAAAGAATACCTCTGTGGAGAAGGAAGAACTATCCTGGATGTAGGTATCCATACCTTGAGGAGTGTCGGCACCGGGCCCATAGCCGAGAAAGTGGGACGTCTGGTGGCCAAAAGAAAATGCGAAAAGGGTATTTTGGTTTGTGGAACCGGTATCGGTATGGCAATGGGAGCAAATAAAGTCTTTGGTATCAGAGCAGCCCTCTGTTACAACCAGTTTACTGCCTCTTATGCTAAGCGGCACAATGACGCCAATGTAATTCGTCTGGGAGCCCGGGTTCTAGGGGAAGAACTGGCTCTTGAGTGTGTCAGAACTTGGTTAAGGGAAGAATTTCTTGGGGGTAAGTACGCCGAGCGCCTTGCCTATCTCGATGTTATTGAAAATCACTCCTGCCAGAATAAACTAGCAAAGAAGGGAGAATGAACATTGAGAGCGTTAGTATACCATGCTATTCAAGATTTTCGCATTGAAGAGATTGAAAAACCCACCTGTCCACCAGCGGGCTTACTTTTAAAAGTCAAAGCTTGTGGTTTGTGTGGAGGAGATGTTCGCACATACTTTGGGGGTCACAAAAGTGTTACTCCTCCCTGGATTATCGGCCATGAGATTGCAGGAATAGTAGAAGAAGGGGGCGATCAAACTAAAGGTTTCCATAAGGGAGATCGTCTGGCGGTGGCTCCTGTCGTTTACTGCGGTAAGTGCCGTTTCTGCCTCGAGGGGAAATATTATCTTTGCCAGAATACCAACGAAATTGCTCAGCATTGGCCAGGAGGATTTGCTGAGTTTATGGCTATTCCGGAAGAGGCTTTAAAATTGGGAAATGTTAATGTCATTCCTCAAGGTCTTTCCTTTGAAGAAGCTGCCATTTCCGAGCCCCCTTCCTCCTGCCTTAATGCGCAAGATCGTGCCCAAGTTGGAATAGGAGATAGCGTGGTTATCATCGGAGCTGGTCCCGTCGGTTGTTTTCACTGTGAAATTGCCCGTATTCGTGGCGCTCTAAAGATTGTTATGGTAGATTTATTGAATGAGCGGTTAAAACTGGCCGAGCGATTTAGCCCCGATCTTCTTCTTGAGAGTAGTGACCCTGGATATATTAAGAAGATAAATGACGAAACAGAAGGTTTGGGTGCGGATGTCGTTATTGTGGCCTGTTCTTCCACCAAAGCCCAGCAGGATGCGCTAGAAATAGCCCAAAATGGAGGCCGGGTCATCTTTTTTGGAGGGCTTCCTCCGGGGAAAAGTTCCTCCAGTCTTGATGCTAACCTGCTCCATTACAAGAATCTGCAGGTTTTTGGTGCCTACAGTTTTTCTCCTGAGCATCATCGGCTTTCTTTGAAGCTAATATCTAAAGGAAAAATAGATGCCAAAAAGTATATCACTCAGGTTATCCCTCTAGAGAATATTATTGAAGGCATTAAGGCGGTGAAGGAAGGGGTAGTTTTAAAAGTTGTGGTCAGGATTTAGGCATTCAACTTGCCCATCTTGACTTTGCCCATTAACAAAAAGCTTACAAAAATCGTAAGGTTGGTAGTTAAAGGTGAGAAAAAACGGTATCCAGAATTTTCACTGCCTCATCTATATCACTCTCCTCAACAATTAAAGGAGGGAGAAAACGAAGGATTTTTTCCACCGTACAGTTAATCAAAAGACCCCTGTCACGACACCTCTTGACAATATCTTTACCGGGAAACCCCAGTTCAAGTCCGACCATCAACCCCTTACCTCTTATTTCCTTAACGAAGGAAAATTTTTTCTTTAGCGGCTCCAACCTCGCCCGAAAGTAGTTTCCCCTCTCTCGAGCCTTTTCAACTAGATTTTCTTTTTTCACCACTTTCAGAAAGGCCAGGGCAGCCGAGCAAGCCAGGGGATTACCGCCAAAGGTAGAGGCATGAGTTCCCGGCTCAAACGCAGAAGCAACCTTCTCTTTAGCCAGAGTTGCCCCTATAGGCATTCCTCCACCCAGGGGTTTAGCCAGAGTCATCACATCCGGCTCAATCCCGTAGTGCTGGTAGGCAAACATCTTACCTGTCCTCGCCAGACCACATTGAACCTCGTCCAGGATTAACAAAATCTCCTTTTCATCACAGAACTGGCGAAGCTCACGTAGAAAGGCCTCTGAGGCTACATTTATCCCTCCCTCTCCCTGAATAGGCTCCAGCATTACCGCACAGGTTTTAGAAGAGATCGTTTTTTTAACTCCTTTTAGATCGTTGAAAGAGGTGTACTTGAATCCGGGAAGAAAAGGACCAAAACCATTTTGATATTTTGTCTGAGCAGTGGCTTTTAGGGTGGCCAGAGTCCTTCCGTGAAAGGAACCTTTCATAGTAATTATCTCATATCTTCTCCCGCCCAGCTTGCTACCAAACCTTCGAGCCAATTTAATGGCAGCTTCATTAGCCTCAGCTCCAGAATTAGAAAAAAATACCTTATCAGCAAAAGAGATCTCACATAGAGTCTCGGCCAATTTAGTCTGAAGGTTAATATGATAAAGATTAGAGCAGTGAAGAAGTTTCTTGAGCTGACTTTCCATAGCTTTAACTATTTCTGGATGGCAGTGTCCTACAGCATTTACGCCGATACCAGAGATAAAGTCAAGATACTCTTTTCCATCACTGTCCCAGACCCTTACCCCTTCACCTCTTTCTATGGCTATAGGGATGCGAGAATAGGTATGCATCACATATTTTTTGTCCAGTCTCATGACTGTTTGATTGTTCATTTTAAGCCTGCCTTTGGCTAACCTGAAATTTACCCAACTTCATTAGATGTACCAGGGGAATCTTGGATGGACAGACATAGGCGCAGCAACCGCATTCAATGCAATCCATCACCCCATAATCTTTTAGACTATCCCATCTTTCTGCCTTTACGAGACGAGCAAGGATGGTAGGAAGAAGACCCATGGGGCAGTGATCTATACAGCGGGCACACTTGATACAAGGCTCTTCCTCTCTGAACATGACTTCCGATTCGGTCAAAACCAGGATCCCAGATGTTCCCTTGACCACGGGAACATCAAGAGTATATTGGGATAACCCCATCATGGGGCCACCCATGATCACTTTGCTGGCGTTTTCTCTCAATCCTCCACATTCCGCAACTACACAAGAAAAAGGGGTTCCCAGAGGAACCCAGAGATTAGCCGGCTGCTTCACCCCGGAACCGGTGACGGTAACTACCCTTTCTAAAAGAGGCTTACTCCATTTTATAGCTTCAGCAATGGCTAGGGCTGTGCCCACATTATTCACCACCACTCCCACATCAAGAGGAAGTCCACCCGAGGGAACCTCACGATTAAGAATTGCCTTAATGAGCATCTTCTCTCCCCCCTGGGGATACCTCGTTTTTAAAGGAACCACTTGAATATTTTTATCGGCTTTCAATTTTTCTCTCATTAAGGCTATAGCATCGGACTTGTTGCCTTCAATTCCCACATAACCTCTGGCAGCGCCAGTTGTCTTCATAATCACTCTTAAGCCATACAAACAATCATCGGCTCTTTCCAGCATAAGACGGTGATCTCCAGTAAGATAAGGCTCACACTCACACCCGTTTAAGATTATAGTATCTATGGGTTTATTCTGGGGAGGGCTGAGTTTGACATGGGTAGGAAAAGCCGCCCCTCCTAATCCTACTATTCCCGCCTCCCGGATGATTTTTCTAATCTCCTCGGCTGCCAAAGACCCTAGATCGGCCTCTCCTTTCTCCCACACCTTTCTCCCATTGCCATTCCCTTCAATAATTATGGCCTCACCCTCACCTCCCACCGGATGGGGCACTTTCTCAATAGAGCTAACCTTTCCTGATATACTGGCGTGAATGGGACTGGAAATGAAAGAGTCAGCCTCGGCGATTTTTTGACCTTCTTCTACCCGGTCCCCTGCTTTAACCAGTGGTCTGCCGGGAGCACCGGTATGCTGACTCAAGGGAAGGATAACCCTGGGAGGAGAAGAGACCCTTTTTATCTTTTTCTCTTCACTTAATTCTTTCTTCTCTGCCAAATGCAGTCCCTGCCTGAAAGTCTTCATTCTCACTTCTCCTATTTTCCGGGATCAAGCCCACAAATTTTCCTGAAGGATCTGGTGGCTTTTTCAAGATCCTCCTTTCCACTAAATATACTTGATGTACCGGCTACCAGAACATTGGCCCCAGCAGAAAGAACCTGGGGGACAGTTTTCTCATTGATATTACCATCTACTTCAATGTCTACGTTGAGCTTTTTTTCTTCGATTAGGTCTCGCAGGCGCTTGATCTTAGGTACCACCGCCGGAATAAAGGCTTGCCCGGCATACCCAGGATCAACGGTCATTAATAAGACCATATCAACCTCGGCCAGTACATATTCAATCAAGGAAAGAGGTGTAGCCGGATTAAGAGCCACACACGCCTTCATTCCGTTTTTTTTGATTACATCGATTACACGGTACAGAGAATGACAAACCTCCACATGGATGGAAATGATGTTACTTCCAACCTCAGCAAATCTATCGATGTATTTCTCTGGATTAGTAATTTGGAGATGTGCATCAAACGGAAGAGAGGTTTTATCTCTTAAAGACTTGAGAATCAGCGGTCCCAGCATCAGATTGGGAACAAAATGGCCATCCATAATATCGAAGTGAAAGAGGTCTATTCCTCCCCTTTCCAGTTTTTTTATTTCATCCCCCAGCCTCGTAAGATCTGCACACATTAATGAGGCAGCAACTTTCACTTTCATTTTTTTCTCCAGCTAAGCTTGATCCCGATTAAATTCTCCTACTTCTTTACGAGTAGGGAGTGAGGTCTGGGCTCCTGGCTTGGTTACGGACAAGGCAGCTACATCATTAGCAAAATGTACCGCTTCTTCCAATTCCTTATTCTCAGTTAAAGCCACCGCCAGTCCAGCGGTAAAAGCATCGCCAGCAGCAGTAGTGTCTTCGGACTTTACCGACCTCGCTGGTACGTATGAGGTCTTCTTGCCATCCGTCAACAAAGCCCCTCTTTCTCCCATAGTTATAACCACCACCTCAACCCCTCGATCTTGAAGTCTTTGGGCAGCCAACTTAGCTGATGGCAGATCCTTTATTTTTACGCCGCTTAAAAGACCGGCCTCGTATCGGTTAGGGGTCAATATATCATTGCTATCCAAGAGTTCGATTTTAAACTCTTTTGCCGGAGCAGGATTGAGAATAACTGGAAGGTGATAACCATGCGAGATTTCTATAGCATAACTCACAACATCCGTTGGAATTTCTAGCTGCAAAATGAGAAGATCCATCTCAGAAAATAATGACCTTACTATATCAATATCATTTTTAGAACAGCGCATATTAGCGCCGGATACCGCTATTATACTGTTCTCGCCGGTATCATCTACGCAGATGAAAGCTATACCGGTAGCCTCATTTTCATCTTTTTCTACGTAGTTAGCGTTTACTTTCTCCTCTCTTAAATTCCTTAGGAGTCTTTCTCCGAAGATATCCTTTCCCACCCGGCCAAACATAGTCACCTCTGCTCCCAGTCTGGCCGCACCCACCGCCTGATTAGCACCTTTACCCCCCGGAAACATTCGAAATCTTTTGCCAAAGATATTCTCTCCTGGAAGAGGCATCCTGGGAGTTCTTATCACCAGATCCATATTCATACTACCAATAACCATAATTTTAGGAGGAGGGGATACCATTTATTCTGGCTCGGTTACGTACTTTGGATTTTTCTTAAGCTGCGGACTTCCTCTCTCTTCTACTAAAACTTTAGCAAAGCCCCTCTCCTCCACAGCTTTATAATCGTGCCCCGCATCTCCTGGATATACGGCAAGGAAGATAAACTCCCCATCCCCGGTATTCATCGTCCTATGTCCCTGATAAGGAGGAACATAGCCTATAGTACCTGATTTCATTTGGATGGAGGAAACTTGTCCCCCTCTGGTTTGCATCAATAAATACCCCTCTCCTTGAAGACAAAAATAGATCTCGGCTGTATCCTCCTTAAGATGAAAGTGCCCTTTGGTCATAAAATATTCTTTTCCTACTTTCCCGGGGTAGATGATAGTCGTACAGTGGGGCAATTGTCCAGACTCCTGAGGAACGTCTACTTCATATACCTTATAGATCAGCTTATTTCCCTGATTAAGGAGTCTACTATAGGCCTGGCTGTCAAGCCACATTCCCTTCGTATCACTCAATCTCCTCTCAATTACATGGCTACAGGGATAGAGCTCGCCACTTTTCATATTCACCAAGGTTTTAAAAGGTTTCATTAGTTGTCTCATTAATCTACACCTTTCAACTCCAGCACCATACCCGGAGACCACTTTTAATTTATCTTCTGAATCTTATCAAAATATTAATCAGAGATCAACTAACCCCAGATTCTCTATTTTTTTAGGGGTAGGCAGTCCCTCTCTATCCCATCCTCTTGCTTCATAATACTCATCAAGCTCAACTTCATACATCTCTTTGGTTAACACATGACCCTTAGCTGGACCCTCAGGTAGTTTTTCCTTCATTATCCTTGGAGGCAGCATATCGTCCTTTCGGCGTATCCCTTCTCTGGTTAATATCAGCCTCTCCAGGTTGTAGATTCTCTCACCTATCTCCATGAGTTTATCTGTGAAATCCAGACCAGTTACTAAGTTAAGGATAGTTGGATCTGGCTTATCACTGAATCCCAGAGCCCTCCTCACCACGGTACATATACCTAGAGAATCAATATAGGCTCTGGTATCTTGAATGCTCTTTATTAGCTTACCTTTACCCTTAAGCGCAAATCTATCATACTCTCCACTTAGTAGTTCGGCCCTGATTGACCAGCCGCCCACATTATGGCAGGCACCTCGGGAGGAGGTACCATAGGTCAGCCCCATCCCATAGAACCCTCTGGGATCGTAAGCAGCGAAGGGCATTCCCTTAACCTGCATCATGTACTGCTCTGAGCCAGGAACTTCAGCGGCTATTCCCCGAAATCCCCCAGCTAGTATATCACCGACTTTCTTTCGTTTGGCTATGAGCTCAATAGCTCCTAATACAGCCTCAGGACTGCCAAAAGTCAACCTCAGTCCCCCGGTATCTTCTTGGGTAATCGTTCCTCTCTCATAAAGTTCCATAGCAAAGCCAATTATATTACCGGTAGATATCGTATCCATACCATACTCATCACACAACAGGTTAGCAGATAAAATTGCATTAAAGTCTGATACCCCACACTGAGCTCCCAGGGCCCATATTGTTTCATATTCCGGAGCCACTGTCCATCCTTCAAACCTACCCGTCTTCACCCGGCATACCTTCAAGCAGGCTACGGGACACTTAAAGCAAGCCCGATTTTTAACAAAAAAATTCTCGTTCATAAACCGGGCATCAATTTTATCAATTTCACTAAATACGGCAGTTTGAAAGTTTCTTACTGGATAACAGCCTAGCTCGTTTATCGACTCGGTATAGATGGGTCTTCCATAATCAGCTAAGCTCTGGCAGGCTTTTCTCACCTCGCGAGGCTTAATCATTTTTTTAAGTTCAGATAGATTAACATAATTTAACCTGCCTTGTCCTTTAACCACTATGGCCTTAAGATTTTTGGAAGCCATGACTGCCCCAGCACCTCCACGCCCGAAGCTTCTGCCATCTACTTTAATGCAGGAAAAAGCCACCTTTCTTTCCGCTGCCGGCCCCACACTCATTACTCCAGCTTTAGAGTTACTAATTTCCTCTCTAAGAATTTTATCAACCCGGCCGGTTGTCTTACCCCAGAGTTTAGTGGCATCTTTAATTTCCACCTTATCATCATTGATAGATAGATAAACAGGTTTGGAAGCTCTACCTTCTATGATTAAGCCTTCGTAACCGGTAAACTTGAGCTGCGGGCCGAAATCTCCTCCGGCATTAGAACAAAGATATATCCCTGTCTCAGATGATTTGGTAGCACATTGGAACTTAGTACTCCCGGGAACAATGGTGCCGGTCAAAGGACCACTCATAAAGACCAGTTTATTGGCCTCATCCAGTGGCCCAACCTCCGGAGCAATCTCCTCAAAATAAATTTTAGCAGCTACTCCTCTTCCTCCCAAGAACTTCTCAAAAACTTCTCTATCTATATGCTCTGTAGAACTACTTTTGCCAGTCAAATTGACTCGCAAGACCTTTCTGGTACATCCTCCTCTTTCTCCCATGATTATCTCCTTCGACACTTTCTGCGCTCAAAGTGGAAAGCTCACCGGTTGACCTGTTTGAATCGACTTATTAGCAGCTATTACAGCTTCGACAACTTTTTTGCCATCCTCTCCAGTAACCAATGGCTGGACATTTCTTTT
>CAZIXA010000015.1:0-56228 GCA_964543295.1 uncultured Clostridia bacterium | reverse complement strand
AAAGAAAAGTCAGAGGGTTAGTGGGAAGGTCTTGACATAGAACGACGAATAAGTGGTAGATAGGTTCGGTATACCTTGTTAGATGAAATTGCAGTTAAGAAAAGAGCTAATTTTCGATGAAAATGGTATCCGGTAAGCATTATACTAATGAGCCAACAGGACTTAAAATCATCTTTCGTTCACTTCAATATAGAAATTATCGCCTCTTTTTTGGAGGTCAAAGCATCTCGCTGATTGGAACGTGGGTACAACGAATCGCTATGCCCTGGCTGGTGTATAGTCTAACTGGTTCCGTTTTCTTGTTAGGTGTGGTTGGCTTCGCTGGTCAAATCCCTACTTTCCTATCAGCTCCTTTTGCCGGGGTGCTGACTGACCGATGGAATCGCTATCATATTTTGATTATTACTCAAATTCTGGCAATGATACAAGCTTTAATCCTGGCGTTTCTTTTTTTTATTGGAACAATTGAGGTCTGGCATATTATATTTTTAAGTGTATTGCTTGGTTGCATTAATGCCTTTGATATCCCGGCACGACAGGCATTTGTTGTAGAAATAGTAGAAAAAAAGGAAGATTTAGGGAATGCAATTGCCTTAAATTCCTCAATGGTTAATGGTGCGAGATTGCTGGGGCCTTCCATAGCAGGCGTATTAATTGCTTCTACAGGTGAAGGAATCTGTTTTCTCCTTAACGGCTTAAGTTACCTTTTTGTTATCGTATCGCTTATTCTTATGAAGGTGAAGTCCCAAAAGAGAGAAATTCAGAATCCTAACCTAATAAAAGAATTAAAGGAAGGATTTTCTTATACCTTTGGCTTTGCACCTCTAAAATTTATTATACTTTTGCTCGGGTTGATCAGTTTGGTGGGAATGCCTTATGCTGTACTTATGCCTGTTTTTGCCAAAGAAATTCTTCATGGTGGTCCTCATACCTTCGGTTTTCTAATGGGAGCTTCAGGGGCTGGCGCTTTGATGGGTGCCATCTATCTTGCGTCTAAAAGAAGTGTTTTGGGTCTTGGAAAAATTATTCCTCTGTCTGCAGGTATCTTTGGCTTTGGGCTTGTTACATTTTCTTTATCTCGTCTCTTTTTGCTTTCTTTAATATTGATGATAATAACTGGTCTTGGAATGATGCTGCAGATGGCATCTAGCAACACACTTTTACAAACTATCGTTGATGATGACAAACGGGGTCGTGTTATGAGCTTTTACACGATGGCATTTATGGGCACAGCACCCTTTGGCAGTTTTTTAGCAGGTGGCTTGGCAAGTTTTTTAGGTGCGCCAAATACTCTAATAATAGGCGGTATAGTGTGTGTCTTAGGCGCTCTCATATTCGCAAGGAAACTTGCTGAGTTAAGAAAGATGGTTCACCCGATATATGTCAGGTTGGGTATCATTTCGGAAGTGGCAGTGGGAATTCAGAAAGCTACGGAATTAACTGTCCCACCTGAAGAATAGAGAATGCAACTTCATCTAAGAGCGTGTTTGCGCCTCGCTCTTCGAAACGCCTTTCGCACTTCGCAAACGCGCGCCCCATTATACGCCATCCCTCCAAAAGAGCTGTTGTACAACAAATCCCTCCCAGAAGAAATCAGGTGTTTTCGTTAAGAAAATAGAAAAGGCCAATGAGCTTTACATTCTTTGCATTAGCGAGGCAAGAAGCGAAAAGGACAGGGCAATTAGAGAATCTCACGAGAAGAAATTAGTAATTGATCTTATATTTCATCAACTGGAAAGAAGAGTTCAAACGCATATCTTTTTATGTATCCTTGCTTATCATCTCTTAGTAGCTATTGAAAAAACTCTTCTTGATAAGGATATCCATACCTCATGGCTTACGGTTAAAGATATGTTAAGAACTCATCAGGTAGCAACAGTAATCCTACCGACAACCAGTAGAGAAATTCTAAATATTCGCCGCACTGTTAATGCAGAAGCTCGTCATCTTGAAATCTATAGAAGTCTTGCTATTCCCCCCGAGGTTATGAAACCCATAAAAACTTGGCATACTGCAAATATAGTGAATGAACGGACTCGCAAATCTCCATAAATACTACTTTTTTTCTTGAAAATGCAGAAGTCAGGTTAGGAATATGCGAGATAGTTGAAACTTCCTTCATATTATTTTATTTGTTCTCCCTCGTTTTAAAGAGGTCGGTTCTTATTCAGCTAAAATCCTTTTTAAAAATGCCTATTTTTCATTTTTTCTGGCTCATCATTCTCAAAAAAACTAGGAGGATAACAGGAGCTACACGCATGGGCCGGAGACTCCCCAATTTTGACCAGCAAAATTTTTAACTGATACTTGACAATTGAAAATATTTTATTATAATAAATTTTAATATCAAAAATATTTTATTATAATAAATTTTAATATGTCAAACATTTTACGGTATAGAGTTTCAAAATTTCGATACCGATAAAATTACTTAATTCAAATCTATACAAAATTTCTAGAAATTAGGACTTTCAAGTAACTTTGTGGCCGACGAGGAAGGGGATCTCAAGGCAAAAAGGATTTTTCCTTTGATTATCTTGCGAAAAGACGAGGAGCTAAAATGGAGGAGGAAATCAAAAAATCCGTTGACCAAATGATTGCTCTTTTGCCGGACCTGGAAAAGGCCTTCCGGACCGATGAACCCCAGGAGGTTTTGCATATGGATGTAAGCCTTCCAGAGATATTTGTTCTTAAAGAACTCTCCTTGAAAGAAGAGCCTACCATGTCGGAGTTGGGTAGAAGCATTTCCATGGATCCAAGCACTCTCACTCGTACAGTGGATAAATTGGTGCAAAAAGACTTTGTAGTTCGAAAGTCTGATCCAAAGGACAGGCGAATGGTAAGGGTGGCTATTACAGGTGAGGGGCGGAAGATAATAAGTAAGTTTGAGGATCAGAGAAAGAAACATATAGAATCTATCCTGAGACAAATGACATCTAAGGAGAGAAGAGATCTTTTAAACATATTTAAGACCCTTCATGCGAGAATTTACGGAACCTCAAGATAAGAGTTTGTTCATGAGCAAAATGTTTCTAAGGAGTAAAAGAAAGAGAAGAGTGAGAGCTTATGAAAAAAGAGAAATTAAAAAGTATGGTTGACTGCCGAGCAGGGAAGTGGGGTATATTCCTTCTCTCATCGATCTTTTGCTTGATTACCTTTCCTGGCTGGGGTAGAGCAAAATCCCTAACTTTAGAGGAGGCTATAACATTAGCCCTGGCTAATAACAGGGAGATTCTCATAGCCGAGGAAAAGATTGAAGAAGCAAGACAAGGGATAAAAGAGGCTAAGGCGGGATATTTTCCTACCATAAATTTGGGTGGTACGTATACTCACTTGAATGAAGCCCCTTCTATGAGTATCCCTGGCTATGGCAGTGTAGAGATGGGGCAAGCGGACAATTATCTGTCTAAGTTTTCCATTAACCAGCCACTTTACACCAGTGGTCGTCTAAGCTATGCCAATAAGCAAACAGATCTTGGTTACCAAAGGGCTCAGGAAGATCTAAATAATGTCCAAAATAAGATTACTTTTCAGGTTAAAAAGGCTTTTTATGCGGTTCTCTTAGCTCAAGAGAATGCGAAGGTAACCGAAAAGGCTCTGGACCAGGCCAAAAGGCATCTAGATGTGGTAGAGGATTTCTTTAAAGTAGGCGTGGTCTCGAGATTCGATCTTTTAAGAACTCGGGTAGAGGTAGCCAATCTTAAGCCGGATTTGATCCAGGCAAGGAATAACTTACGCCTATCCCAGGAGAACCTGGCTAATCTACTCTCGCTTCCCTCGGCTTCTCTGAAATTGGAGGGTGAGCTCCTCTTCGATCCACTGAGAATAACCTTAGAAGAGGCTATAGATAAAGCTTTGGAGGAGAGAGGTGATCTAAAAAGCTTGAAGCTCCAGAAAGAGATGTTAGAGGTGGCTTTCAAGCTAGCTGAGGTTGAGAATAAACCTAATTTAGCCCTGGTGGGTAATTATCAGTATCAAAATCCCTCAGGGGGAAAAGATGAATGGGGAGAGGAGTGGAATCTTAATCTGGTGTTATCTATACCTCTCTTTGATGGATGGGCAAATCGGGCAAGAGTTGCTCAAAGAAGGTCCCAGATTAAGCAAATTAACCTCTCTCTTCAGGGGCTGGAGGCCGGAATAGACTTGGAGGTCAAGAAAGCTTTTTGGGATCTGGAGGCATCTGAGGGAAGAATCTATGCTCAGGAAAAGAACATTGAGCAGGCAGAGGAGGCTCTTTCCATTGCCGAGGTTCGTTACAAGAGTGGAACCATTACCAATCTGGAAATTCTGGATGCTCAACTGGCCCTAACCAGAGTGAGACTTGGCTATCTTAAAGCTTTATATGATCACAATGTGGCTATGGCAGAGCTAGAGAAAGCAATGAAATAAAGAAGGAGGTTTTTTATGTACTGTAAAATATTTTCCGTAGGGATGTTGGCTGTCATGATGTTTTTTCTTCCGGGAATATCCTATTCTCAGGAGAAGAAAGGAATTCCGGTTCCGGTAAAAGTCACCGCGGTAAAAAGGGGGCAAATCAGCCAAGAACTCTCCCTAACGGCAGACGTAGGTCCTCAAAGTAGCGTGACTATAGTTCCCAAAGTAGGTGGAATCCTGGAAGAGATAAAGGTTAAATTGGGTGATAGGGTAAAGGAGGGAGAAGTTATAGCCAAAATCGAAAGCAGAGAGTTTTTGTTAGGAGTAAAGCAGGCAGAGGCAGCCTTCAGTGCTGCCCAAACTCAGTGGAATCTGGTAAAAGCGACGGCTGAAAATGAATTTTTCAGTAATCTAGAACAGGTCCAGGCTGCTCTAAAGATGGCCCAGGCAAATCTTGACAAGATCAGAAAAGGGGCCAGAAAAGAGGAGATAGAGCGGGTAGATGCGGCTTATCAACAGGCTCTGGCCAATGCGGAGACTATGGAGAAAGATCTGAATCGAGCCAGGGACAACTATGAAAAGGGAGCTATCTCCGATCAACAATTTGACGCGGCGCAGCTTCAATTTAAGGTCGCTCAAGCTCAACTGGCAACGGCCAAAGCCAATTTGGACTTAATAAAGAAAGGGGCTAGAGAAGAGGATATAAAGGTGGTAGAGGCACAGGTAGAACAGACTCAAGCCAGCCTAAAGAGCCTGGAAAGCCTGAAGGAGGCAAAAAGCTGGGAGGCAAAAATAGCCGGTGCTCAAGCCCAAGCCGAACAGGCTGAAGTCGCTCTGGGATTGGCTAAAATTCGTCTAGAAGATTGCACTATAAAAGCTCCTATTTCGGGAATCATCAGCAAGCGCTTCGTTGATGTCGGAGCAATGGTTGGCCCTACTCAGCCTCTGGTGAGCATTGTAGATATAGACACAGTAAAGCTCTTGACCCATGTGAATGATGAGGACCTTGATAAAGTGAAGTTAACCCAGAAGGTTGAGGTAAAGGTGGATACTTACCTCAATAGAACTTATGAGGTAAAGGAAATTAATATATCTCCAGTAATGGACCCTCTAAGTAGAAAAATAGAGGTAAACATTAACATTTCTAACCCGGATTACCTTCTGAAACCCGGAATGTTCCCTAAGATTAAATTGGTGGGAGAGCTTAGAAAAGTACTTCTTATCTCGAAGGGGGCAGTAGTAAAGAAAGAAGGGGAAGAGCAGGTTTTTGTTGTTCGGGATAACCGAGCATATCTTCAGAAAGTTAGGCTTGGTTTAGAGAAAGATAAGCTGATTCAAGTCCTAGAGGGACTCAAAGAAGGTGATCAAGTAGTTATTTCTGGCCAGACTAATCTCAACAGTGGGGACCCTGTTGTTATAAAGTAATTATCAAGAAGAGTTGCTAGATGATTTTAGCAGCCTATAAGAAGTACGAGGCACTAGATGCCCCTTGTTAAATAAAGCAGGATTAAAAGGATTAAAGGATTAGAAAAAGTAAAACATGAAAAAGATGAATTAGAAGGAAATCCCGCTACAGTTTCCTACATAATCAAGGGAGAAAACGAGCCTCAGGAGCCTTCCCGAGCTTCCTGAGAAAAGTGGAATAAATATTCATTCTAATAAGGACCACTAAAAATGAGTATTTCACGCATAGCCATCAACCGGCCCATAACAACCTTTATGGTTTTTGCTGCCATTTTGGTGCTAGGCGGATTTTCTCTGCAGCGATTGGCTATTGATCTCTACCCCGATATTAGCCTTCCGGTGATTGCAGTGATCACCGACTATAGAGGAGCGGGTCCAGCCGAGGTAGAAAAGATGGTTACCGAACCCCTGGAAAAGTGGGTAGCCACAGTAAATAATATAGAGCATCTGGACTCCACCTCCCGCGACGGTAGTTCTCTTGTTTTGGTAAGTTTTGACTGGGGAACCGATATGAATCAGGCAGCCAATGATGTGCGGGAGAAAATATCCTTTGCCGAAACGATGCTGCCTGAAGATGCCAGTAAACCTTTGGTAATAAAATTCGACCCCTCTTTGATGCCAATTATGGTCTTGAGTCTATCCGGCAATATCGACCTCGCTAAATTACGGCACCTTGCGGATGAGACCATTAAATACAAATTGGAACAGGTGGAAGGAGTGGCTTCGGTAAATGTTTCCGGAGGCAAAGAACGAGAGATTCAGGTCCTGGTGGATCGGGACCGATTAGCTTCGGTAGATTTGTCCCTGGATCACCTCCTGAGGATAATTAGAGCGGAGAATCTGAATTTGCCGGCTGGATTCCTGGAAAGTGGCCCTGAGGAATTTCTAGTGAGGACTATGGGGGAATTCGAAAAGGTAGACCAGATTGGGAACGTGGTCGTAGCTTACCGGAATAGAACACCCGTGTATCTTAAGGATGTAGCTCAAATTAAGGACTCTTTTAAGGAAAAACGGAATGAGGTCTTTGTTAATGGAAAACCTGGCGTTATCATTATGGTGCAAAAACAATCAGGAATTAACACGGTAAAAGTAGCCACCGGAGTTCA
Organism: uncultured Clostridia bacterium; assembly: GCA_964543295.1. GTDB lineage: Bacteria > Aerophobota > Aerophobia > Aerophobales > AE-B3A > AE-B3B. Next base: position 49,284 of record CAZIXA010000015.1, on the reverse strand, counting down.
CCGTCAACTGGAGCAGTTAAGAGACAATCTACCTTCTGGAGTCCATATCGAGACAATTTTTGATACCTCGAAATTTATCAAGGAATCTATCGCTCAACTCCAACAGACCGCCATTTTAGGGGGAATCATCTGTCTGGTGGTGGTCTTCCTTTTTTTAGTCAGCCTTCCTAGTACCCTCATCATTTTCACCGCCATTCCCCTTTCTATTCTGGTCACTTTCGTTTTCCTCTATTCGGCCAGGCTTACTCTTAATATCTTAACCTTAGGTGGTCTAGCTCTGGGGATAGGACTGATGGTGGATAATGCTATCGTGGTGTTAGAGAATACTTTTCGGCATCGGGAGCGAGGTGAACCGGTGAAAGAAGCGGCCATTGCGGCTGCCGACGAGGTAGGGATGGCTATCATTGCCTCAACTTTAACTACTCTAGTCGTTTTTCTCTCCCTCCTTTTTACCACCGGGATAGCAGGAATCTTCTTGAGATATATCGCCTATACGGTTATCTTTTCTCTTTCAGCTTCCCTTATCGTTGCCTTAACCTTGATTCCGGTACTTTCGTCTAAATATCTTTCCATGAAGAAGGTGGAGAAAAAAGGGAAAGGAAGTTCCGGCCGAAGGGTGAACGATTATGTGGAGGCACGTTACACCACTATCTTGAATTGGGCTCTCGGACATAGAAAGACCGTAATCGTCGGCTCACTTTCGATTTTGATACCTGTTTTGTTTTTCTTTCTTCCTCGCATAGGAACGGAATTTATGCCCAGGACCGATCAAGGACAAATTAACATTAGCGTGGAAACATCTATGGGCACAAGATTAGGCCTAACCAGTGAGGTGGCCAAAGACGTGGAAGAAATAGTTAGGAAAAATGTTTCCGAAGTGGAGTATATACTTACTCAGGTAGGTTCCGGTGGAGGAATGATGGGTTTCGGGGGTGAGGGTTCGAATAATGCCAGTGTAACTGTTAAGTTGGTTGACCTGGCCCAGAGAAAGAGGTCTTCCACAGAAGTTATCGATACTCTCCGCTCTATCTTTAAACAAGAACAAGCCACGTTCGGTCTGGCTAAGATACGTTTAGCTCAAGCAGAAGAGGGTCCTCCCGGGCTTTTCGGTGGTGCCCCCGTTTCTATAGATGTCAGGGGTTATGACTTAAAGGAAGCAGACAAACTGGCACACGAAATCTCTCATTTAATCGGGGAGATAAAGGGAGTGGTGGAGCCAAAAATTAGCTATGAGGTTGGTAGACCCGAGCTTCGGATATCCATAAATAGAGAACTAGCCGCAACGCTGGGCATAAATACTTCTCAGGTTGCTGATGCTCTTCAGACGGCCAACGAAGGCACCGTGGCATCTTATTTCCGTGAAAGGGGTGATGAGTACAACATTTTAGTGCGATTTCGCCCCCAGGATCGTCAGAGTCCTGCTGATATTGAAAGAATTTATATTACCTCTCCTTTAGGACAGCAAATCTCGCTTGACAGTATAGCTAAACTCCAACGTATAGCCGGCCCGGTAAAAATTGAGAGAAAAGATCAACAGAGAGTAGTTACCGTTTCTGCTCAGGTTAGTGGAAGAAGTATAGGAGAGATAGATAAAGATATAAGGTCAAAGTTATCTTCTTTGAGGCTACCCCCAGAATTTTCCCTAAAGTATGGGGGAGAACAGGAACAAATGGCGGAGTCCTTCCGGAGCTTTGCCCTGGCCCTCATCCTGGCGGTTATCCTAGTTTACATGGTCATGGCCTCCCAGTTTGAATCTCTGCGTCATCCCTTGGTAATTATGTTTTCCATTCCTTTTGCTGCCATAGGAGTTGTTTGCATACTGTTTCTTACTGGAACCATCTTTAGTATGATCGTCTACATAGGAATGATTATGCTGGCCGGGATTGTGGTAAATAACGGTATCGTAATGATAAGTTACATTAATATTCTCAGAGACAAAGGGATGTCAGTGTCTGAGGCCGTACGACTGGGAGCAGGGAGAAGGCTTCGTCCAATTCTAATGACTACCTTTACTACTGTCTTTGCCTTGCTGCCTATGGCCTTAGGTATTGGACCGGGCGCAGAACTCTGGGCCCCCATGGCCAGGACAGTAATCGGGGGACTCTCGGTCTCCATGATATTTACCTTAATTTTTATTCCCACCCTTTACACCATTTTCGCCGGAAAGAAAAAATAAAAGCCTATCTAAGAATTTTTTTTAAACCCGCCCCGAGATACTTCTTGACTTAAAGTTATTTTCTGTTATAATGATTTTGACTGAACAGTCAGACAGAAATTGAAGGTTTTTCAAAGTTTAGAAGGTTAAGGAGATTAATAGTGCTTAAGGTAATGAATAGGAGAAAGCTAAGACAAAAAAACCATGGCGCCCAGATTCTAGAAGCAGGAGAAAAACTCTTCGCCAAGAAGGGGTTTTATCCTACCACTATGGAAGAGGTTGCTAGAGCGGCGGGGTTAGCTAAGGGAACGATCTATCTTCACTTTGACGATAAAAGAGACTTATTTTTCTCCATTATAGAGAAAAAGCTAGACATTCTTCTAGAGAAGATTGAAAACGAGATGAGAAAGGATAAGTTGCCCTCACAGAGAATTAAACTGGCCATAGGGATCCACTTGAGGTTTCTGGAAGAGAATAGGGATTTCTTTAAAATCATGCAGGCTCTTCCTGAGTCGCTCAAGCAAGAGATGGAAAAGAGGTTGAAAGGGAGAGTGATAGAAAAGCAGTTGCGCTATATAGAGATTCTCGATCAACTGATCCAAAAAGGAATGAGAAACCAGGAGATAAAGCTCCTGGATGCAAGGAAATTGGCCGTGATCTTGGTGGGGATGGTGCATAGTCTCACCATTTATTGGATTTCCCGAAAGGAAAAAGGTTCGCTTTCCCAGGATGAGTCTCTAGTCTGGCAGGTACTCTGGGAGGGAATCAGTAGTAAAGAGGCTTAATCACTGCTTGACTCTATTTTTTTAGTCTGTTAAAATGAATTTCACCCATAAAGGAGGGAAAAATGGCTGAATCGGTGGCAACGAGGTTAAAGAAAAAAGTCCTCGAACGACAGATTTACCACTATCTAACCAAACTGGCCAGAACTGAGAATGAAAAAGATTACTATGAGGAATTTGACCGCATATTAACAGGATTGTACAAGTTTGCCGGTCCTAACAGAGCAGCCATGGAAAATGTGCGCCAGGCTCTTCAGAGGCGACATCCCTTGACAGTGCTCTCAAGGCTCCTTCTTCAGGATAGGTTGTCTAGGGTGAGCAGGGAAAGACTAGCCAAGAACTTTTTCTGTGACTGGGTCATGGAGGCTAAGAAAAGGGAAAAGCTGGAGGAAGAGGGCTTTAAAGCTCCCTGGTTTTTTGTTATTTCTCCCACCAACGCCTGCAATCTTAATTGCTACGGCTGTTATGCTCACGAATATCCACGAGGACAGGGTCTATCTTACAGAGCTCTCGATAGGATTTTAAAAGAGGCCAAAAATCTGGGCATCCGTTTTTTGACCATCTCGGGTGGAGAACCTTTCTATTATAAGGATAAAGAAACGGGAAAGGATCTGTTGGACTTAGCTCAAAAGCACAATGATATGTATTTCCAAGTTTATACTAATGGGACATTGCTAGATGAAGAGAGGATAGAAAAACTAGGCAGATTAGGTAATGTAGCTCCCGCTATTAGCCTGGAGGGATTTAAAAAGGAGACTGATGAGAGAAGAGGTAAGGGCGTCTGGGAAAAAATAAACAAAGCAAGAGAGAATCTTTACCAGGCGAGGGTTCTGCAGGGATTTTCCGTGACTGTAACCAGAGAAAATGCAGAAATAGTTTGCAGTGATGAATTTATAGATGACCTTATTGATCAACATATCTCCTTTGGTTGGTATTTTATTTATATTCCCATAGGGAAAAAACCGGCCACCGAACTCATGCCCACTCCTGAGCAGAGAGATAAACTTCGCCAGAAGGTGTGGGAGTGGAGATCAAAGAAGCCTATTTTTGTGGGAGACTTCTGGAATGACGGACCCTGGACTGGCGGATGTATAGCCGGGGGAAGAAAATACTTTCATATCAATTCCCAAGGAGATGTTGAGCCCTGCGTTTTTGTTCACTTTGCTGTGGATAACATCTTTGATTTATGGAAAAACGGTAAGGGGCTGCGGGAAGCAATTGTTTCTCCCTTTTTTCTCTCCATAAGAAAGAAACAACTGGAGAAGAATGATAATTGGCTAACCCCCTGCACCATTATAGACAAACCCGAGATCCTGAGGGAGGTAGTTAAAGAATTTGGCGCCTACCCAACTCATAAAGGAGCAGAGACCATTATCAATGGTGAGATTGCAGAATTCCTTGATAATTATGCCAGATATCTGGATGAAATTACTAGACCAGAGTTTGAAAAGATGCTCGCCGGAGAATACGATTCTTCCGTAGTAAAGTTAAGCCAGGTCATAAAGAATCACCAAAACAAAAATAGACGCGAAGTAGAAATTCAGAGTAAAGGAAAAAATCTGCCTGAAAAGTAACTATATAACCACAGATGAACACGGTTTGGGTTTGTTGAGTTTATTGGGTTTATTGAGTTTATTGGGTTTGTTGAGTTGAAAAATAAGGCAACAACCATTAAAGGTGGCTTATTATTGAATTTTGACAGAAAACCAGAATTCAAAAGAGTTATATATGATAATAAAAGAAAAATATCAGCGTAAATCTGCGGCTGAATAACAATATAAGGAAGGGAAATGAAAACAATTTTAATCTCTCCTACCTGGAAAATCCAGGCTAAAGAAAAGAGAATGGAGAGAGGAAAGGTTTTTAAGTTTCCTCAACTATCTCTTTTGGCGGTAGCAGCAGTAACACCTCCCGAGGTAGAGATAGAGCTAATTGATGAAAATGTGGAAGAGATTGATTTTAACAAAGAAGCGGATCTGGTAGGAATAACTTCTATGACTGCCACGGCCCCCCGGGCCTATGAAATAGCAGATAGGTTTAGAGAAAAGGGGATCTCGGTGGTATTAGGGGGGATGCATCCTAGTGCTTTACCTGAGGAAGCCATTCAGCACGCTGATGCAGTGGTAATAGGGGAGGCGGAGTCCACCTGGCCCAGACTAATTGAGGATTTTAAAAAAGGAGGAAAAGAAACGCTTAAGCCATTCTATCAAGATGAACGGCGAACCGACCTTTCCCAAATTTGCCCTCCTCGAAGATCTCTCCTTAAGAAAAATAAATACATCATCACCCGGGTACTGCAGGTAAGCCGAGGCTGTCCCTTCGATTGCTCTTTTTGTTCAGTGAGTAAGTTCTTCGGTAAGAGATATCGTCTTCGTCCCGTAAAAGACGTAGTTGCCGAGATTAAAAGTTTAGTAGGCAAGTCTCTTTATAGCCGTTTTATTGGCTTTCTAGATGATAATATTATGGGAAATATGAAATATGCCAAGGAACTATTTCGAGCCTTAATTCCATACAAGTTAGTCTGGATCGGCCAGGCTTCCGTCAACGTTGCTCAGGACATAGAGGTCTTAGAACTTGCGGCGAACTCCGGCTGTAAGGGCCTTTTTGTTGGCTTTGAGTCCATTTCTCCTTCCTCCTTAAGAGAAGCAGATAAACCACAAAATAAGATAAGTTTTTATAAGAAAGCTATTGAGAGATTTCATCGGTTTGGCATCTCTCTAGAGGGAGCTTTTATCTTCGGGTTTGATAATGATGATAAAAGCATCTTTAAAAAAACAGTCAATTTTATAAAAAAAGTGAAGCTAGATGCAGTGCAATTTGGAATTCTTACACCTTTTCCGGGTACGCGGCTGTTTAGCAAACTCTCCCGCGAGGGAAGGATCATCGACCATGACTGGTCCAACTACGACATAGCCAACGTGGTCTTCAAGCCTAAGCTGATGACTGCCCAGGAATTAAAGGAGGGATTCACCTGGGCCTACCAACACGTTTATAGCTTTCCCGGTATTTTCAGGAGACTGTCCGGTATGATCTCCGGGAGAAGATGGAGATATTTCGGTCCTCTGCTTACCGTAAACTTAGCCTACAGACGCATATTTAAAGGAGCAGAAAGAGCAAAAGATCCAACTCAGGGATAGGCTATGGATCTAAGCTATTTAATAGAATTCTTTCTAAAGAACCGGCTAAATCGAGAGATTTTTTCTATTCTCTCCCAAAAAGACCGACAAGGAAAAAGTATACTGGAGGATATATTTTCTATTTATACCGATAGCAAATCCCTGGGATGGGGAAGGAAATTTGAGATCCTCCCTTTTTACCTTTTCTTTGAGCTGGGAAGGTCAGTCTTTGGACAGACCCGGGAGAAGATAAAAGAGAAACTTTCTGATCCTCTGTTCCAGCACGGCATAGCCCTTACTATGAGATCGATAGCCAAATATGGGTTTCGTCATCCTCAAATTTTTGCCGCTCCTCCAGTAGTGGTCTGGAACCTCACTAACGCCTGTAACCTAAAATGTAAACACTGCTATCAGGAGGCAGGTAGGAAGTTAAAAGAGGAGCTAGACCTTGCTGCTCGTCTGGATGTAGTGGATCAGCTAGCCGATGAAGATGTTTTTTCTATTGCTTTTTCTGGAGGGGAACCCTTGATGGACCAGGATTTATGGAAGGTACTGGAACACACTCACGAAAGAAACCTTTATGCATCCATTGCTACCAATGGAACTTTGATTACTAAAGAGGTGGCACAAAGAATGGCCAATTGTGGGATAAATTATGTGGAGATCAGCCTGGATAGTACTAAACCAAAGACACACGATGAGTTCAGGGGCGTCCCCGGATTCTGGGAAAAGGCTGTAAAGGGGATCGAAAATGCTGTGGCTCAAGAAGGCTTTGAAGTGGGAATTGCCTCCACTATAACCCAGATAAACATTGAAGAGTTGGAAAATTTGATCCAGTTGGCCAAGAATCTGGGAGCAGATAAGTTCTATGCTTTTAACTTCATTCCCACGGGAAGAGGAAAAAAGATGTGGGATCTGGATCTGACCCCGCAGCAACGGGAACAGATGTTAAACGTTCTTTACCAACATTATATAATGGGGGACATAGTCTGTATGACCACCTGTCCTCAATATGCTCGTGTCTGTATGATGAATAGTGAAGATCAACTGGCTCCCACTTCCCATTATACTACCCTGAAAGGGAAAAAGGCAAAAACGTTAGCCGAATTTATCGGAGGCTGTGGGGTTGGTAGAGCTTATTGTGCCATTCAGCCCGATGGGATAGTGACTCCTTGTGTCTTTATGCCCCTTCCAGTGGGAGATCTTAAGAAGGAAAAATTTATCGACATCTGGAACCACTCACCTATTCTGGCAGAAATTAGGGTAAGGGATGATTTAAAGGGCCACTGTGGACAGTGTGAATCTAGATCGGTCTGTGGAGGCTGCCGGGCCAGAGCCTATGCCTATTTTGGCGACTACAAGGCACCTGATCCGGGCTGTATAAATAATGAAGAGGCCTACTTTCAACTAAAAGAAAGTCTGAGGATGAGGTAAATTATGCAATACTGTATTGAGTGTGGAGGAATACTTGAGACCAAAGAAATCGACAGTCGCAGTAGGCTGATCTGCCGGCAGTGTGGCAGGATTCACTATCGAAATCCCCTTCCCGTAGCAGTAGGAGTCTTATCCGGAGATGATAGGGAGATACTTTTGATACGGAGGGCTATTGATCCTGGCAAAGGGAAATGGGCCTTACCAGGAGGATTCATAGAAGAGGACGAATCACCGCAAGAAGCGGTCCTAAGAGAAATAGAGGAGGAAATAGGAATAAAAGGAGAACTAGCCGGATTGATAGGGGTATATACAAGTAAATCAGAACTCTATGGGTCAGTAATTATCATTGGGTATAAGATAATGGTTCAATCAGGAAGTTACTGTCCGGGAAAGGAAGTAAGCGAGGTTAAGTCTTTTCTTAAAAGCGACCTTCCTCCCCTTACATTTTCTTCTCATAAGGAAATTATAACCGATTCCTTTCTAACTTTCCGTAACCCCATTCCTACGGTGGATACCGTAGTGGAGATGGATAAAGGAATTGTCTTGATAAATAGAAAGAATCCACCCTTTGGGTGGGCCTTACCTGGGGGATTTGTAAATTATGGAGAATCTTTAGAAGAAGCTGCCCGGCGAGAAACCAAGGAAGAGACAAACCTGGACATAAAGGAGCTGCGGCAGTTTCGTGTCTATTCCAGTCCCCAAAGAGACCCACGCTGTCACACTATTACCACTGTTTTTACGGCCAGATCCCAAGGAAAACCAAAAGCTAGGGATGATGCCAAAAAAATAAAGGTTTTCAGAAGGGAAGAACTTCCTCAAGACTTAGTCTTCGATCACCGACAGATTTTAGAAGACTATTTTGCCTCAAAAGAGTAAGAGATGAACCAATCTTCTACTACACCCAGGATTGCCATTTACCCAGGAAGCTTTGATCCCATTACTAATGGACACCTGGATATCCTGAAAAGGAGTAAATATTTATTTGATAAAACAATTATAGCCGTTAACGACAATCCTTCAAAGGAATTTCTATTTACGGCAAAAGAGAGAGTTAAGTTGATCTATGAGATTCTTAAAGATTGTTCTGGAATAGAGGTTGAGAGTTTTCAAGGTTTACTTGTCCATTACGCCGAGAAAAAAGGGGCTCGTTTCATCATCAGGGGCCTGCGGGCTCTTTCTGATTTTGAGTATGAGTTCCAAATGGACCTGATGAATAGAAAACTAAACTCTAAAATTGAAACTGTCTACCTTATGACCAACCAGCGTTACTCCTACCTTTCCTCCAGCATAATCAAGGAGATTATTAAATTAGGTGGAGGTACCCAGGATTTAATCCCCGATCTGGTAAGAGAAAAGCTTTTGGAAAAACTTAAAGTCTAAAAGAACCTCAGAGCTGATATACAGCGATGGAGGGGAAGAGTCCCGAGATACCTCTTGACCAAAGAAAGAAGGTATGGTAAATTCTTAAGAAGGGAAAAATTGCTAGAAAATTTTTTTAAGCCTGATTCGGTTGCCGTGGTAGGCGCATCCATCAAGCACAGAAAATTGGGAAATCAGATCCTGGAAAATCTTTTGAAAGGTGGATTCCCGGGGAGAATTTTTCCTATAAATGCTAAGGCTGATTCCACCACCCGGATAATGGGAATCAAAGCTTACCCCAGTCTGGTTGAGGTCCCCCAATCTATTGACTTGGCTATCGTAGTTGTTCCAAGCCAAGGGGTTCTCTCGGTAATCCAAGATTGTGGAGCCAAGAGGATCGATTCGGTAGTTATAATCAGCGCTGGCTTTAAGGAAGTAGACGAGCAAGGAGCCAAGCTTGAATCAGAGCTGCTCAAGCTCTCAACGAACCTGGGAATTCGTATTCTTGGGCCCAATGTTTTAGGCATAATCGATGCTCATCATAGGCTTAATGCTTCCTTTGCTCCCGCCAGTCCTCCAGCGGGAAATATTGCCTTTCTCTCTCAATCAGGCGCCTTAGGCTGTGTTATTCTCGATAAGGCTGAAGGGGAAGGAATAGGTCTTTCCAAGTTTATCAGTCTTGGTAACAAGGCCGATTTAGATGAGGTAGATTTTTTAGCCATGCTCAAGGACGACGTGGAGACAGATGTCATCCTGGGGTATCTGGAAGGGATTAAAAGAGGAAGAGATTTTATCTCGGTGGCCAAGGAGGTTACCTCCCAAAAGCCTGTGGTAATGATAAAGGCTGGTCGATCAGATCAAGGAAAAAGAGCTGCTTCCTCCCATACAGGATCTTTAGCCGGACAGGATGAGGCTTATGATGTAGCTTTCCAGGCTTCGGGAATAATTAGAGCTAATTCTCTGCGGGAAGCAATTGATCTTGCGCGGGGGTTTTCCTCCCAGCCAATTCCTCAAGGAAAGAGAGTTCTTCTACTAACCAATGGGGGTGGGGCGGGCATTATGGCTACCGATGCTTGTGAGCAGTTTTCTCTGGAGCTGGCTAACCTGGAGGATCAGACCAAGGAAAAACTGAAGGAAAAACTACCCCACGACAGTTCCGTGGCTAATCCTATAGATATTCTGGGAGATGCTAAATCCGATCGTTATGAGATTGCTCTGGAGGCAATTCTCACTGATCCGAATGTGGATGGAGTCATAGTTTTGTTGACGCCTCAAAGCGGTTCCGATGAGGATGAGACCGCCAGATTAATAATGAAAATTTCTTCGGGAACTAAAAAAACTATCCTTACCAGCTTTATGGGTCAGAAGAAGGTAAAAGGTGCTATTAAGATTTTACAAAATCATGGAATTCCCAATTACGCAGATCCGGAAGACGCTGTCAGAGTCTTTGAGGCCATGTTTAGATACGGTAAGTGCCTAAAAAGACCAAAGGAGGCAGTAAAGACCTTTCCGGTGAGCAAATCCCGAGTTGACCACATTCTGAATGAATCGGTAAAAGAGGGATATCTAGAAATTGGAGGGGAAAGGGCGCTCCAGATAATGAAAGCCTACGGCATTCCCACTGTGGAGAATTATCTGGTAAGGGAGCTAGATGAGGCCCTTGAGGTCGCAGAAAGCTTAAATTCATCCCTGGCTATGAAGATCGAATCCCCGGCTATACTGCATAAGTCTGATACCGGAGGAGTTCTGCTAAACTTAAAATTAGCCGATGTGGAAACATCATTTTACAAGCTAATGGAAAGGGCAAAAAGAATAGTGCAAGCCAACAGAATAAGAGGAATTTCTATCCAGCCCATGGTTAAAGAAGGGAAAGAAGTTCTTATAGGAGTTTCCTGGGATGATGTTTTTGGGCATCTCATTAAATTTGGGCTGGGAGGAAAATACGTAGAGATTTATAGAGATGTTTCCACCAAACTCGTCCCTCTTACCCCTTCTGTGACTAAGGAAATGATTGAGAAAACCAGAGTAATTTCCAAATTACTAAAAGGAGTAAGGGAAGAATCCCCTTCTGATGTAGCCAAAGTCGAAGAAGCGCTGTTAAGATTTTCTCAACTGGTGTGTGATTTCCCTGGAATTTTAGAGATAGAAGCTAATCCTCTAGTAGTTTGGGAAAAAGGGGCCATGGTTGTTGATGCCCGATTGAGGTTGAAAAATGGGTGTTCCCAAAAAAAAACGTTCTAAATCACGAAAAAAAAGCAGAGTCTCGCAATCGAAGCTGCTATCCCCACCCCTTGCAGTCTGTCCTCAGTGCAAGGCTCCCATAATGCCTCACTTTGCTTGCCCAAAATGTGGTTACTATAAGGGTAAACAGGTGGTCATCGTGAAAGAAAAGGAAAAGAAAAAGAAGGAGACCGGCTAGTCATGCGTATAGCCGTTGACGCTATGGGTGCCGAAAGAGGCATCGGTATTATAGTAGAGGGAGCTATTAGAGCAATACAAGAGGTGCCCCAGATAGAAATAATTCTGGTAGGCAACAAAGATAAGATTGAGGAAGAGATCAGGCTCTCTCACCTTAAAGAGGTTCCCTTTTCCATGGTTCACGCCCCTCAGATAGTTGAGATGACCGATTCGGCTACAGTCTCTTTAAAAAAAAAGAGGAATTCTTCCATAGCGGTAGCTTTGACCTTACTTAACCAGAAAAAAGCAGAAGCATTGGTCAGTGCAGGCAATACCGGAGCAGTGATGACAACAAGTCTACTTAAGCTGGGAAAATTGAAGGGAGTGAAGCGCCCTTGTTTGGCCGCGGTTTTCCCTACTTTGAATGGAAAAAAAGTGGTTCTTTTGGATGTGGGAGCAAATGTTGATTGTCGGCCTTATCACCTATTTCAATTTGCTATGATGGGGAGTATATACGCCTATAAGATACTCCGTATAAGAAGTCCTCGAGTTGGACTGCTTAGCATTGGGGAGGAGGAGAACAAAGGAAACGATCTGGTCCTTCAAGCCTTTAAACTTATAAAAGAATCTTCCTTGAATTTTGTGGGGAACATAGAAGGCAGGGATATTACCAGCGGGAAAGTGGAGGTAGTTGTATGTGATGGATTCATAGGAAACATAATTCTGAAGTTTGCCGAGGGATTTGCAAAAACTGTACTTTCCGTAATAAATGAGGGGGCAAGGAGTAGTTTGGCCGGCCTAGGAGGAATTCTTTCTCGTAGGTGGCTGATGCAAATAAACAAAAGCCTCGATTATGCTGAGTATGGTGGAGTTCCTCTTTTAGGGGTGAATGGAATCTGCGTAATTGCCCATGGTGCTTCTTCAGGCAAGGCCATTAAAAACGCTGTTCTTGAAAGTTTCCAATTTGCCAGGGAAAAGATGAATCACCACATAGAGAAAGTTTTGGCGAGAAATAGAGAGATGGAGAATGAAAATGAGGAAAACTAAGATAGCCGGAACGGGATCCTATATTCCCGATAAAGTTTTGACCAATGCCGATTTGGAGAAGATGGTAGATACCTCCGACGAATGGATTTCAACCAGAACTGGAATTAAAGAAAGACGAATTGCTAATAAAAATGAGGCAGCATCGGATTTAGCTTACAAGGCTTCTAAGATGGCAATAGAGGCCGCTAAAATTGAACCTCAGGACCTGGATATGATTATAGTAGCAACCATCACCCCGGACATGATCTTTCCTGCTACTGCCTGCATTCTTCAGGAAAGATTAGGGATGGACAAGGTCGCTTCCTTTGATCTGGAGGCTGCCTGTTCCGGTTTTCTTTATGGGCTTAGTATAGGAAGCCAGTTTATTGCCACCCGAACTTATAATACCATCCTGGTTGTAGCCGCGGAGACTCTCTCCAAGATCATCGACTACGAGGACCGAAACACTTGTATTATCTTTGCTGACGGAGCTGGAGCGGCTATCTTGAGACCATCTGATGATAATAGTGGAATAATCTCTAGTTATCTGGGAGCAGATGGAGAAGGGGCGAATTTAGTAGGAGTTCCGGCAGGTGGTTCGAGACTACCCGCCAGCTTGGAGACAGTAAAGAATAGACAACATTACATGAAAATGCGGGGGAATGAGCTGTTCAAAAGAGCCGTGAAGATAATGGTTCAAGCAGTGGATGTCTCTTTAGAGAAGGGAGGTCTTACCCATGGAGATGTGGATTTTTTTATCCCACACCAGGCTAATATTCGTATCATTAAAGCAGTTGCCAAAAGGATAGACCTGAGTATGGATAAAGTATATGTAAATTTGGATCAATGTGGGAATATGTCGGCCGCTTCTTGTGCTGTAGCATTAGATCAGGCGGTGCGCCAGCACAAGATAAAAAAAGGAGACAAGGTAGTTCTCACCTCATTCGGAGGTGGGCTCACCTGGGCTTCCTTAGTCATAGAATGGTGAAGTAAGGTAGCTATTTAGCCACAGATTCACACAGATGAACACGGTTTGGGTTTATTGAGTTTGTTGGGTTAAAAAATAAGGCAATAACTATTGAAGTGGGCTTATCATTGAATTTTGCTAGGAAACCAGAATTCAAAAGATTTGTATTGTATATGATAATAAAAGAAAAATATCAGCGTAAATCTGCGGCTGAATGATAAAGAGAATTTCAGTGAGTAGAAAAATAAAGATTATTTTTCTGTTCGCAGAGGTTGTGATTCTTTGGCTTTACTTACCTCTTCTGGTGAGGGCCCAACCATCAATAACCAGATTAACCATTTTCCCTAACAATCTAAATTTAGTAGAAAAAGTGAGAAGAATAAAGCTAAAAGTCGGGATTAATGAAATAACTCTCGGCCCCGTGGAAAAAGGAGTAATTCTGGATTCAGTTTACCCTCAGGCAGAAGGATGTGAGTTTCTAGAACAAGAATATACCTCTAATTCATTGCTTTCGTGGAAAGTAAGGTCAGAAAAGGAAGAAGAGACCACTCTAAGAGTTGTTTATTTAACCACTGGCCTGACTTGGAAAGTGAGTTATCAGGTTACGGTAGGAAAAGAAGATAGATTTATGAATCTATTGGCCTGGGCAACAGTAGAAAACAAAAGCGGGACGAGTTTCTCTCAGGTTTATCTAACTTTAACAAAGCAACTACCTCAGCAGACCAAGCAGGGGGAAGAAGAAGTCTCAAGAGGAAATCTGTCAGAATTTTACCTTCCTGACTCAAAAAATTTTTCTTATTCTCCTCGCTATCCCATCACTCTTACATCAGGTGAAAAGAAAAGAATTCTACTCTTTACTAGTAGCCACATCCCCATAAAAAAGGTTTATCTTTTTGATGGAGCAAAATATGGAGAGGAAGTAAGAGAGGAAATTTTATTAAAAAACTCACTGGATCTTGGATTAGGTATGCCTCTTCCCCAGGGTCCGGTCTATGTTTACAGGATGGGCCTCGCAGATAGGATAAACTTTATTGGTCAGGATATTCTTCCCCAGACTCCTCCCGAGAAAGAGGTGAGAATTTTCTTAGGAGAAGCAAAGGACCTGGAAGGGGAGAGAATTCAGACTTCTTATCAACAACTACCAAATTCTGAGAAGGAATTTGGCTATAAATTAATTCTTTACAACTCAGCTGATCTACCTATGACGGTGGAAGTGGTGGAACATTTTTATGGAGAATGGACTATTTTGGAAAGTAGACCGGAAAACTATATAAAAGAAGAAAATTTCGTTGTCTATGAAGTTGAGGTTCCTGCTGGACAAACGCAAGAAATTCAATATAAGGTAAGAGCCAAATAGTTGAAGTTACTGGAGGGCAAGTATGCCAACTTCTAGTGAAAATCTAAGAAATTTAGCCATAATTGGAGGTCAGGGAACAGGAAAGACATCCCTGGTTGAAGCTTTTCTTTATCAAGCTAAGCTCATAAATAAAATGGGAAGTGTAGCCCAGGGAAACACTCTCTCTGACTATGATCAGATAGAGAAAAAACGAGGATTCAGTATAAACCCTTCCCTTTTTCATCTACCATGGCAGGATCATAAGATTAATCTTTTGGATGGGCCTGGTTTTACAGATTTTATTCCCAGGATTCGAGCATTGCTGAGAGTGGCAGAGACAGCCCTGATGGTTGTCACCCCCTCGACCCTTACAGGCAGTGAGACCAGAAAGACTTGGCAATATGCGCGGGAGGAAAAAGCCTTCCCTTTGGTATTCTTGAACAAAATGGACGAAGAAACCGTAGATTTTTCTGAACTAACCTTCAGAATAGAAAAAGAATTCTCTAGCCTTTGTCTTCCTTTACAGATTCCCATAACTTCCGATAAATCCTTCTTGGGAGTCATTGATCTGATAGGCGTGAGGGGAAAGGTGTATGAAGAAGGAAAAGCTAAAGAAGTAAAGATTCCTAAGGACTTAGAGGAAGAGGTAAAAAAGTTTAGGAAGAAATTGCTGGAAGCAGTTGCCGAAACGGATGATACTCTCATTGAAGAATATTTGGAAAAAGAAGAACTAACCGAAGCTGAAATCAAGAAGGGTCTGAGAGATGGCATTAGCAGCCATACATTTACCCCTCTTCTTTTTGGCTCTGCCACCAAAAATGTAGGAATTGATCTTCTTTTAGACGCCGTAGTAGATTTTTTACCTTCTCCCCAACTGAAAGAATCAGCTGAGAAGGAATCTCCTTCTGCCTTTGTCTTTCAGACTCTTCTTGAAGCACATTTGGGTGAGCTAAACCTTTTTAAGGTTTTTTCAGGTGTGGTTTCCTCGGGCACCACTGTGTACAACTCTACCAAAAGAACAGATGAAAAAATAGGCCAGATTTACCTAATGCAGGGTAACTCAAGAGAAGAAACTCCCCGTATAGTGACTGGTGACATAGGAGCGGTAGCTAAGCTAAAAAACACTGACACAGGGGATGTTTTGTGTACCAGAGACAATCCAGTTACCCTTCCTCCTTTGCAGTTTCCTGAACCCAACACTTCCATAGCTCTTAAACCAAAAGGAGAAAAGGACGAAAAAAAGATGAGCATAGCTCTGGCTAAATTAGTCAAAGTAGATCCTCTCCTTAAAATAGAGATGGACAAGGAATCGGGACAAGCCATCCTCTCTGGGACAGGAGAAGTACACCTGGAGATTATGATTGACCGCTTAAAGGCCGAATTTAATGTTGAGGTCCAGACCGAACAGCCAAAGGTCCCTTACCGAGAAACCATTACATTATCCACAGAAGCCCAGGGAAGGTATAAACGTCAGACGGGAGGTCACGGACAATATGGGGATGTTTGGCTACGGGTTCGGCCCCTACCTCGGGGGGAAGGATTTAGATTTGTAAACAAAATCAAAGGAGGAGTGGTTCCTTCTCGCTATATTCCTTCAGTAGAGAAAGGAGTCAAGGAGGCCTTAACAAAAGGAATTTTAGCCTCTTATCGCTTGGTAGACCTGGAGGTCACCCTATTTGACGGTACCTATCATCCTGTGGATTCCTCTGACATAGCCTTTCATATTGCTGCCTCTATAGGGCTGAAAAAGGCAGTAGAGCAGGCTAAGTCAATCCTTTTAGAGCCTATTGTAGAGCTGGAAGTTGAGGTACCTGATGAGTTCCTCGGGGATGCTAACGGAGACTTAAACTCACGGAGAGGGAAAATTCTAGAAGTAGAGTCCTCTCAGGAAAGACAGAAGATTAGGGCAATTGTCCCTCTGGCGGAGCTTCACAATTATTCAACCTCCCTTCGCAGCATAACTCAAGGGAGAGGAGCTTTCGCCAAGAAGTTTTCTCATTACGAGAAAGTGCCTGATGAGATAGCTCAAAGAATAATTGCTCAAGCCAAGAAATCAAATTAGATAAGCTGAGGCCGGAGGCTGCTGGTGCTCATAACGCAAAGCTTAAAACTCACATTAGCCCGAGAGATCCCTCTTTCCCGCACAAGCTGTAACTTCATAGGAGTAGCTACCTTTACCATTCTTACAGCTCTGGGTGCCTTTGTATGGATCCCACTTCCCTTTACCCCTGTCCCCATAACTCTACAGACCTTCTTTGTTCTACTGGGGGGAGCGATTTTGGGCAGAAGGTTAGGAGCTTTATCACAATTGTTGTACCTGGGGTTAGGAGGGCTGGGCCTGCCTATTTTTGCCGGAGTTAGCGGAGGGGGGCTATCTCATCTGGCTGGACCCACAGGTGGTTATCTCGTTGGTTTTGTTTTAGCTGCTTATCTGGTTGGAAGAATGGCCAAAAAGAAAAAAGCTAATCTCTGGTCCCTAATGTTAATTATGGGAGTGGGAGAAGCCATTATCCTTTTTTTAGGAACCCTCTGGTTAGTTTGCCTGCTAAGAATTGGAATAGGAAAGGGCCTTTACCTAGGATTAATTCCTTTTTTGCCGGGTGATATAGTCAAACTCGCGGCGGCAGCTTCAGTGTGTTACGGCATGCAATCAAAACTTATAACTTCTTCCAATAAACGATAGCGTCCTCGTCGGTATCGGAATAATAGTGCGAACGGATGGCTATCTTCTCAAAGCCAAACCTTTCGTAGAATCTTTGAGCAGCCAGATTAGAATGACGAACTTCCAAGGTAATTGTATCCAGTGATTGGCCTTGAGCGTTTTTAAGGAGATGCTCTAATAATTTTGTTCCCAGACCCATCCTTCTGAAACTTGAATGGATAGCAAAAGTAACCAGATGAGCCTCATTCTTCATTTTCCAATATCCCCCGTATCCTACCAGCCGATCCCGGTATTCTAAAACATGATAGAAGGCAAAACTTTCTTTCTCGAGTTCCGAGAAAAAGATATTCGAAGACCAGGGGCTGGGAAAGGAAAGGTTCTCAATCTGGCTAACTTCCGGGATATCCTCTTTTCTCATGGCGCGAATCTTTATTGCCTCGTCCAATCCTTACCTCCGGTGGTGAGACATAGAGCGGACTTAAGCTAAAAACACTGTCAATTTTTCCTGTCTTGAGTCTTTCTGCACCTAGTGTAAGAAGTGCCTTGATGAGGAATATTTCGTCCAGAAGCAGAAATGATGTGTTCTTTATTTTTTTTAGTACTTTAGTAAGTTCTCTTTCTTCCGCGGGGATAAGAAAAGTTACCTTCTGAGGAGAAAATTTCTCTAAAGACCCTTTAATCCGGCTAAAGGAAAGAAATCGACATCTATCTATCTTTGCTGTTTTACCTTGATTTTTTTCGTAAAATCCCACATAATAGCTACCCCTATAGGCTCTGCGAAGCGCACAAAAAATTCCTTCACGGGGGAGAAAGAAAACCCAACTGTCCAGAGTAGCAACCCCTACCAAAGGAATCTTCAAGGCAAAAGCCAAAGACTTAGCCAGACTCAATCCAATTCTTAGGCCTGTGAAAGAGCCTGGACCTAAACTAACCACCACAGCTTGAAGATCCTTATTTTTTATTTTTTCCCTCTTCATTAAAGTCTCCAGAGAAGGAATGAGCTCTCCAGAGGTAGGATGAGCGGATATCGTTTTTCTGGCCAGGACTTTTTCTCTGGTTCCCAGGCACAAAATCCCTTTTTTTGCCGAGGTATCTATACCCAGAAGCAACAAAAATAACTCCCTTTTTTCATCTTCTCTATTACTCTCCTATAGAAAGAACCATAGGCCCGCAAGGCAATTCTCCTTTTGAATAAGTCCACTATTTTTAACTCAATCTTAAGATATTCTGTAGGCAAAAGGTCTTCCATCTTTTCGGCCCATTCTATTACGACAATACCCTTTTTCTGGTAAAAATAGTCCTCGTAACCCAGAGAAATAATTTCTTCTGGATGAGCTATTCGATAAAGGTCGAAATGATATAAGGGCACGGAACCCGAGTACTCGTGGATGATAACAAAGGAAGGACTTTTAATCAAAGACCGAATCCCTAAGCCTCTACCTATTCCTTGAACTAAGGTAGTCTTTCCGCTCCCTAACTCTCCGGTTAAAGCTAAAATCGAACCAGGAGAGAGCCTGCAGCCCAGTTCTTCACCCAATTTTTGCGTTTCTTCATAATTTTTTGTCACTATAGATAAGGCTGTGACCAACTTATTTCTCTTTTTTTATAGCCCCGATCTTTTTGGAAAGTCTTCTAGTAGCTAGACCAGGGTTAGCCTCCTTAAATACAGCACTTATAACGGCCACCCCGTCTGCTCCTGCCTTTAGAGTTTTCTCCACATTGTTCGAGTTTATCCCCCCTATCCCTATTACGGGAATATTCACTTTTTCTTTGGTCTTAGCTATTATTTCTATCCCCTTAGCAGGTCCGACGCCTGGCTTAGTAGCAGTGGAAAAAACAGGTCCTATAGCTACGTAATCGGCACCTTCTCTTTCTGCCTGCTGGGCTTGCTTCACCGAGTGGGTAGATGCACCAATGATTTTATGATCTCCCAAGACCTTGCGAGCAGCCGAGATGGGCAGGTCATCCTGTCCTAGATGCACTCCATCTGCCCCTGAGGCTACAGCAATATCTACCCTATCGTTTACAATAAAAGGTAGATCCTCCGGAATCATTTTTCTTACTAAAAGAGCTTTTTTAAAAAAGGCCGATGAAGACAGGGTCTTTTCTCTTAACTGAACGGCAGTAGCTCCATTGGATACCACCTCTTTTAATTTTTCTTCGAACTCTTCCTCTTTGACCAGGCTAGAGTCGGTGATCACATAGAGACTGAAATCATATCTTTTTTCCAGTCTCATAGCCACCTTTTTTTCCAGAGAATAGGTTTGAAAACGAAGCTTCTTAAATCTTTGCCCTAATTCTGAAGAAAGCAGCTTAACAAACTCCTCCAGACTCCTTTCAGCCTCTTGGACTCTTCTAAAGTTAGCTTTCACCAGATTCTCAAACCCTTCTCTTTTTTCTTCTTTCCCCAGTCCTGTTCCTACGTCTTTTTCCACCTCTCGGCAGCTCATACGCTGCCTCCATCTAAAGTGAGGAATCTCTTCAGCTACCTTCGTTAAAAAATGACGCAACTGTCGCACCTTTTGGGTAAGAGGGTAATCGTTCAAGCCAAATCGAACTGCGTCTTCTATTACTCTCAGACCTTCGCTTGCCCGATCAAGATTAACATCCATTATTCGATAAATTTCTCTCTTCCTATTCACTTCAGACTCCAGCAGATAGTCTTTGCATTCCAAATCATAGCTTATAGAAGGAGGAAAGTCAATTTTGCGCGGTGGATGGACCTGGAGGATCTTTCTCGAAGACCTAAAAGATACCCTTGGTCTAATCATATTTACTCTTTAGACCAAAGTTTGTTAAACTAATTTTCAATTCCCTTATTACCCTAGGATAAAAGTACTTGACACATTACTTGATATAAGTATGTTTGCATTACCAGCCTTCCTAAGATAGTGATGGAATCCAATACTACCTGATCAAACAAGAGGGGAACAACCATGCAATTAAGGGGATTGGTGGGAGGTCAATACCAGATTCTTTCTCAGAAAGAGGTGGAGAGCATTCATAATGCCTCACTCCAGATATTGAAGCGAACAGGGGTAAAATCTCGGCAGCAAGAGGTCCTACAAATATTCTCTAAAGCTGGGGCTGAGGTAAATTTTGATCAAGGACGGGTAAGAATTCCTTGCAGTCTGGTGGAGGATGCCATCAACAAAGCTCCCTCTAAAGTTACCCTCTGTGGCAGAGATGAGAAGAACGACCTTATTCTGGAGGACAAAAAAGTATACTTTGGCACGGGAGGAGCGGCACTTAACGTGCTCGATCTGGAAACTGGCAAGGTAAGGAGATCGCTGCTGCAGGATATTGCTAACATTGCCAGATTAGTAGATGCTCTGGATAATATCCATTTTTTTGTAAGGCCGGTGGTGGCTCAGGATATTCCCAGGCCATTTCTAGATATCAACAAATACTATGCCGCCTTAAGCAATACTTCAAAACACGTTATGGGCTCGGCCTATTCCGTGAAGAGTGCACTGGAAGTGATTGGCCTGGCAGAAAAAATCGTTGGCGGAAAAGAAGCGTTACAGAAAAGACCTATCATATCTTTTATTACCTCCTGGATGAAGAGTCCTCTGGCGTTGGATGATTTTACCACCTCTATATTAATAAGAATTGCTGAGGAAAGAATCCCCGTAGCTTTATCTTCTGCACCTATGGCTGGTTCCACATCTCCGGTAACCTTAGCTGGTACCTTAGCCCAGGTGAATGCGGAGCAGCTCAGCGGAATAGTTTTGACCCAGTTAGTAAGCCCTGGTGCACCTATATTTTATGGAGCTATCCCCTCTGTGGCTGATATGTCTAGTATGTCGTTTTTATGTGGTGCGGTTGAATTGGGAGTGCTGAACACGGCTGCAGCTCAATTGGCACAGTATCATAATATCCCCTTCTATGCGTGGGCAGGCCTTACCGAGTCTAAAATCCCGGATATACAAGCAGGATACGAGAAGGCGATAACTGCTTTGCTGGTGGGCTTAGCTGGAGCAAATTATATCCATAATTCTGCCGGTATGTTGGATTCTACCACCACTGTTGCCTACGAGCAGTACGTCATAGACAACGAAATCATTGGCATGGTGGAAAGAGCATTAAGAGGGATAGAGGTTAATGAGGATACTCTGGCCCTGGAAGTGATAGATAAGGTAGGACCGGGAGGAAATTTCCTGGCCGAACCACACACGGTGGCTCATATGAGATCGGAGTTCTTCTTTCCCAAGTTCAGTGATAGATCCAGGAGGGAGAAGTGGCTGGCAGAAGGAGGAAAAGATGCCCGCCAAAGAGCCAGGGAGATAGCCATAAATATCCTGGCCACCCATAGGCCCTTAGCAATCCCTTATGAGGTGGATAAAAAAATAAGGGATTCAGTAACGGGCCTAAGAGAACTTAAGAGTGATGATAAATGAAAGTAGGATTGGCACAGATCGATTGTAAACTGGGAGATGTAAAGGCTAACCTGGAGAAATTACGAGGATTTATTTCGCAAGCCAAAAAGAAAAAAGTGGACCTTTTAGTCTTTCCTGAGTTAAGCCTCACCGGATATTCTCTAAAAAGCCTTATCCCGGAGGTTGCCATAAGAGTAGATGACCCCTTAATTGATAAATTGAGAAAAGAAAGCAAGGAAATCTCCTTAGTAGTAGGGTTTGTAGAGGAGTCAAAAGAACATAATTTCTATAATTCAGCTCTTTACTTAGAGAAAAGCAGGATAAGACATCATCATCGCAAGATTTATCTACCCAATTATGGTATATGGGAGGAAGGAAAATACTTTGCTGGCGGTGAACAGATGAGAGTCTTCTCCACTTTCTATGAGCCTATGGCTATTTTGATTTGTGAGGACAGTTGGCATCCTGTTTTGCCTTATATCTCGGCTTTGGACGGCGCTTCCATTTTTATACATATGGCGGCCAGCTTCGAAAAAAATCTAGGACAGCTTTCTGTTCGTTCTGCCTGGAAAGGATTAAACAAACTATATGCTCAGTTGTTTTCCTCTTATGTTGTCTTTATCAACCGGGTAGGTTCCGAGGAGGGAAATAGGTTCTGGGGTGGGTCTTCCATTGTTGATCCGGCCGGCAAGGAAGTTGTTAAAGCCGATTATTATCGGGAACATCTGGTAGTAGGCACTATAGACAGGGAAAAGATTCAACTTTATAGATCCTTTTTGCCTTTGTTTCGCCAGGAGCGAATTGACCTGGCTATAAGGGAGCTTAAGAGGGTATGGAAGAAAAAATGTGAATCCTTCAATTCTGGAAATGAGGAGTGAGGCAGGGACTGATTTAACAATTCTGAAAGTTCCTGTATAGTGGTAAAAGGTGAATCCAGATGGAGACTTTAGATTATATAATTAATCATTGGGATACAGTTTTTATGCGGATAGTGGAGCATATAGAAATTATTGCTGTGGGTAATGGTATTGGCGTCATAGTAGGAGTTATCATTAGCATAGCCATCGCCGGCGAAGGGAGGGAAGGAGTAGCAGATGTAGTGCTTTATTTTAGCGAGATTATGATGACCGTCCCCAGTCTGGCACTTTTTGGATTGATGATTCCGCTGCTTTCTGCTATGTATCTGCCGGCTATTGGATTTCTTCCGGCTGTCATAGCCTTGATTTTATATGGCTTGCTTCCCATCCTTCAGAACACCTATACAGCTCTCAAGGGGGTAGATCGGGCTATGATAGAGGCCGGCAGAGGGATGGGAATGACAGAGAGACAAATACTCTTCAGAGTAAAGCTTCCCCTTGCCGTACCGGTGATTATGGCTGGTTTAAGGACGGCTATCGTGATAAATATAGGAATCGCAGCTATCGCTGCTTTCATCGGCGCCGGAGGCCTAGGTACTCTTATATTTAGAGGAATCAGGAACTTCAGGGTGGACTTAATTTTCACTGGGGCTATATTTGTCTCTATTCTTGCTATAGCTTTTGATGGATTGATGGGACAGGTAGAAAAATGGGTAACCCCTAAAGGAATTCGTATTAAAGGGCAGTTAAGGTGAGAAGAAGAGTAATATTTTTTTTATTATTGGGAATGCTTATCCTGGTCACTGCTTTTATAACCAGCAAAGGTAAAGTAGGATGGATGTTTCTCGCTACTCCTTATGAAATATTAAAACAAACGGTGAGACATATTCAATTAGTAGGAGTAGCGGAGCTTTTAGCTGTTGCTGTCGGTGTTCCTCTGGGTTTTATGCTCACCAGACCATCCTTTAAGAAAGTATCTTCCCTGATTCTTGGAATTGTAAATATCGGTCAGACTGTTCCCAGTCTGGCTTTTATAGCTATAATGGCACCATTGTTGGGATTGGGATTTAAACCAGGGGTGGCGGCTCTCTTTGTTTACAGCCTTCTGCCCATTGTCAGAAACACTTACGCTGGTATAAGAAGCATCGATCTCAGCATTATTGAATCGGCTCTGGGGATGGGTATGACGAGAAAGCAGATCTTAAGAAGAATAGAGCTGCCTCTAGCTTTACCGGTCATAATGACCGGGATACGGATCTCCACGGTGGTAAATGTAGGAACAGCTACGCTGGCAGCGTTGATCGCCGCCGGTGGTTTGGGGGAGTTAATTATGAAAGGTCTGGTTTTAAATATTCCCCAGCTTATGATACAGGGAGCTGCACCCACAGCTTGTCTGGCTATTCTCCTGGATGCACTATTAGGCAGGGTTGAGAACTGGTTAACGCCGCGGGGTCTTAAAATTAGCTAAAGAAAGGGGGTGAGAAGTCGGTTTTAAAGGACAAAACCAAAATCCCTAAAAAAAGGAGAAGTACTATGAAGAGACTGATCTGTGTAATGTTGGCGGCTCTGTTTGTGGCCTCATTGGCGGGGATGGGTATGGCTGCTAAAGGCACCATAAAAATCGGAGCCAAGAACTTTACCGAGCAGTATGTGGTAGGCGAGCTTATGAAGATCCTTTTAGAGGAAAACGATTATAAGGTTGATTACAAATCCGGGATGGGAACCGCAATCGTCAGGAAAGCTCTCGAAGAGGGGGCAATCGATCTTTATATGGAGTATACAGGAACTGGCTGGATGACTCATCTGGGACACTTGTTCGAGGGAGAATCGGCTGATGAACTGTACCAGAAAGTGAAAAAAGAGGATGCGGAAAAAGACCTCGTATGGCTGGACCCCATAAAATGTAACAATACCTATGCTCTGGCTATAAGAAGGGAGTTTTCCGAGGAACACAACCTCAAGACTCTTTCTGATCTTGCCAGATATGTGAAGGAGAAAAAGGGGAAAGTTCCTATTGCCTCAGGCTTTGAGTTTTATGCCAGGCCGGATGGGCTAATAGGATTGATGAAGCTTTATGAGTTTGCCTTCCATCCTGACTATATAAAGGTGATGGCTGTGGGATTGACCTTTGGCTTTCTTCAGCAAAAAGAAGTGGATGTTACTATGGTTTTTGGAACCGATCCTGTAGTTCAAAAGTATAACTGGGTAGTGCTCCAGGATGACAAGAGTTTCTTCCCTCCTTATGATCTGTGTCCGGTGATAAGAAAGGAAACAACTAAGAAATATCCTGAGGTAGTACAATTACTGGACAAGCTTGTTTCTGTCTTTCCCACAGATCGGGTGAAAGCCAGGGCTGCTATGACAGCACTAAACTATAAGGTTGACATAGACAAGATGGATGCGGCAGACGCAGCTCGGGAGTTCCTGGTTGAGCAGGGTTTGATCAAAAAGTAAGGGGAAACTTGCGGAGGTGAGGGCAAGATAAGCTTTCACCTCTGCTTTCTATTGTTTTTGTCCAAAAGGTAAGAAGTCATGATAAAGTTGAGGAATGTGACTAAGATTTATGAAAGCACAGATCAAACTACAAAGAATAAAGCCGTGGACAATGTTACTCTGGATATTCCCGACAGGGAGATCTGTATTTTGGTTGGGCCCTCGGGCTGTGGGAAAACTACCACCTTAAAGGTGATTAACAGGTTGATTCCTCTTACCCGGGGGAAGATATACATTAATGAGGAGGACATCATCCAGCTAGACCCTATTGAGCTGCGCCGGAAAATAGGTTACGTTATTCAAGAAATAGGTCTGTTTCCGCATATGACCGTGGGAGAGAATATAGCCGTAGTTCCTTCTTTAAGAAATTGGTCTGCAGAGAAAAAAAGAAAAAGAGTGGATGAGCTTCTGGAGTTGGTGGGAATGGATCCTGCTGCTACCGGAGATAAATACCCCCGGGAGCTCTCGGGAGGACAAAGACAAAGGATAGGGGTAGCCAGAGCCCTGGGAACTGACCCTCCCATTATGCTTATGGATGAACCGTTTGGTGCAATTGATCCCATCACCAGGGAAAGACTGCAGGACGAATTCCTGAAAATTCAGAATAGGCTCAAAAAGACCATAGTCTTTGTCACCCATGATATTAACGAGGCTATAAAGATGGGAAATAGCATAGCCCTAATGAAGGACGGGAAATTAGTTCAACATGATACAGTGGATGGACTTCTAGCCAATCCGAAAAATAGGTTTGTGGAAGATTTTGTGGGGACAGATAGAGCTTTAAAAAGACTTATGCTGGTAAGAGTAGAGCAGGCTATGCAAAAAGATCCTCCCAGGGTGAGCACGGAAGACTCTGTATCTAAGGTAAGGGAGAAAATGGCCAGGGGGAAGATTGATAATCTTCTGGTAACCGATAAATCCGGTGTATTGAAGGGGTACGTAAGATTAAAGGCTCTGCAAGGGAAAACCGGCAAGATTGAGCAGGTTGTCCATCCCGTGAGTGCAACAGTGAAGGAAGGGACAAATCTAAGGGATGCTTTAGTTCACATGCTAATTTCCGATCTGGGTTACCTTTCGGTAGTGGATGATAGAGGGAGGCTGAAGGGTCTACTTACAACTTCTACTTTGCGAAAGGTAGTAGGTGAGACTTATACTGCTAAGGGAGGACCCCTTTCTCTTTATGAAAGCGAAGCAGCAACCCCCAAGGGTTGAGTTACTGATCAAACAAGGGAAAAAACAAAAATGGAATTGAGGGAGTTACGGGGAGGAAAGTACAGGGTGCTTTCTCAAAAAGATGTGGAAAGAATCCATGACGACTCATTGAAGACTTTGGAAAAGACTGGAATAGAGGTAAATAGTAGGACGGCACTCCAGATTTTCAAAGAAAAAGGAGCCAGGGTGAACTCCAGTAAAAGAAGGGTTAAAATCCCCACATCAATGGTGGAGGATGCCATAGACAAAGCTCCTTCTAAGGTCGTCCTCTGCGGCAGAGAAGAAAAGCATGATCTTATTTTAGAAAATAAAAAGGTCTATATGGGAACAGGAGGGACAGCTCTTAACGTTTTGGATCTTAAGACCGGTGAAAAGAGAGCTTCCATTTTGGAGGATGTGAAGAAAATTGCCCGTCTGGTGGATGCTTTGGAAAACATTCACTTTTATTTGCTTCCCGTTTATCCGAATGACCTACCCAGAGAGAAGGTGGATGTTAATAGATTTTATGCTGGACTGAGCAATACTACTAAACACGTGATGGGGGGTCTTTACACGCTACCAGGCGCTTTGAATGTCATTAAAATGGCTGAAGAGATCGTTGGTGGGAAGGAGATTTTACGCAAAAGACCCATCATCTCCTTTATAATTCTGATAATCAGTCCCTTAAAAATAGATGACACCTATGGAGAAATGCTTGTAGAAATAGCCAAAAGGGAAATACCTCTTGCCATCCCTACCGAACCTCAATGCGGTACCACCGCGCCGGCAACTCTAGCTGGTAATCTGGTGCTCTTTGGAGCAGAGACTTTAGCTGGGGTGACTCTGGCTCAATTGGTTAACCCGAGAACACCTGTCCTTTGCGGCTATGTAGGAACCATAGCAGATATGCATACGATGGGTTATACTTCAGGAGCTGTAGAGATGGGACTTTTGAATGCTGCGGCTGCCCAACTTGCCCAGTTCTGGCAGCTTCCTTTTTATGCTACAGGAGGGATGTCCGATTCTAAAATCCCCGACGTCCAATCTGGATATGAGAGATCGTTAAATCTGCTGCCGGCGGCATTGGCAGGAGCTAACTTCATTCATGATGCAGCCGGTCTGATAGAGTTCGCCCTTACTGCTAGTTACGAGCAGTACGTAATAGACAACGAAATCATTGGCATGGTGGAAAGAGCGTTAAGAGGGATAGAGGTTAATGAGGATACTCTGGCCCTGGAAGTGATAGATAAGGTAGGACCGGGAGGAAATTTCCTGGCCGAACCACACACGGTGGCTCATATGAGATCGGAGTTCTTCTTTCCCAAGTTCAGTGATAGATCCAGGAGGGAGAAGTGGCTGGCAGAAGGAGGAAAAGATGCCCGCCAAAGAGCCAGGGAGATAGCCATAAATATCCTGGCCTCTCATAAGCCCATACCTATCCCTTCTGATATCGAGGCTAAAATAAAGCCAAGAAAGCTTTGAGAATGAAAGTGTCGGTTTTGGGTTGTGGCCGGTGGGGATCCTGCCTGGCCTGGTATTTAGCCAGGATTGGCCATCAGGTAATCATCTGGGGTAGGAAAGATTCACCCAACTGGCAAAGTCTTGCCAGAAAGAGAAGCAATGAATATCTTAATCTGCCAGACTCTGTTTTAATAGAAAGTTCTCTTGAAGTAGCGCTCTCCGCAGATGTTATTCTTATCGCTATTGCAGCTCAGAACTTAAGAACTCTATGTAAGCAAATCGCCTTACATTGTGTCCAAGGCAAAACCTTTGTCCTCTGTATGAAAGGATTGGAGGAGCATTCCGGAAAGCGTCTCTCCGAGGTTTTTGGCGAAGAGATCCGGCAGTCCGTGAATCTGGCTGTTTGGGTTGGGCCAGCTCATGTCCAGGAATTGGCGAAGAATGTGCCCAGTTGTATGGTGATAAATTCAGATAAAATGGATGTTACCAAGCGAGTGGTAAATGTCTTTAGTAGTGAATTAATTCGTCTTTACTATGGTCAAGATTTAGTGGGTAGTGAAATTGGGGCAGCTTCAAAAAATGTAATAGGTATTGCTGCGGGTATGCTGGATGGATTAAATCTGAGTAGTCTAAAAGGACCGCTGATGGCCAGAGGACCAAGGGAGGTTTCCCGGTTAGTTAAAGCTATGGGAGGCAACGAATTGACAGTGTATGGTTTGTCCCATGTGGGAGATTATGAGGCAACACTCTTTTCAACTCATAGTCATAATCGGGGGTTCGGCGAGGCATTTGTGAAAAAAGAAAGATTTGATAAACTGGCAGAAGGTGTGGGTACAACAGCTGCCTTAATGGTTTTATCACAACGCTATCACTCAGAACTACCTATATGCAAAGCTGTATATGATATTATCAAGGGAGGCCAGAATCCCCAGAAAGTACTCAAGGGCCTGTTCTGGAGGTCAACAAAATATGAATTCCAGGCAGAGCTATTAGTGGAGATTCCCCAAAATGCTGAATTAAAAGGGGTTTCCGAAGATTAAATCTCTACTTTGCCCTTTTTTCGCCTATCCAACCTCTTAAGGTTCTTTCCCCTTTAGAAGCAACCTTATTACCTCGCTGAATAGTTAACTCAACCTTTCGTTAACTCATAGGGAAGCCATGCACTCATTTCTGAAGAGCCTCGATTATCCCATGCATAGCATGGGATTGCTCTTAGAATTACTGGCTTGGTCTTGATAGGTTCAGTCTCAAAGGGCCGGTATAGAAGACCCCAATCTTCTTCAGGAACCATTCCTTCACTTGTTATTACAGTAACACCCTTCAGCAAATTGGGATAAAAATTTGCTTTCAGATTTCTTGTCGGGTCCTTAGAATCTACCTTTAATCTAGCTTGCCGCACAGATATGCCCGGGTTATCAACTCCTTCAAAGCAATAGACAATTGGACCGCGCTTCACAGCAGTACTGCGAAGATTTTCGGCCGCCATAGGATTAGAGATCATCAAAACTGGAGGTATTGTCATTTCGAGAAAAAAGCTCTCTTTTTTCTTCCAACTGCCTTTTGAGACTTCACCCTTTTTTAAAATTTTGGGGAAAGTCCTAGAGACGGTTTTCTTGACAAACAGGAAGGTCTAGCTAGAATAAACTCAGTCTTTGTAGGTACTCAGTGAACCCCGCCGTGGCGAAGCGAAGCAATCTCGGTAGTCGCAGGCTTTAGATACTGTGGCTAACGTCGGAGCTGGTAGATGGCTTACCTAATGGGTATAGATGTGGGAACAACAGGAACGGAGAGTATTTTGATGGAAGAGAGTCGATACGCCTCCGGACTAAGCCCATTAGAGAAAACGTGAAGGTCTACAATGAATATTATAAAGTTTATCGTGGTCTTTATCCGGCATTAACTCTCGACTTTGATAAAGTAAATAGCCTGATCACCGGGTAGTCAAAAAGCAAGATCAGCAAAGGAGAAAAGAGTGAAGTTTACCTGTAAGAAAAACGATTTTTTAGAGGGGATGCGGGTGGTACAGTACGCCTTAACCAGTACAACACTTCCCATACTTACCCACGTTTTGATGGTAGCTAAGGAAGGCAGGGTAAGTCTGACCGCTACCAATCTCGCAACTACTATTCAGTCTTCTTTTGAAGGCCAGGTTCGAGAAAAAGGTGAGATTTGCCTACCAGGTGATAAGATTCTTAGCATCATAAGAGAGCTCCCTCCCGGGGAGGTAAATCTAGATACCTCTGATACCAAAGCAACTATAAGCTGCCAGAAGGCAATTTTCCATCTTCTTGGTCTTTCTTCGGACGAGTTTCCCGAAATTCCCAGTCTGGAAGCAAAACAGACTTTCTCTGTCTCCTCAGAAAACTTGAGAGAGATGATTCAGCGAACGGTTTTTGCTGCCTCCCGGGACGAAACACGTCAAAATTTAAACGGGGTGTATCTTGAGGCGGGAGAGAAAGAGTTAAAGATGGTAGCCACTGATGGAAGACGCCTGGCCTTTATTCGCGCGCCTTTTGGGGTTTCAGAACAAATCCGGGCTGAGATTATAATCCCCATACCGGCACTACAACAGTTGGTCCGAATCCTGGATCAGGAAAAAGAAGTAAAGATAGGAATAAGTCAAAAACAGATCTTCTTTCAGATGGAACCTGTACTTCTTATTTCTCAATTGGTCGAAGCGAAGTTTCCTAACTATAGGGACGTGATTCCTGCCGAATACAACATAGCAATCTTTACCGACAGAGACCAGTTGTATGGTGCCGTGAGACGGGTTTCTCTCCTGGCTGACGAGAAGTCACGCCTGGTCAAATTTA
The DNA here is from genome assembly GCA_964543295.1 of uncultured Clostridia bacterium. GTDB lineage: Bacteria > Aerophobota > Aerophobia > Aerophobales > AE-B3A > AE-B3B. Next base: position 18,856 of record CAZIXA010000015.1, on the reverse strand, counting down.
AATTACAAGGAAACATTTTGTGGGTAAGTGCTAATGCTCCGGAAATGGGTCAGGCACGGGAGGAGATTACGGTAAGGACGGAAGAGAAGACTGAGATCGAAATAGGTTTTAATTCTGCCTATCTCCTGGATGCCTTAAAAAATCTGGCAGAAGGAGAGATCTGTCTCGAATTAACAGATTCTGTAAACCCAGGACTGATTCGACCCAGTGGGAATAAAGACTATATCAATGTGGTGATGCCGGTAAGACTTGAGACAGAGGAAGCTTAAGTGAGCATTATAAAATTTCATTTACTCGCTACTCATCCCTAATCCTAACCCCGCGCTCATGGACAGAAAAATTTTTTGGAAGTTCTTGATAAGGAAAGGCGTTGTGGGTAAAGAATCTATTTGTATCTAACTTTCGCAACTTCGCACGCCTGGATTTGGAATTTTCTCCTCGATTGAATCTTTTCTGGGGAGATAATGGAGGGGGTAAGACCAATTTCCTGGAGTCTCTTTACTGCCTGGGACACGGCACATCTTTTCGCACCAAGACTGATGAAGAGCTAATTAAGTGGGGACAATCTAATCTATATCTAAAGGGAGAGGGGATTAAGTCGGAGAGACTTTTTACCTATGAGGTTGTGCTTGATCGGAAGATTTCTAAGGTTAGGAAGGTAGACTCCCACCGGGTAGGTTTACGAAACCCTACTAAATGGCTCTGGATGGTTACTTTCTCCCCGGAGGATATCTGGCTAGTTAAGGGTTACCCTCAACAGAGACGAGATTTTCTGGATGCTAAACTGCCCTTGTTTAATTTCCGCTACTCTTACTTAAGATCTTCTTACCTTAGAGTTCTCTCTCAGAGAAATCATCTTTTTTCTCTGAAGAGGATCAGAAAATCCATCAACCAAGAGCTAGATATTTGGGATGAACAGTTAGTTGAGTTAGGTTCGAAGATAGTTAAGCTACGTCTAGAAGGACTGGAAAAGCTAGAGTTCTTTTTTAAAGAGATTTATCCGAGGGTGATGGGGAGGGATTCTAAGATTGGTCTAATTTACAGATCTTCTTTTTTAAAGGACCCCACCCCAATCATAAGCGAAGAGGAGATAACAGAGATTTTCCGAAAAGAGTTAAAACTAAAAAGAAAAAAGGAGTTGGAACTAGAGACAACCCTCGTTGGACCTCACCGGGACGATTTTCTTATTCTTGCCGATGGGATTGACTTACGCTGTTTTGGCTCTCAAGGGGAACAGAGGATAGCCACTCTCTCTTTAAAATTGGCCGAACTTGGCCTGGTGAGCTTAAGGGAAGGTGAACATCCAGTGACTCTCCTGGACGACGTTGCCTCTGAACTCGATCCTAAGAGGCAGAAACTGCTGCTGGACCTGGTGAAAGAACAAAGTCAGGTATTTATTACCACCACCCACCTTTCTTTATTTGAGCCATCTTTTACCAAAGAGGGCTGGCTTTATCAAGTGAAAGATAAGAAGGTAAAAAGAAAGAAATGAAACGAAATAGTTTTCCTTCCTCGGTCGGTGAGGTATTAGAGAGGCTTTTTAATAAATTGAGCATAGATAAGAAGCTAAAAGAAGTAAACGCATTAAAACTATGGGAGGAGGTGACAGGGGAGAAAATAAGTCGACATAGCCTTCCTCTTTTTGTAAGAAAAGGAAACCTCTTTGTTAGAGTGGATAATTCAGGATGGCTGACTCAACTCATCTACCTCAAGCGCGAGATAATATCGGAATTAAATAAGAGACTGGGAGGAGAGTCAATAAAAAACATCTATTTTCGATTGGGCGAGGTTAAAAAAAGGAAAAAAGGGGAAATTAAAGTGGCCAAAGTAAAGATTGACTTAGAAAAAGAGGAATTGGCAAGAATAAAAGAAAGGCTGAAAGGGGTAAAGAATAAGCCTTTCCAGCCAGTTCTCTCACGAATTTTGATAAAAGACAAGAAAATTAAAAAAGAAAGACCGTACGAGCCTTAATTAAGGCCGCAAATTGACGGCGGTAATTTTTGTGATAGAATACAGAGGAGCAGAGGTTGGATTATAAAAGGCTGCGCCAGAGGATGGTAAAAGATCAGCTCATCGCCCGCGGGATTAGAGATGAGAGAGTACTGGCAGTTTTTTATAAGGTAGAACGGGAAAAATTTGTCCCTTCCGATCTACGAGAAGACGCTTATGGAGATTTTCCATTATCCATTGGCGAGGGGCAGACGATCTCTCAACCCTATATGGTTGCCCTAATGACTCAGAGCCTGGAGTTGAAGGGGTGCGAGAGAGTTCTTGAAATCGGTACCGGTTCAGGATACCAAACGGCCATTCTGGCAGAGCTGAGTGAAGAAGTTTATAGTGTGGAGAGAATAAAAAGTCTGGCTCAAAAAGCAAAGTCACTTTTAAAAAAGTTGGGATATTCTAAGGTCAAGATCTTTGTCAGCGATGGAACGAAGGGATGGGAGAAATTTTCTCCCTATGACCGTATTCTGGTAACCGCCGGGGCTAAACAAGTACCCCAGCCTTTGGTAAATCAACTTCAGGACCAGGGGATAATGGTTATACCGGTGGGAAGTATTTATTCCCAAGAACTAAAAGTAATTAGAAAAAAGAAGGGGCGGGTGAAAAGTACAACTGTGGAGAGATGTGTTTTTGTCCCCCTCATAGGAAAGTACGGTTGGAGTGAGGGTGTTGGAAACGACTAGTCTATTGGCAAGACCTGAGAGCTTAACCTTCTTTTTAAGTATGCTTCCTATTTCGGAGCTGCGAGGAGGACTTCCCTTTGCTTTATCACAAGGACTTTCTCCTCTGAAGGCTTATTTGATAAGCGTGGCTGGCAACATATTACCAGTATTTCCTCTTCTTTTGCTGCTTAGAAGGTTATCTATCTTTTTTGGGCGATATAAAATAACCGAAAAGACCCTTAACTGGACCCTGGCACGAGCCCGAAAGAGAGAGGATTTAGTAAGACGATATGGATTTGGAGGTCTTATTGTACTGGTAGCTATTCCTCTTCCCGTCACCGGAGCCTGGACAGGGGTTCTGGTAAGCTTTCTTTTATCCCTGGAGATCAAGCATTCTTTTGTCGGTATCTGCATAGGAGTTTGTCTGGCTGGTGGTATAGTTCTATTGGTAAGTCTGGGGTTAATAAAGGGAGTACGAATTTTTTGGTAAAAAATATCGGGATGTAGCGCAGCCTGGTTTAGCGCGCCTGCTTCGGGAGTAGGAGGTCGTGGGTTCAAATCCCACCATCCCGACCAAAATGAAGGATTTGAAGCCGAGCCGAGCGCATCCGGGGGATAGTTACTGCGCGACGAATAAGGAGCGCGCGGGTAGTAACGGGTGCGAGACGGTGAGCACCCTAAATGAGCGCAGCGAATGTCAGTGCGGGGGTTTCAATTATTCTATCAAACGCTCCTAAAGAAAATGAAATTGGCTAGTAGGACTATCTTCGACAAGAGAAGAAGGGTAGTTTTTGCTCTTACCGTTGTTCTTAGTAGCTTTGTTTTACTAGGTAATGCCTGGAGTTCCTCTGTTACACCTTCTCGAGTTTATACGGTAAGACCAAAAGATACTCTCTCTGCTATAAGCAGGCGCTATGGAATCTCCTTAGAGCGAATTCTAAAAATAAACGGTCTTTCACTTCGTGAAAAGATTTATCCGGGCCAAAAGCTCCTCATTCCCTATAAGATGGGAGTGTGGCATCCAGTCAAAAAGCACGAGACCCTATGGAGAATTGCTCGTACTTATGGAGTTTCTCTGGAGGAGATCAAACAGGCCAATCGCTTATCTTCCAATGAAATCAAGGCGGGCCAAAAATTATTTATTCCCAAGGCTACTGAGGTCAAACCCATAAAAATCCCTGATTATCTTTTATCGGAAGAGAAAGCTGTACCAGAAAAGAAAGTTTTGAGCCAGCCAGAACCCGTAGATACACCAGAGGAAAAATTATTCTTACTTTGGCCGGTAGAGGGAGAAGTGATCGGCTATTTTGGAGATAAAGGAAACAAAGGAATAGATATCGCCGCTTCTGAGGGAACTACCGTTGTTGCCCCTGCTGATGGAATAGTGGAGCTTGCCGGATATGGAAAAGAACCTGGAAACTTACTGATGATTAAACACATAAAGGAAGGGCTGATTACTGTATATACGTATCTATCCTCTTGGCTAGTAAAGAAGGGGGATAGAGTAAAAAAAGGAGACCCCATCGCTACAGTAGGAATCACGGGCACTGCAAAGAACCCTTGCCTTCATTTTGAAGTTCGCAAAGAAGGAACTGTAGAGCCGGTAAATCCTCTAGATTATCTCCCATAAGGTGGTTAACGGCCTTAAAAGAGTCTCTCACTGTTTTCGTAGGCTGATTTTTATTTTTTGACCACGATAATCTTTGGCGGTTTCTAGACTGTGAGTGGGCTTTGGGCCTACAAGATACTCTGAGGCTAATTATAGATGTCCATCATTTTTAGCAAAAAGGAAACTTATGTGGTACAACAAGAGGTTGAGATAACTAACAAAATAGGTTTACATGTTAGACCAGCTTCCATGTTAGTGGAGACCGCCAGTAAGTTCAAATCTGATATCTGGATAGAAAAAGATGGTCAGGAAGCTAATGGAAAGAGTATTATGAGTCTCTTATTACTCTCCGCCCCCCAGGGTAGCAAAATCAGCGTCAAAGCAGAAGGACCAGATGCTGCCGAGGCTGTTCAAGCTCTGGTGAAGATTGTTAAAGACAAATTTGGTGAGGAGTAGTCGAGTGAAGGTGAAAGATGCTCAGTGCTAAATGGGTAAGGGATAATCTAGATACCGTGAAGGGGGGTTTAAAAAAAAGAGGGCTCCAGATTGACCTCGATAGGTTTCTCTCTCTGGATAGCCAGAGGAGGCGCTTGACTCAAAAGTTCGATGAATTAAAAAGCCAACAAAATGTGTATTCCAAAAAAATAGGAAAATTAAGACAGGAAAAGAGAAATCCTCAGGAGATAATCCAGAAGATGCAAAAGGTCTCAGCGAAAATAGCAGAATTTGAAGAAGAAAAAAGAAAGTATGATGAGGAGACTAGAAATTTTCTTCTCAATCTTCCTAATCGTCTCCATCCGGATGTTCCTTCAGGTTCTGAAAACGTGGAAGTAAGGAGGTGGGGAACACCCCCTGGATTTGATTTTTCCCCCCAAGATCACCAGAAGTTGGGTGAGAACCTGGGAGTGCTCGATTTTAAAAGAGCAGCTAAGATGACCGGAAGCGGATTTGTTCTCTATAAGGGATTAGGTGCTCGTCTCGAGAGAGCTCTTATTAATTTCATGCTAGATCTTCACATTAGTCGAGGGTACGAGGAGGTTCTACCTCCCTTTATGACCAATTCTGCTGCCACCACAGGAACAGGGCAGCTCCCCAAGTTCCGGGATGACCTTTATCGATGTGAGAAGGAGGATTATTACCTGGTTCCTACGGCTGAGGTCCCGGTGACTAACATCTACCGGGAGGAGATTCTGGATGAGGAAGATCTTCCCTTGTCCTATGTCGCTTACACGCCTTGTTTTAGGAGAGAGGCAGGCACTTATGGTAAGAAGATCCAGGGAATCATCAGGCAGCATCAGTTTAACAAAGTGGAACTGGTAAAATTCACCACTCCCGAGACTTCCTACCAGGAACTGGAGAAGTTAACCTCGGAGGCGGAAGAGGTATTAAAAAGGCTTGAGCTTTCCTATCGGGTAGTGAAACTATCTGGCCAAGAACTCGGCTTTGCCGCTGCTTTTGGCTACGATATTGAGGTATGGGTTCCCAGTCAGGAAAAGTTTGTGGAGATCTCTACCTGCTCCAATTTCGAAGATTACCAGGCCCGAAGAGCCTCCATCAAGTTCAGAGCTAAAGCTAACAAATCCACTCATTACCTGCACACTCTCAATGGATCGGGCCTCGCCATAGGGAGAACGGTAGTGGCCATTTTGGAAAATTTCCAAAATCGAGATGGCCATGTCCTCATCCCCGAAGTTCTGCGCTCCTATATGCAGGGAGCGAAATGGATCGAGAAGCCATAAGGAGGGGTGTCCGAATTGGCAAGGAGCCGGTCTTGAAAACCGGTGAAAGGCAGCGATGCCCGTCTGGGTTCGAGTCCCAGCCCCTCCGCCAGTTTTTCATGAACCATCCCTTCGTATTTGGCCTCCCCTCTCTTGTTTAGCTTTAACTCACCAACAGGCTTAGTGTAATACCCATATACATTTTCGCCAGTGCTAAAGCCCCGTAGTTTTTGACCTTCTAGGCCACGCATTGTCTTCTTTCTAAGGTCGTCAAGGTAGAGCTCATTTATCAGTCCACGTATATGAATACCCAGCTTGGAATCATCTTCACCAGTGACGATGCCATCAGAAACAGATATAATCTTAACCTGATGGTAATCAAACTTGAGAACCAGGGTTAGCATTTGGTGGTTACTTCTTGAGAGACGCGATAAATCATCCACTACTACAGCGTCAAACTCTTTATTTTCAAGAGCCTTGTCTAGGGCCTGCAGACCGGGCCGATTAATAATGGATCCGGAAATCGCCTCATCGATATAGAGGTGTTCATCACTAACAGTCATCCCATGCTCTTCGATATAGTTTTTGCATACCCTTATCTGATCATCAATGCTTTTCTCGCTCTGATTCTCTGAAGAATACCGTGCATATATCGCTGCTCTCATTTCTTACCTCCATTATTTGAGAATAAATCAGGATTTTGCTTAGCTATCTGGATATATTCTTCTGCAATAATAGAAACCACAACATCCAGCAGTTTCTGAACAGAAGGATTATTAATCCAGTTTAAGCTTACTGACTGAATCGCTGTTCTGTTGCTTTTCTCACTTTGTACAATATGCATCAAAAAAGACCTTGCATTATGACAAAATTGGTATATAATACTAACGTCGAGTATATAGAATAGTAATCCTTCATATGGTATATATTATACCATAAAAGGTATAAAGTGTCAAGTGTTTTCTTTTACTTTTAAAAAACAGGAAATAAATGGATGCGAAAAAACTAGGCAAAAAAATAAAGCTAGCCCGCATAGAACTTGATTTAACCCAAACTCAACTTGCCCAAAGAATCAATTCCAAACAGAAAAGCATCTCCCGTTATGAGACCGGAGCATCGCTACCATCCCTAAAAACCTTAGTTAAAATCGCCAAAATTCTCAAAAAACCAGCTGGTTATTTTTTGGATGAGTAAAGGCAACGTGTGTCTCTAATTTCCGTCAAGATAACAATGACAAAAAGTCACAATCCGATGCTTCACGCAGAGGTATATATAGACGAAGTAGTTCGGTTATTTTAGGTTATCTACCATTGCGGGCAAAATTAAGAAAATGGTTTAATAAGGAGGTGCAAAATGGTAACAAACACAGGAAAGATAGCAAAGTTGCTAGTTAGGAATCGTCCGCTGGGGCATTATATACTTTCTGTATATTCCCTGCTGTTCCGAGGGTATTGTATCGATAATGAGAACGACATAATCACCCTCATTGCCCCGAGCCGTTCAATCGGCAGGACTACAGACTTAGCGAACATACTGGCAAGAGTCTGTGCACCATACTTGCTATGGCTCAGCCCGAAAAGGACTAAGATTAGCAATAGATTACAAAGGACTAAGATTGGCAAAAGATACCCTAAAGTATCCAACCTGATTGCCAAACTTACAAGTCTTGATCGCAAGAACACTCCGGACGACGAGGGTGTCCGTATTGACCAGGACGAAGAAAAAACAAAAGCTTTGGAGAACTACAACAAAAGGGAAGGAACGAATCTAACGAAGGAGCAATATGCCTTTATAGAAGCTCTAATGGCTTATCGTGAAAAGCATCCTAACGCACCGCGAGAAATAGAAAAATTAAAGGAGGAATTTAAGCGGAATTCACAAGAGATTCAAGACGAATTCTTCGACAGAATAGTAAAAGCCACACCATCCGGAAAATTATTAAAAAAAAGGGCAGGAGAATCTCGAGCCATGCAGTCATATAAGAGCAAAGACGGAGAAGTTGGCAAATTGCAAAAATTCGATATCTGCGAATTAGAATTCATTCTTTCAACTTTGCTTAAGAAGGGATACAAATTGCGTTTCACTTGCCCTGATAACTGGGAAATTGAATTAGAAGTTTCACCTAAAGAAAAAAAGTGTGCACCATTTGGAAAACCTAAAACAGACAAAAAAGGAAATCCAATCAAAGATAAAAGTGGAAACCCAGTTACGGAGCCCCGGTATTCCGGGAATAAGGTCCCAGGGGGCGACATTGAACTTGGCGAAGTATTTTTAAAAGATGTAAACATAGAATATAGACCCTTCACATCTATGTCCTTGCCAATCACAGTAGAAACCTGTCATTATGTGAAATCTTCTATTGAGGCAGCTTTAATGCGAATGGGACTGTTTTCGTCTCCTAAATTAGAGGAACTTGCTAAAGATATGTGCAGGTTTGACGATGTTCTCATCGGACTTGATACTAATTGCTTCTACCACGGCGTGATAACTGCTGCACTATTAGATTCTTTTGTTGGCGTTGCACGTTATCCTTATTTGGATACACCAAACTGGATTACACTCGTCACAAGCATAATAAGCACTGGAGAAATGGAACACAGGGCAACTGAACGTAAAGATTACTTCGATGGCAAGGATACGCAATATACACACTACAGACGGATAGCTTGCCGTGCACTTCAGGAATTTATGGAAATAAGTACTTGCGCTGATCTGGAAGGTGTTTCTATGTCCCTTGTCGGAGAGATACCACCCGAAATTGACTTTTCAGGCAGAAACACAGTTCGGGACGAACTAATGAGAAAGCAGATAAAAAACTTTCTCGGCAACTTGGACTTTTGTAAGGGAACATACTTTCTTACAGAAGACAGAATGTGCGCGATGTTTGCGAGATCTGAGGGTTTGCATGCAGTCCATCTGACAAGGAAAGGATTGAACAATGCTGGGCAGGGTATTGCATTGACTGATTTACATCCATCATCATATGGAGAAGAGCTAGATATCCATAATGTTTCGGAGCTTGTCTACGAACTTGATGTGGAGTTTCCACTGAAAATAACCTGTACGACGGAAGGGAACGACAACAAAGGGTGCTCTCTCCACGGCTTGTCTTTTATTATCAGAACCGATTGGCCAGGAAAACGCCTTGAAGAGTGGGAGAACCGTAATTTTATGGTTAAAATTGTAACAGATAAGGAAGATGTAGCTGCCTTATTCTACGAATGGCTAAATCGAAATGCTGAAAGTGTAACACTGGGGCAATTGCTCTGGGGTTGGCAGCAAGTAAACGCTCGACACCACGAGGAACCAGGTTTCCCAAGCTGGGCAACATAAGTCGAATTCAGCAAGCTATAGAAGTTAATGTTTTAGAAATAAACTGTTGAAATAAGAGCAATTAGGAGGCGAGGGGATGTGTATAAAAAATAGCTCACAACGGAAGATAACACAGTGTTAGCGACTCCGCTTTTCTTCGCTCAAATGCCCTTCGGCCACTTCGCTAACACCGATACCGTTATACCCAATGCCCTGCTTAACAAATAACGAAGTGTGCGATAAAGGAGCAGTTAAAACATGAGCGAGATAACTTTACATTTTCTGAATGTAGGAAAAGGGAATTGTACAATTATCGACTTTCCAAGTGAAAGGCTAAGCGTGATTGATATTGATGATTCAAGAGCAATTTCTGCTTATGAGAGAACTTTGATGGAAAAAGCAGGTAAAGCAAGATTAACAAGCCCTATTGATTATATCATCTCTCAGTTTCCGAATGGAGAAATTTTTAGGTTTATTCTTACACATCCTGATATGGATCATATGTCTGGAATAAAAGGGCTTTTTGAGAAAAAGTATGTAAGAAATTTTTGGGATACCGAGAATGATAAATATATAGATCCAGATACTTGGGAAAACTCTCCGTACGATAAGCAAGATTGGGATTTTTATCAAGATGTAAGACGAAGTGATGAAAACCCAAAAGTTTTGGAGCTTTATAGAGATGCTGAGGCTGACTGTTGTTGGATTCAAGATGGAATAAGGATTCTTGCGCCAACTACAGAGTTGGTCAAAGAAGCAAATGAGAATGAAGATTGGGACTCTTTAAGTTATGTTTTAATGATTGAGTATGCCAAAAGAAAGATTTTACTAGGAGGAGACGCTACAAAGAAATCATTAGAAGATATTCTAGAGTATTATGATGAAGGCTATTTGAAAAGTGATGTTTTATTTGCTCCAAATCATGGAAGTCCAAATCATATTTCAAAAGAAATTTTAGATGTAATAAATCCTGATTTGACAGTTGTGTCTGTTGCAGAAGGAGTCGATTATGCAAGAGATCTTTATTCTGGATATGGCAGAGTTTTATCCACCAAGTATTCTGGAAACATTTGGGTAAAAATAAAAGATACTGGCAAGATAATTTTCAGAACGCAGCTTCAGAATTATAGTGATGGATGGTATAGATTAAAAAACTCAATTTTATAGCTATGAATCAGCAAATACTTTCAAAATTCAATGTATATGACCAAATTGGCTATTTACTAGTAGGATCAATTGGTTTATTAGTTATATATTTAGATACCGTTTTATTAAACTATGAATTTCCGAAATTTGACTTAAAAACTGCTATTATTTGGCTTATTGTTGCCTATTTCTTAGGACATATTATCCAGGCAATTGCTAATGTGTTCATAAGGGAGAAAAAAGAAGATTTTAGTAAACAAGAAAAAAGAATGTTGGGCATAGCAAAGGAATTTTTTGGAATAAAAAAGCTATCCGATGAAGAAATCTGGAATTTGTGCTATATGACAGCTTTGGCAAAGGATATAACGGGGCAGATCAATTCGTTTAACGCGTATTATAGTTTATATAGGGGTTGGCTAATAATCTTTACAATTGAGTCAGCGTTTCTTCTTACATATGTAATTCTATTTTTTAGCTTGACAAGTATAATACAGCTAATAGTTTCTTTTCTGTTAGTGGTCCTTTTCTATAGACGATCAAAAAGATTTTATAAATACCTTAGAGTAAAAGTCTTACAAACTTTTTTTATAATAAAAACCTTGGAATTGTGAGGAGCAACAATGTTTGATATTTTTACCATAAAAACAAGCGACCGTGTATTAAGGGAGCATAGACCTGGCAAGATTTGATATTTCTAAAATATGAAGCTTTTTAGATGCTTTGTGTGGAACATAGGAATCTTCGAAAGACGAAATAAAAAATTTGGCACGGCACAGCGTATAACATATAATAAAGGCCCTTTGTCAAGAAAAAAGTCCCCCCTCTATGCTGCTGGCAAGCAGCAGTTCTTTAATTTACAAAGTTATGCCGAGTTACGCTGGTTGCTCTTTCTCCCTGACTGACTCGTTATTTCAATGATGGATGTAGATTCTCCTTGAATCTGCACCAAACATATAAAGGGGATCGATGTAGGTATCTTATTAGTTATCTACACTGGCCCTTGAGGTTCTTAATATCAAAGGTCAAACCCAGAAATTTATCGGTACCCAACCGGCCTCATTCACCTATATGGCGAGGGGGTATCCTGTATTTTCTTAGCTAAGTACAGGATCCCAGTTATCGAGGAGATACTGGTCAGGGCAGTTCAAGGTTTATGAAAGAGCAAAACCTAGAAGACAGTTCTTTAATAAATTTATAGCTAGGAGAAGGTGGTTCCCAATCACGGCGGAGGTTATATTCATAACCAGTTATACGCAAGGGATCACCACCACCTCCTCCTTAACAGCTTTTTATCCAAATAGCAACCTTTCTCTATAAACACATTGTTTCCTCATAACATGATAGGTAGCCTGAGCCAGTTTATGAGAGATGATTGAACGAGCTACCAATCTAGCTGCTTTTTTTCTTTTGGCTGATAGTTTATCATGCAATCTTCTGATCTTGGGATAGTATCTGATAGCCATAATAATGCCTTGAGAGAACGTCCATTTGAGATAATGATTACGTTGTTTGCTATTGGGGCTGCGATGGGTTTTATCCGAAGATTGGTGGATACCTAGAACGACTCGACAATAAGAACAAAATGCCCGTGCATTGGTAAAACGGCTAATATCCCCTACTTCATAGAGTATGGTGAAAGCAAGAATATCACCAATACCAGGGATAGTCTTTAAGAGATAGAAGGTATAGTTTTCCTTAGCTCTTTCTAATATTTTCTTATCTATGGAATCGATTTGTTTGGTTAGCAGGTCTATACGCTCCAGTTCCATAGTAGCCTTTGAGCGAATAAAAGGATGATGGTAGAGCTTCTTGTATATCCTTTTCAGTAAGATGCTTTACCATATTGCGGTTGTAGCCCTGGATGTTATATCGAAGGAGCATACGGCTAATTGCACCATATTCAGTTGCCCTTTTGATGACCAGGTGGATTCGTTCTCTCAAGAGGTCTCTTATGGGACGAAGCTCAGAAGGGTAGATATAGGCTTGAGGAATCATATTTACCCTGAGGAGCCTGGCCAAAGTAAAAGCATCCCATTTATCGGTCTTTTTCTTTGACCAGGAGATGGCCTTAAGCCCTAAGGTATGTGCAAGTTGTACATCATAGTCTCTATGTTGAAGGCCGTAGACGAGCCATTCCCAGTTAAATGTTGATTCTGCGACAATCTTGAGAGATGACTTATAGGGATAGAGTTTGTATTCTATTTCATCCAGATCATTATTCATTTTCTTGTCCAGCAGTCTTTTATCATTTTCGTTGATTAGACAAAGATGACTTTTTCTTGCACCGAGATCAATTCCACAGTAAAATGACATTGTGCACCTCCTTTGGTTTAAAGGTTGCATGACTTCTCAAGGATCCCCTTAAATTTGGTTGCGATCTGACCATCAGATCGCCCTGGGATGATGATACGCTAAGATATTGGGTATCGTCAAGCTCCTTTTAACCAAATCAAAGGGGATGCCTTTAATGATTATCACAGCACATACGCTTTGGGTTTACGCCCTTGCTCTTTGGGACACTGCTCCTTTCGGCCGCAACGTTGCAGATGCACAGAGCATTATGTGCCATGATGCTGAACAAGCTAATTGTAGTCGCAAGGAGCTAGGCAGACAGATGAAGATGGAAAGAAGGAATAAGAGAAAAGTTGGCAGGAACGATCCCTGCCCTTGCGGAAGTGGAAAGAAGTACAAAGAATGTTGTTTAGGTAAAACACTTCTAGCATCGCCAAATCTACCATCAACGGAATTAGCTAATTTGAAGGTAGAATTTGCAAATTATGATCAATTGGAATTAATTGCCACGCTTGGTGGGCTTCAAGTTTATCCTGAAAACCATTCCCATGCCATTCGTTTAGAGGTGGCTTCCCGGGTTGCATGCTCTATTAAAAATGGGGGAACAAGAAGAGTCGATCCAAACCAGCTTCAACATACACTCAATAAGTATCTTCCCACTAATGGAGCTATAGGGATGGCGGAGGACCCATCTGAAAACCTTTTTACAGAAAACATTGTATTCTATGGCGGGAATTATATTGTCTACCCTGGTATCACCGATAGCGGAAGTCTTATCCTCCGCACTCTTTTTCGATCAATTCTTGATCAGGGGGAGAATTGGTCCAAGAAGTTTACAGCTATTATTAGTGCAGCTTCCTTGTCTTTACTTGCTTTAAGTAATGAAGTTGCTAGACGTCTGAGCCATTCTCGTTATATGGATAGCTCAGATACGTGGCGAGAAGACATAGAAGTGCCAAATGCAAGCCAAACCGGTAAGCTTTGCAGCGCCGTTGAATTTACAAAACAAGAGATTGATGCTTTACTCCAGCCAATGGGGCTTAATTCCACTTTTCTTACGCCATTCATCATCCAAGTTGGGAATCGTAGACTTATGGAGGAAAGCCTGGAAAGAAATCCATTGTTTATAAGGCCGTTGGTCAAGATGGATAATAAGATAATCCTTGTCCTGCCAGGCTCAATAACGGGCGCGTTGCGCCATTTCATCTGGGTTACTTCTCAAAGATATGGTTTACGTCAAGTCCTTGCTAAGAAATTTAGAGAAATTCTGTGGATGGATGTGCAAGAAAATTTAAGGCTCATGTTATTTAAACGTATTGATTTGGATTTACCCCCATGGGAAGGAAATCTGCCAGTTGAGGAGGGTATTTTTAGGGTTGATACTGATAAATTGGCCTACGTGCAACTTGTTGTGGATGACGCAAGTGACTACGCAGAGGATGAACCATACGGTACTTGGCAATTAGATGGTCTCTGCGAGAATATAGGTGCAAGACATGAAACCATAGCTCAATGGCTAACTCGAGGAAATCAGCCCTATTGCCGTGACGTTTTCATAATTACGGTCTTAGGCATAATTGGACGCCTTATTCTCTTTGAGGTCAAAAAACAACCCGATAATACTCGAATTTTACTGATCTCTGCCGCAGACTTGAAAGTTGTTACTCAACTCAGGGATTGTGATAACTTAGCACTTTGGAAGTACGCTGGCGCAAAAGAGCGATTGCTTGATTCTACACAGGTGCCAGAATTCTCGTTTTTGGATACCTATGCTTTTTACCTTGACCATCATCATTCTTTCTATTGCAGCGATAAGAAACAACCGGACTACATTGCTATTATTCCAGGATATGGGCAGTCATTACGTATAAAGACAGCACGCATGTGGGACATTCATGCCGCTTTGCGGGGTAATCCACCGAATTATGTTACCGTATGTAGGCGCTATGAAGATGAATCCATTCCCATTTACCTCCTAGAAGGAGCCATAGGCAGATCTTTCGAGCAACTTATCGAAGGATACACCCAGTCAATATGGGTGGTGCCAGAAGATAAGCCCAAAGAAATTCCTAATAAATCTTGGGGAACATATTTTGAAATCACGGAGATGTTTGCCTACTGGCTGTGGCAGTTGACACCCGGCCTCCAACCACACTTAAAACCTCTTGGTTCCTCTCCAATACATATATTGTTCCGTCTTGAAGATCCCGGCGGTTGGGGGAATTTAGCAAAGATAAAGATAGATAAAAGTGATTCACTGCCTAAGTTTAGGAGCAAAATAGATGAACGTACTATTGTGTTTACCATACCAAGTAGTATTCAGCCATATCTACAGAGAGCCAACAATGAGGGTGAGCGGCTGATC
This sequence comes from uncultured Clostridia bacterium, assembly GCA_964543295.1. Classification (GTDB taxonomy): domain Bacteria; phylum Aerophobota; class Aerophobia; order Aerophobales; family AE-B3A; genus AE-B3B. Next base: position 3,751 of record CAZIXA010000015.1, on the reverse strand, counting down.
CTAAAGGGATTAATGCAATCTTTTGATGATATGTTGGATAGCACTGGTCAACGTCGCAGTTTACACGGAGCAAAACGTAAGCGTATTTTAGATACCTACGCACCACTCGGCCCGAAGAAGAAATTTTTCATCATAAACACCGAAAAGAATGCTTCACTAGATCCGCAGCACCTTCCTCGTCTACGCAAGCTTCAGGAGCACGATATTGAAGAACAATTAGACGGATTAGTAGGAGAATTGGGAAAGAAAGTACCTCCAACAGGAGAAGTGAGAGATAGGAAACGACGTACAGAACTTTGTGAAAATATTGTTGACGTGTACCTTCAGCGTCTACGATCAATTCTTCCTAAATTTGCCTGGCAGCCTCTTTTAGAAGAATTGATAGCTTACAATGAAGCAATTTGGCATCACCGAGCATTCACAAGACTTACTATTCCTACTACTATTGAATGCTTTACTGATCTCCAATCAAAGGTAGAGAGCCTAGCAGAAGAGCTGCGTGACATTGAAGCTACGGCTTTGACTGCAAGGACGCTTGTAGAAATAATTACTGCAGAGCCACCCAAAGGTCGTCAAGAATTGAGTCTAGATGAATTAGATAAACTTTTAGCTATTACATACCACTTGATCAATTGGGCAATGATAAGTGATCATATCCATCTTGGTATATTTAACCATAAACTAAGTATCCTGGATTCCGGGAGAGTTGGTGTAGAAAGAGAAAGCATAGAAGGTATTTGGGACCCATTCTTAAGGTCAAAAACCCTTGAGAAGGTAGAATCGGCCATAGTTGGTTTTCAAAGTCAGTTTGAGTTGGAAGACGAATCGAAAAACGTTGAATTAGACCTTACAGAATATGAGACCGCTTTTAAAGCAGAGTTTGGCCTAACAATGACTCGGATAGTGGAATTCTATAGATGTTTAACTTTGCTTGGTTTTAGACAGAAAACCGCAGCACCACATCTACGTCTATCTGAGTTTAAGAACAGACTGGAAGAAGTCTTAGGATGGTCTAGTACTGAAATTGACAGTGCCACTAAGCTATTCTCTCTTGTGCCGCGCGAAAGATGGGAAAAAGTCCCTGATGGATTTGACGTTAAAGAGGATATATGGCCTTGGCGGTATAACCGCCGATTGTCATATATACGAAGACCACTCATAATAGGGCCAGAGCCAAAAGATGATCCTATCGTCTTTTGGGGACCTCGCCATACAGAAGAGGCCGGTAAGGAGTTACTAGCCCTTGTCATGATGGGGCGCTATAAGCTTTATGAACACAGCTCAGAAGAGATGAAAACCCTTATAGGCAGAATTCGGGATGAAGCTGGTAAAGCGTTCACAAATGAGGTTAAGAAGTGGTTTGATGAAAACACAGATTGGCAGGTGGAATTAGAGGTGCCTATTAGGCCTGGAGAAGCATTAAACTCACAAAACAATTTGGGAGATATAGACATTCTCGCTATTGATAGGATCAATCAGACAATATTCTCGATCGAGTGCAAAAATGTAAACTACGGACGGAACCCCCGGGAGATTGCAAACGAAATTGAGAGATTTATAGGAGACAAAGAGGGAAGAGATTTATGGATCGAGAAATCCCTTAAAAGAGATGAATGGCTTAAGAACAACATTAGTGTCCTATCTTCTGTGTATGATTTACAGTCGGGATCTTTCAAGATCTGTCCATTTCTTTTGACTGCAGATGAGATACCTGCAACTTACGTTTGTGATATGCCTTTACCCTTTATATCATTTACACGTCTGAAGCGCCAAGGCGTGAGTGTGTTAAATGATTTCCCAGGATAAACACCTTTGCTGTCCATCACAAAGGATGATTGTCAGGAACGGAGCGACATATACCAGAGCATACCTGGCACGGACCTTCGGTAATCAGCCTAAATCCGTCTTTTAGGCTGGATTTAGATACATTCGTAGTGCTGTGCGTAAGAACTAGCTAGTTTCAGGGAAACAGTATCTAACTACCATAGCTTTGGAAGTTAAGACCATGGCTGTTGGAATATACCGCCCTGAGTAAGATCCTAGATATTATCTAACAGTACTTTCTTTGACGTAAATCTCAAAGATATTGTTCCGTAGCCTTATTCCGTATATCCGTGATTTTGGAATCCAGATTTTCATTCCATTATCAACTAATACAGCCTTGTCAGTTTCGTGCAAGATACGAATTTGAACCCAGATGTATCTTTCCTTTGGATATATAAGCCTGTAAATGCTAAGTGGCCAGAATATAAGTTAACTCCCTTCATATTTACAAGCTTTTGTGGCGGTTTTCCTGTTGATGTTCAAGCTTCTTGCTATTTCCCCATAGGTCATTCCGAGCAGGCGCAGTTGGGTTGCCTTTTGGGATAATTTCTGATATAAATAGGGTTGCTGAACAGGCAGTATCTTGATATGGGCGGTGATTTCGGCGGTGGTTCGAATTGGTTGCAAGTGCGTCCGCCAGTCTTTGATATCCGCTGGGACTCGAAGCCGAGTCGAGCGCATCCGCCACACCACACCTCTCGGTATGAAACCGGAGCATCGTTACCATCTATAAAAACCTTAGTCAAAATTGCCAAAATTCTCAAAAAGCCAGCTGGATATTTTTTAGAGGAGTAAGGTGGAAAGGAAAGCCTTGCAAGATTGAAAAGAGCATGTGGCTCCTCATTTGCCTCAAGATAATAACAATAAAAGATTACAATCCCGGGCTTCGCTCAGAGCCATGCATAAATGAAGTAGTTCGGTTATTTTAAATTAGCCGACATTCACACAGTAAATTTTATGTATCAATTCTTAATATACACAAGGTGTTTGAAATGGAGATTTTTATCTCTTCGACAGCTAAAGACCTATCAAACGAACGAAAAATTTTGTCCAATGCACTCACTAAATTCGCTCAAGCAAGTGGTATTGAAGTAATTAGCCAGCGTTTTGAAGATTGGGTTGAAGCAACAGAGCAAGGTCATGACGCTATGGTTGTATGTCTTGAACGATTAAAATCTTGCGATTATTACATTGTTATGTTAGGTGGTTTCTATGGTTCGCGGCCAAGTGGAGGATACAACCCTGAAGATTTATCTGCAACTGAACTTGAGTTTAATTTGGCCTTAGAGATTCCTCACTGCAAGGTAATCGCTCTTGAGAGACGTTCACGGCTTTCGGAGAATAAGCGTACTCTCCTGAAAACCCAATCTGAACGCGATAAAAAGGACTATAGTCGATTTAGGAATAAAGTATCTGAGAAAGCGTTTATAACACCATTTTATAAAAAGAATGATATTCCAATCCTTGCTCTTTCGGCCATCGTTGGCGACTTTTATTTGAAATTATCATTAAAGACTGGAATAGCTGATATTTATTCGGCACAATTATCTTTCTTGAATAAAAGACTTCCTAATGTGATTAGTAGGGTTAGAGAAATAACAACTGAATCTAATTCCAGAGTTCTAAATCTTATCAAAGAATTATATGAAATGTCGCGAGCTGTAGAGCTAGCTCAATCTTTGAAAACTGACCACGGGGTTAAAGTTATGTCAATTCGATTGGCACGACGTTCAGGTCACGTAGCGGATGCAAAAAAAATGGCTGATGAACTAATAAATCAACTATGGCCAGAAAACCTTGGTCGGAATATCTCTACTATTCCAAAAATGTCTAAGGATGATTCGAACGTTTTATGTCAAGCCATTCTTGAACAGACCTCTGAAAAATTAGGCTATTTTCCCGATTTTTTACCTTAGCTTGAATTTTT
>CAZIXA010000014.1:0-56468 GCA_964543295.1 uncultured Clostridia bacterium | reverse complement strand
TACAGGAAATACAGGGGAATCCCCCCCTGGTACAACTTCCTGTTCGGCCCAGCCACAATCTCTCCTCCATCTTCGAACCACAAATCCAGCATCATTATAGAAAATAACACCAACTGGTCAGCTTTGTTGACTAGAAAAGAAGACTCATTACAATCTGATATGTGATAAATTTCACGGATTCTTTGGGATAGTCAAAATCAGCACCTAGCTTGTTAAAACGAGGTATCTTTTGATAAAAAGTGAGGTCTTGAGGAGGAATTCCCCACTTAGCTGATAAATAAGGGAATTTTTGAGGAAAAATTTTCCTCTGGCCCCTTGACAAAAAGAGCAGACTTAATATAATATCTTTGTGATAAATTTCACGGATTGTTTTGGGATGGTCAAGAATCAATGCCTACCTGGTTAATAGGAGTATCTGTTGATAAAAAGGGAGAACTTGCGGAGAAATTCCTCTCTATCCCTTGATATGAACTTTCAGCCTGCTATAATTTGTTCGATTAATTCAGGCGCGGCTCATAATTGGTATTAATTATTGAAAACATAGGAATTTCTTAAAAAGATGGGACATCCTGTAAGTTTCCGGACACTGGAAGGACTTACGTTTTGAATCAGTAAGTGCATTAACAAAAGACAAAAAATGAAGAAGACGGATATAAAATCCCAAAAAGTGGGAGGTGTGCTAGTTTTAGGAGGAGGGATAGGTGGAGTACAGGCTTCACTCGATTTAGCTGAAGCCGGATACAGAGTCTATTTGGTTGAAAAATTCGCCAGCATTGCTGGAGTCATGGGGCAGCTTGATAAGACCTTTCCTACCAATGATTGTTCAATGTGTATCTTGGCTCCCAAATTAGTAGAAGCAGGCCGACATCCCAATATTGAACTGCTTACCTATGCCGAATTGGAAGAAGTAGAAGGAGAAGCAGGAGACTTTACAGTCTCTATAAAGAAAAAACCAAGATATGTAGATGAGAACAAATGCACTGGTTGCGGTCAATGTACTGAGAAATGTCCGGTAAGAATTCCTGACGTATATAATGAAGAACTCTGCCAGACAAAAAGTATCCGAGTTCCCTTTCCTCAAGCTGTACCTGCCTTAGCCTTAATCGATCCTCAGAGATGTATCTTTTTAACCAAAGGTAAGTGTAGGGCTTGTGAAAAGGTCTGTACTGCTGGGGCAATCGATTTTTCACAAAAAGAGAAGATTTTGGCTATCAATGTGGGAGCCATTATTTTGGCACCTGGTTTTGATGAATTTGATCCGCGGCTTAAACCTGAATACGGGTATGGTAGATATCCTAATGTCTATACCTCGATCGAGTTTGAAAGAATGACCAATGCCTCGGGTCCTTTCTTGGGCCATTTCAAGCGACGCTCTGATGGAAAGGTCCCCCACAAGATCGCCTATATTCAGTGTGTTGGTTCACGAGATACTGCTCTCAACAGAGGATACTGCTCTTCGGTCTGCTGTATGTATGCCACCAAGGAGTCTATTATTGCCAAGGAGCATGACCCAGATTTAGATATAGCTATTTTCTATATAGACCTGCGGGCCTACGGCAAGGATTTTGACCGCTACATTGAAAGGGCAAAATCGGAATACGGGATAAAATATATTAGATCCTCGGTATCAGAGGTTACCGAAAATCCTGAGACTAAGAATCTAATAATCAAATATGAGACCGAGGAAGGCAAAATAAATTTAGAAGAGTTTGATATGCTAGTGCTGTCGGTGGGGTTGGACAAGTTGAGAGAGGCTGACGATTTGAGAAAAAAATTGGGAGTTGATCTAAACAGATACAGATTCTGTGAGACCGAATTCTTTAATCCAGTTCAAACCACAAAGGAAGGCATATTTGTCTGTGGGGCATTTCAAGGCCCTAAGGATATTCCCGAAACTGTAATTCAAGCAAGTGGAGCAGCAGCCAAAGCTTCCAGTTTATTGGCTGAATCTCGAGGAAGTTTGGCGGTGGAGAGAAAGTATCCCTCTGAGATTGAAATAGGAGAGGATGTGCGAATCGGAGCCTTTGTCTGTCATTGTGGAATAAATATTGCTGGAGTGGTAGATGTGCAAAAGGTAGTAGAGGAGATAAAAAGACTTCCCAATGTGGTCTATGCCGAACGAAATATGTATACTTGCTCCCAGGATACCCAAGTTAGCATTAGAGAAAAGATAAAGGAGCATAACTTAAATCGAATAGTCGTTGCCGCTTGTACCCCAAGGACTCATGAACCACTCTTTCAAGAGACCTGTCGTCAGACTGGATTAAATCCCTATCTATTTTCGATGGCTAACATTAGGGATCATTGTTCATGGGTTCATATGAAGGAAAAAGATGCGGCCACCCAAAAGGCTATAGATTTAACCAAAATGGCCATAGCTCGGGCGAGGTTACTTAAGCCACTAAAACCAGCTAGAATTACAGTTACACCGGTTGGATTGGTTATCGGTGGAGGAATCGCCGGGATGACCGCTGCTTTAGAATTAGCCGCCCAGGGATTTGTGGTCCACTTGGTAGAAAGAGAGAAGGAATTGGGTGGTCATTTAAAACATGTCTATTATCTCTTAACCGGGGATGATCCGCAAGAAAAACTACGAGAGACAATGAAAAAAGTGATGGAAAATAAAAAAATAGAGGTGCATCTGGCAAGCAGGATAACTCAGGTAAGTGGGTATATTGGAAATTATAAAGTCCAAATTTCACCAACTAGAAACCGGACTATTGAGGCCAAAGAGATTGAGGCAGGTATCATTATCGTGGCTACCGGAGCCCGTGAATACGAGCCTACTGAATATCTATATGGGCAAGATGAACGAGTCATCACCCAAAGTCAGCTAGAAAAAAGTTTGTCAAATCCGAAATCTGGAATCCAAAATCTGAAAACCATTGTGATGATCCAATGTGTAGGATCTCGAGATGACGAAAGGCCCTATTGCAGTCGTGTATGTTGTGGTGTGGCAGTAAAGAATGCCTTGAGAATAAAGCAAGTGAATCCGAAGGCGAATGTTTGTATTCTGTACAAAGATATAAGGACTTATGGATTCAAGGAAGACTATTACCGTGAGGCTCGGCAAAAAGGGATAATTTTTATCCACTACGAGGATACTGCTAAACCAGAAGTGAGTATAGAGAATGGGCAATTAAAGGTTCTGGTTCAAGATAGACTGTTAGGCACGAGATTAGAATTCAATCCAGAACTATTAGTCTTATCAACTGGCCTTATCCCTCATTCAGACAATAAAGAATTGGCCAGTATGCTCAAGGTTCCCCTAAATCAGGACGGCTTTTTCCTGGAAGCCCATGTCAAACTCAGACCAGTGGAGTTTGCCACCGATGGCATCTTTCTCTGTGGCATGGCACATTGCCCCAAAGGAATAGATGAAGCAATTACTCAGGCCCAGGGGGCTGCCTCTCGAGCCTCGATTCCCTTAGCTGCTGGAGAGATACGGACGGAGCCTATTGTATCTTGGGTGGATCAAGATAAATGCACCGGTTGCGGATTGTGCGAGTCAATCTGTCCTTACAATGCCATTCGGGTTGAACTTACAGATGAGGGAAGAAAGGCCAAGACAGTTGAAGCCAGTTGTAAAGGATGTGGCCTCTGTGGAGCGAGCTGTCCTCAGCAAGCAATCACTATGAATCATTTCTCTAATGAGCAGATATTAACTCCGATTGAGGAACTTGGATGAAAAAATTTGAACCACGAATACTTGGTTTTCTATGTAACTGGTGTTCTTATGCTGGAGCTGATCTGGCTGGGGTATCTCGATTCCAATATCCCCCCAATTTAAGGGTAATGAGGGTGATGTGTTCTGCCCGGGTGGATCCGGTAATGATAATCGAGGCATTTTTAAGTAAAAGAGATGGGGTGATGGTTTTAGGTTGCCATATTGGAGACTGTCACTATATTACAGGTAATCTGCATACCCAACGAAAGATACGGCTTACCCACAGGATTATAGGGAAAACAGGTATGATTCCAGAAAGATTGCTCCTAGACTGGGTTTCAGCCTCGGAAGGAGAGAGATTTGCCAGAATAGTAACGGAATTTACGCAAAAGGTAAAAGAAATAGGCCCCTTGGGGGAAAGAGAAGGGATAGGAAGGGGAGAATTAAGAAGAAGGTTATTAGCTGCTAAAAGGGCCTTAGAAGGAGAAAAGTTGAGATGGCTGATTGGAAAGGAATTGGAGTTGACCGAAAAAGCTAACGTCTATAATGAAAGGATAGATCAGCAAAAGTATGATGAGTTAATGGAAGAGAATATCAATAATGAATATGAACAGGCCAGGATTTATCTGGCATCAGAAGAGAGACCATTATCAGTAAAAGAACTTTCAGTCCAAATAGGTATTCCAACTGAACGGATACTCCGGCACATCTCTTTGATGTTAGGCGCCGGTGCGGTCACTATGGTGGGTGAAGAAGATAAAACGCCAACCTATACAAGCTTATGATGGTCTGGTAACAGATGAGCAAAAATCAACCTGACAAGATTGGAGCTGTTCTAGTAGTCGGCGGTGGTATCGGCGGTATTCAGGCCTCTTTAGACCTGGCTGAATCGGGCTACTATGTCTATCAGATTGATTCCTCCTCTACTATTGGAGGAGTGATGGCTCAGCTAGACAAGACCTTTCCTACCAATGATTGTTCGATGTGCATTATGGCACCAAAATTGGTAGAATGTGGCCGCCATCTCAATATTGAAAATATTACCAATGCGGAGGTTAAATCCATTGAAGGGGAGCCGGGAAACTTCAAAGTAACTATTGTCCAACAGCCTCGCTATATTGACGTCGAGAAGTGTACCGGCTGCGGGGTTTGTGCTCGATCCTGTCCGGTAGGAGCCCTGGATGAATATAATGAGAGGCTGATGAATCGTGCGGCTATATATATCAGGTATCCTCAGGCTGTTCCTCTGGCCTATCAGATAGACCGAGAGAAATGTATTGGTTGTGGTCTTTGTCAAAAGCTGTGTCTGGCTGAGGCTATCAGATATGATGATGTCCAAAAAGAACGCATCTTAGAAGTAGGTGCGGTTATATTGTGTCCAGGATTTGAAGAGTTTAATCCCAGAATCAAACCAGAATACGGCTACGGAAGATATCCTAATGTTGTGACCAGTATCGAGTTTGAAAGGATCCTTTCTGCATCAGGCCCTTATAAGGGTCATATCTTAAGACTGTCAGATGGTGATATCCCGAAAAAGATCGCCTTTCTTCAGTGTGTTGGTTCTCGTGACATTGGCTGTGAGAATGATTATTGTTCTTCTGTCTGTTGTATGTATGCTGTCAAAGAGGCAGTGATCGCTCGAGAGCATACCCAGGGGCTTGAAGCAACTATATTCTATATGGATATGAGAGCTTATGGGAAAGATTTTGATAAGTACATTGACCGGGCAGAGACCGAATACGGAGTCAGATTTATCAGGAGTAGGGTATCTTCGGTACAAGAGGTCGCCGAGACTAAAAGTTTAATAATAAAATATGAGGCTGAAGATGGCCAGATAGAGAGTGAAGAGTTTGATCTGGTCGTTTTATCAGTTGGACTTCAACCTCCAGATGAAGCCAGGGATTTGGCTAATGTCTTAGGAATCAAGTTAAATAAATATGGTTTTTGTGAAACCGATGTCCTGAGCCCAATGGAGACTACTAAACGGGGCATATTCGTCTCGGGGGCATTTCAAGAGCCCAAGGATATTCCAGAGACAGTGACCCAGTCCAGTGGGGCGGCATCTGAAGCCGGGGCTTTACTCTCCGAGGTTCGAGCAAGTCTGACCAAGAAAAAGGAGTATCCTCCTGAAGTTTATGTAGAAGGACAAAGACCGAGAATAGGGGCTTTCATCTGCCACTGTGGAATCAATATCGGCGGCATCGTAGATGTCCCGGCGGTAGTAGAATATGCCAAAACGTTACCTTTTGTAGTTTATGCGGAAAGAAACCTCTATACCTGTTCTCAGGATACTCAGGAGAAGATCAAACAGATGATCAAAGAGCACCGGTTAAACCGGGTAGTAGTAGCCTCATGTACCCCTAGAACCCACGAGCCGCTATTCAGAGAGACCTGTAAAGAGGCGGGGCTAAATCCATATCTGTTTGAGATGGCCAATATTCGAGATCAGTGTTCCTGGGTTCATATGAATGAACCTGAGAAAGCTACCCGAAAGGCTAAAGACCTGCTCAGGATGGCTATGGCTAAGGCCGCTGATTTAAAGCCCTTGTACAAACTTCCTCTGGAAATGACCAAAAAGGGACTGGTGATTGGTGGAGGATTGGCCGGAATGATAGCCTCCCTGAGTCTGACTGAACAGGGTTTTGAAGTAATGCTGGTAGAGAAAGAGGGTAAGCTGGGAGGGAATCTGAGCCATATCCATTACATCTTAGAAAAAGAGGATATTCAGGGATATTTAAATTGGTTGATAGAAAAAATCAAGAATAATAGATTGATAAATCTTCAATTAAATACGCAGGTAAAAAATATTGAAGGATTTGTGGGTAATTATAAGACAACTTTAGAAAACGGTGTCGAATTTGAGCATGGAATCATTATTGTCGCTACTGGGGGAAAGGAATATACTCCTACTGAATATCTCTATGGTCAGGATGAAAGGATAGTTACTCAGCGGGAATTAGAAGAGAGGATTGCCCTTGAATCTAATTTCCAGGATCTAAAATCTATTGTTATGATCCAATGTGTCGGCTCTCGAGATGACCAAAGACCTTATTGTAGCCGGTATTGTTGTAGCCAATCAATCAAGAATGCCTTAAAAATAAAAGAACGCAATCCAAAAACTAACATTTATATCCTCTATCGGGATATTAGAACCTACGGTTTCAAAGAAGAGTTCTATAGAACGGCCAGAGAAAAAGGAGTTGATTTCATCAGGTATGATCTAAAAAATAAGCCCAAGGTAATTAAAAACAACGGCGGCCTAGAAGTGATAGTGACGGATCCCCTATTAAACCAAGAATTGATCATAAATCCCGATCTAATAGCTCTAAGTACAGGTTGTCTGCCCCAAGAAGACAACGGGTCATTAGCCCAACTTTTAAAAGTCCCTTTAAATGCAGAAGGATTCTTTTTAGAGGCCCACGTTAAGCTAAGGCCGGTCGAATTTGCTACTGATGGGGTGTTTCTGGCTGGCCTATGTCATTCTCCTAAAGGTATTCCAGAAACCATTGCTCAGGCCTATGCAGCTGCCTCTCGAGCCTGTACTTTGCTTGCCAAAGACCAGATTGAAGGAGAAGGACAGATTGCCGAGGTTAATATAAACCGCTGTACTGCGTGTGGTACATGCGAGAATGTCTGTGCCTTCAAGGCCGTCGAAGTAACCGTGGTGGATGAAAAAAGAGGAATTAAGGCGGCAAAAGTAAACGAAACCCTCTGTAAAGGATGCGGGGCCTGTGCCGCTACCTGTCGCTGTGGGGCTATTGATGTAAGGGGAATTACTGACCATCAGATAGACCTGATGATTAAGGCAATTTAAACCATGGAAAAAAGATTGCCAGATTGGGAACCTAAAATCATTGCTTTTCTATGTAACTGGTGTTCCTATGCCGGGGCAGATTTAGCCGGGGTTAGCCGAATTCAGTATCCTCCTAACATCCGCGTAGTTAGAGTTCCTTGCTCTGGTCGGATCAATCCATTCTATATATTAAAAAGTCTGCAGCGAGGTTGGGATGGAGTTTTGGTTTCAGGCTGTCATCCGGGGGATTGCCATTATCTCACTGGCAACTACTATGCACGCCGAAAGTTTGCTATCCTAAAAAGGCTTCTTGAATATGTCGGTATCGAGGAGGGGAGGATACATTTTTCCTGGGTTTCAGCTGCAGAGGGAGAAAAGTTCTCCTCTGTGGTTAGAGAGGTAACCGAGTCGGTAAAAAGATTGGGTCCGGCTACCAGACTGGTAAAGAAAGAGCAAGTTTGACCATGGATATTCAAAGAGAACTAAGAAAACAGGCAAGAAAATTACTGGAAGAGAAAAAGGTAGATCTGATTATTGGTTATGAACAGGGAACTATCCCCTTGAGAACCACGCCCTGTTTTATAAAAGATAAGGTAGGGGTTGAAGATCTGGTCTGGAATCAATTTTGCGAGAATAATCTGATCAAGTATTTGATTGGTCGCTCGGAAAAAGTTGGTGTAGTAGTGAAAGGATGCGATGCTCGTTCAATAGTCAGTCTGATAAAGGAAAAACAGATAGAGAAAGAGAGAGTAACTATAATTGGGATGCCCTGTTCAGGGGTAGTTGATAGAAAAAAGATCCAGATAGAATTGAGAGGAGAAGAGATTGTAAAAGTTGATTTAGAAGACGGAAAGATTAGGATCAAGACCAGAGATTCTGAACGGAGTTTAGAGAGCCGTAAATTCTTGCATGATTCCTGTCTAGCTTGCAGATATAAAAATCCTCCCCTCTGGGATATTTTAATTGGGGAAAAAGTGGAAGAAGGTAAGCCAGAAAACGAATATGGCAAGATAGAAGAGATAGCCAAAAAGACTGCTGAGGAAAGGTGGCAATATTTCAACGCAGAGATAGAGAAGTGTATCCGCTGTTATGCCTGTCGAAACGCATGTCCATTGTGTTATTGCCAGGAATGTTTTGTGGATCAGAATTTCCCTGCCTGGTTCGGTAAAGGCATAAGTCTATCCGATACCTTGTGTTTCCATATAATGCGAGCCTTTCATACTACTGGTAGATGTGTAGACTGTGGGGCTTGTGTTAGGGCCTGTCCGATGAATATTGATTTAAGGATGCTTACTAAAAAGATAGAAAAGGATGTGAAGGAGTTATTTGGTACTGAGGCAGGCTTGGATCTTGAAGAGCTTCCCCCCTTCGCCTCGTATAACGAAGATGACCCTCAGGAGTTTATCAAGTGATAAAATCGATTAAAAAAGAAAAGATTATAGCCTTTTTAGATAAATTAATCCATAAATACCAGGTCTTTGCTCCTACCTGGCAAGATCATATGGTTAGGTTCACCGAGCTCAAACGGGGGAAAGAGGCGAATCTGGAGTTTTATAATTCCCAGAGGCCACCCAAGGAACTATTTTTTCCTCCATCAGAGAAACTGTTTTCTTACGCAAAAGAAGGAAAGGGAGCTAAGCCAGAAGTGGAAGGAAAAAAAAGGGTGATTTTTGGCCTCAGGCCTTGTGATGCCAAGGCTCTATCTTTGCTGGATAAGGTTTTTGATGCGCCGGACTATAAAGATCCTTATTATGTCGGGAGAAGAGAGAATACCATAGTCTGCAGTCTGGCCTGTAATTATCCTCAGATTAGCTGTTTTTGTCTCTCCTTTAATGGGGGACCTTTTTCTAAAGAGGGAACAGATATCTTAATGGTGGATTTGGGGGGAAGATATATTCTTGAATCAGTGACCCCAAAAGGTGATGACTTACTTAGAGAGATGGATGGTCTCTTACAGGAGGCAGAAGAATCAGATATAATCCGAGCCAAAGAACTTGAAAAAGAGGCCAAGAGTAGGATCGGCCCAGAGATAAAAATAGAGGGTTTATCAGAGAGATTGGCCGGGATGTTTGATAACCCTATCTGGGATGAAATACACCAAAAATGTCTTGGTTGCGGAGTTTGTACTTATCTATGTCCTACCTGCCATTGCTTTGATATTGTAGATGAGGCAGTAGATTCTAAAGGTCAACGGATCAGGAATTGGGACTCCTGTATGTTCCCCAATTTTACTTTAGAGGCTTCAGGTTATAACCCCAGGCCAACCAATAAGGAAAGGATGCGTCAGCGAATAATGCATAAGTTTAACTATTTCAAGGAAAATTATAGAGATTTTGCCTGTGTAGGATGTGGTCGATGTCTGCGGAACTGTCCGGTCAATATGGACATAAGAGAAGTGATTAACCTATTAGCCGGTTGCGAGGGAGACTGAGGTGATCAATCCATATCTGCCAATGCCAGTGACCGTCACAAAGATTACCGTTGAAAATGAAAGCGGGGACTTAAAAACCTTTGACCTTGTCTTCAATGGGAAGAAGGATGCCCAATCCTTTAAGTTTATCTGCGGACAATTTGCCGAGATTTCCCTCGAGGGAGCAGGTGAATCACCCATCGGTATTGCTTCCTCACCAATGGATGAGGATTTCATCCAGTTTACGGTGAAAAGGTATTCCAGGGGTGTAGTTACCAGTGCTCTCCATAACCTCTCCGAAGGGGATCAGGTGGGAGTGAGAGGCCCTTATGGGAATGGATTTCCGATAAAAGATTTTGAAGGGAGTAATATTGTAATTGTAGGTGGTGGATTTGCTGTCACCACCCTGAGGTCAACTATCAGATACCTACTTCATGAGAAGAACAGATCCCGATTTAAAGATATCACTGTACTCTATGGTGCTCGTAGTCCCGGTGAACTTATTTATAAATCAGAATTGAAGCAGTGGGAGGAAAGAGACGACATCACCATACACATCACAGTGGACAAGGGAGATGAAAACTGGAAAGGTCAAGTTGGATTGGTGCCAAACGTGCTAAAGGAGGTGGCGCCGAGTTCTGAAAACGCCGTTACTCTGGTCTGCGGTCCTCCCATTATGTTAAAGTACACCATGCTACCGCTACTAGACTTAGGCTTTAGTCCGGAGAGAATCTTAACTTCTCTGGAGCGGCGGATGAAATGCGGCATTGGCAAATGCGGCCGTTGTAATATTGGAAATAAATATGTCTGTAAAGATGGTCCTGTTTTTACATATAAACAGCTACAAGAGATGCCTAAGGAAGAGTAAAGAGGAGGCAAAAGATGTCTGATAGAACAATTCGAGTATCAGAACTTGATCCAAATTTTAAGTTTGAGGTAGCTGCCCATGGTTCTGCCCGCGAGATAAATGCCTGTTTTGCCTGTGGAACTTGTTCGGCAGGCTGTCCGGTCCATGAGGTGTACCCTGAGTATAATCCGCGAAAAATAGTCAGAATGATCAAACTTGGCATGCGGGAAGAGGTTTTGAAGAGTTCTTACATTTGGCTGTGTTCTACCTGCTACACCTGTCAGGAGCGCTGTCCTCAGAATGTTGGACTGACTGAAGTAATGAACGCCATAAAAAACATAGCGGTTAAGGAAGGCTATACTCATCCTTCTTATACTACCCAGATTGACTTGATAGATCAATTTGGTCGTCTCTATGAGATTGACGATTTTGACAATAAAAAACGGGAAAAACTCAACCTGCCCGCAATACCTACAAAGTGTGAAGAGATAGGCCGTATATTCAGGGCTGTGGGGTTAAAGAAAAAGGAGTAGGAAGCTATGAAATATAATCTTTTTCTTGGTTGTACTATTCCAACTCGAGCCAGAAACTATGAACTTTCCACAAGAAAAGTGGCCCAGGCCATGGGAATAGAGTTTATTGATATGCCAGAATCTTCTTGCTGCGGGTTTCCCATAAAATCTGTCCACGAGGAAGGCTTTCTCCTTATGGCAGCCAGAAATCTAATTTTAGCAGAAAAGAATGGAGAAGATATTTGCACTCCCTGCAGTGCCTGTACTTCTGTGCTCACAGAGGTCAATAGAGAACTCAAGGAAGATGACGAGATACGAAAACGGATAAATAAAAAGCTATCTAAGCTAAATGGGAAATACACTTTTCAGGGTAAGATCAAAGTAAAACATTTTGCTCGATTGCTTTATGAGGATGTAGGGGTGGAAAAAATACGCTCTATGGTAAAAAAAGACCTCTCAGCTCTGAAGGTGGCGGTTCATTATGGATGCCATTACCTAAAACCCTCGGATATTTACAATGGATTTGATAATCCCGAAGACCCAAAATCACTCGACGAACTCATCGAGGCAACTGGTGCTAGCCTGGTTAACTATATGGAGAGGAAACGCTGTTGCGGTGGTGCAGTGCTTGCAGTAAATGAAGAGGTCTCCCTCACCATTGCCCGGGAGAAGCTTGATGATATAAAAGCAGCAGGAGCAGAGGCAATGGTACTGGTTTGCCCTTTTTGTAGCGTAATGTATGATGATAATCAGCGTAAGATCGAGGCAAAGTTTAGTACAGAGTATAACCTACCGATCTTTTATTATCCCCAGCTTCTTGGTCTAGCCTTAGGAATGGAACCGAGGGCCTTGGGATTGAATATGAACCGGGTGAAAATGAAACCTCTTCTTGAAAAATTGGCCAGTGGTTAACAAAGGCTATTCAAATATGAGGAAAGGAAAAAAACTATGGCGGAGAAACTTAAACTAGCTATTTACTGGGCTGCCGCTTGTGGTGGATGCGATGTGGCGATAGTTGATTTATGCGAAGATGTACTGAAGGTCGTTGAGATAGCTGATATAGTCTTTTGGCCTTGTGCCATGGATTTTAAGTATAAGGATGTTGAGAGGATGGAAGATGGCTATATTGATGTTTCTCTTTTTAATGGTGCAATTAGAAATTCCGAGCAAGAAGAATTAGCTCGCCTACTTCGGAAGAAGAGCAAGATACTGATTGCTTTTGGAGCTTGTGCCTGTTTTGGTGGGATTCCGGGACTGGCTAATCTGACATCTAAGGAAGAAATATTTGAAGAATCGTATAAGAATACCCCTTCAACCTTAAACCCAGCATTTGTTACACCAAAAGAAAAGGTAACCATAGATGGTTATGAATTGACCTTGCCCAAATTTTATAATGAGGTCTTCTCCTTAGATGATAAGGTGGAGGTTGACTACTATCTTCCTGCTTGTCCTCCAACCACTGACTTGGTGAAGACAGCGGTTACTGCTATTGCGGAAGGCAGTCTTCCTCCTAAAGGTTCGGTTATTGGCGGAGAAAAAACCCTGTGTGATGAGTGTAAGAAAGAGATGGATCGCGAGAAGAAAGAACGAAGAAGCATTGATAGGATATATAGACCGCATGAAATTAGGGCTGATCCAACGAAATGTCTTTTAGACCAGGGTATAATCTGTCTTGGTCCTGTAACCCGTTCAGGCTGTGGGGCTAAATGTCTGAAGGCGAATATGCCTTGTCGAGGATGTATGGGACCGACCCAGGAGGTGGCTGATCAAGGAGCAGGGTATGTAAGTATGATTACTTCAATCTTAGGTTTAGAACAAGAGCAGTTCATGTCTGAAGTAGATACCCGCCAGCTTATCCATCAAATAAAAGATCCGGTGGGTACCTTCTATAGATTTACACTTCCCAAATCGTTTATAAGAAAGAGGGTATAGAAAATTGGAAAAGCAATTAAAACTTTTTCTCTGTGGGTGTCATGGGCAGATAGAACTTCCCCATGATCTGGACTTTGGTCAAGAGGTTGAGATAGTAGAACATCAGAATTTGTGCAGTAAAGAAGGCATAAAGCTTGTATCCCAAGCAGATGGAAAGGTAGTAGTGGCTGGATGTACGGAAAGAGTAGCCGAAAAGTTCTTTTTTAATGAGAATATTACTTTTGCTAATATTCGTGAGCAAGGAAGTTTTGTCGGAGCATCCAGAGAAAAGATAAAGGACTTAATAAATGCGTCTTTGGAGAAAGCCAGAAAGAAGAACGGCTTTGAACGCAAGGTATTTAAGATAAAGAACAAAGCTATTCTTGTTGTTGGTGCCGGAGTGGCAGGACTTGAAGTAGCCAGAGAGGTAGCCTCTGCCGGTATAAAGGTATATCTACTTGAGAAAGAACCTTTCTTAGGAGGGTTGGTAGCAAAACTTGACCGGCTTTATCCAGAAGGAACACCCAATTCTCATACAGTTTATCCTCTTATTAATAGTGTGTTGAAAACAGGTAAGGTTGAGATATTGACAAATGCACGTCTTTTAGAAGCAAAGGGTGAATTGGGAAATTATAAGGTAAAGATCAAGCAAACTAATTGCTATATTGAGGAGGGCCTCGTGTTGGGCAAGAAATGCGAGGAAGTATGTCCGGTTGAGGTAGTAGATGATGGGGTTAAACGCAAAGCAATTTATTATCGTCCTACCCATCCTGACCTGTATGCAATAGATGTTGATAATTGCAATAAATGTGGTAAATGTAAGCAGGTTGTAGAAGGACTTGAGCTTGATTTTGATGAGGAGGAGAGAGAACTTAATGTAGATGCAATAGTAGTTGCTACAGGACTTATCTCTTATGAGGTAGACAAACTGATTCCTTATGAACATGGAAGATGTGAAAATGTTTTAACTACCCTTGAGTTCGAGCGTAAAGTTACATCTGAGCAAATCAGCCCCCAAAGGGTGGTAATAATCAACTGTGTCGGATCCCGAGATGAGAATCATTTACCTTATTGTTCTGGAATTTGCTGCTTTTTAGGATTAAAAGAAGCAAAACTTATCAAAGATAGAAATCCGGAGGCAGAGGTTTATCTTTGCTATATTGATATGCGAAGTTATGGAAAGTTTGAGGATCTTTACAGCACTTTACGTAGAGTATACGGAGTTAATTTCATTCAAGGTAAACCATCAGAGGTTATCAGTAAAAATGGGAACCTTATTGTTAGGGTAGAAGATCAGCAGTTAGGGCAGTTATTAGAAATCGAGACAGATTATGTTGTTTTATCACATGGATTTAAGCCAGATGAAGAAACTTTCAAAAAGCTTAGCATATCACCAAATTCATCTTCTTTTCCAGGTCCGTACATCTCGGCCAGTAAATCCTCTGATTCAAATCCTCGCGGTATCTTTATATGTGGAGGAGCAGCTTTCCCTAAGGGGGTCCTTGAAG
This sequence comes from uncultured Clostridia bacterium, assembly GCA_964543295.1. Lineage (GTDB taxonomy): Bacteria > Aerophobota > Aerophobia > Aerophobales > AE-B3A > AE-B3B. The sequence goes on along the minus strand of CAZIXA010000014.1, from coordinate 41,820 downwards.
CAGTTAGCGAAGCCAAGGACGTTGCCTCCGATGTGGTCAATTTATTATCAAAAGATAGATTGGATACCTCTTTGGCCTTTCCATTGATTAACTCTGAGATTTGTGCTGAGTTAGAGTGTAGGATTTGCGTATCAACATGTCCCTATGGGGCAATAATAGTGGAAGGGGAGGAGTTGAAGGTAGACCCATCCGTCTGTATGGGTTGCGGGATATGTACAGCCGCATGTGCGGCCGGAGCCAATCAACTTGAGGGGGAGACTTCGCGTCAATTGCTTGCTCAAGTAAAGGCCCTTGCCAGCAAAGATACAATTATTTCTTTCCTTTGCAAATGGTCAGCCTATCCGGCAGCAGACCTACTAGGATATGAAGGGGTCAACTATCCTGATTCGGTTCGAATAATAAAAGTTCCCTGTACGGGCAGGGTAAGTGGTGACCTCATCATGGAGGCATTTTCTCAAGGAGCAAAGGGGGTATTGATTTCAGGGTGCTATCCTGATGCTTGCCACTATATCTCCGGTAATCTTAAGGCAAGGAGAAGGGAGATGGGATTAGAGCAGATGCTCGCTCAGTTTGGGATTAACCCTAAAAGACTGAGAATAGAGTGGATTGGAAAACGTGAATCAAAAAAGCTTGCTCGAATATTTGAAGAAATGGAAAAATTATAGTTAGCAAGGAGATAATGGGATGGGAAGAAGAGTTACCATAAACCCAATAACCAGACTTGAAGGACATGGAAAGATAGAGATATTTTTGGATGATAGGGGAGATGTAGAGAATGCATTTTTTCAGGTTCCAGAACTTCGAGGTTTTGAGCGATTCTGTCAGGGTCGACCTGCAGAGGAAATGGCAAGAATTACACCACGTCTTTGTGGAGTATGCCCCTGGGCGCACCATATAGCTTCGGCAAAGTGTCTGGATGATTTGTTTAAGGTTGAGTTGACTTCTGCGGCGAAGAAATTACGAGAGTTAGCATATTCTATCTATCAGTTCTATGATAAGCTTTTGCACTTCTATTACTTAGGGGGGCCAGATTTTGTGGTAGGTCCTCAGGCACCACCTGCTGAGAGGAATATTTTGGGAGTTATAAATAAGGTGGGTATGGAGATAGCCGGAACTGTGATAAGCTATTATCGCCAGACACGGGAACTTTTAGAGTTGATTGGTGGTAAGGCGAATCATCCTGTTTGTGGATTACCCGGCGGGATGAGTAGGCCCATTACTGAAGAAGAAAGAATTGATATAGTTAAACGAGCTAAAGGGTTTGTCGAATTTGCTAAATTTAGTCTAAAGATATTTGATGATGTGGTACTGAAGAATAAAGAATATTTAGATTTGGTTAGTGGCGACATTTACTACCTGAAAACTTATTATATGGGACTGGTGGATGAAAATAATAAAGTAAATTTCTACGATGGAGATATACGTGTGGTGGATCCATATGGAAAAAAGTTTACTAAGTTTAAACCGAAAGATTATTTAGAGCATATAACTGAACATGTGGAAGAGTGGAGTTATTTAAAATTTCCTTTTCTTAAGAAAATTGGGTGGAAAGGGTTTATAGAAGGGGAGGAATCGAGTATTTATCGGGTTGCCCCTTTGGCAAGGTTGAATGCAGCTGAAGGTATGGCTACTCCTGAAGCAGAGCAAGCTTATGAAGCGATGTATGCTGCTCTGGGTGGTAAGCCCGTGCACAACACATTGGCATTCCATTGGGCAAGATTGATTGAATTGTTATATTCAGCAGAAAGGACTCTTGAACTAGCAGGGGATGAGGAGGTAGCCTCTCCTGAGGTAAGAACAATTCCAACCGCAACACCAGAGGTCGGCGTAGGCGTAGTTGAGGCTCCCCGTGGGACTCTTTTCCATCATTATGAGACAGACGAAGAAGGAATACTGACTAAGGTAAATCTAATAGTTGCAACCGGAAATAATAATGCTGCTATTTGTATGTCCATAAAGAAAGCAGCAGAGCATTTGATAAAAGGTGGAAATGTTTCTGAAGGATTACTAAATATGGTGGAGATGGCTTTTAGGGCGTACGATCCTTGTCTTGCTTGCGCTACCCACTCTTTACCTGGACAAATGCCGCTAGTGGTTAATATCTATGACCATAGGAAAAACTTGATAAAGAAAATATGCAGACCATAAGATCTCTTATTCTTGGTCTTGGAAATCCAATCTTAGGTGATGATGCAGTTGGTATAGAAGTAGTCAGAAAACTGAAAGAGAGATTAAATAATAAAGTTGATATAGTTGAGGTTTCTGTGGGAGGGCTTTCTCTTTTAGATATTATAAGGGGTTATGAGGAAGTTATCATCATTGACTCAATAAAGACAGAGAAGGGGATGGTAGGGGATCTTTATAAGCTAACCCCGGAAAAGTTTAAGGAGACGTTTCATCTTTCCTCCCCTCATAATGTAAATTTTGCTACAGCATTGGAAATAGGGAAAAGGTTAAACTTTAAAATGCCAACAAAAATTCATATTTATGCTATTGAGATTGAGGATAATACTAATTTCCAAGAGGAGCTCACCCCATCTCTTAAGATGCGCTTGCCCCAAATTATACAAAGAATTTTTAATGACTTAAAAGACACAAGAAGAATGAATTTATTAAGCTGTGGGGTTAAAGAAAAAGGAGTAGGAAGCTATGAGATATAATCTTTTTCTTGGTTGTACTATTCCAACTCGAGCCAGAAACTATGAACTTTCCACAAGAAAAGTGGCCCAGGCCATGGGAATAGAGTTTATTGATATGCCAGAATCTTCTTGCTGCGGGTTTCCCATAAAATCTGTCCACGAGGAAGGCTTTCTCCTTATGGCAGCCAGAAATCTAATTTTAGCAGAAAAGAATGGAGAAGATATTTGCACTCCCTGCAGTGCCTGTACTTCTGTGCTCACAGAGGTCAATAGAGAACTCAAGGAAGATGACGAGATACGAAAACGGATAAATAAAAAGCTATCTAAGCTAAATGGGAAATACACTTTTCAGGGTAAGATCAAAGTAAAACATTTTGCTCGATTGCTTTATGAGGATGTAGGGGTGGAAAAAATACGCTCTATGGTAAAAAAAGACCTCTCAGCTCTGAAGGTGGCGGTTCATTATGGATGCCATTACCTAAAACCCTCGGATATTTACAATGGATTTGATAATCCCGAAGACCCAAAATCACTCGACGAACTCATCGAGGCAACTGGTGCTAGCCTGGTTAACTATATGGAGAGGAAACGCTGTTGCGGTGGTGCAGTGCTTGCAGTAAATGAAGAGGTCTCCCTCACCATTGCCCGGGAGAAGCTTGATGATATAAAAGCAGCAGGAGCAGAGGCAATGGTACTGGTTTGCCCTTTTTGTAGCGTAATGTATGATGATAATCAGCGTAAGATCGAGGCAAAGTTTAGTACAGAGTATAACCTACCGATCTTTTATTATCCCCAGCTTCTTGGTCTAGCCTTAGGAATGGAACCGAGGGCCTTGGGATTGAATATGAACCGGGTGAAAATGAAACCTCTTCTTGAAAAATTGGCCAGTGGTTAACAAAGGCTATTCAAATATGAGGAAAGGAGGATAAGAACAAATGGCAAAAATGGTGATATTTTGTGGATCGGATAGTCCGGAAAAGGCCTTCCCACCTTTTATGCTCGGGTCAGGGGCCTTAGCTGCTGATATTGAGGTGATGTTTTTCTTCACCATGGCTGGACTGAACATTGTGAAGAAGGGCGGTGCCAAAAATATTAAGTTGACCAACGCTCCCAGGACCTTACCGGAGTTTATCGAACTTGTTCAGGAACAGGGTGCTCGACTTGTAGCCTGTTCTGCGGCATTTCCCATTGTTGGGATCAAGCAAGAAGATTTGATTGATGGCGTTACTGTGGGAGGTGTGGCTACTTTCATAAAGGAAGCCAAAGACGCCGATATTGTGCTGACATTCTAAACGAGAGATAGTGAATAGGTGGTGTTCATAGCGGTTGATGGCCTTGTGAGCATCACACAGGAGGATGTGATGAAGGCTGATGTGACACTTGATTGTGTTGGGCTCGGTTGTCCCATGCCTATAGTTAAGACGGCGAAGAAAATGAAAGAACTTGCTTCCGGACAGATTCTTGAAGTGCTTGCCGACGATGAAGGAATTAAGGAAGATATGCCAGCCTGGTGTGCTACTACAGGTAACGAGTTCCTGGGTCTGGAAGAAGATGGTGGTACGATTAAAGTTTATGTAAAGAAGAGTTGAGGGGAGGGCAGAGGAATGAAAATCACTATGATGGTACAAACTGGACCCTACACATTCCAGAATGTGGACACAGTTTATGAGTTGGCTATGCGCGCCCTTAAAAGAGGACACGAAGCGGCTATTTTTCTTTATCTCGATGCGGTCTGGAGTATGAGTAGTAACATTTTTACGGGAAAAGATCGCAACATTGGCGAACGTTTCAAAGAGCTTGCTGCCAAAGGTGCTCAAGTTCGGGGATGCGGTCTTTGTGCTAAATATCGAGGCCTCAAGAGAGAGCAGGTTACGGAAAACACCAGGCTTGCTGGCACGGCTGTGCTTGGTGAGATGATTGCTACCTCAGATCGGTTTCTTAACTTTGGCCTCCAATAATGACAGCAGTGATAAAGAAAGAGAACATTTAAGGAGAGGGGAAAAAAGATGAGAAAAATACTGATTATCGGTAGAAGGGCCCCTTACGGCAGCATCTTTACTGTGGAAGGGTTGCTTGCGGCTATGGCAATGACTTCCATGGACTTACCGACAGATCTTGTTTTGGTTGATGATGGTGTCTATTGTGCTTTCAAAAAGCAGGGTCCAGATGGAATCGGCCATCAGTCCATTCAGAATGCCCTAGAAGGTGCCTCCGAATTTGATGTTAACCTCTATGTGAGTGAATCTTCAGTGCAAGAACGGAAAATTGATAGGGCGAAGCTCATATCTGCAAAATTTGTTAACGATGAAGCATTAGCCCGAATGGTGAAAGAAGCTGATGCGATTATGACTTTTTAACCAGGAGGATGCTATGACCAATACCCTGTTTCTAATAAGTCAATCTCCACAGAGAGCAGTAAATTTGGACTCTACACTGCGCTTGGTTCTCGAGGGAGATACCCTGGCTTTTATTCAAGATGGTGTCTATTTTTCCTTTACTGAGGCAGTGCCTCAGAATCTTAAGGATAAGCTTTCAGACTTGAAAGAAAAAGGTATTACCTTCTATTTCTTAGAACCTGATTTGAAGGCCCGCGGTATAGACACCGATGAAAAAAAAGTTACTTACGATGGACTGCTTGATTTAATAGAAAAACATAGCAACATTTTTCACTAAGGAGGATTAAAATGGCTGTATTCGAAGGATACAATATGCCGGACGAACTCTACTATCATTCCGAGCATGCCTGGGCAAGGGTCGAAGATGACGGAAATGTTTCTGTGGGTATGAATGATTTTTTTCAAGAGGCGGCTGGTGACATAGTTTATGTTGATTTGCCTTTTGAAGAGGACGAGGTAGCCCAAGGAGAAACTTGCGGGAAAATTCAGTCCAGTAAATGGATTGGTAAGCTAATTTCACCAGTGAGTGGCGAAATTATAGCAGTAAATGAGGCTCTAGACGAGGATAGCACAATTATCAATAAGGATCCCTACGGAGAGGGTTGGATAATGAAAATCACTCCTTCAAACCTAAAGGAGGATCTGGCTAACCTGATGCAAGGCGAAAAGGTTGCTGAATGGCTCCGTGGTGAAATAAAAAAGGGAGAAGAACTAAAAGCCAAAGGCAAAGAAGGGGAAGAATAAATCCAAAACGTACGAGGTTGGCGATATATTAGCGAGAAAGGTGTTTCTTCTGCTCATGGATTGGCCGTTGATGAAATGTTGGTTCATTCTGTGGGCGACAATAATTCCGTACCAATTTTGCATCTTTACACCTTCCGTCCCTCAGTCATAGTTGGCCGCTACCAAAATCTAGAAGCAGCGGTTGATTTGAAACGATGCCATGAGTTAAGCATCGAATACAATCGCCGTTACACAGGTGGAGGTACGGTCCTCATGGACTCGGAGCAGCTCGCTCTCGGGTTTGCCATTTCTCTAAATTCGAGCCATCTACCTCGTTCCGTAAGGGGAATTTTCCATACCTTTGGCGGAATAATTGTCGAGGCCCTGGATAAACTTGGGATTCAGGCAGAATTCAGACCCAAGAATGACATTGAGGTAAAGGGAAAGAAAATTGCCGGGTTATCTGCCGTAGTTGATAAAAAGGATGTTTTATTGTTCCATACGAGCCTACTTCTTGATTTTGACTTCTCTTTAATGCTGGAGACTCTTAATCTTCCTACGGAAAAAATTGCCGACAAAGGTATAAGCTGTTTTACGGAGCGCTTAACAACAATTAGAGCGGAGCTTAGCAAAAGAATTGAAATGTCCACAGTCATAAAGGTGATTAGAGGGAGTTTTGAGCACCATTTTAATGTCTCCTTTCAGAAGGGCCATTTTGATCCCTGGGAAAAACATAAGCTGGATGAGTTAATCCAGAATAGATACAGTTCTGAAGAATGGCTATTTTGCGTTAAGAAGTCTAAGAATAGAATGGCTCACGCTTATCGGAAAACTCCTGGCGGTCTTCTCCAGGTATACATAGCCTTGGTAAATGGAGTTATTGAGAGTGCAGTTATAACCGGCGATTTTTTCTCGACCACAGCAGATATTAATCGGATAGAATCAGCTTTAAAGTGGAGTGCTGCTGATAGAGCAAGTGTAGAAAAGACTTTGGATGAAGTAATGAGCAAAGAGAGCATACATGGGGTTACAGTTGATGATTTAACTGAAACCATAATGAAAGCAATTCAGACTATATGAAGAACCTTAGGAAATATCCAAAATCGTTTGATATTTCTGCTTTTGTCCAATGGACAAGGGGGTGCGAAGGGACGGCAGCTGTTCCCGGAAAGCCGGTAGTTTACATTGGTTGCTCTAAGGAATTTGGCGGACCAGGCTTTGTCTGGAGTCCTCAAGATTTCTACGTCGTCTCCATAATCGCCTGCGTCATGACTACCTTTACTCACCTAGCAGAAATTCGCCGGCTTAAGTTTCTCTCCTATGAGTGTGAGGGAAAAGGCCGAGCCGAAATGGTAGATGGAACATTTCAAATTACCAGTGTGGAACTTAAACCCATCATTAAGGTTTGCGATGAGCAAACGGCTAGGAGAGTCAAGAGACTCATCGAACTTGCCGACAAGATCTGCATGATTACGGCTTCGACGAAAACTAAAGTCGTCGCCATTCCAACTATCCTCATTGAACAAAAAGCTACCTGAGAACATATGGTTAAAGAGACTTCCCAATATCTCCAGATGAGCTTGGCTTCAGCAATGGCACTCGATTTTCGAGGAGGACGGTTCTATCGGAATGCTAGGTCCCATTGCATTAATCTACTGGTTACCTACACAAAGGGCTGCCTGGCTAACTGTGCCTACTGTGGTCTAGCCAAGAGGCGCATTGGAAAACCGACTGAGAAAAGTTTTATTCGTGTGGAATGGCCAATCTATGGGACCAACGAAATAATCGAGAATATTAAAGAGCGAGCAGTAAAGGTAAAACGAATCTGTATCTCTATGATAACAATCAATCGCACACAAGACATAATAGATCTTACAAGACAGATCAAATCGCAGGTTGACATCCCGCTGTCTTTACTCATATCTCCAACAGTGACCAAAAAGAGTGATCTGGTTATCTTTAAGGAGGTAGGAGCTGACAATATCGGCATTGCTGTAGATTGTGCTACAAAAGACCTATTTGAGCAGCATAGGGGAAAACATGCAAGAGGTCCACATAAATGGAAAGTTTACTGGCAAAGAATTACCGAGGCAGTGCAGATCTTCGGCGAGAAAAATGCGGGTGTTCACTTGATGGTAGGGCTGGGCGAGACTGAAAAAGAGATGGTTGAGACAATACAAAGAGCACATAATCTCGGTGCAGAGACACACCTTTTTTCCTTTTTTCCAGAAGCAGGTTCGGCGTTAGGAGACGCTTCTCCCCCATCAATAGCTCAATATAGACGTGTCCAATTGGCTCGCTACCTTATCAACGAAAACAAAGCTGATGCGGCTAAATTCCTCTATGATCCTTCTGAGCAAATAAAGAGTTTTGGGTTGGATAGTGATGAATTGACTATGGTCATTGATTCAGGAGAACCTTTCAGGACAAGCGGATGTCGCGGCAAAGATGGCCAGGTAGCCTGCAACAGGCCATATGCTAACTCTCTGCCCGGGCCTGCGATAAGGAATTACCCCTTTGCTTTAAATGCAGACGATGTCAAGCGAGTTAAAGAACAGTTATGGAGTTATTAGCCACGCATCAAAGTTCTTTATCAAAAAATAATCATACTCTGAACAGAGTTATCCAATTTTCTGCCCCAGCTATCAAGAAATTCGAGACCAGCGAATTTAACAATGCCACCCTACGGCTTTTTGTTCCTGTTTCAATTACCGGTTCTTCTTGTGAACTCGGCTGCCAGCACTGTCGGGCACAGATTTTGAAGTCAATGTATGCTGCCAAAACGCCGAAAGACTTGTTTGATCTAGCTTTGAGGTTGAAAGAGCACAAAGGTTCTGGACTGCTCGTGAGTGGAGGGGCTGATAGACGCGGCCTGGTGCCACTTTTGCCTTTTATGCCTGTACTGAAAGAGATAAAGGAAAGACTTAGACTTAAAGTAGCTGCCCATATTGGGTTGGTTAACGAAGAAATAGCTCAAGGATTGGGTGAGGTAAATATTGATGCTGCTATGCTGGATATTATCGGCTCGAATAAAACAATAGAAAGAGTTTGCCATCTTAATGCTACGGTGGAAGATTATGAGGAATCTCTAAGACTCTTAGCTAACAACAAAGTTAAAATTTCGCCCCACGTGGTTATTGGTTTAGATTATGGAAGAATCGAGGGCGAGAAAAAAGCACTAGAGATAATATCTCAGTTTGAAATATCGTCTCTGGTGTTGGTTATACTTAATCCCTTGCTTAATACACCTATGGAGAATGTCAAAGCTCCTTCTCCTGAAAAAGTGCGGGAGATATTCCTCTTTGCTCGCCAGACATTTCCTCAAATACCAATACTTCTTGGATGCGCTCGGCCTGCTGGAAAATACAGAATGCAGATTGACAAATTTGCTATCGATACAGGTTTGAACGGAATTGCTTATCCTTCTGAAGGTATGGTTAATTATGCTATTCAACGAGGTCTGAAACCACTTTTTTCTGGTGACTGCTGTGCACTGCTGAAACCAAAACTGGAATTATGATAACTGCAATCCCGATCTATTCCTAGCTTTCCATGAGGAGATAAAGCTTATGGAAAAAGGAGTGGCCAGAGAAAAGGGACTTCTTAGGATATTTTGACCACTTAAGGATTCTCTGCCCCAAATGTAGAAAGCAGCTTACTCTCAAAGAAGAATGGGGATATTAGAACTTATTTTACTTTTCCCCATTTTGAGCTCAACTCCCAGACCACTTTCCCTAATGTTAACCTAGCCAGTTCTACCATGAAAATCCTTGATTCCCTATGGTTATCTTATAGAATTAGGACCAAGAAAAAAGAGAAAGGAGGAATTGATGAGGGAAGTAGATATGGGCTTTACTCGTTATCTAAAGGAGACATTTGAAACGATGAATGAGGTGGGGCTGCTCCTCGCATCCGGCGATATGGATAAATCCAATGTTATGGCTATAGGATGGGGGACAGCAGGAATCATCTGGGGCAAACCCGTGTTTGTGGTACTGGTCAGACCCTCCCGTTATACCTATGGATTAATAGAAAAGATTGGTCAGTTTACGGTAAATGTTCCCTCTCCTGAAATGGAGGAAGTAGTTTCTTTCTGCGGCACGGTATCTGGCAGAAATCACCATAAATTCAAGGAAAAGAATCTCACGGCTGTACCTGGAAAAAAAGTCAAATGTCCGAGTATCAGGGAATGTTCTATTAGCTATGAGTGTCGGGTAGTTCACAAAAATGATGTTATCCCGGCAGAGTTATTTCCGGACATCCCGCCCGAGTACTATCCTCAAGGAGACTACCATAGGGTTTACTTTGGTGAGATTCTAGCCGCCTATAAAGGGCCTTGTTAGACCTGCTGAAAACCTTGAACTTGATAGTATACGAATTTCCTTTTTGGACACAGATAAACGCAGATTATTGAAGATTTAAGTATAAAAACTAACTAAGAAATCATTAAAATTTTCAGAAATTGGATTTTCACTAAACCTTAGTTTTGAGCCAGAAATAGCTGACTATTTTTCTATGGGAAATAGATCGGCAGATTACACATATGATTTTGGCGATAATTGGGAGCACATAATAAAATTGGAGAAGATACTTCCTCGAGATAAAAATATTGATTACCCCATATGTATTGCCGGAAAACGAGCATGTCCGCCTGAAGATTGTGGAGGTATCTGGGGATATGAAAGTTTTCTGGAAATCATAAACGATCCCGATAATGAGGAATACGAGGTTATGATAGAATGGGTTGGGAGTGAATTTGATCCAGAACATTTTGATGTAAAAGAGGTTAGTTTTGATGATCCTGATAAACGCCGAAAAATTACATTTGGGTAGAAGACGCATATCGCCCAAGTCCTGCCTAAAGACTGGACTTCAGATACACTTGGAATATTATACGCAATCGGCTTCGGGACGCAAGAATTAATAACCTGGTCAATCTAAATAAATAGAAAGGGAGTGTAGTGAACTACCCTGACCTTACGGATGGGGTCTTAGGTGGAAAGAGAGATAAGCTATGGAGGAGGTAAAAAAGATGTATAAGTATATACTTTGTGTTGGTATCTGCGCAATCATATGGATTGTTAATGGAAGATGGATAATCCAGTCAGCCAGGGAAGATATAACTGGTGAAATTTATAGTCATACAGGCTTAGGTATCTTCTTTACTCTCTTGACTCTCGAGTTAATCCTTGGCAAAGCGGCAATGTGGACGCGATCCAATATTTCATGGTTACAGACCCTCGGCTATATTCTATATATTCCGTCTGCCTTTCTGGTTTTTGGCTCAATGATTCAACTCAAACACAAAGGTAAATCGAAAGCTGGCCACGTCTTAGCACCACATGGAACTACTGTTGTAGTGGATACTGGGATATATGCGATTATTAGGCATCCTATGTGGCTGGGAATGGCTATCTGGTCGATTGCTCTGGTGTTGGTTTTTCAATCGATTCTTTCCATAGTTTTGAGTGCAGTTGATGTTGTCTGTTTCCGAATGGGAGCCATAAAAGAAGACGAATTTAACATAAAGGAGTTTGGAGGCGCGTATAGAGAATATATGAAAAAAGTTCCTCTATGGAATTTCTTGAAGAAATTAAGAAAATGATAGGCTCGCAACTTCATAACTAAACACTCACCAGCCGATAAGCTTAGATAAATGAATCCCGAAATACGCTTTAAAAATTGACATTCCCTCTTGGCATTTGCCATACTAAGAAAGTAAGAACTTCTAACAAATTACTGGTTTTTCTTTCAGATCACAACGGAGGGCTATATTTTGCTTAGGGTTGGCAAGCACGATATTTTAGAAAAAGGATAGTTCTATTTTTACAAGCGACTTAATGTCAAGAAATCATACCACCTTATCATAATATCAGTGCATTGACAGTCCCGCGATGTTCTTGACAACCCCTTTTATATTTGCTATATCTGATTTGTTAACACTAAGTATCAAAGGAGAGAAGTATGGGAAGAATAAGTAAAACCATAAGCTTATCTGTACCACCGGAAATGGCAAAGAAAATTAAAGAGGTGATGAAAGAGGAAGGTAGGACAAGGAGTGAGCTTATAAGAGAAGCATTAAGGCGATATGTTGAAGAACAGGAATGGAAAAAGATTTACCGATATGGAGAAATAAAGGCAAGGGAAAAAGGAATTACCGAAGATCAAGTGGAAAGTATCATTAATGCTCACCGAAAATAAAATTGAAAATCCAAAGATAGTGATAGATACCAATGTCTTTGTTTCTGGATTAAATTTTAAGGGTAAGCCCAGGGAAGTTTTAGATTTAATCTGGAAGGAGGAAATAAAAGTTTATTTTTCTCTTTTTATCTTAAGGGAATTAGAGAAAGTTCTTGAGGAAGCCTTTGGTTGGAATAAAGAACAGATCGAAAGAACCATAAAAAGAATAAAAGACAAAACTATGAAAGTTCAGCCAAAAGTTAAAATCTCAGTCATTAAAGAGAAAGATGATGATAACCGGATTCTTGAATGTGCGGTAGAAGGAAAAGCCCAATATATTGTCTCTGGAAATAAACAACATCTTTTACCTTTAAAAGAATATGAAGGTATAAAGATTTTATCCCCTGCTGAATTTTTAAGAGAAATGCCTGGTTCTATTTAAAATCTGCATAAGATCAACCTCAAAACAGAATAGGGTGTTGAACGCAATTGTTCTACGTAAGGAAAATTTTGCATGGAAATAGTGAAATCAAAAAACGGTGTTCCAGAAACTTTATCAAACCTTCTTGGCAAGTGGATAAAGAAAATCAGGGCTGATTATGTGGAGTTTGAAGATGGAGAGAAAATAGACATTAAAAACTTGGATTACAAATTTGGATTATAAACTAATTAAACCTTTAATCTGGTGGTAAAATATGAAAACACTGGGGGAGATAAAAAATGTCTTGACAGAGCATAAGGAGAAGTTAAGAGAGAAGTACAAAGTCAAAGAAATAGGGATTTTCGGCTCTTATATTAGGGATGAACAGAAAAAAAGGAGCGATGTGGATATTTTGGTAGAACTTTACGAGCCAGTTGGCTGGGAATTTATCGACCTTGGTTATTACCTTGAAGATATACTTGGTATAAAAGTAGATTTAGTGACAACAGGGGCTTTGAGAGAAAAGATCAAGGATAGAGTACTAAGAGAGGTTGTCTTCTTGTGATGAAAAGATCTTACAGGATATTTTTGGAAGATATTCTTGGATCAATAGATAAAATTGGAAAATATGTTAGGCGTTTAGATTATGAAGATTTTATCGAGGATGATAAAACTCTAGATGCTGTGATAAGAAATCTTGAAGTAATAGGGGAAGCTTCAAAAAACATCCCTATTGGCACAAGAAATAAATATCCTGAGATTCCCTGGAAAAGAATGGTAGGTTTGCGAAACATTGTTACTCATAAATACTTTGGTATCGACTTTAAAATTGTATGGCAAATAGTGAAGAAAAATTTACCCGGGGTGAAGCCACTTATAAGAAAAATGCTTGTAGAAATTGAGAAATGAAGTTATTTTTACAGGACGTAATTGAAGAATCAAAAAGGTGAAAGACTAGAAATAAATTATCAAAACTCAAGGGGAATTGACCAAAGTAAAGAGTAGAGGATCCACAGGTAGGGAATAAGTCAAAAGTTCGTTATCGCCATATTGCCTAGCGTGCCGTTGGCGTCAGCCACCAACGGCAGGACCTTATGATTCTTACTGATCTGTTACCACCTGTTGAAGGATCGGTCGGACCCTCCAGAGTTCCGATTCGTCCGGGGACGCGCTTCGTTCACTACGATCTTTCTATCTCCTAGCGAATAGCCGTTAAGAGCTTTGATCGCTTTTTCGGCCTCTCCATCATAGTTGAAGTGTACAAAGCCAAATCCACGGGAGCGACCTGAGTCGCGATCCGTGATAACTTTGACATCCTCAGTATTATATTCGCTGAAGAGACCCTTCAGCTCCTCTATCGTGGTTGTGTACGGTAGATTTCCTACGTACAGGGTTTTGCTCATTGTTTCCTCCTTGGTTTTTGAGCATTACCAAAAACACAATGTTTATTTGCGTCTCTTAGTCTAAGGTCTTTTTATGAGATTTTAGACGGTCAGTAGCACGGATGGCTTCAAAGGATGAGACATAAAGAAGCGGACGCTAGGCTTAGAAATGGTCACTATCTGATCTTCATGCACTATTCTTCGTGTTCACATGCTCTGTACGAGACTCACAGATTAATTATACTATACGCCATTTTTTTGTCAAGAGCATGACTGTTCGATTTCTGTTGGGCGAAACGTATCAATCCTGGTTAACGCTATTGGAATTGGGCTAAATCAAGATTTCACGCTGATTGACAAATATCTTTGGGAATTTAACGAGTCTTTAGAGTAAAGATGACAAGGTAACCCTATTTTTAGAACTCCGGGATAGACAAAATCAGGCTAAATTAAGGATCTATAGGGATACTAAGAGAAAAAGAGGCTCATAGGGAGCTAAATTTAAGAGGTGAAAAATGAGTAAAGTAAAGATTGAGATTGGCCTTGAGGAGCTTAAGGAAGCTATATCCAAACTTCCCGATGATGAAAAAGAAGCTTTATTCTTTGAACTTAATCCAACCTGGGGGAAAGCTTTGCAAAGAATGGAGCAGGAAGCCCTGAAGAACCTCCGGGAAGGAAAAACTATACCGTTAGAAAAAGTGGAAGATGAGTAAAAACTATTTTGAAAAAGGAGATATGTACCTGGATATGTATGATGCCCACGGAAGAAATCCGGTCGTTTTTGAAAGCGCCATTGAGAACTATAGAAAAGGTTTACAGTTAAATCCCAACAATATTCTGTATCATTACCGCCTTGGCTACGCCTACCACCTGATGAGAAGATTAATGGAAGCAAGCGGTGAATATGAAGTGGTGTTGAAATCAGACCCTCCCCGCAGCGCATCAGAGGATGATCTAAAACTGGCAAATAAGTATGCTCCAAGGCTGTATGTAAACCCAGAGGAGTTTTTCGGCCTTAAGGATCTGGTAGCAGTAGTTCATCCGGAAAAACCGATTGTTGCTTATAACCTTTTCTGGGACGACGATATTGACCATCCAGGGGATAATGATCCCTCGGATCATGAAGTGGTATGGATAGAATTTGACCGAAATAGCTGGAAAGTAACCGGGGTATACACATATTTTCATAGAGCTTTGCTTTCTACAGAAGAGGCGGTTAAGGATGCTAACCTGCATTATCAGAGGGCAGGAATAAACGTTCAATGGGGTGGACATGGGTCTTTACCCTTGGGATGGGAGAGGCTAAAGCCAGAAGTTGTGTATGAAAAAATTGGCGAAAAACTTAAAGTAAAAGATATGTCTGAAAGATACCAAGAATTAAGTAAAAGCATCAAAAATCCAGGCCATCCCCTGGCCAAAAATTGGCCTAAAAGATTTGAAGGAAGCTACAAAGATTTTATTAATTTTTCCAAATATGTAGATTCACGTAGATGGTTGAAAAAGAAAAAAATGGTAATAGTTAGTAGATGGCCTAATGCTGTAATTAACCAATATTTTCTTGCTTATAATTATTTTCCAAAAAGGCAGTGGCCAAAATAGCATGGCTTCCTGAGTTCAAAATTTCCCAAAAACATGAAAAACAATTATTTTAAGGATAAATCGAGTATCAATATTTTGCCGTTCCAGACACTGAGAGACGAACTCAAGGGAAAAATCGTCCTTCTGGGAGTTGGTAATAGGATAAGAGGGGATGACGCAGCTGGCCCTGGATTAATTGAAATTTTTAAAAAGAGGCTGCCAGATATAAGAAAAGAAATTTTCTTATTCGATGGAGGAGAGCTGCCGGAAGATTACCTCGTCCCCATTGCCAACCTGAAACCAAATTTAGTAATCATTGTGGATGTGGTCGATTTTGGCAGCCGTCCAGGGACCATAAAGCTTTTTCCTATCCGGCAAATTCCTCAGGGTAGCTTTTCTACTCACCGTCTCTCCTTGAGATTTCTTGGTTCCTATTTAGAGAAAGAAACCCAAGCTAAGATTTACCTGCTTGGCATCCAACCCAAATCTATCAAATTGGGAGAAAAATTAAGCCTTGAGGTAAAAAAGACTTTAAGCGATCTGGCTGATTTCTTCCAGAAAAATGCCTTTAAAAATGAATAGGATTTTGACTGAAAGAAAGAAAAAACGACAGAAGGAAAAGTCAAAGAGACTTTTCATACATATTACGGGAATAGTGCAAGGAGTAGGCTTTCGACCTTTTATTTATTCTCTGGCTACTAGATTTTCCCTATCTGGTTTTGTCTTAAATGATACCTCTGGAGTCAAAATAGAGGTAGAGGGGGAAGGAAAAAAGACGGCTGATTTTTTAGAGCATATAACTCTCGATGCTCCTCCTTTAGCTTTAATCGAGAAAATAGACTGCCGTAAGCTTCCCCCCATAGGCTATCATCATTTTGAGATAAAAAAAAGCAAAAAGGAAAAAGAAAAATTTACCCTTATCTCACCTGATATTTCAGTCTGTCCTGATTGCCTGCGTGAGCTTTTTGATAAAGCCGATCGGAGGTACCAGTACCCCTTCATTAACTGTACCAATTGCGGACCACGTTTTTCTATTATTGAGAACATCCCTTATGATAGGGCCCGCACTACCATGAGGGAGTTTAAGCTATGTCCGGAATGTCAGTCAGAATATGATGATCCCCTTAATCGAAGGTTCCATGCTCAGCCCAATGCCTGTAGAGTTTGTGGTCCCCGGGTTAGCTTATTTGATAATAAAGGAAGGAAAATTCATAGTTTCGATCCCATAAAGACCTCAGCCGGCCTTCTCAAAAAGGGATATATTGTGGCTGTCAAGGGATTAGGAGGTTTTCACCTTGCCTGCGATGCGGCTAATAAGACTTCGGTTGAAACTTTGCGAAAAAGAAAATACCGGGAAGACAAGCCATTTGCCCTTATGGCTTTGGACGTGGAGAAAATAAAAGAGTTTTGTCGGGTCAATGAATACGAGCAAAGACTCCTCCTGTCGCCTCGAAGACCTATCCTTATCCTGAGGAAGAAAAAAGACTGCCGGCTACCGGATGAAATAGCACCCAATAATAAATGCCTGGGAATGATGCTTCCTTATACGCCTCTTCATTATCTTTTATTGCGGGAGGCTGGCATGGTTTTGGTTATGACCAGTGGTAATATCTCGGATGAGCCTATAGCTTATAAGAATAAAGATGCCTTCAAAAAACTGGGTGGGATAACCGACTATTTTCTTGTCCACAACCGAAAAATCCAGACGAGAATTGATGACTCCGTAACCAGAATCTTCAATAACCAGGAGATGATTATTCGACGCAGCAGGGGATATGTGCCCCAGCCTATGAAAGTGAACTTTTTTTTTAAAGAGCCCGTTCTGGCTGTGGGAGGGGAGCTTAAGAATACCTTCTGTCTGGCTACCCGAAATTATGCCTTTCTCAGCCATCACATTGGGGATCTTGAAAATCTTTCTGCCCTTACTTCCTTTGAAGAGGGAATAGACCATTTTTTGAGGATATTTCATGCTTCGCCCCGAATAGTTGCCTGCGACTTACATCCTGATTATCTCTCCACCAAATTTGCCCAGGAGTATTGCCAGAATACATCGTTTAAGCCTGAGCTTATTCCTGTCCAGCATCATCACGCCCATATTGTAAGCTGCTTAATAGACAACCACTCCGAAAGCAAGGTAATTGGGGTAGCTTTTGATGGAGTTGGTCTGGGAACCGATAGGCGAATCTGGGGAGGGGAGTTTTTGGTGGCCGATTTAACAGGGTTCACCCGGGTAGCTCAGCTAAAATACCTGCCCCTGCCGGGGGGTGAAATGGCTATCAAAGAACCCTGGAGGATGGCGGTGACCTACCTCAATGGGGTCTATGGACCTGATTTTCTGAGTCTTCCCCTTCCTTTTCTTGAAACTTTAAAGAAAGATAAAATAATGCTTCTTTTGAAGATCATAAAAAAAGGAGTTAACTCACCTCTTACCTCATCTATGGGTAGATTATTTGATGCTGTCTCTGCCTTGACAGGCCTCAGAGATAGGGTAAATTACGAGGGTCAGGCAGCCATTGAGCTAGAGATGTTGGTGGAGGACAAAGAAAAGGGTAGCTACCCTTTTGAAATTAGCTCTCAAGAAAAAATTATCCTCATTGATCCGAAAGCTATTATCGCATCCGTAGTCTCTGATTTAATAAATCATGAAAGGAAAGAAGTTATCGCTGCTCGCTTCCACAATACCATAGCCAGGGTCATCCTTCAAACCTGTAAGAAAATTAGGGAAAAACAGAGCTTGAACGAAGTCGCCTTGAGTGGAGGAGTTTTTCAAAATGTCTACCTTTTGGAAAAAACCTGTGATCTTTTGACCAAAACTGAATTCTCAGTCTATACTCATCATCAGGTCCCTCCTAACGATGGGGGGATCTCTTTAGGCCAGGCAGTAATCGCTCACACCAGGAGCAGAAAGTGTGCATAGCTATCCCGGTAAAAATAATAGAAATTAAGGGTAAATTAGGAATTGGAGAGGTAGGGGGGGTGAAAAGGAAGGTGAGTCTCCTCCTTTTAGATGAGGTAAAAGTGGGAGATTATGTCTTATTGCATGCGGGGTTTGCCATAAGCAAAGTTAAGAAAGAAGAGGCGGAAGAGCTCCTTGAGATGCTAGCCTCTCTTGCGATGTAAACCCCGTTAGATGTTTACTATCTAACGGGGTAAAGACTCAAGAAATGAAGTACCTTAATGAATTTCGGCAAAAAGAACTAGTAGATAAACTGACCAAAGGGATTGGCCACTTAATGGCTGATATTGATAGAAAGATTACCCTGATGGAGGTTTGTGGCACCCACACTATGGCGGCCTTCAGGTATGGAATTAAGGATCTACTTCCTCACAATCTTCATCTTCTATCCGGGCCTGGCTGTCCGGTATGCGTAACAGCCAATGACTATCTGGACAAGGCTATAGCTTATGCCCGCAAAGAAGGAGTGATTGTGGCTACCTTTGGAGACATGGTGAAGGTTCCTGGATCAAGTTCGAGTCTGGCTGAAGAGGCCTCTAATGGGGCTGAGATAAGAGTAGTTTATTCCAGCCTGGAAGCGCTCAAGATAGCTCAGGAGAATCGGGAAAAGAAAGTCATCTTTCTTGGTATCGGATTTGAGACAACCGCACCCACTGTAGCCTCTTCCATCCTCACGGCCGGCGAAGATAAACTTTCCAACTACTTTGTCTTGAGCGGTCATAAAATAATGCCTCCTGTAATGCGTGCCTTAGCCCAGGATCATGAGTTAAAAATAGACGGCTTCATTTGCCCCGGGCATGTAAGTACTATCACCGGGAGTAAAATATATGAATTTTTATCTCGTGATTACGGGATTCCTTGCGTAGTAGCTGGGTTTGAGCCGATTGATATATTGCAAAGTATCTATTTGATTCTTTCTCAGATCAAGTCTGGTCAGGCTAAGGTGGAAAATGAATATAATCGAGCTGTAACCTGGGAGGGGAATCTGAAAGCCCAGGCATTGATGGCAGAGGTATTTAAGCCGGAAAGCTCTAATTGGCGAGGAATTGGAGAAATTGAGCAGAGCGGACTTAAAATCAGGGAAAAATATGAAAGTTTCGATGTCGAGAAAAAATATCCCGTAAGTATCGAAAAATCCCAAGAGAACCCTGGATGTATCTGCGGAGATATCCTTCGAGGTCTAAAAACTCCCCTGGACTGCCGCCTTTTTAGAAAAGTCTGCCATCCCTCCCATCCTGTAGGAGCCTGCATGGTTTCAGCAGAGGGAACCTGCGCCGCCTATTACAAATATTCATCCACCTAGGATTTTCGTTTTTCCAAACTTCCCTCTTTACTCTGTCAGTCTTATCTGAACAAAAAATAAAGCTTGACAAAGAAGCTCAAAGACTATAATCTTTCTATAAAAATATCAAGAAGGATGAATGAAAGAAAAAATTCTTCTAGCCCATGGAAGTGGAGGTAAATTATCGCATGATCTTATAAGAGAGCTTTTTCTGCCCGCATTCGATAATAAATTCTTGAGAGAATTGACCGATTCTGCCGTATTTAGTTGCCAGGGATCCAGGTGGGCGTTCACTACTGATTCCTATGTCATCAGACCCCTCTTTTTCCCGGGGGGAGATATTGGAAAATTGGCCATAAGCGGAACCATAAATGATCTAGCCGTCATGGGGGCAAAGCCGATTTTTCTTTCCTGTAGTCTTATTATCGAAGAGGGACTCAGTCTCTCTATCTTAAAAAGGGTTATCTCTTCCATGAGGCAAACAGCGGATGATGCCGGGGTCGAAATCATTACCGGGGATACCAAGGTCGTTGAGCACGGAAGTGCTGATGGATTATTTATCAATACCAGCGGGATCGGATTCCTCTCTGCTGACAGTAAAAACTCTTCGCCCAGAATTAAAGCAGGAGATAAGATCATCATCAATGGTACCATAGGAGATCATTCCATTGCTACTCTCTCCGGGAGAGAAGAATTTGATTTTCGTACCCAGGTGAAGAGCGATTGCGCTCCCTTAAATGATTTAATTGGGAAGGCTTTGAGTCAGTCCTCCGGGGTAAAGCTAATGCGTGATCCAACACGCGGTGGGGTGGCGACCATATTAAATGAGATGGCTATGGAGCAAGAGTTTGGTATTGAACTATGGGAGGAAAGAATTCCCTTTAAGCAAGAAACTATAGCTATCTCCGAGATGCTTGGATTTGATCCCCTCTATTTGGCTAATGAAGGGAAGGTTGTATTTATTGTAGAGGATGAAGAAGCTAAAAAGATCATCAAAATATTACGATCCCATCCTTTGGGAAAGCAGAGTGAGACCATTGGTAGGGTGATCCCGGAACCCAGAGGAAAAGTATGTCTAAGAACCTCTATCGGTACTACCAGGGTACTGGATATGCTTTCTGGGGATCAGCTTCCCCGGATCTGCTGAGGGAAAATTTTGAGGGAAAAGGATGCCCAGATTTAAAGTGCCAGACGTGACTGTAGAACGACTCTCCATTTATCTTAGAGCCATCAAGAACCTAGAGGAGGATAAAATTCTTTCTTCCCAAGAATTGGCTGACCTGGTGGGAACTTCCGATGGGCAGGTAAGAAAGGATCTTGCCTATTTTGGAGAATTTGGTGTTCCTGGTCAGGGCTATAAAGTAGGAAAACTCAAGCAGGAAATTCGCCATATTCTGGGACTCGATTCAACCTGGGGAATAGCCATAGTGGGAATAGGAAAGCTAGGAGCAGCACTTCTCACCTATCCCGGCTTTAAAAGAGAGGAATTTGAGATAAGAGCAGCCTTTGACAACGATGAATCAAAAATTGAGAAGGTGTGGCGGGGAATAAGGGTTCAGCATGTAGACAAAATTCCAAAGGTTCTATCAGAGAGGCAAATAAAGATAGGTGTCATTACTACTCCGGCCACGTCTGCCCAGGAAGTAGCTGATAAATTGGCAAAAGGTGGAGTAAAAGGAATCTTAAACTTTGCTCCGGTGAGAATATCCGTTTCTAAAGAGATAAGACTAAAGAACGTAGACTTGAGTATGCAACTGGAAACCCTATCTTACTTTCTAAGAAAATTGACCTGATTGAGAAAAGCTTCAGGGCTCCCTTTGCAATAGACAAATAGAAATATTTGCGATATCATCAGGATTACTCAGCCATGGAAAAAGATAAAGTCACTCAAAGAATCCTCATTCTTTCTTCTTCTCCTCACATTCGGGACAGGCTTACCGTTGGTAGGCTGATGTGGGGAGTAATAATCGCTCTTAGTCCAGCTCTGGCGGCTAGTATTTACTTTTTTGGTCTCCAGGCAGTAAAGCTCATCGCGGTTTGTAGCTCGGTGAGCCTGGTTGCTGAATATATTTTCTTGTGGCTCAGAGGTAAAAGTTTTCCCACGGAGCCAAGTGCTCTGCTTAGTGGTCTTCTTTTAGCTTTGATTCTTCCTCCCACTTTACCTTTATGGAGTGCCGCCCTAGGAGCAGTTTTTGCTATTATCGTGGGCAAACAGATTTTCGGGGGACTGGGGTACAACATATTCAATCCTGCCCTTATTGGAAGAGCCTTTCTGGCCGCTACCTTTCCTGTCCTCATGACCACCTGGGTAAAGCCTTTTAGCCTGGCAGCCATAACTACGGCTACGCCTCTAGGACTCATGAAGTTTCAATCTCAATCAACTTCTCTTATTAAACTTTTCTATGGCTATGTGGGCGGCTCATTAGGAGAAACCTCGGCCCTGGCTCTTCTTATAGGGGGAGTCTATTTACTCATTAGAAGATATATCGATTGGAGGACTCCCCTTTCCTATCTAGGTACCGTAGCCCTATTGAGCGAAATATTTTATTTAATCAGTCCCCATGGACATGGAACTCCCCTCTTTAGTCTTTTGGCGGGAGGACTAGTGCTGGGGGCCTTCTTCATGGCTACTGATCCGGTTACCACACCCGTTAACAAGCTTGGTAGATGGATCTTTGGCCTGGGGGCAGGGGTTGTGGTAGTAGTCATTCGTAATTGGGGAGGATATCCGGAAGGAGTAATGTTTTCCATTCTCCTTATGAATGCCTTTACCCCTTTATTAGATAGATATATCAAGCCAAAGGTTTTCGGGAGCAAGGAGCTTTGAGAAAATCGGTTCAGATGGTTCTGGTTTTGTCCGTAGTGGGCGTTGTGTCTGGAGGAGCTCTGGTGGGAATATACCGGTATGCCCAACCTCGAATAGAGGTGAATAGGGAAAGGGCCCTCAGGGTAGCTATCTTCGAGGTATTACCTGGGGCAGAGACTCACGAGACTATAGTGAAAGAAGGTAAAACGATTTATAAAGGATTCGATTCTTCAGGAAGGCTTATTGGATATGCCTTTACGGGAAATGGACCGGGGTATCAGGGTACTATTGAAGTGATGATTGGTGTGGATCCTGAGCTCCAAAAAACTACAGGAATAGAGATTCTGGAATCGGTGGAGACCCCAGGTCTGGGAGCAAAGATCACTGAAAAGCTCTTCCGGGATAAATTCAGGGATCTCGTAATCAGGCCCCTCATTGAAATCATTAAGGGCAAATCCCCCGAAAAGCCTAATCAAGTCCAGGCCATAACCGGGGCTACCATTAGCTCCCAGGCCATAGTTGACATTTTAAATAGGACCATAAAAGAGGTAAGGGGAATATTGAAATAGGTTATTAGCCTGTTTCCTCCAGGAGAGGCTGTTGTCTTCAGAATGGGTGAATTTTAATTCGTTATTTCGAAAACCCGCCTTGATTGCCCCTGCGAAGATAAATTTCTACTCAAGCAGGACTTCCTCCTCCATTTTATCTTAAATTTCCCTTCTTCCTATGGGGGCAAGCTCAGGTGCTCTTTTAAACCAGTTCCTGGTAGCAAGACATATCTTTACCAACATAAGCATTATGGGAACCTCAGCTAAAACTCCTACCACTGTGGCTAAAGATGAACCTGAGGCAAGGCCAAAAAGCATGGTGGAGGTGGCAATTGCTACCTCAAAATGGTTGGAGGCACCAATCATGGCAGCAGGGGCAGCATTTTCGTAGGTAAGGCCTAAAAGTTTTGCCAGAACATAACCTATGGCAAAGATGAAGCAGATCTGGACAAATAGAGGTATAGCAATAAGACCTATGCTCTGAGGATGTTTCAGGATGATCTCACCCTTAAGGGAAAAAAGAACAACTAAAGTGGCAAGGAGAGCTACAATAGAGACCGTGGTGAGCTGGTGTATAAATTTTTTCTCAAACCATTCTAGACCTTTTTGCTGAATAATTCGCTTACGGGAAAAATACCCGGCTATGAGAGGAAGCCCCACATAGATGAGTACCGATAACACTATAGTCTGCCAGGGAATAGGCATCTTATTCACTCCTAATAAATATCCACCCAGAGGAGCGTATAAAAAGAGCATAGTTAAAGAATTGATAGCTACCATAATTAAAGTAAGTCCGTCATTTCCCCGGGCAAGATAGGACCACATAAGAACCATTGCCGTACAGGGAGCAATTCCTAAAAGAATAGCGCCTGATATGTAAGAGCGATAAAGGGGTACCTCTTGTCCCCGGATTATTTCTGTTCCTGGAATAAAAGGACGAAACAAAATCCCTAGAAAAAAAGAGGCAATGAAGAACATAGAAAAGGGCTTTATAGCCCAATTGACAAATAGAGTTAAGAGTACAGGTTTGGGGCTTTTGCCTGTTTTTATTACCTGGGAGAAATCAATTTTGACCATAATTGGATACATCATAAAGAAAAGACAGATCGCAATGGGAATGGAAACCTGGGCTATGCTCATCCTATCCAGCCAGATGGAAAGAGACGGAAAAGCTCTTCCTATAAGGATTCCGACAATAATGCATAGGGCTACCCATCCGGTGAGACATTTTTCAAATATACTAAGCTTTTTCTCCTGAACTTTTCTTTCAGAAGCCATTTTTTTCCTTCCTCTAGAAAAACAGAAAATAGAGACCAACGAGTATCACCAAAACCCCACCTACCTTTCTTAATATGGAGTTAACCTTCTGGGCTCCTTTTGACTCTATCAAGGTTTTGGCTGCACCCATAGATGTGCCAGCAATAAGGATGAATGAACAATGTCCCAGGGCGTAAAAAAGTAATAAGATGCCTCCGTAGAATAAACTGCTCCCCCTGGCAGCAATATAGGTCAAAAGCAGCGCAAGGATGGGAACGGCACAAGGAGCAGATACGATTCCAAAAAGCATACCTAGCGACAGTGAGCTGAGCATTGCTTTCCTCAAAAACTTTATGTTTATGGGTATCAAAAAGCCAAATTGGAAAAAGCCCAATAGATGTACCCCCATAGCCAGGGCTATCACCACTAGAGCTATTATGTTCGTCCAACTTTTTTTATTCATCTGGGTTATTCCTCATCTTGGTTCTCTTTTCTTTCGTTCTTCTACTCTTTTCTTCACCAATGTCATTATATCTTGGAGCTTTTGCACTTGTCTACGTTTCTGTTCATCCTTTGGTTCAGCCTCAGGGCGAGTCACTCTCCAGGTAATTTTCCTGCATATGGGTTTAGCAGAATAGGCACCCGGATCATACAAAGTGTAAGACCGAAACTTGATGGGCTTTTCCTGGTAACATGACCAAACTGTTTGTCTAAGGATATCAGGATCTCCTTCGTTGAGAAGGTTAACCAACCTGACCTGTTTTCTGAATCTTTCAACATCTTCAGCAGGGATGTTAAAAAGATAAGGAGTGGGAGCTTTGGTGCCTACAATCCGTTTTCTTTGGTCGATTCCATTTTGGAAGAGCGCAATTAAAGTTTCACCGGTGAGATGGCCAGGGGATTCCGGGCCGGCAAGGGCAAGGTAGCGAATATTGGGATTTGCCACGACATTACAGATTACTTTCTCTATTCCAATGTTTTCAGTTTGGAGTGTCCCTGATAGAGCAGCGCCACTTTCCACACCAGTCCTCACCAGTGTTTCAATCCCGGGAGGGATATTGTCATAGGGATGAATTAAAATCACCACCACGGCTACAGGCGAATAGTCATTTCCCCTCAAATACCTCCCTTCTTCTGGAGGATATTCGGATGAAAGTTCAACTTTTCTCATCCTTCTTGAGCCTCCTGCAGCCATTTTTTAATCTTTTCTGGAGATGCTATCTCTCCTGAACATTTGACCTTACCGTCAATTGCAAGAGCCGGGGTCATCATTACCCCGAATTTGCTTATCTTTTTTATATCCTGTACTTTTTCAACCTTCGCATCAATTCCTAGCTCCTCAATTGCTTTTCTGGCATTCGCTTCCAGTTTTTTACACCTGGGACAGCCTGTTCCAAGAATTTGCACTTTCATACCTAACATCCTCCTTGTTTTTAATGTTTTTCAAAAAACAAAATTTCCAAATATCATCCCCATAAAAGTGGACATAATAACTACAAGTCCTATGTAAACTAAGGCCTTTTTCGCTCCCATAATACTCCTTATAACAAGCATATTGGGTAAAGACAATGCCGGTCCTGCCAGAAGTAAGGCTAAAGCGGGACCTTTTCCCATACCAAGACCTAAAAAGGCTTTCAGAATGGGAACCTCGGTTAAGGTAGCGAAATACATTAAAGCGCCTGCCACTGAGGCGATGAAGTTAGATCTCAAGGCATTTCCTCCCACCCAGGTTTGGATTACCTGAGGAGGAAGAGCTGCCCTGATTATCCCGGCAGCAAATACCCCTACCAAAAGCCAGGGCAGGATTAGCCGGACAAATTGCCAGGTTGATGCAAGCCAGGATAGAATTTCTTCTTTCGTGAAATATAGCTTCAGCAGAACAATTAAACCCATCAGCAGAAAAACCACTATCCACCAATTTCCCCAGGCTCCCAAAACCAGTATAGCTACAAGATCAGTAAAGAAGACAAGAGTTACCAGGCCACTTTTTTGACGTTTTTCTGAGGTTGCTGCAAGAGAAAACTCTACTTTTTCTCTTCTTTTTTTCTCAAAAACTACTGACATTATAAGACCAATCACTACAGAAAAACTAACTGCCCCAATTGCTCGTGCTATTCCTAACTCGAGTCCTAAAAGACGGGCAGAGTAAATGATGGCCAGAAGATTTATGGCCGGGCCCGAATATAAAAAGGTGGTGGCAGGTCCTATTCCTGCCCCCATAGTGTATATTCCAGAGAAAAGAGGCAGGATAGTACAGCTACAAACGGCAAGGACTGTTCCTGCCACTGAAGCCACAGCATAGGACAAAGCTTTATTAGCACTTGGTCCAAAGTACTTCAAAATGACTTCTTTTCTTACCATACTGCTTATAGCACCTGCTATAAAGAAAGCAGGGACAAGGCAGGTTAAAACGTGGAAAGACAAATACTCAAGGAGTGTTTGCACTCCGGATAAAAGAATGGATATCCACATTGTTTTCACCTTTATGTTTTAATGCTCAAATATGCATATAATGCGCAAAAAAAATTTAGCTCAACAGAGCAACCTTTTCCCTTGCTACCTTCTTCACAGAGTAAAGAGCGAGATCAACTATTTTATATACACTCTCATCCACTACCCTGTAATAAACGCTTACCCCTTCTTTTCGAGAGGAAAGTATTCCTGCTCTTTTTAATGCAGCAAGATGACGGGAGACATTAGACTGCTCTTCTTCTAGATAAGGCACAATCTCACATACACACCTTTCACCCTCTTTGAGGTAGTGCACGATTTTTATCCTTATGGGATGAGATAAGGCCTTAAAGTACTCTGCCTGGACTTCATAGACTTTGCCGTCCATATAAACTTACTCCTTTATGATTATATGATTTAACATCCATATAATATTATATACAAATTCATCTCTCTGTCAAGTCCTAGATTCTCCAAAACTCTACTTAAAGTCTTAAGCTTTGTCCAGGAAAGCCTTTTTAAACTTGTCATCTTCTCAATTCTCTTTAAATTCAGCGACTTGGGAGAAAAGATATAAAATTTTGGGGAGTGCTTCAGCTATCCAAGACGTTGACAAGCTACATGAATGAAGTATATTTACATTAAGGATAAAGGTTTATTGTAGGAGCTTAGATTGCAGAAAGAAAGGGAAGGAGAGTGGGGATCGGTTACTGCTGTTTCTCCTGGAAAGGCAAAGGTCAGACTCAAGCGAAAATCATTATGTGAGAAATGTGGGATTTGCATGGGGTGGGGAAAAGATTCTATGTTGATGGAAGTGGATAACTTGAAGGGAGCCAGGGTAGGGGATAAAGTTAGAATTGAGACCCTGCCCGGCAAGATCCTTAAAATATCCTTTATTATATTCATGGTACCCTTGCTTGGTCTGTTATTCGGGATTTTCTCAGGACAGCTACTCTCCGGGTGGCTGGGTCTACGGTCTTTGTGGCAGGCTGGGTTGGGCATCGCTTTCTTTCTTCTTGGTTTTCTTGGGGTTCGCTGGTACGATAAAAAGGCTCAGAGAGGTGAAGGTTATCGCCCCCGCATAGTTCAAATCGAGAGGGAGGAGCAAGACATTGGTTGAGATTTATTCGACAGTCGATCTTCTGAAGGCGCAGTTGATTAAATCGTTGCTTGGGGATAACGGAATAAAATGTATTCTGGCTGACGAGAACATGGCTCTGATCTATGGCACTTCCATTCCTTTTGGAGGGATCAAAATTCTGGTCGAGGAATCAGAAGCTGAAAAAGCCCGAATGCTCATTTCCTCAATTAAACCCTTGCCTGGAGAGAAATGAAAAAAACCAGATCTTGATTCCTCAGAAAGGTATCATTATTTAGAAGATTTATACACGTATCGAGGGACTTTTCCCAAAGGAGGCATCATTTGAAAATAAGAATTGATCTACTCAAGATAATGAGAAAAATCAGACATAAAGGTAGAAGAGAACAAGTGTTTACCAGCAGGAGGACTTATGACCGTCAAAGAGAAAAAAAGAAATGGGAAAAATTGCCATGATCAGCATGTGGATTGAAGCGTTTGTTTGAAAATCAGCCATCTCAATTAAGGAGGTTACCCGATGTGGTTTGGGATAGTACTGGTCATTGTGGGGATTCTTCTTCTATTAAAGACTTTGGGAATTCCCATAGCCGGAAATCTCTGGGGAATTTTTTGGGCATTAGTCCTGGTCGCAATTGGAGTCAGTATCGTTACCCACCGAACCAAGTGGGGTCAACGGTGGGATTTTCTCTCGTGGTCCCAGCAGCATCGCCGTCAAAAGGAAGCAGTGGAGGCTCTTAAGAGACGTTACGCCCGGGGAGAGATCACCAAAGAGGAATTTGAAAGAATGAAGCAGGATCTCTCTGAAGAATAGAGAGGATCCAGGTTCGAAAACCAGCTTTAAAATCGTAAAAGAATTAACTCTTAGGAAGAATTTGAAAAAAGGCCTTTTAGCCTACAGGTCTTTCAAGAGAACCCTTAAGCTAAGGGCCTCACCAGCATTATAGGATACAGAAAAGGAGGATCATCATGGCTAATGGCATTCCTGAGCTAAGGAGGAGGAAAGAGACCGATCGCCGACTCTCTTTCGGGATTTACCTGGTAATCATTTTGATCTTGGTGGGTTTAATGATTGCCATAGCTGCCTCAATGGGAATCTACTGGGCCAATCGGATGCCCTGGAAGGCTCAGTATCCGTTTGGTCTCCATCCTTACTTTCGTCCCCCTTCCTACTTCGATCCCTGGTTTCCACCTTACCTGGCTGGATGGATCATAGCTATGGTGGCAATTGGAATTGCTCTGTCCATCGTCAATTGGTGGTACCAGTGGCAGCTATACAGTAGACGAAATGACCACATCGAGCGAGCCAAGCGGCTCAAAATGAGTCTTTCCCGCTGGCTGAGAGAAAAACACCAGATTGATCTGGCTGACTGGACCAGCTCCGACATGCAACTGAGTCTCCGCGAACAACTTCGCAGCACCGGTTTTTTCGTTCTCTGGGTCGTTTTCAGTTATGTCTTCGGCCTGGTGGGATTCATCCTCACTCTGGTCTGCTGGTACTGGCTTACTCTCGATTATGCTGTTCACGAGCGAGGAGAGCTGGAGTTCTTTCGGCGCGTATCGGGGAAACTAAAGGAAAAAGGGATTTCCTTTGATCCTGAAATCCTACATCCGCTGATTCCCCGAAATATGGCCCTGTACATTGTTTTGATGATTATTCCTGGGGTCAATATTGTCTGGGGTATCTGGTGGTGTTATGTGCTCTTCCGCGATCCGAACCTTCATTTTGAAACCCATGAACACTGGGAGTTTCAACTGGAAAAGATTACTGGTGAGCCGGGTCCTTCAGTCATGGCTGAATCACCTTTGCAGATCCTCAAACGCCGTTACGCCCGGGGAGAGATTACCAAGGAAGATTTCGAGAGAATGAAGAAAGACCTTTCCGCTGGGTAAGGAAAATGCAGGCCCTCAAAAAGGCTTTTTTGACACCGGCCCACTTTTTTTATAAAATATAACTGACCCAAAATTCACAAAGGAGGAACGCAATGAACAAGGCAGAACTAGTAGAGGAAGTAGCCGACCAGACAGGATTAACAAAGAGGTTATCTAGGGAGGCGATTGATGCAATCACCTCAGCTATAGCCGACTCCCTGGCCAGAGAAGAAAGAGTTACTCTAGTCGGCTTCGGTACTTTTAAGGTCATGGAGAGAAAGGCAAGGAGGGGAAGGAACCCTCAGACGGGAAAAGAATTACAGATTCCGGCAAAGAAGGTCCCGAAATTTAAAGCAGGAAGAGGTTTAAGAGAAGCTGTGGGGTAAAATACCAGGGTGTGTAACAAAAAAAATATTATTAAACCTCTAAGCTTTTAAAATAGGGATAGGTATGGAGGTGACGTAAAGTAGGTCATTTTTGCTGGAGAAGCAAAACTAGAGTGGATTAGGAGGTCGAAGGTCATCCCTTTCCTTTGTTGGTTTTTGAGAGAAGTTGCTCTATTAATTTAAAGGCATCCGCGCTGGCCCAATCTCTGGCTCCCAAGGCCCTGCCTACTATCTTTCCCTCTGGATCGACAAGATAAGTGGTGGGGATAGCCCTGATTCCATAAGTATTTGCTACTGCACCCCTGGAATCTAAAAGTACGGGGAAAGTATAACCATTTGTTTTCACAAAGGAGTTTATCTTCTCTTTTCTTTCCCTAAGATCCACAGCCAGAATCACAAAGTCCTCCTGCTTAAATTTCTGCCATAGTTTCTCCATGGCTGGCATTTCTACACGACAAGGAGGACACCAGGTAGCCCAGAAATTGAGGAAGACGACTTTTCCTTGAAAATCCTTCAGGCTCACGGCAGATACTTCCAGATCCTCCAGAGTAAAATCCTTTGCTTTTACCGGTGGATTAATCTTTTGGATACCCAGAGATGAAAAGAAACCCTTATATCTCTCTTCCTCCACTTTCTTCATTTTCACAGACAATGTGTAAAGATAGAGAGAAATAAGGGAAACAGCCACTAGCAAAATGACTCCTACTATGATCCATTTTCTCAGCTTCATCGCCTTCTCTTTCCATCGAGTTTCAGATCGTCCAACTTAGCCTGCCGTATAGGATTTTCAATAATTTTTCTGAATTGTTATCACCTAAACCTCGGCAGCCCAGATATCAGAAAAAAGAGGGGAGCAGGCTTGTATTTGGAGGGGGAAACATCCCCCTCCAACGCTCGCTATGCTCGCTGCCTCCCCTAATTCAAAACAGGCGACTTGCTCGAGCCGTCGAGGGGGGAATTCCGAAGGAATCGGCGAAGCCCTATTTCCTCCCTCGAATATCTTGATCCTTAAAAACTGAATCTACTCAAAAAGGGGAGCCACCGATTAAGGCTAGCCGTTAAAATGAAGAAATAATTGGTCAACAAGAGAATTCCTACCCCTATGAGAAAAATACCGCTTATAGTGGAAATTAATCGCAGGTGTTTCTTTAGTTTCCCATAACGCTCTAAGAAAGCCTCCAATCCCAAAGAAACTAAAAAAAAGGGTAGGGCAAAGCCGGCTGAGTAAACTCCCAGAAGAGCTATGCCCGACCACATAGAATTAGTGAGGGAGGCATAAAAGAGGATGGAGGCAAGAA
Source organism: uncultured Clostridia bacterium (assembly GCA_964543295.1). Classification (GTDB taxonomy): domain Bacteria; phylum Aerophobota; class Aerophobia; order Aerophobales; family AE-B3A; genus AE-B3B. The sequence continues at coordinate 10,549 of CAZIXA010000014.1, read as the reverse complement.
TAGGGCCTATGCAAGGGGTCCACCCAGCAGCAAAGGCTACCCCTACTAGGGAAGAACCAAGATAGCCCATTGGCTTTTCCTTAAGATGGAATTTTCTCTCCTTTTGAAGAAAATTTAGATTAATCAGCCCGGTAAATTGGATACCCAGGAGAATAATAAAGGCTCCTCCTATTCTGGCTATCCATCCCTGATATTCAATGAGGATCCTTCCGGCCAGAGAAGCCGAGGCTCCCAGGAGAATAAAAATAAGGGAGAACCCAAGAATAAACATTAAAGAGTGAATTATGGTAGTCTTTCTTATCTTGGGATTGCTTCCCTCTCTAATCAGCTCATCCAGAGAGATTCCGGTAATAAAGGAAAGATAAGAAGGAAGTAAGGGAAGAACACAAGGGGAAAGAAAGGAAAGGATTCCTGCTCCTAGAGCAATAAACAAGGATACATTTTCCATTTTACTATTGGATGCAGGGGTAAATATTCAGTGAAGGACGTTCTATGTTGTTGACTGCAAAGAGTAGAGCGAGTAGCCGCACCCTTTAGGGTGCGCATAAACGCAGGCTCTGAGCCTTGCGACTACCGAGATTGCTTCGCTCGCGATGACGGGGTTCACTGAGTATTTACAAAATCACATTTTGTAGCCTTGAATATCAATTTAGACAGTAGCGTAACTTCTTAATTTGTCAACCCCTTTTCTTTTAAATGATCGAAGCTATTATCGCAGTGAATCTCCTTTCAACTTAATTTACCGAGCAAATGAACCATAGTCGAAATTTAGCCTCCAGGGAATTTGATAACCGATTAAATTTCCCTGATAAGTTCCCGCTAGTTCCTGGTAACGGGGATCACAATACGCGCTCGCTTCAATATAGTGTCCTCCTCCAGTATACGTCCAGGAGACAGCCTGTTCACATCCGGGGTAAAGATTCAACTCCATTCCGTTAATATTTACCAATACGTACCAATTGGTAGCATTTCTCACCGTGACAATAGTGGTAGAAACGGAAGGAGTGTAAGTAGGCTGTGGTGAAGGAACATAGATATAACGGGGAGGCGGTGGAGAAACATAGACCACCTCTTGGGGGCGCTTACCTGCCTCTGAAATGGCTTTGGTCAAAAAATATATTCCCCCGATGGTTATTAGTCTGTCGATATTTTTGTCGGTGAATCTTATTCTTATGGTCTTCTTTGGTTCCGGCCTACGGTATCTGTAATTGCGCTGGTACGGCCATTTGTCTCCCCTCCGGGTACGCGCTGAGGCTACCGGGGCGGCCACAATCACTGAGGAAATCAAAATCGAGCCCACCATAATACTTACCAAAACCAAGGCTGTTCTTCTTTTTCCCATGAACATCTGGATACCTCCTTTGGGTACAACTTTTTCCCCTGTACCCCTCTCTAACTTTTTACTTGGATATGATTTCAAACTTGTTTATTCTTGTGATTTGCTTAAGGATCGTCTCTTTGATCTCCTATTTTATCTGGTGCAGCTTTACCAGCATTTTATTAGACTCTCAAAAATAGCTAATGTTCCATATAACCTGGACATTCCTCAAAATTTCATGTCGTTTCTCCCAAAGACAATGAATTAAAAAGGAACTCTGAAGATAATAAAGTGAAAAAGGACTTTTTACGTGACAAAGCTTAAGATTTTAGATAGAATTGGGGGAAACTCTTATTAGATTGGAAAAGAGAGCTTTGTTTCCTGAGGCCCGTATTTCCTTTCTTGGAAGGGAAGGAATTTAAGAGATGGTAGCCATAATCCTTTCTGGGGGAGATAATAGGAGAATGCTTTGTAATAAAGCCTTCCTCCAGATCGGGCAAAAAACCATAATTGAAAGAGAGATCGAGGTACTATCGACTCTTTTCTCTAGAATTATTGTGGTCACTAATACCCCAGAAAGTCATGAGCATCTAAGGGTAAACTTAGTTTTCGATATTATTCTTGGCAAAGGCCCCTTGGGTGGTATCTATTCCGGCCTCATTGCCTCAAAAGATAAGTGTAATTTTGTCGTGGGTTGTGACCTACCTTTTCTTAATGCAGGCCTGATCTCCTATATGGTCGAGCTAATAGATGGACACGATATAGTTGTTCCCAAGCTTAATGGATTCGTGGAACCTTTACATGCTATTTATTCCAGGCATTGTTTGGTCCCGATTAAGAGGCAACTGGATAGAAATGAGTTAAGGATTCAGTCCTTCTTCAGCGAGGTGAAGGTGAGGTATGTCAGAAAGAACGACATTGAAAGATACGATCCCAATCACACTGCCTTTTTTAACGTCAACAGCGAAGAGGACCTAAAGAAGGCAAGATTAATTGCTGAAAATTAAAAACAATGAAGATAATTCTTGACGAAATTTATTATGTTTATAATATGAACCACCTCAAGAGAATATTTGACGAAAATGTTACTCGTGTATAACATCGAGAAAACACCAGACACGAAGAGGTAAGCTAGAGATGTTTGAACGCTTAAAAGAAGATATAAAAGTCGCCTTTGACCGGGATCCAGCCGCCAAGAATATCTGGGAGATCATATTTTGCTACCCTGGTTTACATGCCATTTGGCTTCACCGTCTGGCCCATTTTTTCTGGGTACGTCACTTTAAGTTTTTGGGTAGATTGACTTCCCATATTAGTCGCTTCTTAACAGGAATTGAAATTCATCCAGGAGCTAGAATTGGCAGAAGATTCTTTATTGATCATGGTATGGGGGTAGTGATTGGAGAAACATCTGAGATCGGAGATGATGTCTTGCTTTATCAAGGAGTAGTCCTGGGAGGAACTACCCTGGAGAAGAGAAAACGCCACCCTACCGTGGGTAACTATGTAGTTATTGGCGCCGGGGCCACTATCCTCGGACCGATAAAGATAGGGGACGGTGCTAGGATTGGATCTGGTTCAGTGGTGGTAAAACCGGTTCCACCTAGAGCTACCGTAGTAGGGGTCCCAGGTAGAGTAGTGGAAGCTAAAAAACCTCCGGTAAAGCCATTAATTGACTTAGAACATGGTAAACTGCCTGATCCGATAGTTGAGGCAGTCAATATCCTGGTGAAGAGAATAAGAAAGATGGAAGAAAGACTGGAAAAATTAGAAGAAAGGCAAGGTCTTATCTTTGCTGATGAAAATAAGCCCCAGGCCAAGCCCAAAACTCAGCCATGGTTTTCCCAGGGCGAGGGTATTTAAGCTTATTATTGTCTATGCCGATTCAGTGAAAGTTTCATAGGAACGCAGGATAATAAGCATTTTCTGAAAGTGAGACAATGAGACAAATAGCCCTTATTTTTCTCATCAGTGGTTTCACTTTGGTTATCAGTCAACCAGGATTTGCCAAAGGAAAGTGGGAGGTGGGTCTTCATTATGGTAGCTGGAACTTGAGTTTCTTAGAGTCTTATTTGGAAGGTGTGGTAGAAGATACGCTCGGAGATGAGCTTAAAGAAGCAATTATAGAGGAACATCCGGAAAAGTCAGGATTGGAGAGGGACTACCGCCAGAACCTTGGTTTAGATTCTACCGGATATAATTTTGGAGTTGAAATTAGATTCTATCCTGCAGGAAGAGAAAGTGGTTTCAGTCTGGGATTATCGCTAGAAAAGACGGAAATGAGGCTTAATTTGGAAGGGTCAGCCACGGACGAATTTAGTGATGGAAGTTATTTTAAAGGCTTGGGTACGGGTGAGTTATTAATAGACCCAATTTCATATCATTTAAGTTTTCGGTGGGATATCAAGCCGTCGGGAAGATTCCATCCTTATTTTAGCCTTGGCTTTGGTCTGGCGTCTCTACGTGGATATTTTTCTTATGAGGCTAATGGTGATTTTTATGATGGTGCTACCGGAGAATTTGAGTCTGAGACCTACTCTGGTAAGATAGATCTGGAGTCTCTGGAATATGTTAAGTCCAGGATCACGCCGGTTATTGTTCAGCTTAATATTGGTTTGAAATATAAAGTAACCGATGATTTTCATTTCTTAATAGATGCGGGAATCTGGAATGGTTTTCTACTGAGAGGGGGGGTTGCTTTTAGACTCTAGAATAGTGACAAATAGAGAAACAATGCTGAAAAAGATTATCTTTCTCACGAGCCTTCTTATGTGGTGTGCGTTTTTTTTCGGAAAAGACGTGAGTTTAGGCTGGTCATCCGGGCTAGGTGAAAAAATTGAACTGGCATACGCATTTACTGAAAGAACCAACGAAAACAAGGATTTTGATCTTGCCCGGGAGGCTCATTTCAATGCGGTGCTCGACTATATTTTAATGTGGCAGAGCGATGAAGTAATAGAAGGCTACCTTGATCTTTGCTACCAATACGGATTTAAGGTCTTTGTTCCTTTGCCTTACTATGGCAAGGAGACAGATTTCCTGAACCGTGCGGAGATAGAAAGACAGGTTAACAAATGGAAATCGCATCCTGCTGTTTATAGTTGGTACATTCTGGATGAACCAGCTTCAAATAGAATCCCTAAAGCCTCACAGGAGGAGTTCTACAACTTGATAAAAAGCCTTGACACGAAGCCTGTATCGATAGCAGTTAGAGGCAGTAACGCCGAGGAAAAATGGCAGTCCTATTTCACGGAGAAGGCCTTCGATCTTCTTTTTTTTGCCATGTATCCTTACGTAAAAGGGGGTGAAGCAACTGTCAATCTCTATATGAACCTATGCATTACTCGATTTCTATCCCATAGAAAGGGAGACTATCCTGTTATTCCTATTATTCAGGCATTCTACGATAGTGATGAAAGTGATTATCTCAATCCAACTCATCATCTTCAAGAAATGTATGAAGTATTTGAAGACTATGAGTTGGTTTCTAATGGATTAGCCTTCTATGCCTGGAAGCCAGGGGGAAATCGAATAGGTATTAGAGCCGATACTTCGCTTTATAATGAGGTAAAGGAAGTTATCTCCTTGAATGAAAGGGCTTCTCCAGGTGATTCGATTACCATCTATCCTAACCCCTGTAATCTTCAAAGAGGACAATGGGTCAGAATCAGCAATCTTTCTTTAGACTCTCAAGTCATGGTTCGCATTTTTGACGTTGCTGGAAATCTAGTGCGAATCCTGGAGGAGAATGATGAGGTGACTCTGGAGGAAGAGTCCAAAATAGCCGCTTGGGATGGTACTAACGAAGCCGGAGAGTGGGTTGCCAGAGGGGTTTACCTTGCTTTTGTTACCAGTGAAAAAGGTACAACCATGGCGGGTAAGATAGCTATCCTAAATAAGTGAATTCTGGGGGCTCTTCAGCACGCACACAGAGGTATAAGTGGCCAAAGTTTCCCAGAAGGAGGATTTCTCTTTAAATATCTTTTGGAAGATTCTCATCAAAAGGAAAAAATTAAGTGAGGGAGGAAGATGAAGTTCAGAAGATTGGGCAAGACTGGTCTTGAGGTGTCAGTGATAGGTTTTGGAGGGATCCCTATTCAAAAATTGGGGAGGAAGGAAGCTCGAAGACTGGTTGGACTAGCTTTGGACTACAAAATTAAGTTTTTCGACACTGCCCAAGGCTATGGAGACAGTGAAGTTAAGATTGGTGAAGGTATCGAGGGGAGAAGAGAAGAGTGTTATTTGGCTACCAAATCCCCCTGTCGTAACTTTCAACAAGCCCTTGAAGATGTGGATGCTGCTCTGAGGAGATTGCAAGTGAAGGTAATAGACCTTTACCAGGTTCATCACGTAAGCGACTCAGAGACGCTTGATCAAGTGATCGGGCCAAATGGCTCCTTACAGGGACTGAGGAAAGCCAAAGAGGAGGGTAAGATAAATCATATCGGGATCACTGGCCATAATCCTGATGTGTTACTCAGGGCCATCGAAAATGAAGATTTTGAGACTGTTCAGATGCCCTTTAATATTATTGAGGATGGCCCTGATGAACGAGCTTTACTAAGAGCTGCCAAGAAACAGGGGGTAGGGGTAATCTGTATGAAGCCTTTGGCCGGTGGCGTGATAGCTGAACCAGAGCTTTCTTTACGATGGATACTTGCGCAAGGCGTCTCCACGGCGATCCCCGGTATGATTCAACCCGGTGAGGTTAAATCTAATGCTCTCGTAGGCAGGGCACCGCTTCCTCTATCAGAAAAAGAACTCGAGAAGTTAAAAAAGGTTTGTCATCCTTTAGAGGAGAACTTCTGTCGAAGATGCATGTATTGTATGCCTTGTCCGGAGGGAATCCCCATTTATCTCATTCAAGAATTGGGAGACAAAGTGAAGGTGCCTCAGGTAAGAGAATTGTGCCGAGACATCTATGCCAGGCAAGAGGTCAATGTTGAGGCTTGCACCGAGTGTGGTGAATGTGAAGAAAAATGCCCCTATCATCTACCTATTCGCAAAATGCTCAAAGAAAAACATGACCTCCTGACCGCCTAACTACTTGTATTTCGAAGCCATCTCTTTTTCATCCAGCTAGTTATTATTACCAGCAGGTCTATCCAGAACCAGCTCACAAACCACCAGGCGACCAGGTTATATGGATAGAGAGAATTGGGCTGAGGTTCTGGAATGGGCGCCTTTTTTACCAATGCAGCTTGCATCAGTCCCATGTTGATCAAGAGAAATACAAAACAAATACAACTAAAGATGCTCAATTTCATCCAAGACTTGTTAAAAATCAGGCCTATTTTTACCCCCGTAGAGGAGATGAGCCAAAATGTGGAAAGAAGATAGATAGTGAATTCTGAACTTTTGGGAGGTAGTATTTCGGGTGGGGAAGGTAAGGATGTAGTACCCAGGATATAAAATACGATAGCTCCACCTACCAGGCTGACTATTCCTACTATTCTCCAGAACATGGGATTCTTCAATCTTTCTTAATACTTCTTATTTCTTGTCTTTTCTCTTCAAGATTTATTCGTTGAAACCACCTATAGATCCATTCATTGGCAAGCTTACGATTTTCACATCCTTCTAGCTCAACTTTTTATTCTTCATTTCTTGGTTATAATACCACAAATTTTAGATTTTGAAAGGGAGCTATTGGCTAGATAAGCACTATAATTGACGAAGGAAATCTTATGGTGTATAGTTAAATAAGAAGAGCCTCAAAAGTCTAGTGATTAAAGAGCGAGTAAGATTATTCTTTAAATAGCTCAAGGAGGAGCAAAATGGAGGTCGGTCCCCTCGTTCCATTTTACCTTTTAGCTTTATTCTGGACTGCTAGATTGGTGATAATGTCTTTTCTTTGCACATTTTTAGGCTGGCTAGGAATAAGGATACTGGATGCCTTAACTCCCAGAATTCATGAAAGAGAGCGCATAGGAAAAGACCCAGTTTCTGTAGGGCTCTTTATTGCAGGGTTTACTATCTTCATTGGTCTTATCATTCATGGCTCGTGCACAGCTCCCATGGCTATTGGTGGATCATTGATTGAGAGTCTGATGGGTTTTAGGAGGCTTGCCTTGATAAGTATCTGCTTTTTTGTAAGTCTCCTCATTGGTATTGCCTTATTCAATATACTTGACAAATTAACCCCCAAAATCCCCCTTTTTAGTATTAAGGATAACTCCGTCGCCGTAGGGATTTATGTATTCGGTTATCTAATATTTCTGGGAATCATATTGCATGCAGCTTTGACCATGTCTTTGTAAGATAAAATGAGGCTAAAGATAATTTTATTCGGTATGGCCTGGTGGGTCTTTCTAGCCTCACCAACTGAAGGGGTTGAGGAAATTTTCTATAAAAAAGATCACCAGGTCTATGATTCCTGGCGTATCTGCCGGACAAGAGCTGAAGGTGTTGATGGTTTTTTTCAAGTTACTAAAAAGGGGTTTCGCCCCATAATAACTTTTGAGAGTTTAGGCAAAAATGCTGACCTTGCCTATAAATACGGAAAGGAATTTTTAGCAAAATATCCCGATCCTTACCAGAGGGCGGAGAAAATATTTCATTTTGCCAGAAATGGAGTCGGGTACACCAGTGACCTTGATCAATTTGGGTATCGTGAATTTGCCCTCAATGCGGATGAGCTAGCGGCCAGAATAGAGAAGGGTAGTGCCCGGGGAGACTGCGAGGACTACGCTATTCTTCTGGCCACCATGTATAAGGCAGCCGGCTATCGCTCTGCCATAGTTCTTGTTCCGGGCCATGCGGCCGCTCTTGTCTATTTACCAGGGTATCGAAAGGCAGGCGCTACCCTCAAATTTAATGGCCAATCCGGTTGGATCTGGGCCGAAGCCACGGGAAGGTCAAATCCCCTCGGATGGGCTCCCTCCAGAGCTTTGCAAGGTAAGGCAATTGCCTACGAGATCAAAGAGGTTGAGGATCTAGCCCAGGAGTCGATACCGGAGAATGAAATTGTTCAGGTGAGAAGAAAAACTACTCCTCTAACTATCTCTCCTTTCTTTTCCATCCTATTTCTCATGTGGATACTTCCTCTTCTAAGTAGAGTTTTTATGGTGATAATAAGAAGGAAAGCCTAGAAGAGATTTAATGTCCAAGATTATGCTTAAAGGTCCGGCATGGCTGATGCAGCCAATTCCTTATTTCGGTGAGGAATTTAAAGGGGATTTGATTGTGGAGCCAAAAATAGATGGTTGGAGACTTCAGGTGATAAAATCAGCCGGAGGTGAATTATGGCGGCAGGTAGGTTTCGGGTGATGGCAACCCTTCAGGCTGCTCGTGCCTTTCTTCTTGGTCTACTCCTGGAATTAGCCAAAAGTTGGGGGCTAAATCGGGTTATCTTCTGCGCTGCAGTAAAAAGGGGATTTAGCGCGGCCGGCTGCTTGACAGAATTAAAGAAAATGTTATATTATAAATAAAGAATTCTACAAAATATAAATATAAGAGGAGGGAGGTGAATTTAAAGAGTGAAGATCCAATTTTATGGAAAGGGGGTGATAGAGGAAATAACCTAAAAAGATGGAGGATAGGTTCTTTGAAAGAAAGTGAGATCTTTCAAAAGGGAGGTCAATAATGTTTAAAAAATTAAAGAAGAGTAGGTTCATCAAAGAAGTAGCCATAGTGGTACTGTGTACTGCGGTAATAGTCCTGGGCAGTCTGGGAAGCAGCCAGGCCTTGGCACAGAAAAGGTTCGAGGGTGTTGAAATTACTGTATTTACGCAAACCCCTCCTTTTATTGCCAAGCCGGTGCAGATGTTTAGAGCTGACTGGGAGAAAAAAACTGGAGGAAAAGTGAGATTGATTACTGCCCCCTGGGCGGAACTATATGAGAAGATGTTTAGCTCGTTTGCCCTAGGAGCCAAAAAGTACGATATCATCCTTTTCCCGGGAGCCTGGCTAGCAGACTTTGCCAGTAACAAGTTTTTGGTTCCTCTCGACACCTTCATCGCTAAAGATCCAAGAATAGATTGGCTGGATATACTACCAGTTTACCGAGAGAGAATCTCGACCTATGCTGGCACAATCTATGCTATTCCTCTGGATGGGGATAACCACATTTTCTACTACCGCCGAGATGCCATAGAGAATCCCGAGTATCAAGCAAAATTCAAAGCTAAATATGGATATGACCTTAGTCCTCCTAAAACCTGGGCACAGGTTAGAGATATAGCAGAATTCTTCAATGGATGGGATTGGGACGGCGATGGCCGGAAAGAATACGGGGTAGTGGAAGCCATGAGGAAGGGTGACCAGGCGTACTGGACGTATTTTTCTCGAGCAGCAGCTTTTACATCCATACCCGGACAACCTCAGGGCCTCTTTTTCAATCCTGAGACTATGAAACCCCTAATAAATGATCCTGGCCATGTCAAGGCACTTGAAAACTGGATAGAGATCAAAAAATTTGGTGTTCCTGGCGTAATTAACATGGATTCAGGAGAGATAAGAACTGTTTATGCCACGGGAGAAGCTGCTATGGCTATAGATTGGGGAGACATTGGAGTTATGGCGGACACCAGCCCGGAATCTATGGTTAAGGGAAAGGTAGGTTACAGCATACTTCCAGGAACTACCAAGGTCTGGGACTATGTTAAGAAGAGCTGGGTAGATTTTCCTGAAGGGAACTTTGCTCCCTATCTTGCCTTTGGAGGCTGGCTGGGAGCAATCGATGCCAAGAGCGATCATGTAGAGGCAGCCTATGACTTCCTTTCATACCTGGGTAATCCAGAGAATAGCTATATCTGTGTAACCACGCCTGAGACCGGTTTTAATCCTTACCGGAAGTCGCATTTTGAGAAGCTAGCCGGCTGGTATGGATATGGATTTGTTCACCCAGAAGACTATCTAGGGGCTATAAAAGCGACTATCGCTCATCCCAACGTTCAACCTGATTTAAGAATTCCGGGAGCAGCCCGCTACTTTGAAGCTCTTGATGCTCAACTTTCCATAGCTCTTGCCGGTGGGAAAACACCAAAGAAGGCCCTGGATGATGCAGCAAAAGAATGGGAGACAATAACAGAAGATCTGGGTAGAACAAAACAACTGAAGAACTATAGAGCCTCTCTAGGATTGTCTACCAAATAAAAGAAAGTGCGGACCAAGCTTGTTTTTACCGTCCCCAGAGGCTTAAAAGCCTTCTAGACCTCTGGGGACGTGTTATATTTAGGTATAGGAATTTCAATAATTTCTCTGAATTGTTATGAAGTAAACCTCGGCAGA
>CAZIXA010000013.1:0-58696 GCA_964543295.1 uncultured Clostridia bacterium | reverse complement strand
AATAGTTCCTAAAGTATCTGAATCTTTAAGTTTTTTCAGCTCTGCACGTAAGTATCCTCCCATTTCTCGAGCATTAGTAACTAAATCTCTCTCTCGAATTTCTTCAATACTAGCAAGACATGCAGTACTAGAAAGAGGATTACCGCCAAATGTATGTCCATGGGAAAATGCTCTATCTGATCCACCACCCCAGAAAGCCTGTTCTACTTTATCTCTAAATGTTATAGCACCCATTGGGGTATAACCACTTGCCATGCTTTTTCCTGTAATAAGAATATCTGGGATAACGTTAAAAGTTTGAGCAGCAAACATTTGTCCGGTACGGCCAAATCCATTAATAACCTCATCGAATATAAGAAGAACATCATATTTGTCACATATCTCACGTAAGATAGTGAAATACTCATTTGGTGGAGTAATGATCCCACCAGTGTTACCTATGGGTTCTAAAATCATTGATGCTACCGTCTCCGGCCCTTCCATCTTTATAACATCCTCAACTATAGTTGCACATCGAATACCGCAATCTGGATATTCTAAACCGAACGGACAACGGTAACAAGTAGGTGGAAACACATGGATAAATCCATTCATGGTAGGCTCGAATATAGCCTTACGGTGCGGAAATCCAGTAGCACTAAGACCACCCATAGTAGCTCCGTGATAGCCCCAGTAACGAGCTATTACCTTATATTTCTTAGGGCTTCCAGTTTGGGCGTGATATTGGCGACCAAGTTTCATTGCAGCCTCAGTAGCCTCGGAACCCCCGCTTAGTAATTTAACAGTATTAAGATCCCCAGGGGCTATTTCTGCCATTAGTTTAGCAAGCTTTATCGCAGGTATATTAGTAGCATGCAAAGGGGGTGCAAAACAGATCTCCTCCATTTGTTTTTTGATAGCTTCTTTAACTCGAGGGTTATTGTGACCTACTTGTACTGTAAAAACCCCTGATAAACCATCCAAATACCTCTTTCCTTCAATATCTTCTAACCATACACCATCTGCCTTAGCCATAACCAGAGGATGCTTTATAAAATCCTCCATTTGTTTAAAATCCAACACAATATGTTTCAGATCCTCTGGAACTATTGAATAACTTAACATACTCTCTTTAAGTGACATCAAATCCTCCTGGTATAATCTTCACTATAGGTGAAGATTGTTATTTGACTTTGTGTAGTTTCAAGATTAAAGTTTGATTAGTTCTTTAAAAGACGCTTTTTGAGAAAACAGGAAGAGGGCTTGCTTCCTCCTTATGGCCTCTTGATAAAGATGGACCATTTGCCCAAAGACTGCCCCTTCCTTTATCTCTTCGAGTGTAAACATTTATTTAGTATGCTACGAGCCTAAAAGAAGGCATCGTTTATCCAATTCCCCAGGCTATGTGCTCGATGAGGATAAGGAAGCCTGTTTTCTTTCAAAGTAAAAATTCTCAAGGAGGTACTCATGTATTACCTAGGAATCGATATTTCCAAGAAGTCGTTCACCGTCTCGGTCCTGGATGAAGAAGGCGAAGCTATTACCAAGTTCCTCACCTTTCCTTGCACTGGTAAAGGGTTCGAGAAACTGGTAGACAAAATCTGTTCCTTAAAGCTTGAGAAAGATAAGACTGTGATAGGGATTAAGGCCACAGGAAACTTGTGGGAGAATCTCTATTCCTTCTTACAAGGATATAGAGTTATCATTCTCAATCCCTATCAAACGAGAAAGTATCACCAGGTACTTTCTAAGAAAGCCAAGACCGATAAGGTTGACTCCCTGGTGATAGCCGAACTTCTTCGCTCAAAAGAAGCCCTAGCTTCTTATGTTCCTGAAGATGAAGTTCAGGTTCTCCGGGAGCTAGTAAGACTGCGTCATAACCTTCAGAAAGATAAGAAAAACTATTTAAGAAAGACCTACACCCTCCTGAATTTAGTATTTCCTGAATATACCAATTTGATTAGAAGTCCATTTAAAAAAGTCTCTTCCATGATACTTAAGAAATACCCCACGGCAGTGGATATGGCCCGGCCAAAGAAAACTGATTTAGTGAAGATGGCCAGGAGAATCCAGGGTAATAACTACTCTTTCGAGCTTGCTGAGAAACTCATTCAGGCAGCTAAAGAGTCCATATACTCTGGTAAAGCCTTTGAAGTACGAGGAATGGCCTTAAGAATCCTCATTGATGAGATTGAGTCTTTAAAGAATAAGATTAAGGAGATCGAGGAGAAAATTGAGGAGATTCTTTCCTCTAATAACGAACCTTCCTCCCCACAGAAAAGGCTTCTTTCTATTCCCGGAGTTGGCCCTAAGACAGTAGCTGCTTTCTTAGGAGAAGTAGGTGGAGATGTAACTAGATTCTCCTCAGCCAATAAACTCATCGGATTTATTGGCTGGCATCCTAGGATATCAGAATCTGGAGAGAAGAAGAATCTTCATCCTAAGATGTCCAAGAAGGGGCCTTCTGCCTTAAGAGCTTCACTATACATGGCTGCGGTAGCTTCTTTAAAACATAACCCTTATCTTCGGTCCCTTTACCATAGAAAGATATCTGAAGGAAAGGAAAGTAAACAAGCTCTCATCTCGGTAGGCAAAAAGATTCTCTCGATAATGTACAGTATGCTCAAATACGAAGCAGACTATGATCCTCAAAGGATTTTCTTTCAATTTGAGAAAGAACAAGTTCTAACTTGACAGTTTATAGTATGTCTTTCTAAGATGACCCAAAAATTTAACCTTATTTTAATCTACCTAATAGTGTTTTAGACATCCTTCAATCTTCCGTAAAAAGCTCTCGAAAAGAAAAGACAACTATTCAACACTTCTTGAGAACTTTCTTTATCTCAAGCTGAACTGACTGCCTGTTTTTCACCTCCTTCTGTACTATTATGAATATAATAGGAGTAGATAAGGTGTGTTGTCTTTCTCATGATCTTTGATAACTTTTACCTTATCTACTACCTTTTGCCCTGGTATTGCATACTTTATTGGGGTAGGTAAGGCTCTCTCACCTCCTTGCGGGCCCACATCTTTGGGTACACGCTCTATACGAGACAGTCGCCTACCCCTTGTATCTCACCAGTTATGGTGAATAGGATGCTGCGCTTGGAACGCTACTTACAGAAAGTTCCAACTGGTGAGAAAAAAAATTTTCAAGGAGGAAGCTATTGCTGAGTGAGCCCCCCTTTCTTCAAAAAAACCTATGACAAAGAGCTAAAACTTAAATCAGCTTTTTTATACATTAAAATATCTATTAAAACGTAAATGCCAACCCCCGTCTATCTCAATAACTACACCATTGACATAATTGTCAGCCACAAGGTACTGGACTGCCGGCACGACGGCACTCGGGTCCATAAAATTTGGCTTGAGAGGGACGTGTTTGTCGATATCAGCACGTATATTAGGGAACCTGCTATAAAACTTCTTAGGACCAGCCGTATTGGCATAGCCTGGCGCTATCGCATTGACGCGGATGTTGTGTTGGCCCAATACGCCTGTAAGTGTCTCCATAGTCGAAAGGGCTGCTCGCTTAGCAGCGCTATAAGCCAGCAGATCATCTCTAATGGGCTGAAGTGCGGCTTGAGATAGGTTATAAATAATACAACCCGTGTCCCTGGGAAGCCCAACTTCATTGTAACCTATATTGGCGTATTTTTTTGCCATAACCTTAGCGGCAGCGATCGAAAGTTGTACTGGGGCAACGGCAAATTGTATAAATTGATCAAGCATATACTCTGAGAACTTCTCAAGAGGAAAATTAAAATATGTCTCCTCGATTCGCCTGGCTGTACCTGCGTTGTTTACAACGATGTCTATCATGCCAAATTCCTTAACTGCTGCCTCGACTATGTTTTCCGCAGCACTTTCAGCTGTAATGTCTTGTTTCAGACAAATTACCTTGCCTTCTCCCTCCAAGGTAAGTGTTTGCCTGACGCTCTCCAAATCAGCCGTTTCACCTCTTGCGGAGATAACAACGTTTATCCCTTGTTTAACAAACGCTTTAGAAATTGCAAAGCCAAAACCACTGGTTCCTCCTGTAACTATCGCTACTTTACCCTCTAACTTCGTAATTACATCTCCTTACTGTTTTTTAAGCTTATCACGCTGTAATCCATTTTTACTTCCAAGCTTATTCCCTATGAGAATAACTACCAAATTAATCCATCATCAGAAGGAGTCTTCAATTTTCTTGTATTTTTAATTTTAGTTACATACATTTTGTTATTTCCTGATCTTTCCTGCATCCCTGGTTGTACTTACTTCAAGAACTAATAATATCTTTTATTTTTTTCTGAAGTTTCTCTTTTGTCATCTCGTGAGCGTAAGTAAAGCCATCTAAGGTAGCTTTTACTGGAAGCCAATTTTTTACCTCGCCAGTTTTATCTAGAGAAAGTATTGATTGGGGTTTGAACATCTCTGGCTCACCAGGTAGATAGTATGCCTGTTTAAATATCTCACTTTGGCAAAGTGATTTTAAAATGGATTCATCAACTGGATTTTGCACAGCTGCAGGATTTAAATTACGAGGATTGTTATCAAACTGGTGTCGAATATTTGGAAAAACTGTTATTATGGAGACACCTGTCAGCTCTGTTATATCTGGAAAGAAATCATCATAATTTCTCAGTGAGGCAACCAGTAACTTAACTTTAGCTGGATTATAACCTAAGTTTTCTTTAGAATATAGAAGTTTGTAAGCTTTCTTGGCTACAGCTACTCCAGCATATTGCGCTGTTTTTCTGGCATTCGGAATCCCTAAGGCAAGCAACTCATCTCGCACTGGAAAAGCTAAGCGTCCATTCATTAATGCTAAGTGAGAAACAATTGCTTTATCTGAATTAATTGCCTTAGCAAAAGGAACAAGTTGAAAAAGTCCAAAATTCACTGTAATAGTGACTCCAATGCCAATTTGTGTTAGGACTTCTGCAACTTCCAGACCGGCTTTTGTTCCAGGTAACTTAAACACTACATTAGGAATACCTCCCAATTGTTTGTGAAGATATAAGTAAATTCTAAGGGCTTGATCAAGCATCTTATCACCATTTCCATGATTGCTCGGATTGACCTGAAGGCAAATATACCCCATATTACCATTGGTTAAAAGGAAAACATCTCTGAGCAAACGAGCATTATTTAAAACAACTTCAGAAACAAAAATATCAGTAAGTTGTTCAATGGTTTCTTCTTTAATGTCAGTTACTCTTACCAATTGATTATTATTTAAAAATTGCCTGATTAACCTATCAACTCGAGCATCGCTAATATCCAGTTTTCTTTCTAAATTTAAATAAACCAGTTGTGGGTTGGTAGTTACAAATGATGCTCCAAGCCACATAGCCTCCTGCAAATGAGCTGCGTAATCATTTCCTATTTCAGTTAAAGTAGATCCATTATTCCTCATTTTAGCGATTTTTCTTAAATTACTGCTTTCGATAAAGTTAAACATTTGATCCAGATAGTGATCAATGTTATCACCCACTATTTTACTTGCAGCTACTTGCAAATCATTACTATCAACACCTTCACTTTCAAGCCTCTCTTTTGTTGTTTTGTCTAAAAAGGAGAGCGCTTCTTTATGAAGGGCTGAATTATCCCTTCCCCATTTCTTTAACAAACTCCAATTTTCACTAATCTGGTGGTCAATCTGTTTCTCTGTTAGAACATCTTCTGGATAGAGATCTTCGTTTTGCAAATTCCAGCGAGGTAAAAAAGACTTAAGATTGATAGTTAAATTTATAAGAAAAAGAAGGGAATTCTTCTGGAAAGATAAATCAGAGGTAAAAAAAAGACTATCTAAATCTTCTCGCAAGGTATTAAGAAAATCGTTAAATAGATGGGGTCTGGTTAATAATGACACATCAAGACTAGCCTGTTTAAATTGACCATTTTTAATCCGGGAAACAATCTTATTTACTGATATCTCTGTCTTTATTTCTTTCTCTTTACCGATTCTATTAATCAACACTTCTTTTATGTCTTTATCTTTTACAAGTCCTACTTTTCTCATAAATTTCTCAAGTTTTTGCTCAAAATCCAACTTTATCTCCTTTATCAATTTTAAAAAAGTGAAGCTTATTCCTCCAACAAATCCTCTTCTACATCGGCTAAGTGGTTGTACATTGTCCTGCGGGCAGCTTTTTTATCACCTTCTTTAATAGCCTCAAGAAGTTTTGTGTGCTCCTCAAGGTATTTTTGAGGATGACCAGGGAGAGCCCAACTTTTTTCCTTTATATTTACCCAAAGGCTCTCCTTTAATCCATCGGCTAAGTAATTCATCATCTGGAAAAGAATAGAATTATGAGCCGCCTTGGCTATATTAATGTGAAATTCTCTGTCAAATTTCATAATCTCAGGAATGTTCGTGATGGCACCCTTCATTGTGTCTAAAGATTCCTGAATGGCAGCTATATCTTCTTTTGTTGCCTTCTCGGCAGCAAGTCCGGCAACTTCGGTTTCTACTGCCTTTCTTGCCTCCAGAAGCTCAAATGGACTTTCCTCTTCCTCAAGCTCCTTAAATCTTTGCTCATACAAAGATGAGCTAAGATTATCCCTTATGAAATTGCCCTTACCTCCCCTGCTTTCTGTTATTCCTAAGATTTCCAGAGCAGTTAGTGCTTCCCTCACCGAGGGACGGGAAGTTCCAAACTTCTCTGCCAGGATATGCTCTGAAGGAAGCTTATTCCCTGACTTTAATTTACCCTCTTTTATCAAATCTTGGATTTGCTCCACTATGTGCATGTATACTTTTTTAGTTCGGACTTTTTTAAACACTCTTTACCCCTTTTATTGTCAACTTATCAAACAAGTTTAGTTTTATTATAATTATAAATTAAATTAAGTCAACCTACTTCGGTTACCTGATCCAATGGCTTGACACGCCTCCTTAAATTTTCTGAAAAATTGAGAGTAAACTTAAGCCCTAAGGTATTTTCAAGAGAAATAAAAGAGATATAGTCTATTCTACCTTGAATGTGTTCCTAAATACTCGCAATTATTTTACACTATGAGGGGTTTGTTTTGGTCTGAAAATTCCTTTGGGGGGATAAATCCGATAACAGGGTGGCATTAAAAAGAATTATCTTTTAATGACCTTATCTTTGCATCGACTTTACTTTTCTCGAGCCTGGGTCTCCGTTTCCCCGGTTTTAGTGCTTGCTCCAGAGTATCTAAAGCTTTCCGGGTCCAGGCATAGACAGAAGACCTATTTACCCCGTGTTTTCTAGCTACTCTCCGAATCTTTTCCCCGGCTATCACCTGGCAGACTATAAGAATCTTTTCCTTGATAGATATAGATCCAAAATCTCTCACGCTCTTATACTCAATATAAGATAATAGTCAACGAAGGAGAGTTCTTCAAGGAAAAAGTGTAAAGTAATTATGAAGAAGTATGCTGAAACCTTAAGGTAAACCAAGAGTATTTCAACAAAGATTAAAGGCTTTTTGATGGGAAAGTGGCAAGGATGGGAAAGGATTTAATCTCTATTGGGCAGCTGGGAGAGAATGGCAAGATTCTGAATGGTGTCGCTAATGTGACATTATTTGAAGTTGGATAAGCTGATTATCTTCCCTTCTTCTAAGGAGGAATCAGCAGCCAGGGTAAGTTTCAGGGTCTTCAGGGCATCGGAGTAAGGTGATCTGATTATTTCAGGCCTATTCTTTTTCACAGCTTCAATAAAAGCTTCGTCTTCCGCCTGATAGGGATCAGTTTGCATTTTTATCTCGTGCCTCTTTCCATTGCTGATTATTAAAATATGGGAAGAGAGGAGAAGGTCAATTCTGAAACCTTTACCGATGAGATTAATTCCCCAATCACGACCCCTTTTAAGAGTGCAGGCAGAGGAGATGCCGCCTACAGCCCCACTTTGGAAGTAAAGATTTATACAGGAGGCATCATCTAGACTATAATTTTCCACATCCTCCATTAGGCCCCTCGATCTTTGGCCATAGATTGTATCCACCTCTCCCACGAGATACCTCGCCAGGTCAAAGATGTGGGTAGTTTGTTCCACAATTTGGCCCCCTGATTCATTTTTATTTCTCCACCATCGAATGGAGGGCATGGGACAAAGATAATGGCCCAGAATAAGAGCAGTTTTTTTTTGACTCACCTCTTCCTTGGCTCTATTTACGATGTCGGAATACCGGTAGAGGTATCCCACACTGGAGATAACTCCGGAGTCTTCAATGATTTTACTAATCTGACAGGCCTTTTTTAGATCCAGAGCCAGGGGCTTTTCCACAAATAGATTTATTCCTTTCTCTGCAGCTAAAATCTCCTGGTCGGTATGGGCAAAGGGAGGCAGGCAAATATATACTACGTCGAGACTTTCCTTATTCAGCATTTCCCGGTAATCGGTATAAAGTTTGCCTCCCCAGATTTTGGTCATCTTTTCTGCTTCTTTTTTTTCTACATCGCAGACACTCACCAATGTAGTATCCTTTATCTTACAAAGTTTTTCCATATGGCGGTTGGCAATTCTACCTGTACCGATAAATCCAATCCTGACTTTCACTTTAATCTCCTATTAAGCTCAAGACGATTTAGTACCAATATACCAAAATTGTTTTAATTTATCAAATTCTCTTTCTCTAGTCTCTTTAATTGACACCTCAATGAGATGTGATAAAATTACCCACAGCTTCTATGAATGAGAGGATGAAGAAGCTACTGGTGTTGCAAAATCAATGAGAATCAATAGCAGGACAAAATTAGTGGGAATATTCGGCTATCCCATAGTTCATTCCCTCTCTCCTGTTCTTCATAATGCTGCATTTGCTAAACTGGGGCTTGATTTTGTCTATCTTTCTTTTCCTGTGAAGCCGGAAGACCTCGAGGATGCAGTTAAGGCAATAAAATCGTTAAACATGGTGGGGGTGAATGTTACCATCCCTCATAAAAGGAAAGTTCTGGATTATCTAGATGAGGTAGATCATCAGGCCAGGATGATGATCTCGGTGAATACGATTCTCCACCAGGATGGAAGACTCATCGGATATAATACAGATGGAGAGGGCTTCCTTGAATCGTTAAGACGGGAAGGAGAATTCGATCTCCAAGGGAAACGCACCTTTGTGATAGGGGCAGGAGGTGCTGCCTGTGCTATCTCTTTCGCTTTGGTTAAGGCAGGGGTAAAGAGTATAATCCTTACCAACCGGACACTCGAAAAGGCTAAGATTTTACTGGAAAGACTAAAAGAGAATGTTAAAGCCAAATGTAAGTTTTCACTTGTGGATTTCAGCCAGAGAAATTCACCGGGGATAATGGATAAGGTAGATCTTTTTATTAATGCCACATCCGTGGGTATGCATGCGGGTGATCCTCTCCTGATCAATCCTGACCTTTTCCCGTCAAATGTCTTTGTCTATGATGTTGTCTATAATCGAAAAACTGAGCTTTTGAAAGAGGCTGAGAAGAGAAATTTGGCTTCTTTGGGTGGGATCGGTATGCTTGTTTATCAAGCCACCCTTTCCTTTAAGATCTGGACATCTCGAAAGGCGCCCATTGATGAAATGAGAAATATATTAAGAGCAGAATTTAACAAACACAAAGTTAAGGGTTGAAGGGGGAAGTTAATGCTCCGATATCTAACAGCGGGTGAGTCGCATGGTAAGGGCTTGATGGTCATCCTGGAGGGAATACCAGCAGGGTTGAGGCTATCGAGTAAGGAGATTGACAGGGAGTTAAAGCGTCGGCAGGTTGGTTATGGTCGCTCACCGAGGATGCAGATTGAGAAGGATGAGGCAGAGATCATCTCCGGAATTCGTGGGGGGAAAACTTTGGGCAGTCCCATTGCCTTAACGATCAAAAATTTGGATTGGAAGAATTGGCAAAAGCTAATGGCGGTGGAAGATAGTGATATGAACTCGGAGAGTATTCAAATTCTTACCTGGCCAAGACCGGGCCATGCAGATTTGGCCGGCGTAATTAAATATAATCTTGATGACGTAAGAGATGTTCTAGAGCGAGCCAGTGCTCGGGAAACAGCGGCTCGGGTAGCCGTAGGAGCAATCTGTAAAAAGTTTCTGGCCGAATTCGACCTTTCCATCTACAGCCGAGTGATCCAGATCGGTACGGTGAAGGACACCCCTGGATGGGAGCCTGCAGCCGACAATTATCAATTGGTAGAAAACTCTCCCCTGCGTTGTCTCAGCAAGGCAGCGGAAGAGGAGATAGTTGCTTTGATTAATCTTAGCGCAAAAGAAGGAGATAGTCTAGGAGGAGTTTTTGAAATTATGGTCACCAACTTACCGGTGGGGTTAGGTAGCTATATTCAGTGGGACCTTAAATTGGATGCCCGACTAGCCCAAGCATTGATGAGCATCCAGGCTATTGTAGGGATAGAGATTGGGTTAGGTTTTGCAGCGGCAGAGCGATTCGGCTCTCAGGTTCAGGATGAGATATTCTACGACCAAACTAACCATCAATTTTACCGGAAAACAAACCGTGCCGGAGGTATTGAGGGAGGAATGAGTAACGGTGAGCCCATCGTTTTACGGGCTGCCATGAAGCCCATCTCCACTATAGCCCAACCCCTTAAATCGGTTGATCTAGTGAGCAAGAAAGCGGTAAAGGCTATAAAGGAAAGAGCAGACGTTTGCGCTGTTCCGGCGGCCTCTATTATCGGAGAGGCGGTGGTTGCTCTTGAGATTGCGGCAGCCTTCCGAGAAAAATTTGGCGGCGACAGCTTAGAAGAGGTAAAGAAGAATTATTTGAACTATATGGATTACGTGAGAGGGAAATAGGCTGTGGGAAGGTGAACATTATATTGACCGGGTTTATGGGGACAGGTAAGACCCTGGTGGGCAAGAAGTTGGCAAAGGGACTAAAGATGTCTTATCTGGATACGGATGAGCTTATCGAAAAGCGTGAAAAGGCTAAAATTTGTCGGATTTTTCAGGAAAAAGGAGAGAATTATTTCCGCCGCCTAGAGACTAAAATAATTAAAGAAGTCTCTAGCTTGGACAGATGTGTTATTTCTACGGGTGGGGGGGCTATTTTAAAGAAGGAGAATCGAGCCGCTCTCAAAAGGAAAGGGGTGATAATTTGTCTTTCAGCAAATCCAAAAGTGATCCTGAAGCGAACACAAAAGAGTCAAAACCGTCCTCTTTTGAAATCAAAAGATCCAAAAAGCCGAGTTCTGAGTCTTCTCGGCCAACGCAGATCTTTTTATGAAAAAGCGGATTTTGAGGTAGATACCTCCGAATTAACTACAAGTCAGGTAGTAGAGAGGATAGTCGATTTTTTAAGGAAGAAAAGTGGAAACAATCAAGGTTAATCTATCACAGCGAAGCTATCCTGTGTATATTGGAGAGGGTTTAGCCAGAGTGGGGGAGGTAGCCGCAGATTTTCATCTGGGAAAGAAGGTTTTGCTGGTTAGCGATGATCAGGTATACGAGCTCTATGGGGGAAAAGTTAGGGTTAGCCTCCAAGAAGCTGGATTTTGCGTCTCTTTAGCTAAAGTTCCCCCAGGTGAGATACACAAATCCTTATCTCAAGCTATAAAATTGTATGAGAAGTGTGTTGAATCTAAACTGGATCGGGATTCTACTATTATTGGTCTAGGTGGAGGAGTGATAGGTGATCTAGCCGGATTTGTTGCCTCTACATATCTGCGGGGAGTAGATTTTGTTCTTCTTCCTACCACACTGCTCGCCCAGGTTGATTCTAGTGTAGGGGGAAAAGTGGGGGTGGATTTACCTCAGGGCAAGAATCTGGTGGGATCTTTTTATCAACCAAGATTTGTCTATGCGGATCTTACGGTTTTAAAGACACTGAGCTGGCAGCAGGTCAAAGAGGGGCTGGCTGAAGTTGTCAAGTATGGCATGATCAAGGATGCTGAGTTTTTTGGCTGGGTGGAAAAAAATCTGGAGAGGATAAAAGCTTTAGACCCGAAGGCGATTGACTTCGCTGTGAGGCGATCAGTCGAGATTAAGGCTAAAGTGGTTGAGACTGACGAAAGGGAACTTAAAGGAAAACGGCAAATCTTAAACTTTGGCCACACCATTGGTCATGCCGTCGAGGCCTCATCCGGCTATAGATCCTACACCCATGGTGAGGCGGTGGCTCTGGGAATGATAGGTGCGGCAATAATAGCCGAAAGGATGGGCTATTTTCCCTCACCCATGGTAGAAAGATTAAAGGGTCTGTTAGAAGTTATTGGACTTCCTACCTGCATAGAGGGAGTGGATGAAGAAAAGATTCGGGAAGCACTACAGCTCGACAAAAAGGTAAGGGAAGATAAATTACATTTTGTCTTACCCAGGAAAATAGGTGAAGTCTTCCTTATCGCGGAGGTTCCCCCTGATTTGATAAAGAAAACGTTACGGGATTTGACAAAATGAGAAAAATTTTACTCATTCACGGGCCAAATTTGAATCTGCTGGGAGAAAGAGAGGTAGAAACTTACGGCAGCAAAACTCTTTCCCAGATTGATGAGATGATTAAGAAGAGGGCAAGAAAGCTGGGTTGCGAGGTAAGGATCAAACAGTCAAATAATGAAGGAGAGATTGTCTCTTTTATTGGAGAGGCAAAAGATTGGGCCGATGCATTAATAATTAATCCTGCCGCTTACACTCATACCAGTCTTGCCATAAGGGATGCCATCTCGGCCATTGAGATTCCTGCGGTTGAGGTTCATCTTTCTAATATCTTTAAAAGGGAATCCTTTCGACAAAAATCATTTACGGCTGGAGTTTGCGTGGGGCAGATAACCGGATTTGGCCCCCAGAGTTATCTTCTTGCCCTGGAGGCAGTGATGAATATTTTAGGAGAGGAGTAAATATTTAACCACAGATTCACACGGATGAACAGAGGGTTTAAACACAAAGAGATCCTAGATATTATTCTTAGAAGTTTTTATGAAGTTTATAATGAACTTTATCAGCGTAAATCTGCGGCTGAATAATTTAGGAGAGGGAAAGAATGCAAATAGAAAAGCTGCGAGGTGAGATTGATACAATTGATTCGGAACTGGTTGATCTATTGAATGAGAGGGCAAAAAAGGTTTTGCAGATTGCCAGAATTAAAAAGAAAGAGAAGAAGGGGTACTATTCTGCAGGAAGAGAAAGGAAAATTTTGGAGAGGTTAATCAAGCAAAATAAAGGGCCCTTGCCTGACGAGGTATTAGAAAAGATCGTCCACCTCATCCTCAAGACTTCGCTGGATCTGGAAAAGAGACAAAAAGTTGTCTATTTTGGCCCTCCAGCCACTTTTACTCATCTGGCAGCCATTAAGAATTTTGGCGAAGGAGCTGATTTGGTTCCCGTAAAAAGTATTGGTCAAATTTTTGCCAAAGTAGAAAAGAAACAGGCTGATTTCGGAGTTGTTCCCGTAGAGAATTCTACCGAGGGTGTGGTAAGTCATACTCTTGACATGTTTCTTGATTCAGATCTTAAGATCTGTGCCGAAATTATCCTGGAGATCTCCCATCACCTTCTGGGTAAGGGAGATTTAAAAGGGGTGAGAAAAGTCTATTCCCATCCTCAGGCGCTCGCTCAGTGCAGGGACTGGCTGGAGGAAAATCTTCCCGCGGCAGGGCTGCTGGAAGTAGAAAGTACAGCTAGAGCAGCTCAAACCACTGCCAAGGAAAGGGATTCAGCGGCTATTGCCTCCGATGTGGCTGCCTCCCTTTATGGTTTAAAAATTATCGCCTCTCATATTGAAGATAGGCCTAGCAACTACACCAGGTTCCTCGTTATCGGCAGAGATTATAGCGAAAGGAGCGGTCAGGACAAAACATCTATTCTTTTCAGCATAAAGGATAGGGTGGCGGCACTTTATGATATGCTTTCGCCCTTTAAAAATCATGCCATTAATTTGACCAAAATAGAGTCTCGTCCCACCAAGAGAAAGGCCTGGGAGTACGTCTTTTTTCTCGACTTTATGGGTCACAAGGATGACGAAAGCGTGAAGAAAGCTTTAGCTGAGCTTGAAGAAGAATGCTTCTTTTTGAAGATTTTAGGCTCTTATCCTAAGGGAGAGTGAGGTAGATGTGATGGTTATCACTTTAAAACCGGGAACCACGGAAAAAGGGATCCAACATGTGCTCGACAAGATTAAAGAACTGGGTTTCACCCCCCATGTGTCCAAAGGAGCAGAAAGGACGATAATCGGCGTCATTGGTGAGAACGCCATCCGGTCTCGGGAAATTTTTGAGGCCATGTTCATCGTAGAGTCTGTGATGCCAATTTCCCAGCCCTATAAACTGGTCAGTCGGGGATTCAAAAGTGAAGATACGGTGGTTAAGGTAGAGGGTGTGGAGATAGGTGGTAAGGAGGTTGTGGTCATGGCTGGTCCCTGTGCTGTAGAAAGCAGGGCTCAGCTCCTTAAAGTTGCCCAAGAGGTTAAAGAGGCGGGGGCCAGGATTCTGCGAGGGGGTGCCTTCAAACCTCGTACTTCTCCCTATTCTTTCCAGGGCCTGGGTGAGGAGGGCCTAAAATACTTAGCGGAGGCGAGTGAGATTACCCATCTTCCTGTGGTCACCGAAGCAAGAGATGTGAGGCAGGTAGAATTAGTGGCTCGATACGCTCATATTGTCCAGGTGGGGGCCCGCAATATGCAGAATTTTGATCTTTTAAAAGAAGTAGGAAGAGGTAAAAAGCCAGTTTTGCTTAAACGGGGAATGTCCTCTACGGTAAAAGAATTCTTGATGTCGGCAGAATATATTTTATCCAGCGGAAATTATAATGTCATTCTTTGCGAGAGGGGAATAAGGACCTTTGAGGATGGTACTCGTTTTACTCTGGATCTTTCGGCAGTTTCCTTGGTCAAGCAATTAAGCCATCTTCCGGTGATCGTTGATCCCAGTCATGCTACCGGGAAGAGAGACCTAATTGGTCCCATGTCCAGGGCAGCCATTGCTGCTGGTAGTGATGGGTTAATGATTGAGGTTCATTCCCGGCCCGAGGAAGCATTGTCTGATGGTTTTCAATCTATTCGGCCCGATGATTTTCGAAAGTTAATGAAGGAAGTTAGGTCTGTGGCCAGAGCCTTGGGAAGGAAGGGATAGTGTCTGAGCCGAGCCTTTCGGTGATTACGGCAAGGTATTTAAAGGGAGAATTTCACCCGCCGGGAGATAAATCCATCACCCATCGAGCCCTCATTTTTGCTTCTATTGCCAGAGGAAAATCAGTGGTGAGGGACTTGCAGAAGGGAAAAGATTGTCTGGCTACCCTGAGCGCCCTGAAAATGATGGGGATCGAGATGAAGGAGGAAGAGGATGGTTTACTCGTTTACGGGCAAGGATTAAAAGGGCTAAAAGAACCAGCCAATATTCTTGACTGCGGCAATTCAGGGACTACTATCAGGCTTTTAGCTGGACTCCTGGCTGGTCAGAAGTTCTATTCTGTCCTCTCAGGCGATCGGTATTTAAGGAAAAGGCCCATGCAGAGAGTGGTCGAGCCGTTGAGGAGAATGGGAGCCAGAGTCTTTGGTCGAAAAAATGGTGAGTTTCCTCCTTTGACCATCCTGGGGGACGGGCTCAAAGCCATGGACTATTCCTCTCCTATACCCTCAGCCCAGGTGAAAACTTGTCTCTTGTTAGCGGGGCTCTATGCTAAGGGTAGAACTTCAGTAACTGAGCCTTACCGATCCCGGGACCACACGGAACGAATGCTCAAGTTTTTGGGAGCAAAAATAGAAGTTGATGATTTGAGAGTTAGTGTTGAAGGAACTAATTCTTTTTCCGGGGCCAATATTTGGGTACCAGGGGATATTTCTGCTGCTTCTTTTTTTATGGGGGGAGCCGCCATATTGAAAGGGTCAAAATTAAAGATCCTGCAGGTGGGACTGAATCCCACCCGGCGTGGCTTCATCGATGTTCTTCTTCAGATGGGAGCAGATATTGAGATTCTCAATTTAAAGAAAGTATGTGAAGAGGAGGTAGGCGATATAGAGTTAAGAGGAGCTAATTTGAGGGGAGCTGTTGTCCGGGGAGAGATGATTCCCCGCCTCATTGATGAGATCCCTATCTTGGCGGTGGTGGCCTGTTTTGCAAAAGGAGAAACGGTTATTAGAGGCGCTCGGGAACTAAGGGTTAAAGAGACCGATCGAATTAGAGCCGTAAAGATCGAGCTAACCAAGATGGGTGCCCAAATTGAAGAAAAAGAGGACGGAATGATAATTAAAGGCGCAGGAAGGCTAGAGGGTGCTCAGTGCCAGAGTCATGGAGATCATCGAATAGCCATGGCCTTGGCTGTTGCCGGTTTATGTGCCCGTGGAAAGACAGAAATTTCAGACTCAGGATGTATAGCTACCTCTTTTCCTGATTTTCAGGAGACGCTCGAGAAAATCGCCATCTAAAATCCTCGAGCCATTTGTTGAAGCAAAACTCATTTAAATGGAGGCACAAAAAATGGCCAGAAGATATAAAAATCCCCCAGTGGTCGAAGCCCTATGTGAATTTCAATTTGTTCCCAGTCAGCCATGGGATTTAACTATACCGGGATTGATATATGAGAAAGTAAAGAAGAAATTCCCAGATAGAAAGCAGCAAGTTGGGATAGGCGTGCAATTCCGGTCAACAGAAAAAGGCATTGAGCGCAAAGTCGAGCCTGCTCCGCCACGCGTCCAATTCCACAGAAAAGACAAAACTGCTTTGATTCAGGTTGCCCCTGATCTTCTCGCAGTCAATCAACTAAAGCCTTATCCGGCGTGGACCAAATTTAAGCCAATGGTCTTGGAAGCTCTTCAAATGTATAGAGAGGTTGCTAACCCAAAAGGATTTAAGCGGATAGGGCTGAGGTACATCAACAAAATAAATATCAAGGCCGAATCTGTCGAACTTAGCGAATATGTTGATTTTTATCCTTATGTACCCAAGGAACTACCTCAGCTTCGTACGAGTTTTATGTCTCGGGTGGAGATTCCTTATCTCAATGATCAGGATCGAATGCTTGTTACAATAGGTAGTGCTCCTCCTGAAAGTCCAAATACGACATCAATAGTATTAGATATTGATCATATTATGGCCATTCCTGAAGCTATATCAATGGAAGTGACCGAAGAATGGATAGAACAAGCGCATTCAGCTATTGAAGGAGTTTTTGAGTCCTGTATCAAGGACAAAAGTAGAATTTTGTTTGAGGAGATAAAATAATGTCAGTCACAGTACAACGAAATCAACTGCCATTAGATATTAATGACCCGACAGTCGGAGTACCGACTCCAGGTATGTCACATACTTTTTTGATCAAGGGAGAAATGGAAACTTTCCAAACAGCGGGATCCACAGTTGTTACTAAAGATTTGGGGTCACAGCTCTTCGACGAAATAATTGAGTGGAAAAGTTCTCCAGTGAATTCTCTACCAGTCCAAGTTTTGGAGGTGCAAGATTGGGAGCGGATCGTAGAAAAATTGAACGCGTTGGATGCTGTTTTTGGCATGTTGAATGAGTTAAGGTCTGAACAAAGAGAAGCTTTTGAAGAAGCAGTGACGAGGAGGCCACTTTTTAAATGACATATGTTCTCGATACAAATATCATTACAGCAATCCTGAAAGGAAACAAGAAAGTAAAGGAAAAAACTGAAGAAGTCATAGTAAGGGGAGAGGAGATTTTTATAAACGCGATAAGTTATTATGAGACAAAACGAGGGCTTTTGGCTATAAACGCCACAGCACAGTTAGACAGATTTGGTCTACTTTGCAAGGAATTTGGTGTAATATTGCTGGATGCTCAGTCTATTTTTGATGAAGCTGCAAAAACCTTTGCAAATTTGCAGCATAAGGGACAACTCATTGAAGACGCGGATATTCTGATAGCCTCTGTAGTGAAGTGGCGTAACTTTGTTCTTGTTTCAGATGATACCGATTTTGGTAGAATCCAAGGGCTAAAAATTGAAAACTGGCTAACTTGAAGAGAATGTTTTGTACAGTTACTGAGTAAGAAGGTTACGTAGCAGAGTATATCTATTACAGGCTATCGCCCTTGTCTTTTGGGAGATGCCTTTTTCAGGTTGCAACGCCGTATATGCTGGAGCCCCTAGACGAAAAACTGTGCTGAGGAGAAAGTTGGCATAAAGTTAAAGAGAAGTGATACGGATGGAAGATAAGGAAAGTCTCAAGGAATATATGCTAAAAGAGATCGATATAATTCAAGACATCATAAAACGAATGGGTTTCAATTCATTTATGATAAAAAGGGGGGGCTATAACTCTGGTCGTTGTGACTTTATTGTTAAAATGGACTGAATATCAAGTTGGGATCGCCTTCATTCCTTTGTTAGTTTTTTGGTTTTTAGATGCGTATTTCTTATGGCAGGAACGCATGTATAGAAAACTATATCAATGGGTTATCAATAACAGGTTGAAGACAAACGAATACTTATTCGATATGAATGCTTACCGATTTAAAGACAAAGTCCAGTCAAGATTTAGGGGCATTTTTTCTATAACCTTAGGTTGGTTCTACGGCTCAATAGCGGTTTTGATAGTAATTTACCTAGTTTTTCTCTTCTTGCTACAAAAGTAGGGTGTTAAAATGGTAAGAAGAGTGTTTTTCAGCTTTCACTACGAGAGAGACATATGATGTGCAAATGTAGTCAGAAACAGTTGGGTGACTCAGGACAGGGAGGCCACTGGGATTTAAACTTATAAATGTTTATCTGGATGCTGGTTTTAAATTGAGAGAACTTGTTATCAAACGGCAACATAATTGCAAAACTAAAGGATTTCGGTATGGCAACTGAAATGAATAAGCAAAATTTAACTTGGAAAGATGTTGTGAGAGACGCCTTATTAGAATTGGGTGGGCAAGGTCATTTATCTGAGATCAACAAAATCGTACAAGGTCATCCTAAAACTAAGACTAATCCAACTTGGCAGGACACTATCAGAAGAGTTGTAAGGCAATATAAAATTTTTGAACCAGTGCCGCCAGAGAGAAGTGGTGTTTATAAAGTTGTAGAAGAAACTGAGATAAAGCCTGGAGCACAAAATTTTACTGAAGAACCAGAGATTGATCACGGAATTGCTCAAGGAATGTTAGTCTCACTCGGGAAAATTTATGGATATGAGACTTATGCACCTCCACACGACCAAACTATTAGAACTTTCCAAGGTAAACCGCTAAGAGATTTTTTGACTGTCTCCGACTGCACCGATATTTTTAGGGGTCCTAACTTGGCAAAGATTAGAGAAATAGATACCTTATGGTTTGATGAAGATGATTACGGGTTGTTTCCAGTTTACGCTTTTGAAGTAGAGGAAACAACAAGAGTAAAGTCTGGCTTAGATAGGCTGTTGAAAATACCAAGAAGGTTCCCTGCTCGATTTTTTATAATTGGACCAAGCACAAAGGAAAAAGATTTATTCAACCAATATATCAACCAGACACCATTTAGGGAGTTTGGACATAGATTTATGTTTAAACTTTATAAAGAGTTAGAAGAATTATATAACTCTGCCTTAGTACATAACGAGAGGCAGGAACAATTTGGGATCATTGAAAGAGGAGGATAAACATGGATACCACAAAAAAACATTTTATTGAAAGAGCAAATAAAATAGGAATATTATTCGTCAGGGAAAGAGATTCTAAAGAAGATCTTACAGGTTGGGGCGCACTTCAATTTATTCTAAACAATGGAGAAATTTTCGTAGTATCTGGTGAACAATTCGGGCAAGGAAGTGAGGAAGATGGATTATGGGTAGATATGAACAAAGTTGATTCCGCTAGGCTTAATAAGATCAAAAGGAAAGCGTTAAAGCTTAGGAAGGAACAAAAAGAAGATACCATATCTGCTTGGTTGGAACACCAAGGATTGTAGAATTTATATACCCGATAATCCAAAATTCATCCCAGTCTATGTTCATTTAATTGTTGAAATGTAAGTTGAGCACGCTTAGAATCCACCCTAACCGAGGGGAACAATTTGGAATCACTGAAAAGAGGGGTAGAAATTGTGATCAAAATAATTATTGATTCCCAATATCACCGCGACCAGTTTGATGACTGGCTTGCAGGTGGTAAGGTTGAATATAAAAGGGAAACATACTATTGGTCTGCGCAGAATAGCAATTATGGTTTTGGCTGGGAAATTCAACCAGTTTCTGAAGAAGATTGGGACAATATTGCTGAAGACAAATTTAATAAAATCATAAACCTTATAGAAAGTTGTCTTTATGAACATCGAACAGAATATGTCTTCTGATCTTCTCTGGTAAGCACCGAAGATTTAAGTTCTTATATCAGTCCCTATGTGTTAAGAGAGATTGAAAAAATTGAAGGATAAAGAGGAAACTGGTGCGGAAAAGGTGGATAAGCTGGATTCTTATTTTCCTGGTGGTGCTCATTTTCGTCGGGAAGTTATGGTTGGAAAAGTATATGAGCTCAACAGCAATGGAAGAGGTTTCTCCGAGAAAAATCGTTTATTGGCTCGCCCAATCTCATTCTGAAGAAGCAATTCTAGGAAGTTTGATGGCAGGGCTTGGTTTTAAAGAGGTTTTGTCTGAGGAAGAAGTGCTTAGAAAAGGGAGAAATGAGGCAAGTCAATGGAATTAATCAAGCGCCTCAGCGAAATGAGGAATTACATAAAAGGGATAGAGAAAGAAAAGAGTATTGGTTTTGTTCCCACCATGGGGTATCTTCACGGTGGTCACCTCAGTTTGATTAAAAGGGCGCGGCAAGATTGTGATGAACTAGTGGTAAGTATTTTCGTAAACCCCACTCAATTCGGTGCAGGGGAGGACTACCACGGGTATCCTCGTGATCTATCCCGAGATATTAATTTGTGCAAGCAAGAGGGCGTGGATGTTGTCTTTGCCCCCTCCAGAAAAGAGATGTATCCGGATGGTTATTCTACCTTCGTTAAGGTAGAGGGAGATCTCTCCTCCACTCTGGAAGGGTTATCACGTCCGGGTCATTTCCAGGGTGTCTGTACTATACTTACCAAACTCTTTAATATAATTAGCCCGGACTTTAGCTATTTCGGGCAGAAGGATTACCAGCAAGTCCTGGTGGTAAAAAGATTGGTGAGAGATTTTAACTTAAGAACCCAGATTGTTGTTCTCCCCACAATAAGGGAGAAGGATGGATTAGCCGTTAGTTCCAGGAACTCTTATCTAAATAAAGAGGAAAGATATGCAGCTACAGTACTGCATCAATCTTTAGAAAAGGCGAAACAATTGATTATGGAAGGAAAAGGAGATCCAGCGCTGGTGGCGTCCAAAATGAAAGATTTAATAAAGGCCGAGCCTTTAGCTGAAGTAGATTATGTGGCTGTGGTTGATCCAGAGACCCTCCGGAAGATAGAACGAATAGGAAAAGAGGTTCTGATTGTGGTGGCGGTAAAGATTGGGGAAATAAGGTTAATTGATAATCTGAAGATAGCGTGAATTATCAGAGAGGATTCCATTGTCCAGAAAGAGGATTCTGTTGACTGCGGCGGAGGTTTCAGGAGATCTCCATGCAGCTAATCTTGTTCGCGCTATAAAAAAAATTGATACTGATATTGAATTTGTGGGTATCGGTGGGGAGAAAATGAGACAGGCAGGGGTTGAGGTGAGGGCTACTACCGTGCATATGGGAGCAGTGGGCATCTGGGAAGGTCTTAAATATTACCCATCCTTTCTTAGAATTGAAAAGCGAATTAAAAGAATGCTGCGAGAGGAACCTCCTGATCTGTTAGTTTTAATAAATAGTCGGGATTTTAATTTGAGGATCGCCCGCCTGGCCAAAAAAAGAGGGATTCCCATCATTTACTATGTTGCTCCTCCGGTCTGGGCCTGGCCTGATTGGGCAACTAAGAGAACGGCCAGAGATATCACTAAAGTTATCGCTATTTTTCCTTTTGAAGCTGAGCTTTATCGCAAGGTTGGAGCAGATGTGACTTTTGTGGGACATCCGCTGGTAGGTGTGGCTAGACCTAATCTTAGCAAAAGTGGGGCTTATGAGAAATTTAACCTTAGCTCTAACCATCCTATAATCGGTCTTCTTCCAGGAAGTCGAGCCTACGAGATAGACAGTCTTTTGCCTATAATGCTGAGGGCAGCAGCGAAGATAAAAAGGTCACTAAAGGATGCCCAGTTCCTACTTCCAGTCGCTGCTTCGGTTTTTGGGGAAAAAATTAGTAGAATGGTTAGAAGAAGCGGAATAGAAGTTAAAGTCATAAATAACAATATTTATAACCTTATGAGCGTTTCTGACTTAATTATTACGGCCTCAGGGACAGCTACCCTGGAAGCGACATGTTTAGCCACTCCCATGATTGTTGTTTACAAGACTTCTCTTAGTACCTGGATCTTGGGCCATATTCTCGTGAAATTTCCCTATGTTAGTCTACCCAACATCCTGGCTGGCAGGAGGATTGTACCTGAACTCCTGCAGTTTCGAGCTACACCCAATCGCCTGGCTAATCTGACTTTAAGTCTATGGGGAGATTGCCAAAAATTGGAACAAATAAAAATTGAGTTAAATAAAGTAACCAGAAAACTGGGGGAACCGGGAGCTATTGAACGAGCCGCCCGCGTGGTGGTAAAGAGTCTGCCTTCATAAGGAGGTTTTTCTGTGCAAGTTTTTCTAGTGGCAAATAGTCCTGGTGAACTCTCAGGGTGGGTAAAGCCGATAACCAGAGCTTTAAAGCAGAAGGAAAAGGCCATAAAAATTTCCGTAATCATACCCCCCTGTCAATATGCAAGTGGCATGGAGAAAGAAGTTGTCAGCACTTTTCCGGATGTTGATGGAGTGGCAGGACCCACCGACTATCTAAAATATATCTTTTTGGGCCGTAGGTGGTCTGGATTTAGAGAGGGCGGTAAGGGAGTGCTCGTCTTTCTGGGAGGAGATCCCATTCATGCGGTTTTGTTGTCCAGACGGTTAAGAATTCCCGCCTTAGCTTATATTCAAAAACCCAGGTGGAAAAGATTTTTTAAAAAGTTTATGGTGATCGATGAGAGGACGAAAGGGGAGTTTATGACCGGTGGGGTTACAGCGGGGAAAGTTATAGTTGTTGGTGACTTGATGGCCGATGCCGTAGAGCTGCGAATGTCCAAAGAAGAAGTGTGTAATTACTGGAAGCTTGATCCCGAATATTCCATCATTTCTATAATGCCGGGAAGCAGACCTGAGGAAGTAAGATATCTCACCCCCTTTTTTTTAAAAGTGGCAGAGTTGGTCAGGAAAGAATTTCCCAAAGCTCAATTTATTCTGGTTCTTTCTCCTTTTACCTCCGAGGAGGAATTAACCAGTTTACCTTCAGGAGAGTTAGAGAAAGTTTTCCAGGAGATACCAAAATTTAAACTCGTGAAAAAAAAACGATGGAAGCTCATCGCCAACCTGAATCTCCAGGTTCCGGTGGCCAAGGAGAATCAATATGAGATAATGAATGCCTCTGATCTGGCCATTACTATACCCGGCACCAAAACAGCGGAAATGGCTTTTTTGGGTAGACCCATGGTGGTGACCGTGCCATTGAACAAGCCCGAAGCAATACCTCTTGATGGCCTGCCAGGATTGATTGGGCGTGTACCATGGTTTGGGCCTATGATTAAATCTCGAATAGTAAGAAGGTATAGCAGGAAGGTTAAGTTCACTGCTCTGCCGAACCTGCGGGCGGGAAAGGAGATTGTTCCCGAGCTGAGAGGAATAATTAAAGCTCAGGATGTTAGCAGGAAAGTAATAGAATTATTGCAAGATCCAGTTTTGCGAAATAATATGGCTGGTGAGCTTAAGTTTATAATGGGGGCAAAGGGGGCAGCTGATAGAATAGCTGACGCCATACTGGGAGAATTGAAGTAAAAGGGGTTCAATTTATGAATGTCCAAGGCCGCTTGTTAAGCTATCTGCGTCCATACCGAGGAAAATTGGCTCTGGCTTTAATTTGCATGGTACTGGTGAGTTTAACCACTCTGGCAGTTCCCTGGATATTAGGAAGAGAACTAATTGACAGAGTGATTTTAGCTAAGAATCTTTTCTTGCTGAATTTAATCGCTATCGCTCTGGTAGTTCTCATAGCTATAAAGGGACTTTTTTCTTATGGACAGACTTACCTTATGTCCTTTGTTGGTTACCGGGTAATCACCGATCTGCGAAACCAGATATATCACCACCTTCAACGACTGTCTTTGAGTTTCTATAAAAGAAAACGTACCGGGGAGATTATGTCTCGGGTGGTAACAGATGTTAATGTGCTTCAGGAGGTAGTTGTTGAGTCCGTAGCCAAGATGATTCTAAATCTTCTCATTATAGCTGGAGTTTTAGGGTTCATCTTTTATATACACTGGAGACTCTCTCTTTGTGTTTTGGGTGTGATCCCTCTTTTAGTCTTGACGGTGAGGAGGTTCGGTGGCCACATAAGGAAATTCAGTACTTCGGTTCAAGTTAAGATTGCCGATATTTCTTCTCTTCTTCAGGAGACAATAGCAGGGGTTGAAGTAGTAAAATCTTTTGCCACGGAAAAGCAAGAGGCCAAAAGATTCCAGCAGGAGAATATCCGCAACTTCCGATTAGCCATGAGAAGAACTCAGGTAGTGGCCCTGCTTAGTCCACTCGTAGAGATCATTACTACTATTGGCTTGAGTGCTATTTTGTGGTACGGAGCACGGGAGGTCGTAGGAGGTGGGTTAACCACAGGCAAGCTCATCTCCTTTCTCGGCTATGTAAGTCTAGCTATTAAGCCATTAAACCAGCTGGGTACGACTTATAGTCTTTACCAGCGGGCTCTGGCCTCTGCTGAGAGGATCTTTGAGATTCTTGATACCGAACCTGAAATAAAGGAGCTTCGCGGGGCGGTAAAATTACCTCCTATAGAAGGCTACGTATGCTTTAAAGATGTTTCCTTCGGCTATGATAACAAAGAGCTGATTTTGGAGGACATTAATCTAGAAATAAGACCTGGTGAGAGAGTCGCCCTGGTCGGTCCTTCTGGTGTGGGTAAGACTACCCTGGTGAGTCTTATTCCTCGTTTTTATGATTCAATCTCGGGAGTTGTTACCATAGATGAATATGATGTTAAAAGGGTAAAATTGGCTAGCTTGAGACAGCAGATAAGCATAGTCCCTCAGGAGACTATTCTTTTTAACGGCACTATTGGTGATAATATCGCTTATGGTCGGCCAGAGGCTAGTGAGGAGGAAATTGCCGAAGCAGCAAGAAAGGCTAATGTTGATCGCTTTATTGAATCCTTAAGCCGGGGATACGATACCGAGGTCGGTGAAAGGGGAGTGAAGCTCTCTGGAGGTGAAAGACAACGTATCGCCATAGCTCGAGCTATCTTGCGGAACCCTCGCATACTTATTCTTGATGAAGCTACCTCCGCCGTAGATGCAGAGACAGAATCGTTGATCCAACAAGCCCTGAAGCGTTTGATGAAGGACAGGAGCACTCTTATCATTGCCCATCGGCTCTCTACTATACAGAACGCAAACAAGGTCGTGGTCTTAAATGAAAGAAGAATTGAGGAGATTGGATCCCATGAGGAGCTATTGGCCCAAGGCGGTTTTTACACCAGGCTATATAAAACTCAATTTCGCCCAGCCTAAAGGTGAGTGCTCCAGAGATCTTGTTGCAGGGAAGGGATATGTTGAAGCCAACTATAGCCTTTTTCATCAAAACCTATCTGCCAGCTTCAGAGACATTTATATATGAGGAGATTAAAAATTTAACCACGTTTAATGTTATTATTCTTACCCAAAAACTGGTAAATTTGGATCTCTTTCCCCACCCCAACGTCTTTTCAGCACCAACCCTTCTTAAATGGAGATTAGGCAAACTACTCCAAAGTCATAATCTATTCATTAAACCACTGATGAACAGCAGGGTAAAACTGGTCCATGCTCATTTTGGATGGGGAGGGATGATGATCTTACCCGAGTGTAGAAAGCTTGGCCTTTCTCTTTTGACCACCTTCCATGGTATAGACGTCTCTCTTTTTGCCAGGGATTTTATCTATAGATTCAGGCTAAAGAAACTTTTTAGAGAGGGAACTGTTTTTCTGGTAAGGTCAAATAGGATGAAGGCCGATGTGGTAGATTTAGGCTGCAAGCCTGAGAAAATAATTGTCCACTACGGGGGTATCGATGTTAATAAGTTTAGATTCAAAAAAAACCCCCCGGATGGGGAAAGAGTAAAGATTTTGATGTGTGGAAGATTTGTGGAAAAGAAGGGCTTTGAATATGGAATAAGAGCATTTGCCAAGCTAGGCAAAACTCATAAAAATGTAGCTTTAGCTCTTATCGGTGATGGAAAGTTAAGAAAAAAGCTGGAAAGTCTGGTAGATTCCCTTAATCTTTCTGATGGCGTCCAATTCTTGGGGATGCTGCATCATGAGGAAGTGCAAAGAGAAATGGAGGCCTCAGATATCTTTCTTTCTCCTAACCTTGCGGCCCGAAATGGAGACAGAGAAGGAATTCCCAATACCATAAAAGAGGCTATGGCTACAGGACTACCAGTAGTGTCAACCTATCATTCTGGGATCCCCGAGCTGGTGATAGACAAAAAGACAGGTTTTTTGGTCCCTGAAAAAGATGTTGATGGACTGATAGATCGGCTCGGCTACCTTATAGTCCATCCAGAAGTCGGGGGAAAGCTTGGATCACAGGGGCGAGAGGTTGTGGAGGAAAAGTTCAATTTATTTAAGCAGGTAAGGAAACTCGAGAAAATTTATAGAAGTTTATTGAACTAAAGGATCTTGAAAGTTGCAAAAGGGAACTCTAAAAAATATTACTCATTTTAGTTTATGGCATTTTAACACTGCCTGCAATTTTGACTGTGACTATTGTTTCGGTCATACTAAAAAAGAACATCCGGCGGTGGGAAGGTATTCATCTGACGAGATAGCCAGAAGTTTTGATGAAACCGGGTTCACCTGGTGGATCGGTATTAGTGGAGGAGAGCCCTTTTTATATCCAGGACTGGTTGAAGTAGTGGAAAAGCTAACCAGGAATCATTTTGTCCATATCGACACCAACCTTTCCTGTGGTATGGAAAAATTTCTGGATAGAATTGACCCAGCTAGAATAGTTTACCTGCACTGCGCTTTTCATGCTGTTGAGGTGGAGAAGAGAGGAAAAGTTGATAAATTTATGGAGAAGGTTTTATTACTTAGGGATGCTGGATTTTCCACCATTCTTTCTCTTGTTACCTACCCACCCATTTTAAAAAGATTAGAAGAATATGTAGGTCTTTTCAAATCATATGATCTGACTCTGCAGCCCAAGATTTTCCGCGGACCTTACGATGAAAGAAGATTCTGGCTAAGAAAAAGACACTATCCTGAGAGTTATACTGAGGAGGAAAGGTCATTAATACTCAAGTATTCAGTTGATCCCATAGCAGCGAAGCTTATCCTGGGCCTACCATCATATACGGGAAGACTTTGTGGAGCGGGAAAGAATTTCATACGAGTTCATCCTGATGGGAAGGTGAGTCGATGTCCAGGCGATTCAACCAATTTAAGTAATATTTTTAAGGGAGATTTAAAATTGTTTGATGAGGCAAGAGTTTGCAAGGCTAAATCTTGTAGATGTCCTTTTGTTAGTCGTCTCAATATGATCGAGGGTGAAAAGGACTATAGAGGGGATTTTGAAAAAATGATTCATTTAAATGATAGATAGAAGCGGGATAGTTATGGGAGTGAAAATAGCCTATTTTGTGGAAAGATATCGGGAATTTAGAACTTATGTTTATGATGAGCTAAACAATTTGAAAACTTTTATTCCAATTTATGCAAAGCTATTAAGTTAAGAGAGGAATGGCTTTGAATATCCTTTTTTTGGTAGCAGGGAGATTCTCAGGAACAAATGAGTGTCTTATAAAAACCTTCTCCAAAAATAATCATATAAATGTAATTGATGTAATTAACCCGACTATGGCTGTTCGGCCAGTCTGGGGTAAGTTAAGATTATCGTCTTTTCTTAACTCTTTCCTGGCCGAGTTGGTAGCAATAAATGAATACGGTGGATCATGGAAATACTATCATTGGAGAACTTCTTTTGCTTTTAATAAAATGACCCAGTACTCTGAGGAAGCTATAAGAAATTATGGAAAAAGGAAAATTGATGCATTACTCATGACTCAAACTCTTTTTTCCTTCTCGCAAAATAAACCTGACATCCCTTGCTTTATATTTACCGATAATACCAATAGGTTAACCCAGGAAACCCCGTTTAAAGACGAATTTAAGCTTCACTTTCAAACTTCTCCAAGATGGCAGAAACTAGAGAAAGAGACTTATTTAAAGGTAGAAAAAGTTTTTGTTATGGGTCCCCATGTGAGGACTTCTTTAATAGATTTCTATGGCCTAGATCCAAAAAAGGTGGTGGCGGTGGGGGGCGGTTCGAATATTATCAGCCACCTGAGTAAAAGCCCTCAATTTAGAGAAAAGTCATATAAGGACAGAGTTCTTCTTTTTGTTGGGCGAGACTTTAAAAGAAAAGGAGGAGGAGATCTCCTTCAGGCTTTTGAAATTGTAAAGAAAAAATTTAAAGATGCTAAATTGACTATTGTTGGCTGCAGACTAAAGGTAAAAATTGATGGAGTTGAGGTTGTGGGTGAGTTAAATCCTGACCAGCTCGAGAAATACTATGAAAAAGTTCAAGTTTTTGTGATGCCCAGTCTATTCGAACCTTGGGGAAATGTCTGGATTGAGGCGATGACATATCAGCTACCGTGTATAGGTACAAGTGTTGGGTCCATACCCTACATCGTTGAAGATGGGAAGACCGGGTTTATAGTACAGCCGAAGAATCCTAAGGAGATAGCAGAGCGACTTATTTATTTATTCGAAAATCCTCACATAATGGAGAAGTTCGGACGTGAGGGATTCTTGAGAGCAATAAAGAACTTTACCTGGGACAAAGTTGTACACACTATAGCAAAGGAAATGGAAGCTACTCTAAAGGAAAAAATTGAATAAGAGCATATCCACAGAATGAATACTGAAAAAATAAAAAAGGTTAGTGTTATTATTCCCACCTATAATCAAGAAGAGATACTGGCTAAAACTCTTGATTATTTGATGGTGCAGGATTACCCCAAGGAGCAATACGAGATCATCGTCGTTGATGATGGCTCAAGCGATGGCACTCAAGAGATGGTCAAGTCTAAGATGGGGTCTGAGGCTAACTTGAGATACTTATATCAAAAACAGCGCGGTCCCCACTTTGCCCGAAACTTGGGAATAAAAAAAGCCCGGGGTGAGATAATAATTTTTGTTGATTCTGATATTTTTGCTCCTCCCAATTTTATATCAGAACATGTGAAATTTCATCAAAAATTTGGCGATGTTGTGATTAGCGGTCCCACAGTTAGAACTGATAATTTGGATAATGTATTTACCGACGCAAATAGAAGAAAAATTAAAGAATGGCTCTTTGATTTTTCTGGTCCCTCGTTTATTACGTCGAATCTTTCTGTAAGAAGAAAATTTTTGATTAGGGTGGGCGGTTTTGATGAGGAATTTACCGGATTTGGATGGCATGACTGGGAACTAGGATTAAGACTCAAAAAACTTGGCCTTAAGGCAAAGAGGAATATTAACGCCATTGTCTATCATTATAAGAAAAAAATTAATTTGTCTGATCTACCCTCCTTATGTAAAAAGAAAAGAGAGCAGGGAAGAAACGCTGTTCTATACTACAAAAAACATCCGCATTTTACAGTAAAACTTGGTATAAGGCCGCAAAGCCTTATCTTTGATAAACTAATTGGATGGATAGACAAAGACTTTGGAGAAAGACTAATTTTGCGTGCTGCCAAGAAGGGTAGCCGGTGGTGGCTGAACCTACTCATAAAATGGAAATTGCTTCATGCCTATGCCCAGGGTCTAAGAGATGGTATGAGAAAACAGGAAGTGAGGCTGTTTTGATGAGAGTGACTATAGTCATTGCCACCCATAACAGAAGGGACATACTAGAGAGGTCCCTTGAGTGTTTGTTTCGTCAGGATTACCCGAAGGATCAATACGAAATCATCGTGGTTGACGATGGCTCAAGCGATGGCACTCAGAAGATGATAGAGGAGAAAAGTCCTTCCTGTGGCCTGAAATATCTAAAACACAAAAAGAGACGCGGGCAGAGTAAAGCTAAAAATCTTGGAATTAACCATGCCCAAGGCGAGGTGATAATTTTTATTGACGACGATGTCTTTTCTCCCCCTCAATTTATCAGGCAGCACATGAAGTATCATAAAAAATACGACAATGTAATAGTTGATGGCCCAGCAATAAACACAGATAGAACTGACAATTTATTCGATGATAAGAAAAAGAGATTTCTTGCTTTTCTTGATTTCTTTGGGGCGAGTTTTATCACCTCCAATACTTCCTGCAAAAAGGATAGTCTGATTAAAGCAGGTGGGTTCGATGAAGAATTTGGCAAGAGATTTGGCTGGCAAGATAGAGAACTGGGCTTTCGGCTCAGGAAAATGGGGCTAAAGAGGAAAAAGAATAGAAGGGCGTACGTTTTTCATTTTAAGCAGAGAGGGTCTTTGGATGATTTTGCCGAACTTTTTAAGAAAGAAAAGGAAAGAGGGATGAATGCAGTGATTTTTTACCGTAAACACCCCGTGAAGAAGATCAGACACCAGGTGAGATTCCGTTACCTCTGGTATGATAGGTTGATTCCTTTTAAGAAATTGATAAATAGGGATACGGAGGTTTTCCACCAGACTCATTGGCAAAGGTTCCTGCGGCCATTTTTAACTAGATTCTATCTTATCCATGCCTATGCTGAGGGTCTAAAAGAGGGACTAAAACAGAGAAATTGAGGATGTGAACAATGGTTGAGGTAAGCGTTATCATCCCTACCTATAATAGATGGTGGATCCTGAAAAAATCACTAGAGGCGTTGTTTAATCAGAATTATCCGAAGGATAAATATGAGATAATCCTCATTGATGATGGCTCAACAGATGATACTAAAACTATGATGGAGTCTTTATCTCCTTCTTGCAAATTGAAATATTTGAGAAATGAGAAAAGGATTGGCATACCCAGGACACGAAACAGAGGAATAAGAAAGGCGAGGGGTGAGTATATCATTTTTGCTGACAGTGATGTGGTAGTTATCCCCGATTTCATCGCACAGCATATGAGTTATCACAAAAAATACCAGGATGTCATAGTTAATGGTGAATTAATTCGGGTGCCCAGTTTAAAACAAATAGGGAAAAAGAGAAAAAGCATCCTTGACTTTTCTCTTTCACCATTTGATACAGCCAACGTCTCGGTGGCAAGAAAACATCTCTTGCAGGTAGGTGGGTTTGATGAGGATCTATTAGCCTATGGCTGGCAGGATTTGGAACTAGGCTATAGGTTAAGAAAAGCAGGGCTAAAATGCAAAAGAAATCGGCATGCTCTGGGATATCATTATTTTAAGAAAAAAAGTCTTTCTGATTTGTTCTCTCTTTGTGAAAAGGAGAAAATGCGGGGGACAAGTGGAGCTCTGTATTACCAGAAACACCCGGACCTGAGTGTGCGATTTGCCACTCAATGCAATCCTGTGTTTCTCTTTGCCTTTATAGGTAAGTGGATAGATAAAAATAGAAAGGGTAGAAAAATTCTTTCCTTTGCTGAAAGACACCGTACAGATTGGCTATTTAGTTTGTTGGTGAAATTAATAACCTCTCATTATTACCTTGTGGGTTGGCGTGAAGGCATGAGAGGCAAACTCACGAAAAACTTAACAAAGCAATGAACAAAACGATTCTTTTTCTTTCCAATGGATATGCCGAGGATCTGATTGCGGCAGCCATAATTGAAAAACTTGTCAATGAAGTACCGCAGATAGAAATTAAAGCTCTGCCTCTGGTGGGAGAGGGCAAGGCTTATGAGCCACTGAGGATATTAATTCTCGGTCCTCGTAAATTAACACCCAGCGGTGGGTTTGTAGGGCTTAATCCGTTTTATTTAGCCAGGGATATAGTTTCAGGCTGGCTAGGACGGTTTAAAGAGGAGATAAGGGTTTTGAGATCCGAGCGAGGCCTTGTTGACATGGTCGTATGTGTAGGCGATGTCTTTCTAATTTTGCTTTCTTTCCTTTTTGTCAAAAAACCCTTAATTTTTCTTCCCACGGCAAAGTCAGATTATGTCAAAGGACTAAAAGAACATTATAGAATAGAAAAGTGGTTGATTAAAAGGAGTTGTCAGCTGGTTCTTCCCCGAGACGAACTCACAACCCGCTCTCTTCAAGATTTTGGGGTTAGGGCTACCTATGTGGGGAATGTAATGATGGACTGTTTAAAAATGACTGATGAAGATTTTGGGATAGAAAAGAATAGATATGTGGTGGGGATTCTTCCTGGTAGTAAAAGGGATGCTTATGATAATTTCCCTATTATTTTAGATGCGGTGACCTCAATTGAGAAAAGAGTTACTTTTTCAGGCAGAGTTCATTTTCTTCTTGCCTTACCGGTCTCCCTTAGTTTAGAAAAACTGAGATCAATAGCTTCCAGAGAGGGTGGATGGAAGATAACTGAGGCTGTCCCCTCCCGACAAGAAAGCACCCTAATTGCCGATTTGGTCTCCCCTCAGGGGCTGATTATTAAAATAATTAGCGGTAAATTTGGTGACCTGGTGAGCCGCTCCCAGGTAATTATTGGTCTGTCAGGTATGGGTAATGAGCAGGCGGTCGGCTTGGGAAAACCAGTGGTGAGTTTTCCCGGGAGGGGTCCACAAGTCACGGAGAAGTTTTTACGCATCCAGCGAACTCTTTTAGGAGGAGCTATCTCTATAGTGGATAGAACCGGGGAGGCGTTAGCTGATAAGGTCTGTTCATTTCTTCTTAAGAGTCCAAGACAATTGAGAGAGATAGTAAAAATGGGTAAGGAAAGAATGGGAGGATTTGGAGCGGCAGAACGAGTTGCCAAACTCATAAAAAAGGAAATATTGGCCAGCAGATTCCCTTAAGAGGCGAAAGCTTTTTCCATCATTTCCTTTATTTTCATAAGGTTAATGATGTGTGCTCTTTCCCGTTCTTCGAG
This sequence comes from uncultured Clostridia bacterium, assembly GCA_964543295.1. Taxonomy (GTDB): domain Bacteria; phylum Aerophobota; class Aerophobia; order Aerophobales; family AE-B3A; genus AE-B3B. The sequence goes on along the minus strand of CAZIXA010000013.1, from coordinate 25,802 downwards.
CTTCATCGTTATGTGCTTTACCGTCTGTTCCACTCTGGGGATGAAGATATACTCGAGGGCATTTACCCTTCTTCTAGTTCGCTCTATTTCCTTAGCTAGTCTTTGAACCTCATTCTCCTTCTCAGCCAGATGAAATAGCGAGGGAATGAGATTCAAAAACGATCTTAAAGCAAGATCTAACTTCCAGTTAGTCCCATAAAAACCATAACATAAGGGTTCTCCCTCGGTGGTTAATTTGTATTGAGGAGCTTTCATGAGAGTATAACCTGAAATTTCCACGCCTATTCGCACCTCTGTCCACATAAGAGCTTCTTCTATTTCCTTTTCGGAGCTGAGCATCTTGGAGATCTGAAAATCGGCATAAATCTTTTCCAGCTCTTGCCTAACCTTGCTTCGAAGCTCCCGTACTTCTTTAACCAGGGGAAGGAACCTTTGGATTAAATCATCTCTTTTGTCTTCTAAAAGGTCATGGGCTCTTCGAGCCATAACTAATCTTTGTCTCTGTTTTAGAAGCTCCATCCTGGTGGGATTGACCTGCGGAATTTCAGGCAAGTTAGAACCTCACTTTCCCTTGGGGTCTCGATTGCCGTATTTTTTTATAAACTCATCCCTCACTCTTTTTAATTCCGGGGTAGGAATCATCTTCAAAAGCTTCCAGCCAATATCTAGAGTCTTCTTTACCTCCCTATTTTCATTTTCCCCCTGAGAGACAAATTCCTGCTCAAATTCATCAGCGAATCGAAGATATTTTTTATCCATCTCACTCAAGGTTGCTTCTCCCATAACCAGGGCAAGTTCTCTGATTTCCATACCTTGAGCATAGGCAGCGTAAAGTTGATTGGAAAGTTCGCGATGATCTTCCCGGGTTTTGTCTTCCCCGACCCCCTCATCCATTAAACGAGATAAAGAGGGAAGAACGTTAATAGGAGGATAGATTCCCTTTTGATGAAGATTTCTTTGGAGTATTATCTGCCCTTCAGTGATGTAGCCGGTAAGATCAGGAATGGGATGGGTTTTATCATCATCAGGCATAGTTAAAATGGGAATTAAAGTAATGGAGCCTTCTTCTTCTTTGATTCTTCCCGCTCGCTCGTAAATGCTAGCCAGATCTGTGTAAAGGTAACCCGGGTATCCCCTTCTTCCCGGGACCTCCCTCCTGGCTGCAGATAGCTCTCGCAGAGCCTCTGCGTAGTTAGTCATATCAATTAAAATAACCAGGATATGCATCCCTTTTTCAAAGGCCAGGTATTCGGCACAGGTTAAGGCCATTCTGGGAGTGGAGATTCTCTCAATCACCGGATCATCGGCAAGGTTCAAAAAAAGCGTAGTTTTTTCAATAGCGCCTGATCTTTCAAAATCGGAGACAAAGAAATTTGCCTCCTCAAAGGTTATACCCATAGCAGCGAAGACCACTCCAAATTCTTCTTCTTTTCCTAAAACTCTGGCTTGTCGAGCGATTTGAGCAGCAACCTGTATGTGGGGCAGGCCGGCTCCGGAGAAGATAGGTAGTTTCTGCCCCCTTGACAAAGTATTAAGACCATCAATGGCTGATATTCCTGTCTGGATGAATTCAACCGGGTAGGCTCGAGCCTCAGGATTTATTGGTCTTCCCTCTATGTCTAATCTTTCCTCAGCAATGATAGGTGGAGCGCCATCCCGGGGTCTACCCCATCCATCAAATACCCTTCCCAGGATGTCCTCGGAGACTCCCAACTGGATTCCCTTACCGAGAAACTTTATCTGGGCCCCTTTGACTCCTAATTCGGTAGCCCGTTCAAATAATTGCACTAGAGCCGCCTCGGAGGTTACCTCTAGAACTCTACCCCGCCTTCTTTCACCGTTGTAAAGCTCTATCTCTACCAGCTCCTGATAAGCGACATCCGATACTTTATCTACCAACATCAGTGGACCAGTGAGCTCCTTCACCGTGGTATATTCTTTGGTTCTCATACTGTGCCCCCAGTTTTGGTTATCAAGTCATTAACCTCTGCTTTAAGCTTTTGATTAATCTTTTCCATCTCCTTTTCTACTTCTTTATCAGAAATATACTTGGCCTTAGCAATATCTTCTCTTACGGGAAGAGACGTAAGGTCCTTTAAAGAGGCGCCTTTTTTTAAGGCGGTTATACATTCATCATAGTAATTTAGAACCACCTTAAGCATCAAATATTGTTTTTTAATCGAGGCATAGGTGTCTATGGGGTGAAAAGCAAATTGCTGAAGGAAGTCCTCTCTTAGTGAGCGGGCTGTCTCCATAGCTATTCGGTCTTGATTAGACAAGGCATCCAGGCCGACCAGTCTCACCGTCTCCTTTAGCTCGTCCTCCTTTTGAAGAAGGGCCATGGCTCTTGTTCGTAGGCTCATCCAGTCAGCAGCCACTTCTCGTGCAAAGTATTTCTTCAGGTTATCCAGATATAGGGAATAGCTGCGCAGCCAATGTATGGCTGGAAAGTGGCGCTGATAAGCTAGTTCAGCCACCAAAGCCCAGAAAACCCTTACCACCCTTAAAGTAGCCTGAGTTACTGGTTCGGAGAGATCTCCTCCTGGAGGCGATACTGCTCCAATGGCGCTCAAACTTGCCTTTCGCTCATCGCGTCCCAGGCAGACGATCCTTCCTGCTCTTTCATAGAATTCGGCCAATCTTGAAGGAAGATAGGCGGGATATCCCTCTTCTCCAGGCATCTCTTCAAGTCTTCCTGACATCTCTCTTAAAGCCTCAGCCCAGCGGGAGGTAGAGTCAGCCATCAAAGCCACATCATACCCCATATCTCGATAGTATTCAGCCAGAGTAATTCCCGTGTATATGGAAGCTTCCCTGGCTGCCACCGGCATATTGGAGGTATTGGCTATTAAGACAGTTCTTTCCATCAAAGGCTTGCCTGTCTTGGGATCCTTAAGTTTGGGGAATTCCCTTAAGACATCGGTCATCTCATTTCCACGTTCACCACACCCAACAAAAACGATGATCTCCGCATCCACCCATTTGGAAAGCTGGTGCTGGACCACCGTCTTCCCGGAGCCGAAGGGGCCAGGGATACAGGCAGTCCCCCCTTTGGCAATAGGAAAGAAAGTGTCGATGACCCTTTGACCAGTAATTAGAGGCTCTTCGGGATTCAATTGTTTTTTGTAGGGCCTCATCTTCCTCACTGGCCATCTCTGGAGCATAGAGATTTCCTTTTCCTTTCCTTCCGGAGTTCTGATTACCGCAATAGTATCTTCCACTTTTACTTTGCCTTCCCTTATTTTCTTTATCTTTCCCTCAATTCCAAAAGGGACGAGGATACGATGCTCGACTATCTCTGTCTCCTGCACCACTCCTAGAACATCTCCTGCCGCAGTCTCTTCTCCTTCTTTCACTGTTGGTTTGAAATCCCACTCTTTTTCGCGGTCAATAGCTGGCAGTTCGATTCCTCGAGAAATAAAGTCCCCTTTCATTGCCTTGATTAAGTCTAAAGGACGTTGTATCCCGTCATATATGTTTCCCAATATGCCTGGGGCTAGTTCCACTGATAAGGGTTGATAAGTTGACTCAACCGGCTCTCCCGGCTTTAAGCCACCTGTTTCCTCGTAGACCTGGATAGAGGCGCTATCACCCCTTATTTCCAGAATTTCACCAATCAGTCTTTCCTTTCCTACCCGCACTACATCAAACATTCTAGCTCTGGGAATACCCTGAGCGACTACCAGGGGACCTGCGATCTTGATTATTTGACCTTCCTTACTCATGTAGACTCCTCTCTAGAATATTCAAGCAAATGTTCTCTTGAGAGCTCACGGAAAGAACACTTTAATTTTTGAATTCCCATTTTTCTGGATAGAAAAGCTGAGCCCTTAATTTTAGAGAATCATGAACTATCCTATCTTCTTACTTTCAATGACCTTATCAATGAGTCCGTATTCCTTAGCCTCCTCAGCCGTCATATAAAAATCCCTATCTGTATCTGTTTCAATCTTCTCTTTGGGCTGGCCGGTGTGCTTTACAAAAATCTCATTCAATCTATCCTTGATTCTGAGGATCTGTCGTGCTTGAATCCCCACATCGCTAGCCTGTCCCCGTGCTCCCCCCATAGGTTGATGGATGAGAATATTAGCATTGGGAAGACTTAGTCTCTTTCCGCGAGTTCCAGCCGCCAAAAGCAGGGCAGCTGCACTGGCCGCCTGCCCCATACAGATCGTGGATACATCTGGTTGGACATACTGCATAGTGTCGTAAATAGCCAGTCCTGAGGTCACTAATCCCCCTGGTGAGTTAATATAGAGCTTTATATCCTTCTTGGGATCCTGAACCTCTAAGAAAAGCATCTGAGCAATTACTGTGTTAGCCACATTGTCATCGATGGGCTGACCTATGAAGATGATTCTATCTCTAAGCAATCGGGAATAGATATCATAAGCTCTTTCTCCTCTTGCTGTTCTTTCGACCACTATAGGAATTAAAGTCACTTTATCCTCCTTAACTTGTTTTTATATTTTTCAAGACCTGTGCTTTCTTTCTATTCTGGCTTGGTGGTATAGAAAATCGATTACTTTTTCATTTCTTAGCTCGGCTGTTAGAATTTTTAGCTCACCACCCTCAGCAAGACTATTCTTTAATCTAATTATGTCTTTTTCTTCCACCTTGCCTCTTATTGACGATCTTAGTCTTTCCTCTATTTCTTCTTCTTTTACCTCGATCTTCTCCTGTTCAGCAATAGCCTCCAAAACAAAATAAGTTTTTAGATCTTTTTCTACTTCGGACTTTAATTTTTCCTGCAGCTCTTTTTCGGAGAGCTTCTGATCTTCAATATAGTTTTCAAGCGAAGTTCCCCTTTCTTTTAATCGATTTTCTAGCTGCGATCTTCTCTCATCAACCTTCCTTTCTACAAGAGATAAGGGAAGATCCACCTTGCCATCTTCTACCACTTTCCTTACGATTTCCGTCTTTAACCTTTTCTCCTCCCAGTTCTTCTTTGTTTTTGCTATATTTTCTTTAATATGTTTTCTTAGGCTCTTTAAACTATCAAATTTTAGATTCTTGACAAATTTGCTGTTAATGGGGGGAACCCTTTTTTCTCTTATTTGCTTTAAAGTTACCTCGAAAGTAATTTCTCTTCCCGCAAAATCTTTACGGGGATAATTAAGTGGAAATTGAATCCCTAAGGATCTTTTTTCTTCATTCTTTAGTCCAATTAAACCCTGGGAGAAAGAAAGAGGAAGAACTAATGCTCCTATCTGGAAAGTGAAATTCTTCTCAACCCCCGCGGGAAGTAATTTTCCTTTATAAGAAGCTTGCCAGTCTAAAGTTACCCAATCATTATCCCTTACACCCCTTTTCTCTTTCACCGGTGGGTAATCGGCATACTGTTCCTGAAGTTGCCCTAAGGTCTTCTTTATCTCATCTTTGGATGTCTCTATTTTCCTTTCTTTAACCTTGATTCCTTTATATTTACCTAGTTTTATCTCCGGTTTGGTTACCAGATCAATTCTTAAAATCAAGGGTTTATTGAGAGAGAATTGAAGGATCTCCAAAGTTGGCTCAATGATGGGGGAGAGGTTCTGTTGGGCTACCACCTCTTGGTAAACCTCTGGATAGAGCTTTTTGATTGCCTCCTTTTGTAGAACCTCCTGACCGAATCGATGCTCAAAGATTTTTCTGGGGACTTTCCCTTTCCTGAATCCCGGGACCTTTACTTCTCTGACCAATGTGCGAAAAGCTCGTGAGAGTTCCTCTTCCACTCTCTCTTTTGGTACTTCGACTTTAAAACTAAGCTCTGCTCCCTCTTTTTTCTCTACTGCTATCTGCATGGTTGGCGGTCCTTTTATTCCTGGTGCGAGAGGGGGGACTCGAACCCCCATGAGTTTCCCCACTAGATCCTAAATCTAGCGCGTCTACCGATTCCGCCACCCTCGCAATCTAATATTTAAAAGAATTTGCTCTCTCCCCCCGCAGAGGACAACACCCTATAGTTTTGCAGGGAAAGATCCTTTAGGAGTGAGAAAATATTGTGAAGACAAGCAAGACTTTGCCAGCTCAGTCGCAATCACACAATTTCCAAGAAAAATCTGTTGGAGCGGGAAACGGGATTTGAACCCGCGACCCTCACCTTGGCAAGGTGATGCTCTACCGCTGAGCTATTCCCGCTGTGATGGGCTGTACAGGAATCGAACCTGTAACCCACGGATTAAGAGTCCGTTGCTCTGCCTGGTTGAGCTAACAGCCCGGTTCAGGGTAAGTATTCAGTGAACCCCGTCATTTTTGGTAGTTGCAAGGCTCAGAGCCTGCGCACTCTAAAGGATGCGGCTACCCTGAAAATTCAATGTGACACGGCGTTTACTGAGCATTTACAGTTCAGGGGCTAGTGAACCACGGTCAGTGTGTAGTCAAAAACTTGATAGAGAATTTCCCTTTCTGCCTGAACACTCTTCACTGGACCCCTGATTTTTAGCTAATGGGGTGAGCGAGGGGATTTGAACCCCCGACCACTGGATCCACAGTCCAGCGCTCTAACCAGACTGAGCTACGCTCACCATGGAGCGGGGAACGGGATTCGAACCCGCGACCATCGGCTTGGAAGGCCGATGCTCTACCAGCTGAGCTACCCCCGCAGGAAGTTGAATAATCATCAACCAAGCCCCGGCACTCGTACTCGATAGTTGTTAGGCGCGCCTGAGAGGATTTGAACCTCTGACCTACGGATTAGAAGTCCGTTGCTCTATCCAACTGAGCTACAGGCGCAGTCGGGGCGGTGAGATTTGAACTCACGACCTCTTGCTCCCAAAGCAAGCGCGCTTGCCAAACTGCGCCACGCCCCGAGATATACCTTCTGCTAGGCATTTATAATTATATAACAAAAATGCAAGGAGTCAAGCGAGTTAGGGAAAGGTGTAGATGCACTAATCCTGATGTTAAAGAATGCCACCTTGGCATTCAATCCAAAGTTTTAGCCAAAAAATAAATTACCAAAACCGTGAATGAACTTGACTTTCTGTGCTTTCTCTATTATGATGAAAACGTGGGAGTTGGGCCTAAAACTATCTTATAAAATCCTATCCCATCATTCCTGGTCATGAGCTAGCGGGCACCGTGGTTGAGGTTGGCTCCGAGATGCAAAACATTCTTCTCTGACAGAGTCAAACGTTGAGGGAAAGATAATGATGCATTTGAAGAAAAGTAGCTGGATTGGTATTCTCATAGTTGCCCTCATAGTTGTTATGGGCATTTTTTATCTTTTTCGTGAAAATCAGAGGATCAAAGCCTTGAAGAGCTTTAGCATAAGCATCACCGATGTCAGAGTTACCGGCATAGGGCTAACCGGCGCCAATTTAGAAATTATGTTTAACATCCATAATCCCACTGGAATGGGAGCAACTTTAGACCAATTAGATTACAAGATTTACGGAAATAATATTTATCTAGGAGATGGCAAAATTAACAACGCAATTAATGTTCCGGCGCACAGTAATAAGATTGTGTCTTCATCCTTTGTATTAAACTATTCTAGTGCTGACAAAGTTTTTGGGGATGATCTGGTAAAGGGCACCATTAATTGGAAAATAAGTGGGATAGCCTGCCGGAATACGCCATTTGGAGGAATAAAGGTTCCTTTTGAAGAAACTAGGATAACTGGGGAAAAAGGCTAGATATAAAAGAAGAGAAAGGGGAGAGGATGAAGGCGGAAGTAAAGCAGGTAAGTGGGCTTAGCATGATTGGTAAGGCAAATTCTAATCACTGGACGGTGATGGATGGTCCTAAGATTTTTAAAGGTGCCGAAGCAGGTACCCGTCCCATGGAACTTGTTCTCATAGCTCTGGGTGGGTGTACAGGTATGGATGTAATCTCTCTTCTGGGCAAAAGGCATGCTCCTTTACAAAATCTGGAGTTGAGACTGGAGGCAGAACAGGCCAAGGAGCATCCCCGAGTATTTACCGATATTCATATAAAGTACATCTTCCGGGGTAGAGGTTTGAAGAATGAGGATATAAAATGGGCAATCGAGGCTTCTCAAAATAAGTATTGTCCAGCTACTGCGATGCTGGGAGAAACAGCAGAGATTAGCTATTCATGGGAGATTGTTGAGACCTAAAAAGAAAAAAAATAATGAACGAAGAACAACTTTATCAGGACTATCTTGAGGTGGTTAAGTCCTTTCGCGTATATTTAGAAGAAAAAAGGGGGATGACAAAAGAAACAGAGGTAAAAAAAGATAAGACGGAAGAAAAAGACTCCCGAGTATTGTTAGAGAATCTTTGCCGTTCTATGCAAAATTGTCAAAATTGTTCCCTTCACCGGTACCGAACTCATCTAGTTTTTGGTGCGGGAAATCCTGAAGCGAAGTTAATGCTGATAGGAGAAGCTCCCGGAAGAGAGGAAGACTTACAGGGAAAGCCCTTTGTGGGGGCCGCCGGAAAGATCCTCACAGAAAGTCTCTCTCAAGTTGGATTGTCAAGAGAAGAAGTCTATATTGCTAATATTCTAAAATGCCGCCCCCCGGGTAATAGAGACCCTCTACCAGAGGAAATCGGATCTTGTTTTCCTTATTTGGAAAGCCAGATAGAAATTATTGGTCCCAGAATCATCTGTGCTCTGGGTAAATTTGCTGCCCAGGTCCTCTTGAATACCAGCCAAGGCATTACTCATCTAAGGGGAAAGCCTCAGTGGTACAAAAACAATATAACCTTGATCCCTATCTATCATCCGGCAGCCTGCATCTATAGGCCTGCCTGGAAAAAGACCTTTCTCGATGACCTTAAGCTGGTGAGGGATGAGCTAGGAAGGAGGGAGTAGTGTTCGTCCATGGCTGCTTTTATCGGCATTCTTGATGCTCCACATTGCAATTCATTGTTATAAGATTCCGGGAACCGTAAGGGCTGGTAATGTGAGGTGCTGTCTCCATCGTTGATTTTGCAGGTGCTCATTACAGGCTGGATGCTTGTTCATCTTTCCCATTTTCCAATCAAAAACCCTCTTGTCTTTTTTGGGAGGTTGCATGGTTTGTGGTAAAGTTTCACAATTATGTCTCATAATCATTTTACATTTCCACTTTGACAAGTCATCTTTCATAATATATTGCGGTATGTGGCTAAAGAAAGAACGAGAGCTTTCAGGTTTGTTTCTGTCAAGGAAAAGATTCTAACAGTGTCAGATAGTAATTACTGGAGAAAAGACCTAATCTGCAACTAGAGGACACCAAGTAAGTAGGCCTTCTGTTCATACCCAGACCTAAAGAACTTTAGACACTTCTTTTTTAATTTTTTTAATGCTCACCGTGCCAAAAATAACAGGAGCAGTCAGTCCAACGCTAAAGTAAAATTCACCCACCAAAAGGATTTTCAAACCGGAACAAATTTCTCATAGTGTAAAATAATTAAGAATTCTTAAGAGTTCATTCAGGGTGGAATAGCTATTTATCTCTTTTATTTCTCCTGAAAGCCCCTTGAAACTTAGGTTACTTTCAATTTTTCAAGACAGCTTTCTGTGCACTTGACAATGTAAAAAAATATATTATAATAAAGTAAGATGTCAGACCTTAGACTTCAGACTATATTATGAGGGGCCAAAACTGGTGCGAGAAAAAGGGGCGAGTGTGTATTTTAGCTTACTGAGTTTGATGCTGAAGAGTGGGCGTCTGTCGAAAGATCCTCAACAATATATGAGGTGATAATAAACAAAAATCAGGCTAAAGAGTATGGATAAGTTAAACATAGAAAAAATAAAGCAGTTGCCTCTACCAATTATAATCAAGAGTAAGATAGAAAAGGTGATTAAGGATAGAAACCTCACCCCGGGTAGTAAACTGCCCCCTGAAAGTGAACTTGCCAATATGATAGGTGTAAGCCGTGCTACTTTAAGAGAGGCATTTCGTCTCTTGCAGGAAGAAGGTGTTATTATCAGTCGTCATGGTGTGGGAACTTTTGTGAGGAGCAAGGATTCTCTTGTACGAAACCCCTTAGAAATAAATTACGGCGTGACCGAGATAATTGAGTCAATGGGCCTGCGTGCAGGAACAGCAAAGGTTAAACCTCAGCGTACCGAAGCTAACGTATCTGTGTCTGAGAAATTAAAAATTGATGCGGGATCTTCCATTGTGGTTATACAACGGGTGAGAACAGCAAATGGAAAACCTGTTGTCTATGCCATAGACATTATCCCGGAAGCTACTTTGGGTAAAATAGACTTACCCGTGAAGTTTACCGGATCTTTATACAAATTCTTAGAGGAAAAATATAATCAGAAGGTAGATTATGGTATAGCCCGAGTAATTCCCACTTTGGCTGGTACCGAGGTCTCCAAGAAACTAAAAATCGGGGTTAGATCAGTTGTTTTGTTGATCGATCAGGTTGACTACAATATGGAAAACCGGCCAATTCTATATTCTCAAGAATATTGGCTTAAGGACGTGTTTGAGTTCACCATTTTCCGGAGACGCAGATAAATCGAAGCCTTATTGAATGAAATCCACCCGGTCAGTAGTGTATGAGAAGGGGTTTTGTCTGGTAAGTCTGAAAGTCAGTAAAGATACCAAATAATGTTTAAAGATGGAGGCAAAGGTAATGGAAAAAGAGATAAGATGTGAAGGTATTATCCCTGCTATGCTAACTCCTTTTGCAGAAAATGGGGAGATAGATGTTAGTGGCATAAAGGAGAATGTGGATTTTCTAATTGACAATGGCGTAAGCGGTATAATGTGCAACGGAAGCACTGGAGAAGCGGTAGCGCTCACCAAAGAAGAACGCATCAAGGTAATAGAGGCAACTGTGGAAGCGGCCAAAGGTAGGGTTAAGACGATTGCCGGTACGGGTGTTCCCAGCACCAATGAGACAGTTAAACTCACCCGTGATGCAAAAAGTGCTGGAGCAGATGCAGTGATGATTATTACACCATTTTATGAGATTCCAACCCAAGAGGGCTTGTATAAACATTACGAGACTATAGCTGAGGCAGTAGATATTCCCATTGTGATGTACAATATTCCTCAGCATACCGGTGTAGAAATAGGTCTTGATGTGTTGAGGAGGTTAGTTGAGATAGACAATATTGTAGCTTTGAAAGATAGCAGCGGCAACCTAAGCCAGTTTGCCGCGATAATTCGACTGGTGGGGGATAAGATATCTGTACTTACTGGCTGCGATGACCTTTTGCTCTCCTCTTTTGTTTTAGGGTCTCCCGGGGCTATTCTTGCTCTTTGTAACATTGCCCCTCGCTTGGTGGTGGACCTTTATAGGGCCGTGAAAGATGAAAAGTTGGAGAAAGCTAAAGGGTTGAATTATAAATTACTCTCAATAGCCCGAGCCATAGGTGCCCCAGAAAACTTTCCTGCTCCTGTAAAAGAGGCAGTAAGAATACTTGGTAGGCCAGCCGGGCCAGCAAGAGGTCCAATAGTCCAACCTAGTGAGAAGGAAAAAGAGGAGATAAGGGCTGCCTTGAAAGAGGCAGAGTTAATATAGTATATCATCACTTTGGAGGTTATTATGTCCAGCATAACTGGCAAGAAAATAAGATTGAATAGGTTAATTCAAAAAAAAACCAATACTTGTCTTATCTTTGCTATTGACCACGGCCTGACTTCCCCTGTTCTACTTAAGGGAATCGTCGATACCATAGGTAGGGTTCGGGAAGCTGTTTCCGGGGGAGCGAATGTACTGATGCTCAGTAGAGGTTTTGCCAAGCAAGTGGCAGATGAGTTTAAGAGGGATACTTCGCTTGCTCTCATGCTTTCGGCTTCATCAGCAGGACATCCTAAAGCAGCTGAGGGAAGTATTATTACTCCTATTGGCTCACTAGATGAAGCTCTCAGGATTGGGGCTGATGCAGTTGTTGTGTTTGTGGCATTAGGGGGAGAAAACGAGTCAGAAATAATTTCCTATGTTTCAAAGGTGGGTGAGAGCTGTGAACTCCTCGGCATGCCCTTTATCGCCGAGGCAGAATACCCTACTACCTATGCAGCCAAGGACACCTCGAGTTTTCAAAAGTATGGGGTGGAGTATTTGAAGAGAAATGTTCGGCTCTGTGCGGAACTCGGTGCCGACATTATTAAGACTAACTGGAGCGGTGATACAGAATCTTTTGCCGAGATCGTTGAAGCTGCTCATCGGCCCGTGGTAGTGGCGGGAGGTCCGGTGACATCTGATGAGGAACTTCTTACTCGAATGGAAAAGGCAAAACAAGCTGGTGCCATTGGGTGCTCAGTAGGTAGAAATATCTTTGAGCATAAAAACCCAGAAGCTATGACCAGAGCTATTGCTCAAATCTTCAAAGGTGAAAAAAGTTCTCAAGAAGCTTTATTAGAGCTTCAGGAAAGCCTAGCCGCATGAGAGATAATGAAATATAGAAGAGATAAAAGTTATTTGTAAGCTGGCTCTCTTTGCTGGCTAGAGCTCGATAATTCAGGAACAAATTTGGGATAGACAGATGAATTATATTCTGGGCGTTGATTTAGGAACTACTGCTCTAAAGGTGTCTTTGTTTGATGAGGAGGGAAAACTTCTAGCCTTGTCCACAAAAGAGTACAAGTTGTTAACTCCTAGTACTCTCGCCGTGGAATTAGAGGTAGGAACTTATTGGGATGCTTTCAAGCAAGGGATAGCAGAGGTTCTTAAATCAACCAAGATTAGCTCTGAAAAGATAAAAGCTCTAGGTATTTCAGCTCAGGGTGAAACATTGATATTGATTGATCAGGACGGTAAACCCTTGAGGAATGCTATCGTCTGGCTTGACAACAGAGCTCAAGAGGAGGCAGAAATCCTAGTCAAGGAATTCGGACACGAGGCTAGCCATAAAATCACTGGCCAGGTCAAGATTGTTCCTACCTGGCCCGCTTCTAAGATTTTCTGGATTAAGCACAACGAGAAGGATGTCTTCAGAAGAGTTCGTAAGTATCTTCTCATTGAAGACTATTTTATCTACCGGCTAACTGGCAAATTTGTAGCTGAAGGGTCGCTTCTTTGTTCCACAGTGTATTGGAATATCACTGCCAAGAAGTGGTGGCCAGAAATGCTTAAATTTTTAGGTATTTCACCTGAGCAGCTTCCTGAAATTAAAGAATCGGGGGAACCGGTGGGTGAGATATTACCAGGCGTTGCCTCAGAAATAGGATTATCATCAAAGACAGTAGTGGCTACTGGAGCTCTAGATCAGGCGGCAGGAACCATCGGGGTTGGTAATGTTAGACCCGGAATAATTTCAGAGAATACTGGAGCAGCACTAGCCATCTGCGCCACTGTGGAAAAGCCCTTCTTTGATCCTCAGGGAAGGATGCCTTGCCATTATCATGGGATGCCCGATACCTATATGGTTCATACCTTTACCAGTGGGGGAATGGTTCTAAAGTGGTTTCGGGATGGTTTTTGTCAAACTGAGAGCCAGAAAGCATCCCTGGCTGGTTTCGATATCTACGATCTTCTAGGGAAGGAAGCAGAAAAGGTTCCCGCTGGGTCTGAGGGACTGGTGATGCTCCCTCATTTAACTGGTGCCATGGCCCCAGAGGCAAATCCCAAGGCAAAAGGCGTCTTTTATGGTTTTACTCTCCGTCATACTAAGCCCTACTTTATCAGAGCGATAATGGAGGCTATAGCTTGCATAGTGAAGAGGAACATAGATACTTTGGAGGAGCTAGGGATCAAGGTAAATGAGATTCGCTCTTTAGGGGGTGGGTCAAGAAGTAGATTATGGAATCAGATAAAGGCAGATTTGACCCAAAGGCCTGTTCTTACAATGGAGAACGAGGAGGCAGCATGTCTGGGGGCGGCTATTTTAGCCGGGGCCGCCGTAGGAATATTCAAAAATTTAGAGGAGGCTTGTAAGGAAATGGCCGTGGTAAAGGAGAGATTTGAACCTAATTCAGCTAATTTCAAGGTTTATACTAAAACCTATAGAAATTATGTAAAGTTGTACGAAGATCTTTGCGATCTTTTTTCCAAGGGATAAAGATTTAGATTCTTCTCATAGGAGATAAAAAATGCTAAAAGCTAAAGTTGGTTTGGTAGGGCTAGCAAGTCATGCCGAGAGTGGAGGAGAAAGAGCCGAGGAAATCCTTAAAGAGGCAAAGGAACAGTTGGAAAACTATGGATTAGAGGTAGAAGCAGGGAGAAAGATAATTTGGGACCCGGCCGATGCAATACAGGTGGCTGAGCAGTTATCGCAAGAAAGGTTAGATTTACTTGTGATCATCCATGTTACCTGGATTCTAGATGCAATTCAATATATTTTAATAAATACCGTAAAAGCTCCCATTGTTTTGTGGGCATTTCCGTTTACAGAAACTTTTTCCATTGGTTGCGTCCAACATTTTGCCAGTATTTTATGGGAAAGGAAAATTTTCTATAAGTATATATACGGCCTACCAGATGATAAAGAAGTTGTCTCACCAATTGCTAGTTTTGCCTCTACGGCAAAAGTTGCCCAAAATTTAAGGCAGGCAAAAATTGGTTTAATTGGTCCAAGACAAACCTGGCGAGCTGCTGGCCCTCAAGATATGACCCATGAAGAGTGGGATCTAACAGATTCTTTTGGTACCAAGATTGTTCACATCGAAATGGAAGAGCTAATTAAGAGGGCTGAAGAAAAAAGTGAAAAAGAAGCTAATGAAATTTTACAAGACATGAGACAAAATAATAGATTAGGAAAGGTTGAAGTAGATGAGGAGCGTCTAGTTTATGCTGCCAAAGTTTATTTAGCAATTAAGGAGTTATTTAAAAACTATAATCTCACTGCAGCCGCAGCAGAATGTTACCCAGAATACGGAGGCTTGGTAAATCTTCCTTCTTCCTGGCTGGCAGATGAGGATATTGTCCTGGATACTGAGGGCGACTTAGGCCATACAACTCTTATGCTTATCCTACAATGGTTAGGAAAAGGTGGTCCAGTGGCACTAGCTGAGGCAGGAAAGCTTGACTTCAAAGAAAACCGTCTTTACTTAGCACATGAGGGAAGCTCAGCCCATTCGCTTGCTGAGAGTCCTTCGATGGTTCACATAACCCCAGGGGGAGAAAGGGGCACAGTTGTTGGCCTTGCTCTTAAACCCATGCCAGAGGCTACCATAGCCAGTTTATGTGGTAAAAAGAATACTTACAGGATGCTTATTGCTAAAGGAAAAACAGAACCTATCACCGAGAAAGAGTGGTTAGATGCTGGTAAGAAACTTTTAGTAAAGCTTAGCTTAAACTGTGATGTAAAAGAAGCATTTGAGAGAATGCTCTCTCAAGGTATAGACCATCACTTACTTTTAAAAGAGGGTAATTTGACTTGCCAGCTTATGGATGTATGTGATTTATTGGGGATTAAGAAGGTTTGCCTTTAGTTGCTACAGGAAATTTATCTGATGATACTGTGGGAAAAGGAGGTTTGGATGTTTATGCAATCAAATGGCTATTGGGGTAGAGTCCTTAGGGTAGACTTAAGTGAAGGACAAATAACCGAAGAGAAAGTTGCTGAGTCTGTTTTTAAGCAAGTGGTAGGAGGCTCCGGATTCGGTGCCAAAGTTATTTATGAAGAGTTAGACTCGGATACAGATCCATTTGATCCCGAAAATAGAGTGATTTTTGCTGTTGGTCCCTGGCAGGCAGCTGATTTCTGGGGTTCTGGAAAATTTAGTGTGATCTCCAAATCTCCCTTAACTGGTACTTTGGGGGATAGCTCAGGAGGTGGCAATTGGGCTCCTCTATTTAAAAGATGCGGATACGATGCTCTCATTATTCAGGGAAAGGCTAGCCAACCTGTGTATTTATGGATCCACGACAAAGGTGCAGAAATCAAGAGTGCTAGTAGATTCTGGGGTATGGATACTGTGGAAGTGTTGGATAAATTAAAAGAAGATGTAGCAGAAAAAAGGG
Organism: uncultured Clostridia bacterium; assembly: GCA_964543295.1. GTDB lineage: Bacteria > Aerophobota > Aerophobia > Aerophobales > AE-B3A > AE-B3B. The sequence continues at coordinate 9,996 of CAZIXA010000013.1, read as the reverse complement.
CAGCTATTGTCGCCATTGGACCAGCAGGAGAAAAACTAGTTCGGTTTGCCTGTGTAACTGCTGATGGCCATGGTTATGCAGGTAGAACTGGTATTGGTGCAGTGATGGGTTCAAAAAACTTAAAAGCAGTGGTTGTTTATGGGACTAAAAAACGTGAAGTTTTTGATGCTGAGAAAATATCCGAGCTCAGGAAAACATATCGAGAGAAAATTAAACAGAATGCTGTGGTGATGCATGCTCATGGTACTCCTTCGGCTCTAAGCAGTTCTGCGGCAAGTGGTAATCTGCCTATTAAGTATTGGAGTGGAGATACCTGGGATGGAGTTGATAAGATAGGTGCACCCAGATACACTAAAATATTGAATGTACGACCTATGGCCTGCATGAATTGCAATATAGCCTGTCACCGTCGGATAGCTATTACTAATCCTCCCGAGTATGCCATGAAAAGAATAGGACCGGAGTATGAGACTTTGGCTTTATTGGGTAGTGCTTGCTTGGTGGACGACCTGAAAGCTATATGCAAGGCAAATGACTTATGTAATCGCTTCGGTATGGACACTATATCTACGGGAAGTTGTGTTGCTTTTACTATGGAATGCTTTGAGCGAGGATGGTTAACTGCAGAAGAAACTGATGGCTTGGAGGTAAAGTGGGGTGATCCTAAGTCGCTGGTGGAACTTGTCAGAAAAATAGGGATGAGGGAAGGATTTGGGGATATTCTGGCAGAAGGTACTCTTAGAACAGCTCGCAAAATCAATAAAGAGGCTGAGGAAATAGTAGTTCAGGTTCGAGGTTTAGATTTCCCTGCTTGGGATCCCAGAGCTTTTTGGGGTACTGCGGTGAATTATGCCACAGGACCCATTGGTTCTAGCCATCAAAGAGGGATGGTAGTCTGTTATGATTTTGGAACCGAAGCGCCTGAGCTGGAGATAGATGAAAGGAAAACCGTCCAGTTCAATACAGAAGGTAAAGCTCATATAGCGGTAAAAGGTCAGGATTATGCTGTTTTGATGAACTCTTTGTCTATGTGCAACTTCTTTGTTGATGCGGGTAAATTGACTGTGACTGAGCTCAAAGAGGCTTTTAACGCTATAACTGGATGGAATTGGTCTGTGGAAGAATTCATTAAGGTAGGAGAGCGTATTCATAATCTTCAGCGTATGATAAATATTCGAGACGGAAAAGGAAAAGAGTACGATATTCTTCCTAAAAAAATGTTTCAGCCTGCTAAGAGTGGGCCTAGAGCCGGCAAATTTCCCCCTATAGATGAATTGCTAAAGGAATACTATAGTATTCGGGGATGGGACGAGAATGGAATGCCTCGTTGGGAAACTTTGGAGCGTCTGGGTCTGGAGGGAGGTGAGGAAGCCGGGTAGGCCAGTCCAGTTTGGGAATAAAAGAATTTTTCTAAAAAGAAAAAGTGTTGAATAATTAAGTTTTTTTAGAAAGATTGCTGGAGCTGGAGAAAGAGAGTCATATACATATAGCCGAGAGAAATCATCACAACGCAAAAGGAGGGCTTTAGATGTTAAATTCAAAAAAAGGTGAACAAGGCAATATCTGGAATGCAAAGCGTTTGGTACATCCAGAAAGCGTAAAGTACGAGGATTTCGTGTATAAGAGAAAGGAGCCAGTATTAAGCAGCCTGGATCAACCACTCAGGAAAGTGGTGGCCGGAGATTTTACAGTTAGGAATTTGGTAACGAAGGAATTGGACACAGACCTGTTAGTGATGTGGTGTGAATGCGCGCCAGGTGGTGGACACGACTATCACGCTCATTCACATGAAGAGACAGTCATTATCCTAGAAAATGAACTTAAAGTTGTTTATAGATCGACAGATGATAAAGACGTAGCTAAGATATTTAAAAAGGGAGACACTGCATACTTCCCAATAGGAACGCCGCATTCAGTTTGGAACGTTGGTGAAAAAGTCTGTACCTATATTACTCTTAAGTGGAACCCGCCTTTCTGGTGGGAAGATCTACCGCTTCCACCTGAAGTAGCTAGGGTAAGATGTAAGGAACTGAGGGTATAAATGCATTTTGTGCTACGAGGTGGTAAACAACTCGAGAAAACACTGTTCGTTCTGCCGTAATAGTCTTACACGCTTAAGGCAGAACGAACAGTGTTGCTTAACAGGAAAGTCAGGAGTTAAAGTTAAGAAATGAAAAACGAGTCAACATTTTATAGAAATAACGGTTAACCATTATGGGAAGGCAGGAGGTATAAGAAAATGAAGAAAGTTAAAGTTGGGATTATAGGGTCAGGAATAATTTCAACCTTGCAGGCCGAAGGATATTTAGCATGTGAGGAAGCTGAAATAGTTGCTGTATGTGACATAATTGAAGATAGTGCAAAGAAGGCAGCTGAAGCTTGGGGAGTAAAGAAATATTATACAGACTATAAAGAGCTACTTAAAGATGAGGAAATTGATGCAGTTGAAATTCTAACACCTCATCACTTGCATGCTGAGATGGCAATTGCTGCTGCTGAAGCCGGAAAACACATTTCCGTGATAAAACCGATGGCAATAAATGTTAAGCAATGTGATGAGATGATAAAAGCAGCAAAAGATGCTGGAGTAATCCTAAATATAAATGATCAGTACATATTTTTCCAACCAATACAGGAAGCAAAAAAGTTAATTGAGAATGGAGAAATTGGTCAACCGAAAATGATAAGGATGGAGCATGTAGCAGCGAGTCCCAAGTATGCTGAGTTAGAAAAGATACAAACTGAAAGTGAGTGGAGAAAAAAGAGAGAAGAATATGGGGGTGGGTTACTTATAGACGCAGGCTACCACTATTTTGCTGTAGCTCGGTTTCTTCTAGGTGAGATTTCCGAAGTCTACGCATGGATTGACAATCCCCAAGAAGTTGAAGAGTATCCCGCTATCGTTTCATGGACTTATGAAAAGAGAGGTATCTACGGTTGTTTAGACTGTGCTTGCGCCCGGGAGATCTATATTAAATCGAAGTATTACTCTGACTATGAAACTATTGAGATAATAGGAGAGAAAGGGATAATATGGATTCCATACATAACCGCAAAATTAGTGAACAATCCTCCTCTTGTTATATATAACGACAAAAAAAGCCAGTGTTTTGAGGTGATCGAGGATGACTGGGGACAGAGCTTTGTAGATGAGGTAAGTTCTTTTGTAAGGTGCGTATTGGGCAAAGACAAGCCTTTACTTTCGGGAGAAGATGGGAAAAAGCTAACGCAAGTGATTGAAGCTATGTACAAATCTCACGAAAAAAGAAGAGCTGTAAAAGTTAATGAGATTAATTAATCTTGGACACATGGTACAATCTTGAACAAGTTTCAAAAATATAGGCATTATAACAATCAGTAATGAAGTTAGATTTCTCTAAAGAAAAAGATAAAAATAAGGCCAGGAGGAGGTGATGAGAGGAAGTGCGGCCGTTAAGGTTGGCAGTATCTTGGGGTTTTTATGGAAAAGAAAAACAGACGGGAGGTTTAAAATGATTTTTAGTGGGCGAAATATAGTTAGAAGTTTTCAAATCTTGGTAGGTTTATTGCTGATCACAACGCTGCTGTCACCCGTTGTTGAATCATCACCTGCTGTTGAACTTAAGATGTTGACATGCGATTGGGCACCTACTCCTGCATTGACTAATCCAGAAAAAATCCCAGCAGCTTTTGAGGAATATACAGGGGGACGTATTAAGATAAAGGTTGAGACTTATCCTTGGGAAGTTTTCTGGGAGAAGAATATGTTAGAGTTATCAGGTGGGTCTCCCTCTTATGACATCATTGCTGTCGATGCTCTTCAGTTCCCTGGAGTGGTAGCGGGTGGATGGACCTACGATTTAACAGATTGGCCGAAAGAACAAGGTCTTGGACCCATCAATTGGGATGTCCTTTCTGGGCCGAGCAGGGCTTCTCTTGAATGGGAAGGTAAATATTGGGGAATACCGTATTTTGAGGCTGCGATCGTGTTAGTTGTAAGAAAAGATCTACTCGATAAGTACGGGCTGGAAGTACCGAAGACCTGGGATGAGTTCTTAGAAGCTGCGAAAAAATTAACTCTGGATACTGATGGAGACGGAAGAATAGATATCTATGGAACAGCATTGTATGCGGGCATGAATGAGTCTTGCTTCGGCGCAGATTGGTTACCCCGCTTAGTAGGGGGAACACCGCCAAGAGGCGATTTGGACGGATTCTTGTTTGATTCTAAAGGGAACCCGTTGTTCAATAGACCAGAAGCTGGTGTGAAGGCATTAAAAAGGATGAAGGATGTTCTACCTTATTGTCCTCCGGGTACTTTGGCTTGGAGTTACGGTGAGGTTTCCGCTGCGGTGACAGATGGCAAGATAGCGATGGTAGTAACATTTTCCGACATAACATTTGATTTTGAAAATCCAGAGGTATCCAAAGTTGCAGGAAAGCTGCTTTATACACATTTGCCGACCGACCCGGGGAGTAAAGTAACAGTAGTTTCTCCAGTCTGTTATATGGCGATCAATAAAGCAAGCAAACATCCTAAGGAAGCATATGAGTTCTTCAGGTGGTTTGTGAACGAAGAGACGGGGTATGAACTGTTTTTTGAAATGAATCCAATTATTACTCCAGATCTTCGTATTCGTGAGAAACATGCGGCTGAATGGGGCAAAGTCTATGAGATTCTGGAAGGAGAATTCTATGTTCCTTATCACTTTTGGGAGAAAAATGCCCTAGAGGTGATATACAAAATTTATGAGCCACTTTCACTATCTTTGGCTGATAAGATTACAGTTGAAGAAGCAATAGATATGGCGGCAACTGACACAGCGAAAATAGTGGAAGTTTTGAAGAAGTAAGTCTAAAGAAGATATGATGGCTGCGTATCCTGCTAGTGTCGGCTATTCCGAGAAAAGAAAACTTAATCCGTTTAGACCACTTGTGTTAACACCTGCTAACTTCCAGGACTAGAGGGGATTTTCCATTGCTTCATTGAATGAAGCTGCTGGATGCGCAGCCAGCTTTCTAAATTATTTGAAAGTACTCGAGATATTCCATATATTAAGGAAGAAATATGAAAGAGAAATATGCATCTTGGGTGTTCCTGGGGCCAGCCATAGTTTTATTAACTTCAGTTACTTTTATTCCACTCTTGTATAATCTTTACATAAGTGTTTATGAGTATAACCTTCTCCTTCAGATAAAGAGGTTCATAGGGGCAGAAAATTTCTTTGCAATACCTAAGGACTGGCATGTTCTAAATTCTGTTAAAATAACTCTAGGTTTTGTGGGTTTTGTAGTTTCCGTAGAACTTATCCTTGGATTGGGATTAGCGCTCCTTTTCGATAGAGAGATACGAGGGACATATTTCTTAAAGACCCTAGTGGTTCTTCCGATGATAATAACCCCTGTAGCGGTCGGGCTCACTTGGAGATTCATTTTTGAATCCAATTATGGAATCTTGAATTATTTCCTCGGTCTAATTGGTGCAAAGCGAATAGAATGGTTAGCTAGTACCAGTTCAGCACTGTGGTCATGCATGATCGTGGATGTTTGGCAATGGACCCCATTTATGTTCATAATCTTGCTTGCTGGATTACGCTCTCTTCCAAGAGAACCTTTTGAAGCAGCTAGAGTGGATGGCGCTGATCATCGGCATATGTTTATATATATTACTTTGCCCTTGCTCAATCGTACCATTTTAATTGCTGTCCTTTTCAGGTTGATTGATGCTATTAGAATTTACGACATTATTGTTGTATTGACCCACGGAGGTCCGGCACTCTCAACTGATGTGTTTTCATATTACGTGTACAGAATAGGGTTTAAATATTTAGATGTTGGGTACGCTGCCGCTTTATCGCTTTTGTTTTTGGCATTTGGTTTGATTTTGATCTTAACTTACATTAGACTCAGTAAACTGAGGTTATGGTAAGAAATGAACCAAATAAATTCGGAAAAGAGAAAACAAATCTCTAGGCTATTTTTCTATACTGTTTGTATCCTGATAACATTGACATACCTTTTCCCATTTATTTGGATGATTTTAACTGCTTTTAAACGTAGAATAGATATATTCTCTATACCACCAAAATTTTTGTTTAATCCTACTTTGGATAACTTTACATTAATAATTAGACAATGGGGAATCTTTCACTTTTTCAAGAATAGCATCCTAATCAGCCTAGTGGCTACGATAATAACTGTTTTTGTTGGTACCATGGGAGGATATGCTTTAGCTAGGTTAGAGTTTAAAAACAAGCAGTTGTTCGCTATAGAATTACTAACTGTGAGGGTAATTCCGCCTATCATAGCTAGTATCTCGCTTTTTCTCCTGGGGAAACAATTGGGTTTGCTCAATACTCACTTGTATTTAATTTTGATTTATGCCACTTTTAATTTACCTATGGCCATTTGGATGACAGGTTCTTTTATTTCAGAGATACCAAGCGCTATTGAAGAAAGTGCCCTAGTAGACGGTTGCACTAAATATGCAGTCTTTTACAGGATTATTTTACCTTTAATCTTACCGGGGTTGGCTGCTACGTTTATGATTATCTTTGTATTTTGCTGGAATGAATTCCTATTTGCAAATATCCTTACTTCATACGAAACGAAAACATTGACAGTAGTAGCTGCAAGTGCTGTTAAACCGCGTGGGGTCGTGTGGGGAGCAGCAGCTTCTTCTGGGGTAATACTTTCCATACCACCCTTAGCGGTGTGTTTTTTGGCTGGAAAATACCTGGTGAGAGGTCTTACATTCGGTGCTATCAGATAGTGAGGTCAATTAAATGAAAGCTGCTCGATGGTATGGCAAAGAAGATGTAAGAATTGAGGAGATAGAGGATCCAAAGCCAGGTAAAAAAGAAGTTAAGATAGAAATTAAATATTGCGGTATTTGTGGAAGTGATTTACATTATTACCAAGTTGGTCAAATAGATAAAGGTCCTAAGTTAAAATTAGCTCAAATCTTAGGGCATGAAATTTCAGGAGAAATCGTTGAACTAGGTCAAGACGTTGAAGATTGGAAAATTAGTGATAGAGTAACTGTTGATGCAAAGTATTATTGTAGAGAATGTTATTATTGTAAAAGAAATATGGAATCTTCATGTGTACATCGAGTTTGGATAGGTGAAGAATCAGGAAATGGAGGGTTTGCAGAATACATTTCTGTTCCTACATATATGCTCTATAGGTTGCCTGAAAATATGTCGCATGAGGAAGGAGCGTTTGTTGAACCGTTAGGAATTGGTACTTTTAGTGTTATTGATATAGGTGGTGTAAAGGAAAAAGAAGTAAATATTGCGGCCGTAGTTGGTGCAGGTCCTATTGGTAACCTGCAAATGCAAGTGCTAAAAGCTATTGGTATAAAATCTGTTTATGTAATAGAAATGATTAAAACCAGATGCGAATTAGCAAAAAAACTGGGTGCAGATGAAGTACTAAATCCAAAGGAAGTTAATGTCAAAAAGGCAATTTATGATTTAACGAATGGCCGTGGGGTAGATTTTGCTTTTGAATGTGGAGGAACGGAATCATCTCTTCAGACATGTATTGATATTACGAAACCCGGGGGTACAATTATTTCAATAGCGCTTCATGAAAATCCTGTTACATTGTTCTTCACTCGGGTCCCAAATTACTTTTTATCTATAATTGGCACTACAGGAGGGGTCAAAAGAGACTATGTAAGAGCAATTGACTTAATTTCTGAAGGTAAAATGGACATCAATTCACTGATTTCCTCAAAGATTAAACTTGACGATCTGATTGAGAAAGGATTCAAGGAACTCATTTCCAGAAAAGAATCTCATATGAAAATTCTTGTGTCTCCGAAGTAAGTCAAATACAATTGAGATTGGTCATAATTCCAAAAGTAACTTCTGTCAAAATAAGGGAGAATCCGAAGGTGTCCCCTACTACCAAGATTATCAGGACCTATTAGCTAGAGAAGATATAGAGGTTGTAAATATTTGTGTGCCTAGTGGACTTCATAAAGAAATTGCTGTGGCTGCAGCTAATGCTGGAAAACACGTTATCGTTGAAAAACCTCTTGATATTACTTTAGAGAGGATAGACCAAATAATTAACGCCTGCGAGAAGGCAGGGGTGAAATTATCGGTTATCTACCAAAGTCGTTTCTTTGATTCTACTCGAAAGATCAAGAAGGCTATAGACCGAAACTTGCTAAAAATTTGAGCAAGTTTCTATTCCTTAGATTTTACAATTATAAAGAAAGGTTTTTTAAATCTCAAGGTAAAAAATGACTTTGGAAGGTAAGGTTTCTCTCGTAACTGGTGCCTCAAGTGGAATTGGGAGGGCTATAGCTCTCGCCTTGGCCCGGGAGGGGGCAAAAGTAGCTATAAATTATAGAAGTAATAAGGAAGGAGCGCTAGGGGTAGAAGAAAAAATTAAGGCTATGGAACGTGAGGCTATGGCAGTTAAAGCTGATGTGGCTAAAAGTGACCAGGTAGAACAAATGGTTAAGATGGTAGTAAAGAACTTTGGAGAAATAGATATATTAGTCAATAATGCTGGAATTACCAAAATGGGCAAGGTAGAGGAGATAAAGGAAGAGGATTGGGATGAGGTAATAGGTGTTATTCTTAAGGGAACCTTTCTTTGTTGTAGAGCTGTGATTAGAAGTATGAAGAAACGTAGAACGGGAAAGATTGTGAATATATCTTCTACTGCAGCCAAAATCGGTGGGATTAACGCAGCGGCTAGTTATTCTGCTGCTAAAGCTGGTGTTTCCTGTTTCACTATACACTTAGCCAAAGAAGTTCTAGCCTATAATGTAAATGTTAATGCAGTAGCGCCGGGAGGCATTGACACTCCGCTGCTAGATATCTATGGTCCTGGAAAGAAAGAGATTTTGGCCAAATCAACTCCCCGGGGATTGGGCAGACCGAGAGATGTTGCTGAAGCAGTGCTTTTTTTAGTCTCAGAAAGAGCAAACTACATAACTGGTGAAATCTTGGATGTAAATGGTGGGTCATTTATGGATTAATTAAGAGGTGGTTTAAAGACCCTCTTTTTCCACTATATGTAACGTATTAAATAGTTGCACATAGAACTTTGATTGCTCCATTAGGATGTTCCCATTGGGTAAACTGGTTCACAAGAGCTTCTTCGAGATTTTCTATACTTGGAAAGTAACGGTTGTGGGTTACTTTTCGACGGGTGATCCTCCAAACTCGCTCGATGGGATTTAGTTCGGGTGAATACGGAGGCAAAAAAGCTCGTTGGAGCTGGGCCTGATATTTGGTAAAGAAAGGGTTCAAGTCTCGAGCTCTGTGATATCTGGCATTGTCTAAGATCAGCAGAATGGGCCTGTGAGTAAAGCGGAGCAGATGACAGAGAAAGCGCTGAAAGGTCTCGGCATTGAAAGTAGGAGCTGTTTGGGTCACCAGTTGGCCAGTTGCCAGACTTATTGCTCCGAAGAAACCAATCTTCTCTCGAGTGGAAGCAGAAAGTACCCGTGGTTGCTTCCCTCGAGGAGCCCAAATCCGAGTGAGACTGCTGGCTCTTTGAAAATGAACCTCGTCCTCTGCCCATACCTCGATCTGAGAATCTCTCATCCATTCTTGGAATTTTTTTTAAATGCTTCCTGTTTCTCAGGATCAGCTTCGGCTGCCTGTCGCCGAGGTTTTTGTAAAGTGAAGCCCAAGCGATGGAGAACATTCTGGCATTGTCTAACTTCAAGATGCACTCTATACTGTTTCTCAAGGTGGTAGGAGAGTAATGGTCCATCCCAGATATTCTGATTATAGCCAAGTTCCCGAGGTGAAAGCAACAGGTCCTTGTACAACTTTTGCTCCTGGGATGGAGAGAGTCTCCGGGGACGGCCCGGACGTTTTCCTTCTGATAATCCGGCCAGGCCGCTCGTGCTGAGACGATGGACCCAATTATAAACACTGCGAGGAGAATGCTCATAGATACGAGCAGCTTCATAACAGTCACCTGTCTTTAAACCTAAGTTTGACAGCTAATGTCTCTATGCCTTATCAGACAAGGATTTCA